>NZ_LMIH01000024.1:175011-220351 GCF_001428645.1 Acidovorax sp. Root217
ACGCACCCTTCGGACACGGCCAAAAAATTCCCAGCCTCTGAGGCTCAACCGATTTCCGGGCGCGGGCGTTCATTGGCAGCCTGCGCCCACTCCCCTTTCCAGCCAGTGTGAACGAACGACAAGGAAACGAAAAAATGGCGACTCTCAATGAATCCCTGAACCAGCTGCAGTCCGTGGAAGGTGCGCTGTGCGCCGCCATCGTGGACAGTGGCAGCGGCATGCTGCTGGGCAGCATCGGCACGGGGGTGGACATGGAACTGGCCGCCGCCGGCAACACCGAAGTCGTGCGTGCCAAGAACAAGACCATGCAGGCGCTGGGCCTGCAGGACACCATCGACGACATCCTGATCACGCTGGGCAAGCAGTACCACATCATCCGCCCCCTGGCCACCAAGGAAGGCATCTTCATCTACATGGTGCTCGACAAGTCGCGCGCGAACCTGGCCCTGGCCCGCCGCAAGGTGCAGGACGTCGAGAAGCTGATCGAATTCTGACGGCACGCGCCGGCACGCGCCTTCCTGCGGGAAACCCCGCTGTCCCAGGTCTGTTAGCACTTTGATACTGCACGGACCAACGAGACAAGCCCGAAAGGCCGTGCCATGCCGACCAAGAGCCTCGCGCCATCGCGCCCCATCGCCGCCGCGCCGCAACGCGCGAGCTGGGGTGGGGTGTTTTTCATTCTGAGCGCCGGTGTGGCGATGGCCCTGGCTGCGCTACCTGCCCGCGCGCAGATCGGCAACACGGCCCCCGTGCGCATCGGCGTGGTGGGCCCGTTCACCGGGGCATCGGCCGATTTCGGCGTGCCCATGCTCAACGGCATCCGCATGGCGGTGGACGAGATCAATGCCGGCGGCGGCTACCTGGGCCGGCCGCTGGAGCTGGTGGTCAAGGACGATGCGGCCAACCCAGACCAGGGGCGCAAGGTCTCGCAGGACTTGCTGGCCGAGAAGGTCGTCGCCACCATCGGCTTTTGCAACACCGGCGTGGCGATGAAGGCCATCGACCTGTTCCAGGACGCCAAATCGCCGCTCATCGTGCCCTGCGCGTCTGGCACGGCCGTCACCGCCAAGTACCCGCCGGCCGACAGCTACATCTTTCGCGTGCAGGGGCGCGACGCACTGCAGGCCCCCTTCATGGTGGAAGACATCGTCAAGCGCGGCTGGGACAAGGTGGCCATCTTCGCCGACAAGACCGGCTATGGCGAAGGCGGCTACAACGACGTGGTGGCCGCGCTGGCCGCCAAGAACCTGAAACCCGTGCACGTGGCACGCTTCGACCTGGGGGTGAAGGACCTCACCGCCGAGCTGGCCGCCGCGCGCACGGCAGGTGCCAACGTGGTCTTCAGCTACACCGTGGGGCAGGAGAACGCCGTCATCGCCAACGGCAAGAAGACCCTGGGCTGGAAGGCGCCGCAGGTGGGGCCATGGACCCTGTCGTTCCCGTACTTCCTCGATGGCGCGCGCGATGCGGCCGAGGGCGCCCTCATGGTGCAGACCTTCATCGCCGAGCCCAGCAACGAGCGCCGCGCATCCTTCCTGGCCAGCTACACGCGCAAGTTCCAGCGCAAGCTGGCCGTGCCCATGGCGGCAGCCAATGCCTACGATGCCACCTATCTGCTGATGTACTCCTTCCTCGGCATCCGCGACGGCAACCTCAACGGCCCGGCGCTCAAGGAATCGCTGGAGGGCAAGATGAAGACCTACTACGGCGTGGTCGCCACCTACGACAAGCCGTTCAGCACTGCCGACAAGGACGCCATCACGCGCAACATGCTGGTCATCGGCGCGGTGAAGAACGGCGCCATCACGTTTGCCTATCCCGAAGATGCCAAGCGCAACCTGATCATCCAGCGCAAACAGTAAGCAGTCCGGAGCAGCCTCGCCGCAGGCGATGGCCCCCGCCTGACTGTGCGCTGACGCTGCGGCTCTGCAGGGCCCGGCCCGCCCGACAATATCTCCCGTGCTCTCCGTCCTTCTCGTCACCTTCCCCTTCTTTGCGCTGGTGCTGTGCGGCTACCTGGCTGCCCGGCGCGGCGTGCTGCCGCAGCCGGCCATCCCGGGGCTCAATGCCTTCGTGCTGTTCTTCGCGCTGCCCTGCATGCTGTACCGCTTTGGCGCCAGCACGCCCATCGCGCAGCTGCTCGATCCGGCCGTGGCCGGTGTCTACGTGCTGTGCGCGCTGGTCATGGTCGCGGGCACGGTGGCGCTCACGCGCCGCGGGCGCATTGGCTGGAACGACGCCGCCTTCGGCGCGCTGGTGGCTGCGTTCCCCAACACCGGCTTCATGGGCGTGCCGCTGCTCGTGGCGCTGCTGGGTGCGCAGGCCGCGGGGCCCGCCATCGTGACCATTGCGGTGGACATGCTGGTCACCAGCTCGCTGTGCATCGCCCTCTCGCGCCTGGACGGCGCGGGCACGCATGGCGTGGGCGTGGCGCTGCGCAATGCCTTCAAGGGCATGGTGGCGAATCCCATGCCCTGGTCCATCGCCCTCGGTGCGCTGGCATCGGCGCTCAGCTTCAAGCTCCCCGGCCCGGTGGACCGCACCGTGGCCATGCTGGCCGATGCGGCTTCGCCCGTGGCACTGTTCACCATCGGCGCGGTGCTGGCCCGCTCGCAGATGAACCAGCACGAGCAGGTGCCCGCGCGCGAGTACGTGCCGGTGGCACTGGCCAAGCTGCTGGTGCACCCGGTGCTGGTCTGGGGCGCTGGCACGGTAGCCATGGCCATGGGCGTGCCGCTCACGCCGTTTGCACTTACCGTGCTGGTGCTGGTGGCGGCCCTGCCCAGCGCCAGCAACGTGTCGCTGCTGGCCGAGCGCTTTGGCGCCAACAACGGGCGCGTGGCGCGGATCATTCTGGTGTCTACGGCGCTGGCGTTTCTGAGCTTTTCAGGGGCGGTGGCCTTGTTGACCTGAGGGCCTGCAAAGCAAAACAGCCCACCGAAGTGGGCTGTTTTGCTTTTGGTACCAGCGGGATCAGTTGACGAAGGCTTCGCTGTTCTGGATCTGCGGTGCTGGCAGGGCAGCAGGTTTTTGCTGGCTGCGTACGGGTGCGTCGCGGCCTAGGTTGGGAGCCATCCCCGCATTGTCTTTGTCCTGCAGCATCACGCGGAGCTTTTGCAGGCTCTCCTGAAAGCTGCCCGCCAAACGATCTGCCTCTTCACGATTGTTGATGATATAGGGGGTAATCGTGATCAGCAGTTCAGTCTTGTTCTTGCTCTTGCTCGTATTTCCGAATAACCCACCAACCATTGGAATGTCCTTGAGCACAGGAATTCCGTTGCCAGTGTTCTCAAGCCTCTGCTCAATCAGGCCGGCAAGCATGATGGTTTTGCCATCTTCAATCGTCGCATCCGTCGTGACTTTGCGCTTCTGGAAGCTCGGATAGTCGACCCCGCCCGCCCTGACCGGGTCACCCAGATTGCTCACTTCTTGCGAGATGCTGAGTGTGATGCGTCCTGTGGATGTAATGCTTGGTTTGACTTCCAACAGGATGCCGGTGGGGCGGTATTGCACGGAGTTGGAGGTGGAATTCGAAGTGCCGAGCAAGCTGCTGCTAGGCGTGGATACAGTTTGGGTGACGATTGGAACTTCACGGCCCACCTCGATCTTGGCGATCTTTCCATCGCTCGCCAACACGTGTGGCGTGGACATCACGTTCACGTTGGTGTCTTTTGCGAGCACGTTGAGCAGACCAATCACTTGACCAGCGCTGCCAAAAACAGCGTAATTCAGGCCAGAGCCGGTACCGGTAACTGTCGGCGTTGCGCCAGCAATGGAAACCGCACCTGCCGCTGAAGGAGTAGGGGAGCCGTCAAGTCCAAAGAAGCCCGGCCAGCTTTTGCCTCCGGTGCTCAAAGCAGATTTTATCCACCACTCCACGCCGTATTGCAATGCATCAGTCAAGGTGACTTCGGCAACCATCACTTGTACCAAGACCTGACGCGGCGATGCATCCAGTCGTTCCAGCACTTTCCGCACTTGCTGGTAGTCCTGTGGCGATGCGCGAACGATTAGGGTGTTGGTTTCGGTGTCGGCAATCACCTGCACCGAGCCACCCAAGCCAGGGGCGGTGCCCGTTGTGCCTTGCGAAGGCGTGTTGCCCCGTTCGATGGTTCGCGCTGCGGAGCTGTTGTTCTGGTTGTTGGTGCCACCGGCGGCTGCACCTGCCAGGCCGGTGCTGCTACCGGTTGCACCCGTAGCCGAACCGAAGGCCGTTCCTGATGCTGATGGCAACCCCGAAGCGCCGGTATTCGCATTGTTCTGCGTAGGAGCAGACCCGCCAAAAATCTGCGTCACCAAGCTCGCCAGATTGGCCGCATTGCCATTGGCCACTGGATACACATGCACGAACGAACCCAGCCCATTGCGCGGCTCGGCGTCCAGCGTCTTGATCCACTGCTCTGCCGTCTGCAGCAGGGCGGGGTTGGCGGCGGCCACCATCACCGAATTCATGCGTGCCACGGGCAGGAAGTAGGTCTTGTTGGCGTCGGTGCCGGCCTTGTTGAAGATGCCCGAGGTCTTGAAGATGGCGTCAAGCTCCTTGGCCACGTCGGCCGCTTCGCTGTGCGCCAGCGGGAACAGCTTGATCTGCACCTGGCTCACGTAGTCGGAGTCCAGGGTCTTGACCATCTCCACGATCTTCTCGACGTTGGCCGCACGGTCGACCACGATGAGGTAGCGGTTGGACGGGTCGTTGGTGATGGCCGCCTGCGCGCCGACGAAACCGCGCAGGGTGTTGGCCAGCTGGTTGGCCTGCACGAACTGCAGCGGAATGATCTGCATCACCGACGAGGCCGGGCCCACGCCCTGGCCGATGCCGCTGTCGCGCACGGCATTGGTGTCGCGCAGCACCTTGTAGACCTTGCCCTGGCGCACGATGGAGATGTTGCTTGCCGCGAGCGCCGTCTCCAGCGTGCTGTAGATGTCGGCCATGCTGATGGCGCCGGTGCTCTTGAGCGTGACGCGGCCCTGCACGGTGGGGTCGATCACATAGTCGAGCTTGAGCACTTCGCCGAGCACGACCTGGATCACTTCGTAGATGTCGGCATTGTCGAACTTGAGCGTCACGCCCGGGTTGGGCGTGTTGGACAGCACCGCGCCGGGGTTGCCGCCCGCAGGCGCTGCGGCGACTCCAGAGGCGGGCATGGCCATGGGGGCCGGCATGGCAGGTGCTGCCGCACCGGGCGTGGCGGCAGGGGCCGTTGCCGGTGTTGCGGCCGGTGCAGCAGCACCGCCCGCCTGCGGGGGCTGCATGGTGATGCCGGGCAGGCTGAAGCCTCCGGGCACGGGGGTACCGCTGCCGCTGGGCACTGCAGGCATGGGCTGGCCGGTGAAGGGGTTGATCGGTGCCTGCTGGGCCATCGCCAGTTGCGTGGCCGCCAGTGTGGGCAGGAGCATGCTCACAGCGGTCAGTTTGCGCAGCATGGGAGGAATGGATTTTTTCATTGCAGTCTCTGAAATTCAGCAGTTCGGCTGGGTTTCGATTTATTTTCGGGCAGCGGCGGCAGGCGCAGCAGGGGCGGCGGCCTCGGGCAGCGGCTTCATGTGCAGGCCGGAAAACCGGGCCACGATGTGCAGTTGCTGACCGCCACGCTGGGTGTCGTCCACCACCTTGATCTCGACCTTGTCCATGACCAGCAGGGTGGGCGACTGCGCCAGGGCGAGCTGCAGGCGCGGCAACTGCTGGGGCACGCCGTTGAAGCGCGCCGTGAGGGACATGCGCGAGATGCTGCCCTTGGGTGCATCCGAAAAGTCCGAAAGGTCGATGTTGTCGAAGTACAGCCCCTGCAGCAGCTTGGTCACCTGCTGCTGCATGGCGTTGACGGAGTCGGTGATGTCATTGGCCACGAACAGCTGCGCCTGCACGGGCGTGTAGCTGCCGCCCACCTGTTCGGCGTTGGCCTGCACCTTCTTGTCCAGGTCCAGGGTGTTCTGGTTGCTTTCCAACAGGGTCTGCAGGTCGCTGGCCTGCTCGCGGTGCTCCAGGTAGCCGGTGAGGCGCTGGTCCACGAGTGCGGCAATCAGCAGCAGCACAACGACGGGAAAGGCAAAGTACTTGATGCCGTGGGCGGCATGCACCCGCTTGAGATCGCGCTTCATCATGGTTGGGAGGCCCCCGATGCGGGTGGCTGTGCCGGTGCGGGAACAATGGGTTTGGGCGCTTCCTTGCGCGACTGCAGGTGGATCTGCGGGGTGCTGGCGGCCAGGTATTCGGGCACGGGGAAGTCGGTCCAGGCGCCAAAGCCTGCGAGCGGCCGCTCCTGCAGCCATTTCACGCTCGCTTCATTGCCCTGGCCCGCCAGCGCGACCACGCCATTGTCGGAGCTGAAGTACTGCAAAGTGGCCGGAGGCGGCGGGAAATACGCAACCAATTGCGAGAACGGGCCCAATGCGGAGGGGGATTCGCGCGCCGTGTTGACGGCCTGCACCGCATCGGCCATGCGCAGCGTGCGGGCCTTGAGCAGCTTGGCTGCCTCGACCTTGGGCAGGTCCTTGCGCACGCGGTCACGGCCTTCCTCGATCTGGCGCACCAGGCGCCCGTCGTGCCAGACCATGAGCGCCAGGCCCGCCAGGCCGGCGGCGCCCAGCCCCACGCTGAGCACCTTGAGCGCCTGCACCATGTCGTTGTGCGTGTGGCGCACGATGATGCCGCCCTGGTCCGAGCGCCAGAGTTTTTCGAGCAGGTCGCTGTGGGAGTCGGCTGGCAGCACATGGTGCTGGTAGTCGGCCCAGGTCTGCGGCTCGGCGGCGTAGCCCTTGGGCGTGGTCAGTTGCACCGGGCGGCCGGGTGCGCTGTCGGCCGGCGTGCCCAGGGCGGCCAGTTCCACCTGCAGGGTCTGGGCCAGGTGTTCGTTGGTGTCGCCCGCGTCGAGCACGCGGGTGCGCAGCATGGTGCCGTTGGCGCCGTACACATGCAGGTACTGGTCCGAGGCATCGGCCTCGACCACGGCGCGCAGCGAGGCGGGTTGTTTGGCCACCATGCGCTGGAACAGCTGGGCGCGGGCGTACAGCTCCACCAGGTCGAGGCGGCAGGCGCTGCTGATGCGCTCGATCTCGGTCACCCAGTCCTTGTGCATCCACATCAGCGAGGTGCCCTCGGCGCCGCCGAAGGCGTCCACCTGGGTGCGCGTGTCGCTGGCCGGGAAGGGCAGCGAGGGAGGCGCGCCTGCGCCCTGCGTGCTGGGCGGCACGATGCCCAGGATGTCACCGGCCAGTACCCAGTGCGCGCGCGTGGCTGGCGGAATCTTCCAGCGCGTCACGCAGTCGGCCAGCTGCTGCTGCAATTGCGACGAAAACCCGTCTCCCTCGGGCAGGGGCACCGAGAGCTCATGCGCACGCTTCCAGCCCAGCAGCCCGCGGTAGAAATGCAGGATGCACAGGCAGTGCGGTGAGAGGGAGAGCACGAGCTGGTGGCGCCAGCCGGCTGAGGGGGAAAAATTGCGCATCGGTTGAGGTTTCAATCTGATCGAGGTGTTCTTTTCGGGCTGCCTTCGGGTGTTCGGTCGGCCGCGGGGCCGGCAATGGTCAGCGGGCGCTTACATCGACAACGGAGTCCACCACGCTGTACTTTCCACCCTGCTGGACCAGGGTCGCCACCAGGGTCGCACCCGTGGGCCGGGGCCCCCCAAGGCGCAACCGCGCCTTGGCGGCCGTGGGCGGGCCCGCCATGTCAGCCGCGATCAGGCCCGTGCCGGCGGTCCACTGCTGGGCCAGCGCTGCCGTGATGGGGGTGCCCGAGCGGCGCATGGTGGCCAGCCGCTGCAGGTGGTCGTCCGTGAGATTGCCCAGGGTCCGCAGCAGCACGACGGGCGTGGTGTCCAGCCGCACCTTGCGGTTCTTGGTGCCTACCACCAGCAGGTCCTGCAAACCCACGGGAACCTGGGTCGTGCCGCCCCGCACCAGGGAGCGCGGTATCTCGTTCCAATCCGTCAATTCTCGCATGCTTGAAAATCCGGTCGTTCCGCGCGCATCCATCACCCGGTTCTTGAACTCCATGGTCAGCAGCGCCAGCTCGCGGGCACGCTCCGGGGCCGTGCCCAGCAGCGCAAACAGCCGCTCCCACTCCTGTGCGGTCAGGTCGTTGGCGTCGGGCAGGCCGCTGGCGTCCTGCAACTCGGCCGTGAAGGGCTGGCGGCCCAGCGTGGCTTCGTAACGGGCCGTGGGCGTGGTGCCGGCAGCGGCCGCTGCCGCCGTGCCGCGGGATGAGGGGGCCGTGCCCGGTGCAGCGGCGGGCGGCGCACCCGGTTCGGGCAGGCGCCACAGCGGCCAGTTGCGGCGCACTTCTTCGGGCAAGGGCGGGTTGGCGCCCGCCACGGCCGAGGCAACGCCCAGCTGCAGGGCGGTGTACGCGGCGGCCGACTGCAGCACATAGCCTTCCTGCAGTGCTTCTTTTTCGCGGGCGAGCAACTGGGCGTCCAGGCGCAGCGAGACCGAGACGCCCAGCACCACCGTGGTCACCACGGCCATCAGGCCCAGCGCAAACAGCAGGATGTAGCCGCGCTCGGCCGCGCCATGGCCGGTGCGGCGCTGCAGGTGCCTGATGTGTTGCAGGGTGCGCGGGGTCATGGTGCAGTCGCCTCGCCGCGTGCGCTGTACACCAGGGCCGGCATGTCGTCGCGCACGCCTGACAGCCCCAGGCGCAGCAGGTCCGGTGGCTGGCGCAGTTGTTCCCACTTGGCCAGCCAGGTCGGGATGGGCTTGCCTTCGCGGTTGGGCATGCGGGTCAGGTACGAGAAGGCGCACATGCGCAGGCCCGAGGCCAGCACGCTGGTGTCCAGCAGCGTCGGGGCCGGTTGCCTGTTGTTGGTGGTGGCCACCGCCAGCGTCTTGACCCGGTGCACCAGCACCATGGTGCCGCCGCCTTCGGCGGTTTCGCAGGCGTATTCCACGCGCGCGATGGCCGGAGCCGCCCCGGGCGCGTCCATCACCGGGTGCAGGGTGTCGAACTCCAGCGTGGTGGCGCTGCCCTTGACGGCGATGCCACGGGTGGTCCATTCATGGCGCAGGATGCGCTCGGCGCCGCGCACTTCTTCGCGCGAGCGGGCGCGGTCGTTGTTGCGGCCATAGAAGTCGAGCGCGGTGGACATGGCCGATGCGCCGATCACCGCCACCACGGCCGAGATGGCGAGCGCCACCATCAACTCCAGCAGCGTAAAGCCTGTCTGGGCGCGTGGACGGGGGAGTTTGCGCTGGCTCCTCATGGCGTGGGCCGCACGGGGTTTTGCGGGTTCTGCGGGGTCGACGACGTGGGCGCCGCGCCGCCTGCCGCGCGCTCGCCCGGCGGGGGCGGTGCCAGGCGGTAGCTGTTCAGCCGGTAGACCTGCTGGTTGCCCTTGGGGCCCCAGAAGACCTCGACCTCCACCTCTTCGAGCTTTTGCCGGAACGCGGGAATCCGCTCCTGCTGGGCGCGCGTGAGCGCCTCGAATGGGCGCAGGTGGATGCGGTAGCCGAAATCGGTGCCCGCATAGCCCTGGTCCACGGCGTCGTCGGCGACGCTGAAGGTGGGGCTGGCCAGCGCTTCGTCAAGCTTGGCCTGGGCCAGTGCCATGGCGGCCGTGTGGCCGTTGATCTTGTCGTCCAGGCGCGCCGTGCCCGAGATCGCGGTGAACGCGATCGCCAGGCCAAAGCCGATCAGCACCATGGCCACCAGCACCTCCAGCAGCGTGAAGCCGTGCTGCTGATGCAGGGGGCGTGGCCAGGCCGACAAGGGCTTACTGCTCGGTCGGCGCGGCATCTTTTCTTTCAATGCGCCCGCTGATGCGGGCCATGCGGAACTGCTGCTGCACGCCCGAGGGGGTGCGCACGAGGAAGGCCGCTTCCTGTGCGGTGCCATCGGGGTAGAACAGGAGCTGCAGTGTTTCGTCTTCGGCACGGGTGGCCGTGGCAGCCGTGCGCGGGCGGGTGTCGGGGCTGGCGACGAAGCGGTAGCTGCCGGGCAGCTCCAGCACATTGCCGGCCGCCGTGGCGATGCGCCCCGAGTCAAAGTACAGGGTGGCCTCGACCGATGCGCCACTGAGCACGGCCCGGTTGCGCAGGCGCTTGAGCTCCTGCTGCGTGCGGTCGAGCCAGCGGCGCTCTTCGGCGCGGCCGGCCAACTGGTCCACCGAGACCATGGCCAGGCCCGTGCCGATGCCTACCAGCACCAGCACCAAGAGCAATTCCAGCAGAGTGAACCCGGCGGTTCTTTTCATGCGCAACCGCACGGAGCCACAAAGGCGTTATTCCCAGCTGCGGATGTCGGCGTCGTCGCCCGTGCCGCCTTCCTTGCCGTCGGCGCCCAGGGACGAGATCTCGTAGTCGCTCTTTTCGCCAGGCGAACGGTAGACGTAGCTGTTGCCCCAGGGGTCTTTGTCCACCTTCTTCTTGAGGTAGGGGCCGCGCCAGCGGGCGGCCTCGGCCGCGTCGGCCGGCTTGTCCGACAGGGCGGCGATGCCCTGGTCGGTGTTCGGGTAGCGCGACATGTCCAGGCGGTAGGTGTCCATCGCGGCGCCCAGCATTTCGATCTGGGTGCGCGCGGCCTTGACCTTGGAGGCGTCGAGCTGGCCGAACAGGCGTGGGCCGACCAGCGAGGCCAAGAGGCCCAGGATGACCATGACGATCAGCAGCTCGATCAGCGTGAAGCCGCCGGCGCGGCGCAGCGAGGGCTTGCGGGAAGGGATCTGGAAGGGGATATGCATTGAAAAAACCTACTTGCTACTTCACTTGTTCATTCACAGGGGCATGTCGTTGATCGAGAAGATGGCGGTCAGCATAGACACCACGATGGTGCCGATCAGCCCGCCCATCAGCAGGATCATCATGGGCTCGAACAGCGCCACCAGGTTGCGGGTGGCCTTCTGGATGTCTTTCTCATACTGGTCGGCCACCTTCACGAGCATGGCATCGAGCGCACCGGATTCTTCGCCCACCGCGGCCAGTTGGCCCAGCAGGCGGGGAAAGAACGGGTCCGCCCGCACCGGGCCCGATACGCCCTTGCCTTCCTGCACGGCCCGCACCAGCCGGTCGAGCGCCTTGCGCAAAGGGATGTGCTCGGTCAGCTCGCGCACGATGCGCATGCCGGTGAGTATCGGAACCCCGCTGGCCAATAGAGTTCCCCACGTGCGGCAGACATGGGCCAACTGGATCTTGAGCAGCAGGGGCCCCAGGATGGGCATGCGCAGCAGCAGCAGTTGCCAGCGCTCGCGCCATTTCTCGTCGCGCAGGGCCATCACGAAGCCGGTGAGAGCCAAGGCGATCACCGCCAGGATGTACAGGCCATAGGTCTTGAGGAACTCGCCGGTGCCGATCAGCACGGCTGCCGCCATGGGCAGCTCCTGGTGCATGTCGGTGAAGATTTGGCCGAACTTGGGCAGCACGAACACCGTGAGCCCGAGCAGTGCGCTGACGCCGAAGAAGAACAGCAGCACCGGGTAGATCGACGAAGTGACCAGGAACGAGCGGAACTCGATGCTGCGGGTATAGAACTCCACCAGCCGCTGCATCACCACGGGCAGCACGCCGCCTTCTTCGCCCGCGCGCACCATGTTCACGTACAGGCGCGGGAACACCGAGGGGTGGCGCATGAAGGCATCGCCCAGGGAGTTGCCCTTTTCCACATCGACCACCACGGCCTGCATCACGCCGCGAAAGAAGGGCTGCTCGATGCTACTCTGGCAGATGTGCAGCGCCCGGTCCAGCGGCAGGCCGGCGTCGAGCAAAGTAAGCAGTTGCTCCGTCATGGCCAGCACATGCTTGATGCCTACGCGCTTGCTGCCGCCGCCGAGCGAGGCCGTCCAGGAGATGCCGCTTGCGGCCGGCTTCGCGTCGGCCGCAAGCGGCAGATGCTGGGCGGTGTCGGTAGGCAGCGGGCTGCCGCTGTCGACCAGGGGCGGCTGGCTGGCGCCCGCTGCACTGGGGCGGGGTCTCACGTCATCTCCTGGCGGGTGACGCGCGCCAGCTCTTCCAGCGTGGTGACGCCGGCCAGCACCTTGCCGATGCCGTCGGCCCGCATGGTGCGCACACCCTGCTCGATGGCCTTGCGGCGCACGCCTTCGGCGGGCAGCTTCTGGATGATGGCTTCCTTGATCGCCGTGGTCATGGGCAGCATTTCATAGATGCCCGTACGGCCGATGTAGCCCGACTGGCCGCAGTGGTGGCAGCCCTTGCCGTGGAACAGCTCGGTCACCTGGTGTGCCTGCACGCCTTCTTCGGCCAGGAACAAGAGGTCGGCCGAGGTGGGCGTGGTGCCCTCCCGGCAGTGCGGGCAGATCATGCGCACCAGGCGCTGCGCCACGATCAGCACCACCGAGGAGGCGATGAGGTAGCTTTCCACCCCCATCTCCATGAGCCGGTGAGGTGCGCCGAACGAGTCGTTGGTGTGCAGGGTCGAGAACACCAGGTGGCCCGTGAGGGCGGACTGGATCGAGATCTCGGCCGTTTCGCGGTCGCGGATTTCGCCGACCATGATGATGTCCGGGTCCTGCCGCACGATGGAGCGCAACGCGCTCGCAAACGTCAGGTCGATCTGCGACTTGACCTGGATCTGGTTGATGCCGTCGATCTGGTACTCGACCGGGTCTTCCACCGTGATGATCTTGTTGCCCGGCAGGTTCACCTTGCCCAGCGAGGCGTACAGCGTGCTGGTCTTGCCGCTGCCGGTGGGGCCGGTCACGAGGATCATGCCGTGCGGCTGCACGATGGCGGCCTCCAGCATGGCCAGCGCCTCGGCGTTCAGGCCGAGCGAGTCCATGCCCATCATGCCGGGGCCCTGGTCCAGCAGGCGGATGACCATGCTTTCGCCATACACCGTGGGCACGGTGGAGACGCGCATGTCGATCTGGCGGCCGCCGACTTCCATCTTCATGCGGCCGTCCTGCGGCAGGCGGCGCTCGGCGATGTTCATCTTGGCGCGCAGCTTCAGGTGCGAGATGGACGCCATGTACATGCGCCGGGGCGGCGATTCTGCGTCGAACAGCACGCCGTCGATGCGGTAGCGCACGCGGAACTTCTGCTGCGAGACTTCCAGGTGCAAATCCGACGCTCGGCTTTCCACCGCGCGCAGCAGCAGCGACTGCACCAGGCGCACCACGGGGGCATCTTCGGCCAGGGCCTTCAGGGTTTCGAGGTCGTCGTCCTGGTTGTCGGAGCCCGAGGCGTTCTCATCGTCAAAGGCGGCGAGGTTGGCGTTTTCGGGCCGGTAGATCTGGTCCAGCCCGGAGTGGATCCACATGCGCGGGGCCAGGTGCAGGCGCGTGGGCACGCTGAAGAACTGCTTGAGGGCATCGAGCGCCGCCAGTTGCACCGGCACGCTGGAGGCGATGTGCACCACCTCGTCCGACACCGAGAACGGCAGCAGCGAGTTGGAACGCAGGAAGGCCGGCGACAGCCCCTCGATGGGGGCCACGTCCTGCAGCGCGTGCGTCATGGTGTTGAGCAGCGGCACCTTCAGGTTGCGCGCGAACTGGGCCAGAAGCTCTGCTTCCTGGTTGCCGGCGTCATCGGTGCCGATGGGGAGACTGCTCATAGTTGCTGTGGGAATGGCCGGTTCGGCACGGAGGACTCGGGGTGGAAGGGGTTTGCCAGCTGCCAAAGGCATGTGGCATGGGTGCTGCACGACCCGTCCAGCCACGGGCTGGGGGCGTTCTGGCACCACCCGGCATTGTAGTTTGTTCGCCTTTGCCGGAGCACCCCCCATCCTGGGGGGGCTATGCCGGGCCGCGTAACAAAGACGAGTTCTTGTTAATGGGCCGGCTCAGATCGTCAGAGGATCCACATCCACCAGCCAGCGGATCAGCCCTTTGTGGGCCGGATCGCTGCGCGTTGCCTGCATCACGGGCTGCCAGGTGGACAGAAAACGCTGCAGGGCGGCCCGGCTCGGGCTTTCCAGCAGCATCTGGGCGCGCTCCACGTTGGCGATGCGCTGGATGGTCAGCGGCACCGACGGGTACAGGGTGACATGGTCCAGCCCCGGCAGGCCATGCTCCCGGGCGGCGGCACTGGCGGCGGTCAGGAAGCCCTGGGCCACTTCCTGGGTGCGGGCGTCGGCGCGCACCAGGGCTTGGTAGGCGAAGGGCGGCATGCCCGCCTCCTGGCGCTCCTGGAGCTGCTGGGCGGCGAAGGCCGGGTAGTCGTGCGTGCGCAGCGCTTCGAACACCGCGTGCTGGGGGTGAAAGCTCTGTACCCACATCTCGCAGGGGGCCCCGCCCTGGGCGGCCATGTAGGCTGCGTCGCGCCCGGCGCGCCCGCCGGCCTGCATGAGCAGGGCGAACAGGCGCTCGGCCGCGCGAAAGTCGCTGGAGAACAGTGCGCCGTCGGGTTGCACCGCCGCCACCAGGGTGATGCGGCGAAAGTCGTGGCCCTTGGCGATCATCTGCGTGCCCACCAGCACGTCGACCTCGCCCGAGTGCACCTGCGCCAGCTGGCTCTCTAGAGCGCCCTTGGCCTTGGTGGTGTCGGCGTCGATGCGGGCGATGCGCGCGGGCGAACCATCGGGGCGCAGCACCTCGGACAGTAGATCGCCCAGTTGCTCCTCCAACTGCTCGGTGCCCCGGCCCATGGACAGGATGTCGGGGCTGCCGCAGGTAGGGCAGTGGCGCGGCACGCGCACGGTGTAGCCGCAGTGGTGGCAGCGCAGGGTGCGGTCGGTCTTGTGGAACACCTGGTGCGCGCTGCAGTGGGGGCAGTCGCTCTTCCAGCCGCAGTCGGCGCAGTGCAGCACGGGGGCGTAGCCGCGGCGGTTGAGCAGAACCATGCTCTGCTCACCGCGCTGCACCCGCTCGGTGATGGCGGCCAGCAAGGGGGCGGTGAACACCGCGCGCCGGGGCTGCTGGTTCATGTCCACCCGGCGCACGCGCGGCAGTTGGCCCGCGCCGATGCGGCTGGGCATGTGCAGGCGCAGGTAGCGGCCGCCCTCCGGGTCTTCGGGCGTAGGCGGGCGGCTGGCGTGCCAACTCTCCAGCGAGGGCGTGGCCGAACCCAGCAGCACCTTGGCACCCTGCTCGCGCCCGCGCCATATGGCCAGGTCGCGTGCGGAGTAGCGGGCACCCTCCTGCTGCTTGTAGCTCGGGTCATGCTCCTCGTCCACGATGATCAGGCGCAGCCAGGGCAGGCTGGCGAACACCGCCATGCGCGTGCCCAACACGATGCGCGCGGTGCCGCTGTGCGCGGCCAGCCAGCTCTTGAGGCGCTGCGGGTTGGTCATGCCGCTGTGCAGCGAGACCACGGCCTGGGCGCCGAAACGGGGTGCGAAACGGGCGGTGAAGCGCTCTTCGAGCTGGGGGGTGAGGTTGATCTCGGGCACCATCACCAGGGCCTGGGCGCTGGGGTCGGCGTCCAGCACCTCCTGCACGCAGCGCAGGTAGACCTCGGTCTTGCCGCTGCCGGTGCTGCCGAACAGCACGAACGGACCTTTTTCGGCGGCGATCTGCGCGCGTGCGCTTTCCTGCTCGGGCGTCAGGGCCACGGTGGGCAGGTCCTGGCTGGTGTCGCCAACGGGCGCGGCCGGGCGGCGCAGGCGCCGGGCCAGTTGCTCCGGTCCCAGGTCGCGCAGCTGCGGCGGCAGGGCCGCCAGGGCCACCTCGCCCAGCGAGCGCTGGTAATAGCGTGCCGCAAACCCCACCAGGCGGCGCCAGGGCGCATCGAGCGGCGCCACGCCGGCCAGCACCCCGGCAATGGCGCGCATGGTCGCGCCCTCGGGCAGCTCGCCCGTGCCTTCATCGCTGTCCCAGACCACGCCCAGCACCTCGCGCGTGCCAAACGGCACCCGCACCAGCGTGCCCGGCGGCAGGGCCTCGTGACTGGCGTAGCTCAGCAGCTCCCCCACGCCGCTGTGCGAGGGCGCGTGCAGGGCCACATGGACGATGGTGGTGGGGGGCAAGGTCAAGGGATCAGGGGTGTGCGGCGACCGCGCAGGAGCGGTAAGGCAACCGGGAATCGTACGCGAATCCTCCAGGTCGCCGGGCGCACGGACGGCCTTCGCAGCTTGCGTGCGCTAGTTCATGTCCTGTGGCGATGTGGGCGCCAAGTGCATGATCGCGCTGCGTTTTTCCAGTCATCCCACAATTCTGTGGATAACTTTGTTGACATCCTGTCTTCACCATGGCCCAGGCCGCATGGATACTGGGCCTGAACAGATTGCCTGTTAATCCGGCAGCGTCAAAAAATCCATATGAATCAATCATCTGAAGATTTTTTGGGCGATTTTTTGTGTTAACGGCATCGATCCAATTTTTGCTGCGCCGCATCACGTTTTGTGTGCATAAGTGCAGTTGGCTAGGTTCGTCAAGAGGACATTGGGCGTGCTTTCTGTGTTAGCCGACGAGGCGAGATATCCACTGATTTCTGCGATATCGCACGCAAGTGCTTGATTTATCAAGGGTTTCCCGAGAAGTTCAGGAAATCTGTGGATAACTTTGTTGATATCTCCCGTGCTCAGACCGCCAGCCCTTGAAGGACCGCGCTTTCGCTAGGTTGCCTGCCAAAAGTGCAACCGGTGGATGCCTATACAAATCAAGCACTTGCGACACGGCGAAAATAAAGTGCTGCCGTGGAAACCGCGCGATAGAATTTTTCAAGGATGGGCCGTCGGTGTGCACAACCCTGGCTATTCCTGGTCCTGGGATGGCTTTTCTGACAGCCTTTTTTACCCAAATCAGTGGGCCTGCGGGGGCCGGCGGCATTCTCGACCGGCGCACTTCACGGCGCAGGCGCAGTGGCGGGGCGGATCACCCGGCTGTCGGTTCTGCCGCGCTCTGCCAAGTCATCCCAGCATTTTGTGGATAACTTTGTTGACATCCATGTCTCCATGGCTTCGCAAGCCGCATGGATGCTGGGCTCCAACAGAATGCCTGTCAAAGTGGCAGGGTCAAAAAATCCATATGAATCAATCATCTGAGGATTTTTACAGCGCTTTCTTGTGCTGGGGCCATGCCTGTGGTTTTTGCTGCGCCGCATCACGTTTTGTGTGCATAAGTGCATTGGGCCCGATTCGTCAAGGGGCAGTTGGCCCTGGTTTTTATGCTAGCGCTGCTGGGCGATATCCAGTGTTTCCTGTCATTTCGGCTGCAAGTGCTTGATTTCACGGGGTTTTCACAAGAAATCCAGAAATTCTGTGGATAACTTTGTTGATATCCCCGGTGTTTGGCCTGCCGACCCTTGCAAAACCGTGCTTACGGTAGATTGCCCAGCAAAAGTGCACCCGGTGAATGCCTATACAAATCAGGCACTTGCAGCAGTGCGAAAAAAAAGGGCCGTCACGCAGACGGCCCGATTGATTTTTTCGCAGATGTACCGCTGGTGTGCACAACCCAGGCTATTCCTGGCGCTGGAGGGCGGTTTTTTCAGCCTCCTGCGCGCTGGCTGCGGGAATACCGGTGCACGGTCTCGACCAGCGCCGCCACATGCTCGGGCGGGGTGAACTGGCTGATGCCATGCCCCAGGTTGAAGATGTGCGTGGGCCCGGTGCTGCTGCGGTCGGTGTGCGGCGTGCCAAAGCTGTCGAGCACCCGGCGCGCCTGCACGGCGATCTGCTCGGGCGGGGCAAACAGCACATTGGGATCGATATTGCCCTGCAGGGCCTTGCCCGGGCCGCCCACACCGCCGCCCACCAGGGCACGCGCGCGCGCCAGGTTCGCGGTCCAGTCCAGGCCCAGCACCTCGCAGTCCAGCGGCTTCATGTCTTCCAGCCACAGGGCGCCGCCTTTGGTGAAGACCAGGCGGGGCACGTCGGTGCCGTCCACGCCGGTGCGTTTGAGCTGTGCCAGCACCCGGGCCGTGTAGGCCAGGCTGAACTCCTGGAAGGCGCCGTCGGCCAGCACACCACCCCAGCTGTCGAAAATCATCACCGCCTGGGCGCCCGCGTCGATCTGGGCATTCAGGTAGGCCGCCACGGCGTCGGCGTTGGTCGCCAGGATGCGGTGCATCAGGTCGGGGCGGGCGTACATCAGGCTTTTCACCATGCGGTAGTCGTCGCTGCCCTTGCCTTCGACCATGTAGCAGGCCAGCGTCCAGGGGCTGCCCGAAAAACCGATCAGCGGCACGCGGCCGTTCAGCGCCTTGCGGATGCTGGTGACGGCGTCGAACACATAGCGCAGCTTGTCCATGTCGGGCACGGCCAGCTCGTCCACGGCGGCCTCGTCACGCACCACCCTGGCAAAGCGCGGACCCTCGCCTTCGGCGAACGACAGGCCCAGGCCCATGGCGTCGGGCACGGTGAGGATGTCGCTGAACAGGATGGCCGCGTCGAGCGGGAAGCGGGCCAAAGGCTGCAGCGTCACCTCGGTCGCGTAGTCCACATTGGTGGCCAGGCCCATGAAGCTGCCGGCCTTGGCGCGCGTGGCCTTGTACTCGGGCAGATAGCGGCCCGCCTGGCGCATCAGCCACAGGGGGGTGTAGTCGGTGGCCTGGCGGCGGCAGGCGCGCAGGAAGGTGTCGTTGGAGAGGGGGGCAAAGCTCATGCCCCGATTGTCGCAGGGCCGTGGAGAGCGTTCTTGCCCCAGCCGAACAGGTTCCGTGAGGACTGCGTTCGCAGATGCTTCGGCGTTGTGCACCCGACCGATCCGTGCCAAGTGCGCGGCCCTGCAAGCGCCACCGTGGATCCGGCTTTGCCGGTCCACTGGAGGCGTCCCCCTCAGGGGGAAGACGCGAAGCGGCTCAGGGGGAGCTACCGTTCAGCGATGTAGTGGGACATGCGTGCCACCTCGCCGGGCGCCAGGTAGGCGCGCACCTCGGTTTCTAACGCCTGGTCGGCCATGGTGGCGCGGGCGCGCTGGTGCAGGTAGTCGGCCCATGACTCGACGATGAAGCGCTCCACATAGCGCGAGGGCTCGCCCAGGTCCTTGTACACACGCCAGAAAGTGGCGCCGTCGCGCCGGCGCGGCGCCTTCATGCGGCTGATGGTGTCCAGGAAGTCGGCGTCGTTGCCCGGCGCAATGCGGTAGCCCACCTCTACGGCTACCGGGCCGGCTTCGGGCAGGGGCTCGGCCTCGATGAACAGCTCGTCCCAGGGCGTGGCCTGCGTCACCTCGTGCAAGGCGCCCATGCGCAGCGGCATGGGGCGCGCCAGCAGCAGGCCTGCGCCCATGATGGCCGCGGCGACACAGAGGGTGGGCGCGAGGCCCACGATGTCCGAAGCCGCACCCCAGAAGGCCGAGCCCATGGCGAAGGCGCCCAGCGCCGCCACCATGTGCATGGCCACCGCACGCGAGCGCACCCAGGGCGGGGCGCTGGCCTGGGTGGCGGTGTTGAAGGTGGACATGGCCGACATCCAGGCCGCGCCCCCCAGCACCATGGCCAGGTACACCACCCAGGCGGTATGCGAGAACGCCGCCACCAGCATCGCCCCGGCGAACACCAGGCAGGCCACGTTGACGATGGCATCCAGGCTGAACCGGGCGCGCAGCTTGCCGATGACCAGGCCCACGGCCACGGCGCCCGTGCCCAGGCAGCCCATGAGCAGCCCGAAACCCTGGGCGCCCGTGCCCAGCTGGCGCTGGGCGATCACGGGCAGCAGGGCCCACAGGGCCGAGCCCGCCGCGCTGTACGCCATCACCCGCACCAGCTGCGCCAGGATCATGCGCGAATGCCAGGCAAAGCGCAGCCCGCTCAGGGTGCCGCCCCACAGGCGCTCGGCCGGCAGCCGCGTCGGGGCATGCGGGCGCGGGGGCCAGCGGCGGATGGATTCCCACATCACCACGGTGGTGCACGCCGCCACGGCGAACACCCAGCCAGCCCCCAGCTGTGCGAACACCAGGCCGGCCAGCGTGGGGCCCACGGCGCGCGCTGCGTTGTAGGCGATGCTCACGGCGGTGATGGCCTGCGGCCATTCCTCGCGCGGCACCGGGTCGATGACCGAGGAGTTCCAGGCCGGCGTGAGCACGGCGGTGCAGCAGCCGCACACGAACACCAGGAACAGCACCGACGCCGGCCCGCCCCAGCCCATGAGCACCAGCAGGGCCAGCAGGCTGCAGGCACCGATCTGCGCCATCAGCGCACCCGAGATCAGCCGGCGCCGGTCGGTCGTGTCGGCCAGCACGCCGGCTGGCAGCGCCAGCAGGAACATGGGCATGAACACGGCGGTCTGCACCAGCGCGGCCAGGAAGGAGGAGCCCGTGAGCTCCACCATCAGCCAGGCTGCCGCCATGGTCTGCATGCCGCTGCCGATGAAGAACACCCCGCCGCACAGCCACAGGCCCCTGAATGCAGGTTGGCGCAAGGGGCTCCAGAGCGAGGTGGATGTGGACATGGATGCGGAGTGGGATTCTTATATAGAGGAGGTGCGCGCTGCACCTGTAGCCACAGGATAGCGTTACCAGCCGCCTTTGGCGTGGCACAACCCTTCGATTGCCTGTACATCGGCCAATGAATTGGCCTACTCGATGTGCCGCCCGCCCCTGAGCCGGTAGGTGCGCGGCACATCGGTGCGGGTGGCCACCAGGGCCTCGGCCTGGCGCTGCAGGTGGGCCAGGCTGGCATCGAGCGCTTCGACCGCGCCCGCGTCCAGCCCGGCCAGCAGGCCCTGGTTGAGCGCCTTGATCTGTGGGAACAGGGCGTCGTGCACCGCCTGGCCTGCCGGGGTGAGCGAAAGCACGGCCTGGCGCCGGTCGCCCGGCATGGCATCGCGGGTGATGAGTTTCTTGGCCAGCAGCGAGGTGATGGCGCGCGAAGTGCGCGCACGGTCCAGCCCCAGGCGCTGGGCCAGCTCGGCCGGGGGCATGCCCGGTCGCTCGGCCAGCCACATCAACAGGCCCCATTCGCGCCGCGTGATGCCGTAGCCGCCTTCGCACAGGCGCACCACCAGGCTGCCGGCCACGGCCAGCAGGCGGTTCAGGCGGTACATCAGGAGGTGCTGGGCCGCCTCGGGGTCGGCCAGCCGGGGCGGGGTGGCGGGTTCGGGTGCGGGCATCAGGGTATGTCCGGGCAATGGTTGTTTAGATCAATCCATTGTGGGCCCGATACAGTGCGCCATTCCTTCTATCGATATTCATCCGGGAGCGCCGCCATGTGGAAACCGCCTGCCTTCATCCTCACCGCCGCGCTCGCGCTGTCGGCCTGCCTGGCCCACGCCCAGGAGGCCCCGCTGCGCATCATCGTCGGCTATGCGCCCGGCGGCTCCAGCGACCGGGTCGCCCGCATCGTGGCCGACAAGCTGCAGGCGAAGCTCGGCTCGCCCGTGATCGTGGAGAACCGCACCGGCGCCGGTGGCCGCCTCTCGGCCCAGGCCGTCAAGAGCGCGCCGGCCAACCAGCCCGCGCTGCTGCTGGCCAACCCGGCCGTGATGCTTGTGGCGCCGCTGGTCTTCCCTGATGCGGGCTACGACGCCGAGCGCGACTTCCGCCCCGTGAGCCATGTCAACAGCTACGAGTTCGGCGTGGCCGTCTCCAGCGCCGTGCCCGTGCGCGAGCTGCCACACCTGATCGCCTGGCTGCGTGCCAACCCCGACAAGGCCAACTTCGGCGTGCCCGCCACGGGCAGCCTGCCGCACTTCTTCGGCCTCATGGTGGGCGATGCCGCCAAGGTCAATGCCGAGGTGATCGGCTACCGGGGTTCGGCCCCCCTGCTCAACGACCTGATCGGCGGCCAGGTGCCGGTGGCCTTCGACACCTTCGACACCCTGCTGCCCCAGCACGAGGCGGGCAAGATCCGCATCCTGGCGGTGTCCAGCGCCAAGCGCAGCCCGCTCGATCCGAAGATCCCGACCTTCAAGGAAGGCGGCATGGACCTGGCCGCCACGGGCTGGAATACCTTCTTCGCGCCCATGAGCATGCCCAAGGCCCAGGCCGAGCGCCTGGCTGGCCTGATCCACGAGGTGATGAAGGACCCCGACACCCGCCGCAAGTTCGAGGCCGCCAAGATGGAGCCCGTGGCCAGCACCATGGCGCAGACCGAGGCCATGCTCAAGGCCTACCGTGCGCAATGGGCCCCCGTTGTGCAACGCTCCGGCTTCAAACCCTGATCGCCATGCAGCAAAAGCGCCCCAACATCCTCTTCATCGTCGCCGACGACCTGGGCTATGCCGACCTGGGCTGCTACGGTGGACGCGAGGCCGCCTTCGGCCCGGTCTCGCCCGTGCTCGACGGCCTGGCCGTCCAGGGCCTCAAGCTCACCCAGGGCTATTCCAACTCGCCGGTCTGCTCACCCACCCGCTTTGCGCTGATGACCGCGCGCTACCAGTACCGCCTGCGCGGCGCGGCCGAGGAGCCCATCAACAGCAAGAGCCGGGGCAGCACCACGCTGGGCCTGCCGCCATCGCACCCCACGCTGCCCTCGCTGCTGCGCGCCGGCGGCTACCGCACGGCGCTGATGGGCAAGTGGCACCTCGGCTACCCGCCGGCCTTCGGGCCGCTGCAGTCGGGCTACGAGGAATTCTTCGGCCCCATGTCGGGCGGGGTGGACTACTTCACGCACTGCAGCTCTGCCGGGCAGCACGATCTTTACCTGGGGGAGGAGGAGGCGCAGCAGGACGGCTACCTCACCGACCTTATCACCGACCATGCGCTGGATTTTGTGGAGCGCATGGCGCCCGGCGCCCAGGCGGGCACGCCGTTCTTCCTGAGCCTGCACTACACCGCGCCGCACTGGCCCTGGGAAACACGCGACGATGCCGCGCTGGCCGAGGAGGTGCGCCAGAACCTGTTCCACCTGCACGGCGGCAACATCGAGACCTACCGCCGCATGATCCACCACATGGACGAGGGCATCGGCCGCATCATGGAATCGCTGGCCCGCCACGGCATCGATCGCGACACACTGGTGGTCTTCACCAGCGACAACGGCGGCGAGCGTTTCTCGGACAACTGGCCCCTGGTGGGCGGCAAGATGGACCTGACCGAGGGCGGTATCCGCGTGCCGTGGATCGCCCACTGGCCCGCCGTGATCGCGCCGGGCGGCGAGAGCGTGCACAGCTGCATGACCATGGACTGGTCCGCGACGATGCTCGACGCGGCCGGCGTGGCCGCCGATGCGGATTACCCGCTCGACGGCACCTCGCTGATGCCGCTGCTGCGCGATGCCGACTGGGAATGCGAGCGCCCGCTGTTCTGGCGCATGAACCACCGCGGCCAGCGCGCCATGCGCGAAGGCGAGTGGAAGTACCTTCGCGTGGACGGCAATGACTACCTCTTCAACCTGGCCGACGACGAGCGCGAGCGTGCCAACCGCGCCCAGGTGGACCCCGGGCGCCTGGCCGCGATGCGCGCGGCATGGGAGGTGTGGAATGCCACCATGCCGGCCATCCCGGAGGACGCGACGGTCAGCCTGGGTTATTCCGTCAAGGACATGCCCCAGCGCTGAGGCCGCTTACTGCGCAGCAGGCGCTATCGGCGCAGCCACATGCTCGCGCCGCTGCACGATCACAAAGCGGTCGGCCACGAAAGCCAGGCTGGTGTAGGTGGCGTTGGCGGCCGGGTTGCCGCCCGTGGCGTGGTAGTCCGAGAACGATGCGGACTGGTTCACGAACACGCCCTGCGTGAGGTTGATGGACAGGGCCACGCGCGTGCGCCGGCCCAGAGCCACGGCTGCGTCGACATAACTGCGGTCCGTGGAGTACACGCCCAGGGTCAGCGCACCGTGTGTGCGCAGCGTGGCTTCGGCCACCTGCAGGCAGGCCGCGCCCGAATCGGTGGCCACCAGGTATGACACGGGGCCAAAGCATTCCTCACCGTAGATGGCGCTGTCGGCCTGCTCCAGCGCCACGATCACCGGCGTGTGGATCTGCGCGCTGGCGAACTCGGGGTGGGGCAGGGCGCGCGAGGCCAGCACCAGGCGGCCCTTGCTGCTCGCCTGCTGCATGCGCGCGACCGTTTCGGGCGAACCCACGGCGCCCAGCACCGAGGTGCCCACGCGCGGGTTCGAGGCCAGCTCGGTCACGGCGGCGGCCAGGTCCTCGCCCACCTGCTCGAAACTCTTGTGCCCTTCGTCGGTGGCAATGCCGCCGCGCGGCACCAAAATGTTCTGCGTGGTCGTGCACATCTGGCCGCTGTACAGCGACAGCGTGAACGCCAGGTTGCGCAGCAGCGCCGCATACTGGTCGGTCGATTCGATGATGACGGTGTTCACCCCGGCCATTTCGGCATACACGCGCGCCTGGCGGGCGTTGTCGATGAGCCAGTGGCCGAACTGGTTGCTGCCCGTGAAGTCGATGCTGGCCACCGCGCTGTGCGTGGCCAGGGCCTGCGTGTCTTCGGCGCGGGGGCTCAGGGCCAGGGTCACGGTGTTCGGGTCCAGCCCCTGCTCGGCCAGCACCTCGCGCAGGATGTTCACCGAGATCGCGGCCGGCAGCACGGCGTTGGGATGCGGCTTGACGATGACCGGGTTGCCCGTGGCCAGCGCCGCGAACAGGCCGGGGTAGGTGTTCCAGGTCGGAAAGGTGGCGCAGCCTATCACCAGGGCCACGCCACGCCCCACGATCTCGTAGTGCTTTTGCATCACCAGCGAGGGGTTCTTGCCCTGGGGCTTGTCCCACAGCGCCTCGCCGGGCACGTCGGCCATGGCCTTCCAAGCGTAGGCGATGGCTTCGAGCGCGCGGTCCTGCGCATGCGGGCCGCCGGCCTGGAAGGCCATCATCGGGCCCTGGCCGGTGGTCAGCATCACGGCATGCGCGATCTCGTGGCTGCGGCGGTGGATGCGCGTGAGCGCCTCCAGCAGCACGCCCACGCGGCCCTGCGCACCCAGCGCCTGCCAGGCCGGTTCGGCGGCCTGGGCTGCGGCCACCAGCGCGTGCACGTCGCAATCGGGGTAGCGCACGTCCAGCGCCACACCATAGGGCGAGCGCTCCGTGGCCAGCCGGCCCCGCTCGCCGGGTTGCTGCAGCGGGAAGTCCTTGCCCAGCAAGGCAGCCACGGCCGCCTGGCCATCGGCCTGGCCGGTCTCGCCATAGACCTTGGGCGAGGGCGCTTCGGGGAAGGGCGTCCAGTGGCCGCGCGTCGCCAGGGCATTGATGGCTCCGTCCAGCAGAGCGCGGTGGGTATCGAACAGGGGCATGTATTTGTCTCCGTTAAGGGTTTGCCCTGAGGGGTTTGACTTGCATCAGGGTTGTGGAAAGTTTATTCTCTACCGAACGGTCGGTCAATAATGTTTGCGATCGATCAAGACCACTTTCCCTCACCCCTGGCAGGCAGGAGCATCCATGTCCGAACCCCTGGTCCTCGTAACGCAGTCGGGCGCCGTGCAAACACTGGCGCTCAACCGGCCGGCCGCGCTGAACAGCTTCACCGCCGATTTGCATGCGCAGCTGCTGGCAGCCCTGGAGGCCGCTGCGGCCAACGCCGAGGTGCGCTGCGTTGTACTCACGGGCACGGGCCGGGCCTTCTGCGCCGGCCAGGACCTGGCCGACCCCGCCGTGGCGCCCGACCTCACGCCCGGTGCACCGGCCAAGGACCTGGGCGAGGTGATCGACAAGTTCTACGGCCCGCTGTGCCAGCGCATCCGCAGCATGCCCATTCCGGTCATCGCCGCCGTGAACGGCGTGGCTGCGGGCGCCGGGGCCAACCTGGCCCTGGGCTGCGACCTGGTGCTGGCCGCGCGCTCGGCCAGCTTCATCCAGGCCTTCACCAAGATCGGCCTGGTGCCCGACACCGGCGGCACCTGGCTGCTGCCGCGCCTGGTCGGCCGCGCCCAGGCCCTGGGCCTGGCGCTGCTGGGCGACAAGCTGCCCGCGCCCGAGGCCGAACGCCTGGGCCTGATCTGGCGCTGCGTGGACGATGCCGCGCTGCAGGACGAAGCCCAGGCCCTGGCCCAGCGCCTGGCCGCCATGCCCGTCAAGGCGCTGGTGGCCACGCGCAACGCGATGGACGCTGCGGCGCAGATGGACTTCGGCCAGGCCCTGGCGCACGAGGCTGCCGTGCAGCGCACGCTGGGGGCTTCCGCCGACTACCGCGAGGGCGTCGAGGCCTTCATCGGCAAGCGCGCTTCCGTGTTCAAAGACCGCTGAGTACCCCATGGATTCCACCACTTCCACGCTCGACCCCCAGGCCATCGCCGAGCATGTGCGCAGCGGCATGCTGGCCAACGACCGCGCCACGCAGGGCCTGGGCATCGCCATCACGGCCATCGGCCCGGGGCAGGCCACGCTCGAGATGACCGTGCGGGCCGACATGCTCAACGGCTTCGATATCTGCCACGGCGGCTTCATCACCACGCTGGCCGATTCGGCCTTCGCCTTCTCGTGCAATGCGCGCAACGAGATGACCGTGGCCTCGGGCCTGTCCATCGACTTCCTGGCACCGGCGCGCGAGGGCGACCGTCTCACGGCCGAGGCCCGCGAGGTCTCGCTGGCCGGCCGCACCGGCGTGTACGACGTGAACGTGCACAACCAGCGCGGCGAAGCGATCGCCGTGTTCCGCGGCCGCTCGTACTGCATGAAGGGCAAGCCCACCGTGCCGCTGGATGCCGCCGGCCGCTGACCCCCCCTACATAGACCCACAGGAGACATCCATGGCCGTGCGCCAACCTGCCCCAGGCGACCTGGAGCCCATCGAAACCGCCAGCCGCGATGAAGTCCAGGCCCTGCAGCTGCAGCGCCTGCGCTGGACGCTGCAGCACGCCTACGACAACGTGGCGCATTACCAGCGTGCCTTCGATGCCAAGGGCGTGCACCCCTCGGACCTCAAACAGCTGTCCGACTTGTCGAAGTTCCCCTTCACCGTCAAGAAGGACCTGCGCGACAACTACCCTTTCGGCATGTTCGCCGTGCCGCGCGAGCAGGTGTCGCGCATCCATGCCTCCTCGGGCACCACGGGCAAGCCCACGGTGGTGGGCTATACGCGCAAGGACATCGACACCTGGGCCGACCTGGTGGCGCGCTCGATCCGCGCTGCGGGCGGGCGCGCCGGCGACCTGATCCACGTGGCCTACGGCTACGGCCTGTTCACGGGCGGGCTGGGCGCGCACTACGGCGCCGAGCGCGCCGGCTGCACGGTGATCCCGATGTCGGGCGGCCAGACCGAAAAGCAGGTGCAGCTGATCCGCGACTTCGCGCCCAGCATCATCATGGTGACGCCCTCGTACATGCAGGTCATCAACGAAGAGTTCGTGCGCCAGGGGCTCGATCCGCGCGAAAGCTCGCTCAAGATCGGCATCTTCGGTGCCGAGCCCTGGACCGAGGCCATGCGCCGCGAGATCGAGACCAAGTCCGGCATCGACGCGGTGGACATCTACGGCCTGTCCGAGGTGATGGGTCCGGGCGTGGCCAGCGAGTGCATCGAGAGCAAGGACGGCCCGGTGGTCTGGGAAGACCATTTCTACCCCGAGATCGTCGACCCCGAGACGGGTGAGGTGCTGCCCGATGGCCAGGAGGGCGAACTGGTGTTCACCTCGCTGAGCAAGGAGGCGCTGCCCATGATCCGCTACCGCACGCGCGACCTCACGCGCCTCTTGCCGCCCACCTCGCGCGCGTTCCGGCGCATGGGCAAGATCGTGGGCCGTTCGGACGACATGCTCATCATCCGCGGGGTGAACGTGTTCCCCACGCAGATCGAAGAGATCGTGCTGCAGAACGAGAAGCTCTCGGGGCAGTACCAGATCCTCGTGGCGCGCGACGGCAACCTCGACCAGGTGACCGTGCGCTGCGAGCTGCAGCCCGGCGTGGCAGACGGCGAGCGCCCGGACCTTACCGGCTGGGTGCAGCACCGCATCAAGACCCTGGTGGGCATCACCTGCCAGGTCGAGGTGCTGGCCACCGACTCCATCGAACGCACGCTGGTGGGCAAGGCCCGCCGCGTGATCGACCAGCGCGCCCGCTGAGCGGCGACCCCCACGAAAGGACACCACGATGTACACCCAGGCCATGGACACCATGGGCAAGGAAGGCGGCGACGCCAAGGCCCTGCGCAGCGCCGAAGAGATGCAGCGCCAGGAGCAGTTCGATGCGCGTATCGACGCAGGCGAATTCATCGAGGCCAAGGACTGGATGCCCGACCACTACCGCAAGACCCTGCTGCGCCAGATCAGCCAGCATGCGCATTCGGAAATCGTCGGCATGCTGCCCGAGGGCAACTGGATATCCCGCGCGCCCACGCTCAAGCGCAAGGCCATCCTGCTGGCCAAGGTGCAGGACGAGGGCGGCCACGGCCTGTACCTGTACGCCGCGGCCGAGACTCTGGGCACCTCGCGCGACCAGATGATCGACGCACTGCACACCGGGCGCGCCAAGTACAGCTCGATCTTCAACTACCCCACGCTGACCTGGGCCGACATGGGCACCATCGGCTGGCTGGTCGATGGCGCGGCCATCATGAACCAGGTGCCGATCTGCCGCTGCTCGTACGCGCCGTATGCGCGTGCCATGGTGCGCATCTGCCGTGAAGAGAGTTTTCACCAGCGCCAGGGCTACGACGCCCTGCTGACCATGATGAAGCAGGGAACCGAGGCGCAGCGTGCCATGGTGCAGGACGCAGTCAACCGCTGGTGGTGGCCCTCCATCATGATGTTCGGCCCGCCGGACGACCAGTCGCCCAACTCCGCACAGTCTATGCGCTGGGGCATCAAGCGCATCTCCAACGACACCCTGCGCCAGAAGTTCATCGACGCCACGGTCGAGCAGGCCCAACTGCTCGGCGTCACCCTGCCCGATCCCGACCTGAAGTGGAATGAAGAGCGCCAGGCGCATGACTACGGCGCCATCGACTGGAGCGAGTTCTGGCGTGTGATCGGCGGCGACGGCCCCTGCAACGAAGAGCGCCTGGGCGCCCGCGTCAAGGCCTGGGACGATGGCGCCTGGGTGCGCGAAGCCGCCCTGGCCCATGCCGCCAAGCACACCCCGGTTCGCGCCGCTGCCTGAGCCTTCCCCATTCGAGATACCCCATGACGACCCCATCCGCCCCCTCCACCCCCGTTGCCGATCCCGCCATGGCCACTGAATGGCCGCTGTGGGAGGTGTTCGTGCGCAGCAAGGCAGGCCTCGACCACAAGCACTGCGGCAGCCTGCACGCGGCCGACCCGCGCATGGCCATCCAGCTGGCGCGCGACGTCTACACCCGCCGCCAGGAAGGCACCAGCGTCTGGGTGGTGCGCTCCGACCAGATCGTGGCCAGCGACCCGGGCGAGAAGGCCATGTACTTCGACCCCGCGCAGGACAAGGTCTACCGCCACCCCACCTTCTACGTGCTGCCCGAGTCCGTGGACCACATGTGAGAGCGACTGCCATGCAAGCCACCAGCATCCACACCAGCCAGGACCCGGCCGTGCAGTACCTGCTGCGCATCGGCGATACCTGCCTGATCCTGGGCCAGCGCCTGTCCGAATGGTGCGGCCACGGTCCCGTGCTCGAAGAAGACATCGCCCTGGCGAACATGGCGCTCGACCTCGTGGGCCAGGCGCGCGCGCTGCTCACGCGGGCCGGCCAGATCGAGGGCCGCGGCCATGACGAAGACCAGCTGGCCTTCCTGCGCGACGAGCGCGACTACGTCAACGTGACCCTGGTCGAGCTGCCGCGCGGCGACTTCGCCTTCACCATGGTGCGCAACACCATGGTGGCCACTCTGCTCAAGCTGCTGTGGGAGCGCCTGGCCAGCTCCAGCGACACCGAGCTGGCCGCCATCGCCGGCAAGGCCCTCAAGGAGGCGCGCTACCACCAGCAGCACTGTGCCGACTGGGTGGTGCGCCTGGGCGACGGCACGGCCGAGTCGCGCCGCCGCACCGAGGCCGCCCTGGCTTCGCTGTGGCGCTACACGCCCGAGCTGTTCGCCTCCGATGCGGTCGAGGACGCTGCCCACGCCGCAGGCCTGGGCCCGCGCTGGGCCGACCTGCAGGGCGCCTGGACGGATGAGATGGCGCAGGTCCTCGCCGCCGCCAGCCTGGCCACGCCCAAAGAGTCGGCGTTTCGCAGCACCGGCAAGCAGGGTGTGCACAGCGAGCACATGGGTTTCATCCTGGCCGAGATGCAGCACCTGCAGCGCAGCTTTCCCGGGGGCGTGTGGTGATGATGGCCGAGGCCATTGCTCGCCCGCAAGCCGCCGACGCACGCATTGCGCGGGCGTGGGAGGTGCTCGCCAACGTGCCCGATCCCGAGGTGCCCGCAGTCTCCGTGTGCGACCTGGGCATCGTGCGCGACGTGCGTCTGGCGGGCGAGGGCCTGGAGATCGTGCTCACCCCCACCTATTCGGGCTGCCCGGCCACCGAGGTGATCGAGCACGACGTGCTGGCGGCCATCGACGCCGCCGGCCTGGGCCCGGCCCACGCCACCCTGCAGCGAGCCCCCGCCTGGACCACCGACTGGATCACCGAGCAAGGGCGCGCGCGCCTGCTGGCCTATGGCATCGCGCCGCCGGGCCCGCTGCCGCCGGGCACCGAGGTGCCGCTGCGCTTCATGCCGCGCACGCATGCCGCTGCGCCGTCGCTGGCCTGCCCGCGCTGCGCCAGCCTGCAGACCGAGCGGCTCTCGGCCTTCGGCTCCACGGCCTGCAAGGCGCTGTACCGCTGCATGGCCTGCCGCGAGCCCTTCGAGCACTTCAAGCCGCTGTGAAGACCCTTTTCACGCCCTCCTACAAGACACCGACATGAGCGTCATCTTCCATCCCCTGCGCGTGCGCGCCATCGAGCCCGACACGGCCGAGGCCGTCATCGTCTCCTTCGACGTGCCGCCCGAACTGCGCGAGGTCTTCGGCTTCACCCAGGGCCAGTACCTCACGCTGCGCACCGACATTGGCGGCCAGGACCTGCGCCGCTCGTACTCCATCTGCGCCGGTGTCGACGATGCCGAGCTGCGCGTGGGCGTGCGCAAGGTCAACGGCGGCGTGTTCTCCAACTGGATCAATGCGCAGCTGCAGGTGGGCGACACCCTGCAGGTCATGGCGCCGCAAGGCCGCTTCTTCGTACCGATACAGCCCCAGGCGCAGCGCAATTACCTGGGCATCGCGGGCGGCAGCGGCATCACGCCCATCCTGTCCATCATGAAGACGGTGCTGGCGCGCGAGCCCGGCAGCCGCTTCACGCTGATCTACGGCAACCGCACGCTGCAGTCCACCATGTTCAAGGAGGAGATCGAGGACCTCAAGAACCGCTACCTCACGCGGCTGGTGCTGCACCATGTGTTCTCGGCCGAGCAGACCGACGCGCCGCTGAACATGGGCTTCGTGAACCGCGAAAAGCTCGCCGAGTTCCTGCGCGCCCTTATCCCCGCGCAGAAAATCGACGAGGCCTTCATCTGCGGTCCCTTCCAGATGAACGACGAGGCCGAGGCCGCGCTGCTGGCGGGCGGCGTGCCGGCCGAGCGCATCCACGTGGAGCGCTTCGGCGTGGCCCTGCCCACAGGCGGGCAGGTGGGGACCGTGGTGCACGAGGCACTTCCGGGCGATGCCAAGACCGCGCGCATCGCCATCGTGCGCGACGGCCTCAGGCGCGAGTTCCCCTTCTCCGACGGGCAGGCGAGCATCCTCGATGCCGCGTCGGCCGCCGGGCTGGAGGTGCCTTTCTCGTGCACGTCCGGCGTGTGCGGCACCTGCCGCGCCAAGTGCGTGGAGGGCGAGGTGCGCATGGAGCGCAACTTTGCGCTCGACAAGGCCGACGTGGCCGCCGGCTTCGTCCTCACCTGCCAGTGCCGGCCCCTGACCGACAGCGTGGTGCTGTCGTTCGACGAGCGGTGATGAACCCGGCTGCCGCAGTGCCGTACAGCGCCTTCTCCCTGGGGAGAATGGGCGCCAGCGTGCTCCCTGTGCGTCGGCATGCGGCAAGATGGCGGCCCTTCACTACCGGATGCAAAGGAAAACTGCCCATGGCCCGAGGACGATCCCCCGGATACGACGACCAGCGCGAATTGATCCTCCGCCATGCCGCCGAACTGTTTGCACGCCGCGGCTACCCCGCCACCTCGATGAACGAGGTGGCCGAGGCCTGCGGCCTGTCCAAGCCCACGCTGTACCACTACTTTCGCGACAAGTACAACCTGCTCGTGCATATCGCCGACGGCCATGTCTCGCGCCTGCAGGCCCTGGTGGACGAGGTGCAGGGCAAGCAGCTCGAACCCGAGGCGCGGCTGCGCGAGCTGATCCACCGCTTCGTCGAGGAATACGCCGAAGCCCAGCATGCCCACCGCGTACTGACCGAGGACGTGCGCTTTCTGCAGCCCGAGGACAGCGAGCGCATCCTCGGCAAGGAGCGCGCCGTGGTGGCCGTTTTTGCCCAGGCGCTGGCGCAGATGCGCCCCGACACCGATGCCGCAGGCCTGACCAAGGCGCTGACCATGCTGCTGTTCGGCATGATCAACTGGATGTTCACCTGGCTCAAGCCCGATGGCGAGCTCGACTACGAGACTATGGCGCCCATCGTGGCCGACCTGTTCTTTGGCGGGTTTCCTGCCGTGCGCATGCCCCCGCCACTGGCCGAAAGGCCTCCCCGTCTATGACAATGCGTGCACCACGCATGTCGTGTATTCCCAAGCGGCCACCAAGAGCCCGCTGAGCGCCGGAGCCATGCTCGGCGCTGACCTCTTTCTTTCACAATGATCCACAGGAGACAAAGCATGAAATTCCGTTTTGCACAACTCGCGCTGGTGGCCGCTGCTGCCGCCATGGCCTGCGGCGCTGCCCTGGCCGACATCACCGTCGGCGTCACGGTGTCGGCCACCGGCCCCGCCGCATCGCTGGGCATTCCCGAGAAGAACACCATCGCTCTGATGCCGCGCACCATCGGCGGCCAGAAGGTCAACTACATCGTGCTCGACGATGCGTCGGACACGACCACGGCCGTGGGCAACACGCGCAAGCTGATCAGCGAAAGCAAGGTCGACATCATCCTGGGATCGAGCACCACGCCCAACTCGCTGGCCATGATCGACGTGGTGGCCGAGGCGCAGACGCCCATGATCTCCATGGCCGCCTCGGCGCGCATCGTCGAGCCCATGGATGCCAAGAAGAAGTGGGTCTTCAAGACCCCGCAGAACGACATCATGATGTCGCTGGCCATCGTCGACCACATGGCCAACGCCGGCATCAAGACCGTGGCCTTCATCGGCTTTGCCGATGCCTACGGCGAAGGCTGGTACCAGGAGTTCGGCAAGGCCGCCGCCATCAAGAAGATCCAGATCGTGGCCAACGAGCGCTATGCGCGCACCGACACCTCGGTGACCGGCCAGACCCTGAAGATGATCTCGGCCAAGCCCGACGCCGTGCTGATCGCCGGCTCCGGCACGCCGGCCGCCCTGCCGCAGAAGGCGCTCAAGGAGCGCGGCTTTACCGGCAAGGTCTACCAGACCCACGGCGTAGCCAATGCCGACTTCCTGCGCGTGGGTGGCAAGGATGTGGAAGGCACCTTCCTGCCCTCCGGTCCCGTGCTCGTGGCCTCGCAACTGCCCGCTTCGCACCCGGTGAAGAAGTCGGCCAGCGCCTACGTGGCCGCCTATGAGGCCGCCAACGGCAAGGACAGCGTCTCCACCTTCGGCGCCCACGGCTGGGATGCTGGCGTGCTGATGGCCGCGGCCGTGCCCGTCGCGCTCAAGAAGGCCAAGCCCGGCACAGTCGAGTTCCGTGCCGCCCTGCGCGATGCGCTGGAGCAGATCAAGGAAGTGCCCGGCGCCCACGGCATCTTCAACATGTCCGAGAACGACCACCTTGGCCTGGACCAGCGCGCCCGCGTGATGGTCAAGATCGAGAACGGCACCTGGAAATACCAGCCCTGACCGAGCACAGCGAGGTCTGATGGCGCAGATGCGAGGGCGGCGGGCTGACGAAGTGCCCGCTGCCTGCGCAGCCCTGCGGCATACCTGCCTTCAATAGACAGAAAGCCGAATATGGATTTGCAGATCGCCCTGCTGCTGGGGCAGGACGGCATTGTCAACGGCGCCATCTATGGACTGATGGCGCTGGCGCTGGTGCTGGTTTTTTCCGTGACCCGGGTGATCTTCATCCCCCAGGGCGAGTTCGTGGCCTTCGGGGCGCTGACCATGGCCATGATGCAGGGTGGGCGCATTCCCGCCACGCTGTGGCTGCTGCTGGGGATGGCCGCGGTGGTGCTGGTGGTCGAGGCGGTGCGCTTTCGGCGCGGCAGCCCCGTGAACTGGTCCGCCACGGTGGTGTGGTGCCTGGTGCTGCCGCTGGTGGCCGCCGGCCTGATCCTCGGGCTGCGCCCCACCTCGCTGGGCATGCAGGCGCTCACCACGCTGATCCTGATCACGCCCATGGGGCCGCTGCTGTACCGCCTGGCGTATCGCCCGCTGGCCGATGCCACGGTGCTGATGCTGCTCATCGTCTCGGTGGCGCTGCATGGCGTGCTGGTGGGCCTGGGCCTGTTGTTCTTCGGCGCCGAAGGCTCGCGCACGCCACCCTTCTCGGAGGCGCGCTTCGACCTCGGCGGCATCCCCGTCTCGGGCCAGTCGCTGGTGGTGCTGGGCGTCACGCTGGCGCTGGTGATGTTGCTGTTCCTGTTCTTCGGCCGCTCCATGGTGGGCAAGGCGCTGCGCGCCACGGCCCTCAACCGCGTGGGCGCGCGCCTCATGGGCATCCCCACCGAGTTGTCGGGCGATGTGAGCTTCGCCCTGGCCGCGCTGATCGGTGCCGTCTCGGGCCTGTTGATCGCGCCGCTCACCACCGTGTACTACGACACGGGTTTCCTGATTGGCTTGAAGGGCTTCGTCGCGGCCATCGTCGGCGGCCTGGGCAGCTACCCCATGGCGCTGCTCGGCGCGCTGATCGTGGGCCAGTTGGAGGCCTTTGCATCGTTCTGGGCCAGTGCCTACAAGGAGGTTCTCGTGTTCACCCTGATCGTGCCCGTGCTGTGGTGGCGCTCGCTCAACAGCCGCCATGTGGAGGATGAGGAATGAGCACGCCCGTCAAGACAGAGATGGCCGCCAGGGCACAAGCTGCAGGCCCATCGCGCGGCATCGTCACGCGCACCCAGCTGACGCTCGCGGCCGTGGCGCTGCTGGCCCTGTGCTGGGGCTTCCTGCCCGACTTCACCGTGGTCGTGCTCAGCTACATCGGCCTGTACGCCATCGTCGCGGCGGGCCTGGTGATGCTCACCGGCGTGGGCGGCATGACCTCGTTTGGCCAGGCGGCCTTCGTGGGCGTCGGGGCCTATGCCACGGCCTGGATCTGCACCGCGCCCGCGTCGGTGCAGGCGCTCTCGGGCATCGTCGGCATGGCCGGCCTGCCCTGGGTGGGGCTGGTGCTGGGCCTGGTGATCACCTTCGCGCTGGCCTGGGGCCTGGGCTCGGTCACGCTCAAGCTCTCGGGCCACTACCTGCCGCTGTGCACCATCGCCTGGGGGCTATCGCTGTACTACCTGTTCGGCAACATGGAGTTCCTCGGCGGGCAGACCGGCATCACCGGCGTGCCCCCGCTCATCGTGGCCGGGTTCTCTCTGGCTTCGCCGCGCGCCATCGGCGTGCTGATCTGGGCGGTGCTGCTGGTGTCGCTGTGGCTGCTGCACAACCTGCTCGATTCGCGCGAGGGCCGTGCCATCCGCGCGCTCAAGGGCGGGCGGGTGATGGCCGAGTCCATGGGGGTGGACACGGCGCACTACCGCATCAAGCTCTTCGTGCTGGCGGCGCTGCTGGCGGCCATCTCGGGCTGGCTGTATGCGCATTTGCAGCGCTTCGTGAGCCCCACGCCGTTCAACCTCAACATCGGCATCGAGTACCTGTTCATGGTCGTGGTCGGCGGTGCCGGCCACCTCTGGGGCGCGGTGCTGGGCGCCACGCTGATCACCCTGCTCAAGGAGAAGCTGCAGGACGTGCTGCCCTCACTCTTGGGCACCAGCGGCAACTTCGAGGTCATCGTCTTCGGCCTGCTCATGGTCTTCGTGCTGCAGCGCTTTGCCGATGGCCTGTGGCCCACGCTGAACCGCCTGGGCGAGCGCTGGCTGCGCCGCGAGGCGCCGCGTGCCGTGCGCCAGGCCACCGAGCTGGCGCAGCGCACGCTGCCAGCGCCCGGCACGGTATTGCTGCAGGCCCGCAACGTGACCAAGCGCTTTGGCGGGCTGGTCGCCAACAACAACGTGTCCATGGACGTCAAGGCCGGCGAGGTGCATGCGCTGATCGGCCCCAACGGCGCCGGCAAGAGCACCTTCTTCAACATGATCTCGGGCGTGGACGACGCCACCGAGGGCGAGGTGCGCCTGGTGGACCAGGCCATGCTGCGCCGCCCCTCGCGGGCCTTCGCCCGCCTGGGCATGGCGCGCACCTTCCAGCATGTGCGCCTGCTGGGCCAGCGCAGCGTGGTCGAGAACGTCGCCCTGGGCGCGCACCAGCGCGCCCACCGCGGCTGGCTGGCCTCGATGCTGCGGCTGGACAGGGCCGAAGAGGCCGCGCTGCTGGCCGAGGCGCGCCGCCAGATCGAGCGCTGCGGCCTGGGCGCCCATGCCGATGCGCCCGCCGCCTCGCTGGCCTTGGGGCAGCAGCGCATCGTGGAGATCGCGCGCGCACTGGCCGGCCAGCCAGCCATCCTGCTGCTAGACGAGCCCGCCGCCGGCCTGCGCCACCTCGAAAAGCGCGCCCTGGCCGACCTGCTGCGCCAGCTGCGCGCCGAGGGCCTGGGCATCCTGGTGGTGGAGCACGACATGGAGTTCGTGATGAACCTGGCCGACCGCATCACGGTGCTGGAGTTCGGCACCGTGATCGCCGAGGGCACGCCCGCACAGGTGCAGAGCAACCAGCGCGTGCTCGATGCCTACCTGGGCGGGTCCGACGACGACCTGCCTGCCGCCACTGCCACCGAAGGAGCCACCGCATGACCGCCTTGCTGCAACTCCAGGACCTCTCCGTGTCGTATGGCCAAGTGGAAGCCGTCCACCAGGTGAGGCTTGACGTGAACGAGGGCGAGATCGTCACCGTCATCGGCCCCAACGGCGCGGGCAAGACCACCTTGCTGTGCGCGGCCATGGGCCTCTTGCCGGCCACCGGCGCCATCACCCTGGCCGGCGAGCGCATCGTGCGCCCCAGCGTGGAAGCCATGGTGGCGCGCGGCGTGGCCCTGGTGCCCGAAAAGCGCGAGCTGTTTGGCGAGATGTCGGTGGAGGACAACCTGCTGCTGGGCGGTTTTTCGCGCTGGCGCCGTGGCCAGCGCGACCAGGCGCAGCGCATGGACGAGGTGTTCGAGATCTTCCCGCGCCTGCGCGAGCGCCGCCCGCAACTGGCCTCCACGCTCTCGGGCGGCGAGCGCCAGATGCTGGCCATCGGCCGTGCGCTGATGGCGCGCCCGCGCCTGTTGATGCTCGACGAGCCCTCGCTCGGCCTGGCCCCGCTCATCGTGCGCGAGGTGCTGCAGGTGGTGTCTTCGCTGCGGGCGCATGGCGTGTCGGTGCTGCTGGTGGAGCAGAACGCGCGCGCCGCGCTGCGCGTGGCCGATCGGGCCTACGTGCTCGAAATGGGCGCCGTGGCGCTCACGGGTGCCGCGCAGGATCTGCTCAACGACCGCCGCATCATCGACACCTACCTGGGCATGGGCGGGGCTGCGCACGCCCCGGCCGAGGTGGCCTGAGATTTTTTCGGGGAGCGCCAGCGCGCTCCCAGGGCTGCTGCGTGACGCGGCGGCAGCTCCGTTATTCCATCCTTCCGCATGCCAGGCCTGGCACCGGAAGGTTTTTGCGTTGTGATGAAGAACCATAAAGACGACAGGAGACAAGACAACATGGCAGCAGCAGGAGTTCAACCCCTCTCACGCGCGGGTGCCGCCCGCCGGCGCACCGCACTCGCAATGGCCCTGGGCTGGGCCACCGGAACGGCCTGGGCCCAGGACAGCGCGGGCGTGACCGACGGCGAGATCGTCATCGGCCAGTCGTGCCAGTTGAGCGGTCCGCTCGCGGCACTGACCAGCGAAGTGCGCCAGGGCTCGGCCCTGTATTTCGACCACGTCAATGCCTCGGGCGGCGTGCGCGGCCGCAAGATCCGCGTGGTCGCCATCGACGATGCCTACGACCCCAAGAAGGCGGCCGAGAACACGAAGAAGCTGATCGACGAGGACAAGGTGCTCGCGCTGTTCCAGTACGCCGGCACGCCCCCGGCCCTGGCCGCCCTGCCGATTGCCGAGGATCGCGGCGTGCCCTTCATCGCGCCGTTCACGGGCTCTGACGGCCTGCGCCAGGCTGGCAGCCGCTACGTTTTCAACATCAAGGCCGGCTATGCGGCCGAACTCGATGCCACGGTCAAGCAACTGGCCTCGGTGGGCATCGCGCGCATCGCGGCGGTCTACCTCAACAACCCCTTCGGCACCGGCGGCCTGGCCTCGGTCGAGAAGTCGGTCAAGAACCACAAGGTGGAACTTGTGGCCCAGGCCCCGCTGGAGGTGGACGGCTCGAAGATGGCCGACGCCGTGGCTGTGGTGGCCAAGGCCGCGCCCCAGGCCATCATCGTCATCAGCGCGGGCAAGCCCAGCGTGGATTTCGTCGATGCCTACCTGGCGGCCGGCCACCGCACCACGTTCTACATGCTCTCGGTGATCAGCAACGCGCAACTGGTCAAGGCCCTCGGAGAACGCGCACGGGGCATCGTGGTCTCGCAGGTCGTGCCCTCGCCGTGGAACCAGAGCATGCCGATCTCGCGCGAGTTCCAGACCCTGGCCAAGGCCAAGGGCATCACCGAGTACACCTTCAGCCAGATGGAGGGCTTCATCTCCGCCCGCTTCCTGGTCGAAGCGCTGCAGCGCGCCGGCGCCAAGCCCACGCGCGCAGGACTGGTGCAGGCCATGGAGTCGATGAAGAGCGTGAACCTGGGCGGCTACCCCGTGGAGCTATCGGCCACGCAGCACAGCTCGGGCAAGTTTGTTGATCTGCTGATGATGGGCCGCGACGGCCGTTTTACGAAGTAAGCAGCGCACCGCCCTGCGCCGCCTCCAGCAGCCGCGTGAGCAGCGGGTGCATGACCTTGCGCGCGTTGTAGATCAAGTGGAACTGCTCCTGCACGTCGGGCGTGGAGCCCACCTGCACCAGGCCGTGGGTCTTGAGCAGGTGTGCGCCCACTGTCACGGGGGCCGGCATCACGCCCATGCCCGTGGCGGCAAAGGTGCTCAGCAGGGCGCTGTCCTCGAACTCGCCGGCAATGCGCGGGCGGATGCGTTCGCGCTCCAGCCAGTGGTCGATGCGCGCGCGCATGGCGGCGTGGTCGGTGGGCAGCAGCACTGGCACCACGGCCAGGCTTTGCGGAAACTGCCGGGCCGCCGCTTCGGCCCACACAGGCGGCGCGTACCAGGCCACGGCACTCGTGCCCAGCAGTTGGCTGGTGGTTTTGAGGGCCGGGTTCGGCGGCGCGGCGCGGTCGGCCAGCACCGCGTCGAGCTTGTGCAGCGCGAGCTCGCCGAGCAGCGGCTGGAATTCCCCCTCGTGGCACAGCAGGCGCAGGTGCGGCTCGTCGAGCACCGGCGTCAGCAGCCGGTGCATGGCCAGCTTGGCGATGCCGTCGGAGATGCCCAGGTTCAGCCGCAGCGTCCGGCCGCTGGCGGCCTCGCGCACGCGGTGGGTCAACTGCTCGCCCAGCGCAAAGATCTGGTCGGCCTCGTGCAGCGCGGCCACGCCCGCCTCGGTGAGCACCAGGCTGCGCCCCTCGGTGCGCAGCAGGCTGGTGCCCAAGGCCTGCTCCAGCAGGCGCACCTGCGCGCTGATGGTCTGCACGGCCATGTCCAGCCGCTCGGCGGCGCGCGCGATACCGCCCTCCTTGGCGACCACCCAGAAGTAATACAGGTGGCGGTAGTTGAAGCTCTGGCTCATGGTGTTGCGTATCCCAACAGGCTGAAGGGGTATGGGCGTGGAGAATATTTGGTTCGTAAAAACCGAACCCATAGTACCGTGAAGACAGGTTTTTAAGATGCAAAAGCATCCCTACAGTGCGGGCTTGCCCTGAAATTCCCAACTGACCGCACCGGAGAGAACCCATGCGCCATGCCGCCCCCCGTCCCCTGTCCACCCCGACCCCGGGCCTGCCACCCCTGCCGCGTTCGCGGCGCTGACGCCATCGCGCGAAGGATCAGAACATCATGGAAACAATCGGAACCTGGTGGATGTGGGCGGGGTTTGCCGTCTTTGTGGTCGTGGCCATCGGCATCGACCTATTGGTCATGGAGCGCCAGGGCGCGCACAAGGTCACGACCAAGGAAGCCCTGAAATGGAGCGCCCTGTGGTTCTCGCTGGCCTTCGTGTTCGTGGCCGGCCTGTGGTGGTACCTGGACGGCAGCCAGGGCCGCGAGGTGGCCAACACCGTGTCGATGCAGTTCATCACCGGCTACCTGGTGGAAAAGAGCCTGTCCATCGACAACATCTTCGTCTTCCTGATGCTGTTCAGCTACTTTGCGGTACCTCCACAGCACCAGAAGCGCGCGCTGATCATAGGCATCATCGGCGCCATCGTACTGCGCACGCTGCTGATCCTGGCAGGCGCCTGGCTGCTGGCCTCGTTCCACTGGCTGCTCTACGTGTTCGGCGCCTTCCTGGTGTTCACGGGTGCCAAGATGTGGTTCGCCGCCGGCCAGGAGCCCGACATCGCGACCAACCCGGTGCTGCGCTTTCTGCGCAAGCGCATCCGCATCGCCGACGTGTTCGACGGCGAGAAGCTGACCACCAGCATCAACGGCGTCAAGCACTACACGCCGCTGTTCGTGGTGCTGATCCTGATCGGCACCACGGACATCATCTTCGCGGTGGACAGCATCCCGGCCATCTTCGCGATCACCAGCGACCCGTTCATCGTGCTCACGGCCAACATCTTCGCCATCCTGGGCCTGCGTGCGCTGTACTTCCTGCTGGCCGACCTGGCCGACCGCTTCCACCTGCTGGCCTATGGCCTGGCCCTGGTGCTGGTGTTCATCGGCGGCAAGATGCTGCTCATCGACCTGGTGAAGATCCCGATCGGCTACGCTCTGCTGGTCACCGCGGGCCTGATTGCCGGCTCCATCGTCCTGTCGCTGCGCAGCTCGGCCGGCAGCCCACCGGCTGCTGAGCCTCCCAAGCCTTGAAGGAGACCGGCCATGGACATGATCGAATCGGTGATGCTCACCCTGATGGTGGCCCTGGCGGGCACGGCCCTGATGGCCTGGCGCCTGGGCAACGACCGGCGCGACGTGGGCCTGCTCACGGCCCTGGCAACGCTGTGGGGCCTGGCCACCGCAGCGGCCTTCAGCTGGTGACGGCCCGCCCATGCGGATGCTGAGCACCCTGCGCCGCAAGCTGCGCCACCTGGAGCCGAGTGTGCGAGACCAGTTGGCACGCACGGCATTGGCCCGTGCCGTGCCGTGGATGGAGCAGCGTGCGCTGTTCCGCTTCCAGCGCGAGCCGCTGGCACGCGGGGTCGCCGCCGGCCTGTTCTGCGGGCTCATTCCCGGCCCGCTGCAATTGGTGGGCGCGGTCGGCGCCTGCGCCTGGCTGCGCGGCAACGTGGTGGCCGGCGGCGTCACCACCTTCTATACGAACCCCTTGACCACCGTGCCGCTGTATGTGCTGGCCTTCCAGGTGGGCTCGCTGGTGCTGCCCGGCGAGCAGTCGCTGCCGGCCTTCAATGCGGCCGGCCCGGCAGGCGCCTTCAGCGTGCAGGCGCTGGCCGAGTGGATGCAGGCGCTGGGCACGCCGCTGCTGGTCGGCCTGCCGGTGCTGGGCTTGGTCCTCGCCGTACTGGGTTATGCAGCGGTGCAGGCCCTGTGGCTCGCGCCCGTGCTGCAACGCGGGCGCCGCCGGCAGCGTGCCCGCGCCCTGCGCGACCAGGCCTGAGCCTGTGGCTCAATCGAGCTTGACGCCGACCTTGGCAATCACGCGGCCCCATTTTTCTCGCTCGGCGCGCGCATAGCTGCCCATCTGGGCCGGGGTGCCGGGCAGGGGCTCCACACCCAGGGCCTGCAGGCGCGCGCGCGTGCGCGTATCGGCCAGGGCGGTCTGCAGCGCCTTGCTGAACTGGGCCACGGCCTCGGCCGAAGTGCCCGTGGGGGCCACCAGCCCTTGCCATGCATAGCCTTCGAATCCCTGCAGCCCCTGCTCCTGGATGGTGGCCACGTCGGGCATGGTCGCCACGCGCTGCGGGCTGGCCACGCCGATGGCGCGCACCTTGTTCGTGGCAAGGAAGGGGTAGACCGTGGCGCTGTCGATCCACATCGCCGGCACCTGGCCGCCGATCACGTCCTGGATGGCCGGGGCCGCGCCGCGGTAGGGCACGTGGGTCAGCTTGAGGCCGCTCTGCTCGCGGAACAGCTCGCCCACCAGGTGGTGCGGGCTGCCGGGGCCGGCCGACGCCCAGTTCACGCCATCGGCGTTGCCCTTGGCCCAGGCCATGAACTCCTTGAGGTTCTTCGCGGGCACGTTGTTCGAGACCACCAGGAACATCGGAAAGCGCACCAGCAGGCCCACGGGCTGGAAGTCCTTCTCGGCGTTGTAGCTCAGCTTGCTGAACAGGAAGGGGTTGGCCGCCAGCGTGGCGAAGTCGGCCGAGAAGATGAGGTTGCCGAAATCCTTGTGGCGCGCGGCATAGTCGGCCGCGATGTTGGTGCCCGCGCCGGGCTTGTTGTTGATGATGACGGGGCGGCCCAGGCTGGCGCCCATGGATTCGGCAATGGTGCGGGCCACGATGTCCGAGCCACCGCCGGCCGCGTAGCCGACCACCCATTCCAGGGGCTTGCTGTGGTCCTGCGCGTGCAGGGGCAGGGCGAGGGGCGTGAGTGCCAGGCCCGCGAGGGTGGCGAGGAAGTGTTGGCGCAGCATGGTGGTTTGTCTCCGGTGGTCAAGGGATGGATGGGGTTGGAACGGGCACAGCGGCGCCGCAGGCCCCGTCTGTGCGGGGCTTGCGCGGTGGCTGAATGGTGGTTGGGGGCGGTTGTGGGCGGCGTCAGTTCGCAGCGTGCACCGGCGCGACCGGTGTCACGGCCGCCATGTCTGCAGCGCTGGCGGGCGCGTTGCTGCCGCGCGCCAGCTTCAGCGCATGCAGCAGCGTGGCCTGGTCGCCGATGTGGTTGGCCAGCAGCAGGACCAGGCGGGCATTCATCGCGTGGCTCTCTGGCGGCGTGAGGCCCTGGTGCGCGTTGATCAGTGCCTCGTAGAAATCGTCGCAGGCCTGCAGGTGGGGCTGGGTGTTCAGCATGGTATGGCGCTCCTGGTTCAGGCGGTGGCCGTAGCGGTGGCGAGGGCCGCACGTACCGCGGCTTCGGTGGGGATGCGCCAGCGCGCGCACACATGCTGGTCGGGCCGCACCAGGTAGGCCGTGCCGGGCTGGGCGTCCAGGCGCCTGGCCAGCAGGCCCTGGGTGTCCTGCAGGTCGGTGCCCACCTGCAGCAGCTTCACCTGGGGCAGGGTGGCGGCCCAGGCCGGAGCGGGGCCGAACACCAGCAGCGTGAAGTCCGGCCCCAGCGTGCGCAGCAGCCAGGCGCTCTGGCCACCGTGCAGCACGGGCGCATCGAGCAGCACCGCGCCCGGCACCTGGGTGCCGGTAAACGCATCGCCGTCGGGCGTGTTCAGCGCCGAGCCGTGCAGCGTGGCCGGCACCGACAGGCGCCCGCTGTTGACGATGCGGCGCGCAAACGGGTGCTCGCGCGCCAGCTCCAGCGCGGCGTCGCGGAACAGGCGGCTGATCTCGCTCTTGGGTGTGATGAAGTCGGTGGCCCGGGTCGAGTTGGCGATGTTCTCGTCGGCCGCGTACTCGCGCTCGGGGCCGTAGGTGGCCAGCAGCTTCTCGCCGGCCCGGCCGCGCAGTACCCAGTCGAGCTTCCAGGCCAGGTTCTCGGCGTCCTGCACGCCGCTGTTGGCGCCCCGTGCGCCAAAGGGCGACACACCGTGCGCGCTGTCGCCCGCGAACACCACGCGGCCGTGCACGAAGCGGTCCATGCGCAGGCAGGCAAAGGTGTAGACACTGGCCCATTCGAGCTCGAATTGCGCATCGGGGCCCAGCAGCGCGCGCACGCGCGGGAGGATGTTCTCGGGCTTCTTCTCTTCCTCGGGGTCGGCGTTCCAGCCCAGCTGGAAGTCGATGCGCCAGACATTGTCGGGCTGGCGGTGCAGCAGCACGCTCTGGTTGGGGTGGAAGGGCGGGTCGAACCAGAACCAGCGCTCGGTCGGAAAGTCGGCGCTGCTGGCCATCTTCACGTCGGCGATCAGAAAGCGGTCCTGGAAGATGCGGCCTTTGCTCTCCAGGCCCATCAGCTGGCGCAGCGGCGAGCGCGAACCATCGCAGGCGGCGACCCACTGCGCGTCGATGCTGTAGCAGCCCTCGGGTGTTTCAATGGTCAGCAGCGCACCGTCATCGCGCGGCGCAATGCCAGTGACCTTGTTGTGCCAGCGCAGTTCGATGTTGGGCAACTGCAGCGCCCGCTCCACCAGGTAGGCCTCGGCGTAGTACTGCTGCAGGTTGATGAAGGCCGGCCGTTCGTGCCCTTCTTCGGGCATCAGGTTGAACTCGTACAGCGGCGCGTCGTGGAAGAACACCTTGCCCACGTTCCACGAGACGCCCTTGTCCACCATGCGCTGGCCCACGCCCAGGCGGTCCCAGATCTCCAGGGTGCGCTTGGCAAAGCAGATGGCGCGCGAGCCGCTGGACAGCTTGCAGTCGTTGTCCAGCACCACCACGCGCTGGCCGCGCTGGGCCAGGTCGATAGCCAGGGACAGGCCCACGGGCCCCGCGCCCACCACCACGACGGGGTGCTGCACGGGTGCCGGGGCATCCTGGTCGGGGGAGCGCCGGTAGGCGAATTCGATGGCCTGTACCTGGACGCCTGTTCCGTCGAAGGCGGGTGGCGCGGACGTTGTTGTTGTCATGCTTGTCTCCTCCGGGGCGCCTCAGCCTTCCAGCGACTTCCACATCTGCACGTCGCGCTCGGCGGTCCAGATGCGTGGGTCCGGGTACTGCGTGGCTTCGTCGTACGCGCGCGTCACGTCAAACGGCATGCAGTGGTTGAAGATCACCCAGTTGCCGTACTTGGGCTGCAATTTGGCGAAGGTGGCTTCGTACACCTTGCGCAGGTCCTCGCCCTTGGCGGCGCTTTCCTTGACGCTCTCGTACAGGTCGCTGATGAAGGCACGCGTGCCGGCCAGGCCTTCCTGCACCTGGGCGGGCGTCTGCAGCGCGGCGCCCCGGCCGGGCACCAGCTTCTCGGGCTTCAAGGCCGCCAGGTTGTCCAGGGTCTGCGGCCAGTCGTTGAAGTAGGCATCGCCCGCGTACGGCGTGGCGCCGAATTCCACCAGATCGCCGCTGAACAGGATCTTCTCTGCTGGCAGCCAGGCCACGGTATCGCCCTTGGTATGGCCGCGGCCCAGCTGCAGGATTTGCACCTCAAGCTTGCCCAGCCACAGCGTCATCTTCTTGTTGAAGGTCATGGTCGGCCAGGTCAGGCCGTCCGGCACGCTTTCCACATTCTGGAACAGGCGCGGGAAGCGGCCGATCTCGCTGTCCTTGTCGAACTGGCCGCGCTCGACGATCAGGTCGCGCGTGTCCTCGCTGGCGATGATGTGCTCGGCCCCGTAGGCGCTGGCGCCCAGCACGCGC
>NZ_LMIH01000024.1:220366-279784 GCF_001428645.1 Acidovorax sp. Root217
GGTTACTTCGCGGATGCGGCGGATCACGTCCTGGGCCATCACGGGGGTGGCCTGGGTGTCGATGACCATCACGGCGTCATCGCCAATGATGATGCCGGTATTGGGGTCGCCTTCGGCGGTGTAGGCGTAGGCATGGTCGGAGAGCTTGTCGAAGCTGACGTTCTTGACTTCCAGGTCGGCTGCGGAGGCGAAGGTCTTGGTGGTCATGGGTGGTACTGGTTGATTTGGTTTAGTGGAATGCATTTGCCTAAACGGAATGTTTTGATCATAGGCAATAAATTCGTTAATGTCTAATTCATTTGTTTAAGTGGAAACCCCAGGGTGACAAGGATCGCTGCGGGCTCGATGGACAATGGCACCATGGACGACCTTTCCCGTGACCTTGCTTCTGCCGACGACGAAGACAGCCCGCGTGCGCCGCGCGGCATCCAGAGCGTGGAGGTGGGTGGGCAACTGCTCAAGGTGCTGGCCCGCACTGGCCGCCGCATGGCGCTCAAGGACCTGGCGCGTGCCGCCGACATGACGCCCGCCAAGGCCCACCCCTACCTCGTGAGCTTCGGCAAGCTGGGCCTGATCGAGCAGGACGCAGTGAGCGGCCACTATGGCCTGGGGCCGCTGGCCATGCAACTGGGATTGATCAGCCTGCAGCAGGTCGACCCGGTGCGGCTGGCGATTGCCGAGCTGCCGGCCCTGGCGCAGCGCATCGGCTACACGGTGTCGGCCTCGGTCTGGGGCGACAGCGGGCCCACCATCATCCGCGTCGAAGAAGGGCCCACGGCCGTCTACGTGGCCATGCGACACGGCACCACGGCATCGGTACGGCACACGGCCACGGGCAAGGTGTTTGCGGCTTTCGGCCCGCGCGAGCGTACCGAGGCAGCCCTGGCCGCCGATGGCCATGCCGGAGCGCTCGATGATCCGGCCTTCGCCGCGGAACTGGATGCGGTGCGCACCCACCAGGTGGCCGAGGTCACCGACCAGCTGCTGCCCGGCATCAGCGCCCTGGCCACGCCGGTCTTCGACGGCTTCGGCCAGCTCGTGCTGTGCCTGGCCGTGATCGGCCCGAGCGCCACGCTGCGCACCGGCCCGGACAGTGCCGCCGCAGGGCATCTGCGCGACACGGCGCGCAGCCTGTCGCAGAGGCTGGGCGCCCCCACCAGCGCTTAGGTTTTTGACAGCGCCTGGTCGATGTCCCAGAGGATGTCGTCCAGGTCCTCGATGCCTACCGACAGGCGCACCATGTCCGCGCTCACGCCGGCACGTGCCAGTTCTTCGTCGCTCAATTGCCGGTGCGTGGTGGATGCCGGGTGGATCACCAGGGTCTTGGCGTCGCCGATGTTGGCCAGGTGGCTCAGGAACTCGCAGGCATCGATGAACTTCTCGCCCGCCGCGGCGCCGCCCTTCACGCCGAAGGTCAGGATGCCCGAAGCGCCCGGTGTGCCGTCCACGGTGCGGAACTGCTTTTGTGCCAGGGCGTGGTACGGCGAGTCGGCCAGGCCCGGGTAGTTGACCCAGGCTACCTTGGCATGGCCCTGCAGAAACTTGGCCACCGCCAGCGTGTTGCGGCAGTGCTCGCGCATGCGCAGGTGCAATGTTTCGGCGCCCTGCAGCAGCTGCCAGGCGTTCATGGGCGAGAGCACGCCGCCGAAGGTGCGGTTGATCTCCATGCGCGCCTTCATGGTGTAGCCGAAGTCGCCGAAGGTCTCGTAGAACTTCACCCCATGGTAGGCCCGGCTGGGCTCGACCATCTCGGGGAACTTGCCGTTGTTCCAGGGGAACTTGCCGCCCTCGACCACCACGCCGCCCATGGTCGTGCCATGGCCGCCGATGTACTTGGTGGCGCTGTGCACCACGATGTCGGCGCCAAAGGCCAGCGGGTTGCACAGGTAGGGGCTGGCCACCGTGTTGTCGATCACCAGGGGCACGCCGTGCGCATGTGCGACCCCGGCCACGGCCGCGATGTCGAGCACATTGACCAGCGGGTTGCCGATGGTTTCGCCGTACACGGCGCGGGTGTTGGGGCGCATGGCGCGCGCGAAGTTCTCCGGGTCGGCCGGGTCCACGAACGTGGTCTCGATGCCCAGGCGCGCAAATCCCACGCCGAGCTGCCCCACTGTGCCGCCGTAGAGCGTACTGGCCGCCACGATGTGGTCGCCGGTCTTCAAAATGGCCAGCAGCGCCGCCATCTGCGCGGCCATGCCGCTGGCGCAGGCCAGGGCGGCGCGGCCGTTCTCCAGGCTGGCGATGCGTTCCTCGAACACCGCCACCGTGGGGTTGCTGATGCGGCTGTAGACATTGCCGAAGGTCTGCAGGTTGAACAGGCTGCTGGCGTGCTCGGCGCTGTCGAAGACGAAGCTCGTCGTCTGGTGGATGGGCGTGGCGCGCGCGCCGGTCACCGGGTCGGGGATGGCGCCCGCATGGATGGCGCGCGTGCCGAAGCCGTAGTCTCTGTCCTTTTCCATGGGCGGATGTCTCTCTGGTGTTCTTCTTGTCAGTAGGGCAGTTGCTGCGGACGCTTGGCAGAGATCACGCGCGTGTTCACACCGGCCCAGTTGAGCCCGCCGAACAGGCGCGCGTGCTCGATCTTCACGCAGCGGTCCATCACCACGGCCAGGCCTGCCGCGCGCGCACGCGCTGCCGCGTCTTCGTTCACGACGCCGAGCTGCAGCCACAGGCATTGGGCGCCGATGGCAATGGCTTCCTCGGCCAACGGCGGGATGTCCTCGCTCTTGCGAAAACAGTCGACCATGTCGATGCGGTGGTCTGCCGCCGCCGCCGTGAGGCTGGGATAGCTGCGCTCGCCCAGGATTTCGGTTGCCATGGGGTTCACCGGCACGATGCGGTAGCCATGGGCCTGCATGTACTTGGCCGCAAAGAAACTGGGCCGGTGCCATTGCGGCGACAGGCCCACGACCGCGATGGTGCGGCAGGTTCCGAGGATATGGCGCAGTTCGCTGATGGTGCTCATGCCACCAGTGTAGAGGCGCCGCTTGTCAGGCAGGATCTTTGTATTTGATGCTGCAGCCATAGGGCCGCGTAGTGGACGCGGTGAGCGACTTGCCCGCCAGTGCTTCCGCCAGCCCGGTCTTCACGTAGTTGGTGGCGCGCGGGATGTCGTCGGCCTTGGCGGAGGCGATGCTGTCGATGCCGCCGGCATAGATCAGCTGGCCCTGCGGGTTCACGATGTACATGTGCGGGGTGGTGCGCGCGCCATAGGCGCGGCCGGCCGTGCCTTCCTCGTCCATGAGGATGGCGGTGGGCACCGACTGGCGCTCCTTGAGCCAGCTGGTCAGCTTGGCCGGCTCCAGGTAGTCGCCGCTGGCTTTCTCGGTGGAGTTGACCGCGAGCCACACCACGTCCTTGCCGGCCGCGTCCTTCTGCGTCGCGGGCATGTTGCCACTGTCGTAGTGCTTGCGCACGAAGGGGCAACCGGGGTTGGTCCATTCGAGCACCACGTGCTTGCCCTTGAAGTCCGACAGGCGCACGGTCTTGCCCGTGGTGTCCTTCAGGGTGATGTCGGGAGCCGGCTGGCCCACGGTTGCGGCAGCCTGAGCGCCTGCGGCGGCCAGCAGCAGGGGCAGGGCGAAAAGGGTACGTCGAAGCAGCATGGATGAAAGATCTCCAGGTGAGGGACGGTGGTGGGGCAGTATGGGCGATGCGGCCCGGGATTTCCAGGCGGAGCCCCTGCCGACCGGCTGGTCTTACAGCGCCGCCACTGCGGCGCGCAGTTCCGCTTCGCCCAGGATCTCGGAAAACACCACGGGCGCCTTGCCGGGGGCGTGCAGCACGTACACCGGCACGCCGCTGCGGCCCAACTGGGCCAGGGCGGCGGTGATGGACGGGTCGCGGCGCGTCCAGTCGGCGCGCAGCAGGGCCACGTTCTTGGCGGTGAAGTCGGCCTGCACATCGGCGTCGGCCAGCGTGGTCTTCTTGTTGTACTGGCAGGTGACGCACCAGGCGGCCGTGAAGTCCACGAACACCGGCCGGCCGTTGGCGACGAGCTGCTCGGCCGCGCCCGGGGTCCAGGCCTGCCACTGCGGGCCGGTGGCGCCCGTCGTGGCAGTTGACGCGGGTGCGGCAGCCACGTTGGTGACGTGCGGAGCGAAGGTCCAGGCCAGCAGCGCCAGCGCCAGGATGGACACCGGTGCCATGAAACGGCGCGCCGAGCCCGCGAGCGACAGCGCCCAGGCCACCATCCCGAGGGCCACCAGCAGGATCAGCAGCGCGCCGGCGCCATCGATGCCGCTTTGTTGCCCCAGCACCCACACCAGCCAGACCACGGTGGCCAGCATGGGGAAGGCCATGAACTTGCGCAGCGTGTCCATCCACGCGCCGGGTCGCGGCAGGGCGCGCGCCACGGCAGGCACGAAGGCGGCGGCCAGGTAGGGCAGGGCCAGGCCCAGGCCCAGCGCTGCGAACACGGCCAGCGCCTGTGGCCCTGGCAGCGTGGCCGTGAGGCCCAGCGATGCACCCATGAACGGGGCGGTGCACGGCGAGGCCACGGCCACCGCGAGCACACCCGTGAGGAAGGAGTCGGCCACCGGGTGGCGCGCCTGCAGGCTGGCCACCGAGGAGGGCAGGAAGTGCCCGAACTCGAACACCCCCGCCAGGTTCAGCGCGATCAGCGTGAACAGCGCCGCCAGCCCCGCCACCACGGCCGGCGACTGCAGCTGAAAGCCCCAGCCGATGGCCTCGCCCGCCGCGCGCAGGCCCAGCATCAGCGCGCCGAGCGCCACGAAGGACAGCACCACGCCGGCCGTGTAGGCGATGCCGCTGAGCCGGTGCGCGCGCCGGTCCTGGGCATGCTGGGCAAAGCCCACGACCTTGATGGCCAGCACCGGGAAGACGCAGGGCATGAGGTTCAGGATCAGCCCGCCGAGCAATGCGCCCAGCAGTGCCGCCAGCAGCGTGAGCGGCGGGGCCGACGAGGTGGAAGCGGGGACGCCTGCCGCATTGGCCTTGAGCGCTGCCTCCAGCGCGGGCGACACGGTGGCCGCTGCGGCCACCGTGGGCCAGGCGCCCAGCACCTTGAGCTCTGCCCGGTAGCCCTGGCCATCGGCGGCCAGCACCACAGGCATCGGGTCGGGGCTGTTGCTGCGCTGGGCCGACAGAGGCACCTCGGCGGTCCAGACGGCGCCCCTCCAGGCCTGGGTCCAGGCGGCGGCGTTCTCGATGACCTCGGGCGTCTCGGGGAACAGCTCCAGCGTCTTGCCGCGCAGTTCCACGGGCAGGCCCTGCACGTTCAGCTGCAGCGTGTTGCCTTCGATGCGGGCATTGCTGTCGGGCCGCACGCCCTGCACGCTGCCCATCACCGGGCGGGGCTGGGCCGCCAGGGCGGCGTCGAACGCGGCGCCATGCATGGCCGTGGTGCTGCGTGCGGGGATGGTCAGCGTGAAGTCGCCCTCTTCAGGGATGCATTCCTTGCGGCACACCAGCCAGGTGGCGTGCAGGCGCACCGTGGCGTCGTTCGACAGCGCCTTGGGCGCGAAGGTGCTGGCCACGGTGACTGGCACAGGCAGCAGCACCGTGCCCTCGTAGCCGTAGTTGGCCAGGGTGCCGATGGGGATCTTCTTGGGCAGGGGCCAGGCGATCTCGCCCGCATCCAGCCCGGCCGGCAGGGTCCAGGCCATCTCGATGGGCAGGCCCGAATCGCCGGGGTTCTTCCAGTAGGTGTGCCATTCGGGCTGGTGCGTGATCTGCAGGCCCAGCCACAGCGGCTGGCCGGGCTCGACGCCCTGGGGTGCATGGGCGATCAGCTCCGCCCGCACATGGGGGGTGGTCACCACGGCGCTGGTGGCAGTGCCACCCTTGGCCGGCAACTGGGCCCAACTGCCCGCGCCAGCCAGCATGACTGCTATGAGAAAGATAGCTTTGGCGAGCAGGGAGGTCGGGCGGTAGGGCATGTTGCAGGGTGTGAGCGCCCAGAAGACCGTTTGGTTCCTGGGCGGGGAATAGGCCCCTTATTGTGTCGCCAGGGTCAGTTGCGCCTGGGGAGACCATTTCTCGGGCTGGGTTCCCGCGCGCGGCGCCGCCAGAAAGAGCCGTTCCACCGGCAGCTTCTGCGCCATCAGGTAGCTGCGCACTGCCTGGCCCCGCTGGGTGGCCAGCTCTTGCGCCATGGCCTCGGTGGCGGGCTGGTTGGCCAGCAGCAGGGCTTCCATTTCGGCCGGGGTCAGCTCGCGCGCCAGACCCACCAAGTTGCGCGGCTTGGGGATGTCGGCGCGGCGGTACACCTCCTTGAGCAGTGCGGGGTACTCGGCGGCCTGCACCGCTGCGGTGTCGGCCGGGCTGGCGCGGCGCTTTTCGGCCAGCACCAGTTGCTGCAGGTGCTCGCGCTGCAGGCCCTCGCGCTCGGCCTGCAGGCTGGCCTGGCCGGTCACGGTGATGCGCAGGTTGGGCCGGTCGTTCAGCGCCTTGACCACCTTGGCTAGGTTCTGCTGGGCCTCGGGGCTCAGGCTGGCGCTGCCGGGGGTGAAGGGCACGCTGCCCAGTTCGTCGCCGCCGCCCATGGCGCTGGCCAGCAGGCTGAAGGGCGAGATCAGGGCCTTGCCGATCAGGTTGACGATGATCTTCCAGATCACCGGGCCCACGCGGAACTCGGGGTCGTTGAGCGAGCCGCTGAGCGGCAGGTCCAGGTCGATCACGCCATTGCGGTCGGCCAGCAGCGCCACGGCCAGCTTCACCGGCAGGCTGTTGGGCGCGCCGGCCACGGGTTCGCCGAATGTCAGCTGGTTGAGCACCAGCCGGTTGCTGGCCGTGAGCTGGCCACTCGGGAGCACCTTGTAGGCCACGTCCACGCTGAGCTTGCCGCGCTCGATGCCATGCCCTGCGTATTTGACGGCATAGGGTGAGAGCGGCGGCAGCTCCAGGTCGCGCACCTTGCCCGCGATGTCCAGCGCCAATGGCTTGGCCAGCGGGTTGAGCTTGCCCGTGATCTCGAGCGAGGCCGTGCCCTCGGCCTTGCCGCGCAGCTCCAGGTCGGCCAGCACCGGCTCGCCGCCGGGCGCCGCAGTGGAAAAGGCGCTGAGCTTGCCCGTGAGCTCCGACAGGTCGGCCGAGTAGTTGGGCTTGATAAAGAAGTCCGAGAACAGCACCTTGCCGTTGACCAGGCTGACCGGGCCGAACTGCACCACCGGTGCCAGCGGGTCGGCCGGCGCTGCCGCCACGGCGGCGGACGCTGCGGACGCGGCAGGCGCCGTCGCGGGTGGCACCGACTTGGCGGCGCTGGCGGCATTGGCCGCCTGGGCCTCGGCCGGGGTCTTGGCGATGTCGCCCAGGTTGATGCGGCCGGCTTCGTTGATGGTGATGCGCGCGAAGAAATCGGCCAGGCTGGTCTCTTTCACTTCGAGCCGCGGCGCCGTGCCGGGTGCGGTGGCCAGGTCCAGGCCGCGCAGGTTCAGGCTCTTCCAGGCCAGCAGTTCCTCGCCGACCTGGGCCTCGGTCTTGGGGGTGGAGGCCAAGGTGCTGTTGGCCTGCAGGTCGTCCACGGCGGCATCGCCCGACAGGCGCAGGCTGGCGCCCTTGTCGCCCTGCGAAAAGGTCACCTGGCCCTTGAATCCTACGTCGGCGCGCAGCAGCTCGATGGCCAACTGGCTCGCCAGGTAGCCGTCGAGCGCGTGCAGCGGCAGGCGCGTGGCCTCGAGCCTGCCCTGCGTGGCCAGCGGCTGCAGCGCCAGCGTGCCCTGGTAGTCGAGCTTGCCGGGCGTGCCTTTGCCCGCAGCCACCTGGGCCGAAATCTTGAGCGCCTCGGGCTTGCTGCCGTCGGTCGCGAGGTTTTTGGCCGCAATCCCCAGGGCCGACAGCTCCAGCGCCACGGGGCGGGCCTGGGCGTTGTCGGCCAGCGCAATGGCACCGCCCTGCAGGCTGAAATCCGCCACGCGCAGCACCCACGCTGCAGCGGCGGGGGCGTTCGATGCCGGGGCGTTTTCTGGTGCCGGGGGCGTGGTGGCTGGCGCCTTCATCCAGCGCTCGAACATCCAGCGCCCGTCCGCACTGCGTTCCACCGTGGCCTTGGGCTGGGTCAGGGCCAGGCTCTCCAGCGTGGCGGTGCGGGTGTCCAATGGCACCTGCACGCCCTTCACTTCCAGCCGGCCCAGGCTGGCCAGCACGGTCTTGCCCTGGCGCAGGGCCAGTTGCTCCAGTGCGAGCACGCCGGCGGTGAGGGTGATGCCCGTGGGCGCCGCAGCACCTGGCTTCACGGACGATGCATCGGGCGCTGCCCACTGCACGCCGATGTCGGCGGTGAGCTGGCCCGACACGGCGGGCTCCAGTGCTTGCGCGAGGTAGGGGGTGGCCACCTGCAGCGCCAGTGCGGTCACAGTCGCCTGCACCTGCGCCTTCTGGTCCGTGGCCTCGCCCTTGAAGCCCAGGCTGCCATCCTGCAGCTTGAAGCCGCCCTCGAAGGCCACGGGGTGGGCCCACGGCAGGGCCAGGTCCCTGGCATCCAGCGTGAATTCGCGCGCCTCCAATGCGGCGGCGGGGCGGGTGGTCTGGTCGCCCCAGCGCAGCGTGCCGCCGCGCACCAGGGTGTGGGCGATCTCCACCGCCCAGGGCCTGGCGGCCGCGGGCTTGCCCGCAGCGGCCGAGGCTGGGCGAGACGCGGTGCTGGCAGCGCTGGCGGCAGGTGCCGTCGCAGCGGGCGGGCTCTCAGGCGCCAGTTGCGCCAGGTTGATCTGGCCCGCCGCATTGCGCGTGGCGTTGAGCACCGGGGCCGTGAGCTCCACCTGCGACAGGCGCACCACCTGGTCGAGCGGGCGCACGTCGGCCAGATCGATCTTCAGGCGCTCGTAGCTCAGCAGGTCCTGCCCCTGGCGGTCCGCCAGGCGCACGCCGCGCGCCTGCACGCTGCCGGTGAGCTTCACGGCCATCTTCGGGGCCTGCTCGAAGGCCACCTTCAGGTCCACGTCCAGCGTGGCGCCCTGCACCTTCACGGGCAGGCTGGCGGGCAGGTAGGCCAGGTAGGGGGCCAGGTCCACGCCGTCCCAGCGCACGCTGGCGTCGGTCTTGCCGGTCTGGGCGAACGGCGTGCCCTGTGCGGAAGAGTCGAAGCGGCTGCCGTTGAGGGTGAAGGCCAGGTGCGGCTCCACCTTCACCTCGCGCTGCGAGGGCAGGGTGCTGATGAAGGGCACCTTGAGCGCCAGGTCGCGCAGCGTGTGGTGCTTGCCCACGCTGCGGTCGTCGTAGTCGATGCTGCCGCCCACCAGCGCCAGGTTGTACAGCGCCAGGCGGGCGGGGCCCGTGTCCGGCTTGGGTTCGGCGGCTGGTGCCGTGACCTTGGCGATGATGTCGTCCACGTCGTAGCGGCCCCCGCCCAGGTGGGCGATGTGCAGCACGGGTGACTCCACGGTGAACTCGTCCACCACCGGCGCCAGGCGCAGCAGCGATTGCAGCTCGCCATCCACATGCACGCGGGCGATGGTGAGCTGGGGCTTGTCGCTGCCCTCGGCGCCCGCCACTGCGATGTCGCGCAGCGTGAGTTCCAGCGACCAGGGCTTGAAATCGATGGTGCCCACCGTCACGGCCCGGCCCAGTTGTTCGCTGGCCGCACGCTCCATTGGCCCCTTGAGCAGGGGCGGCACAGCCAGCCAGGCCAGCAGCCACAGGGCCAGCGAAGCCGCCAGGGCCACGGCGGCACGGCGCGCCCAGCGGTGCTGGCGCAGGGCTGCCAGGGAGGGGCGGGTCAGGGAAAAGCGCTTGGAAAGAGGCATGGAGGCAGCGGAAAACGTCGGGCGGTCAGGGGAGCAACGCCGCAAACGGGCGGCAAGCCGCCCAAGGTACCACCGCGCAGTACCGCGCGGTGTATCCAGAGGTGTGGTTGATGTTTGTTGACGTTCAGGCGGCGAAGCCCAGCACCACCCGCCGCGTGGTGGCGCTCTTCTTCTCGATCTTGGTCACCACGATGGCCCCGATCTCCGCAGTGTTGGCCACGTGCGTGCCGCCGCAGGGCTGCAGGTCGATCAGCGGGGCATCGCCCTCGCCGCCGATGCGGATGGTGCGGATGCGCCCCGAGCCGCGCGGCGGCTGCACGCTCATGCTCTTGACCAGGGCCGGGTTGGCGTCGAGTTCCTCGTCGCTGATCGAGGCCACGGTGAGCGGATGGCCCGCGGCCACCAGGGCGGCGATGCCGGTGGTCAGCGCGTCCTTGTCGAGCGGGTCGGTCATCGAGAAATCCAGGCGCGCGTACTCGGGCGTGATGGAGCAGCCGTTGACCAGCTGCGGCACCAGGTGGCACAGCAGGTGGGTGGTGGTGTGCAGGCGCATCAGGCGGTGGCGGCGCTCCCAGTCGATGCGGGCGGTCACCGGCGTGCCGACTTGCAACGCGGCCAGCTGCGCTTCATGGCCCGGGGCGGGCACGTGCACGATGTCGCTGGTGGGCTGGCCTTCGGCATCCTTGCCCTTGCGCGTGTCGGCCATGGCGATGGCCGTGCCGTCGGCCAGCAGCAGGTGGCCGCTGTCGCCGGCCTGGCCGCCGCCCAGGGGGTAGAACACCGTGCGGTCGAGCACGATGCCGGCGTCGGTGATGGCGGTGATGTGGGCGCTGCACTCGCGCAGGTAGCCATCTTCTCGGAACAGATCGTGGGTCATCCCTGCATGGTAGCGGCAGCGGGGTGCGGCTGCAGAGCGCTACCATCGAGGCATGAAACGCCGCACCGCCTTGATCGCCGCCCCCTTGGTCCTGGTCCCCGCCTTCGGCTGGGCCGATGAGCCCAAGGTGGCCGACCTGTCCGGCGCGCTGCGCTGGCTCGACCGGATGGAGGCGGCACCCCAGGCCCGCACCAATGGTGCCTGGCCCCTGGTGGCGGTGCTCGAACACCTGTCGCAGAGCATCGAGATGAGCATCGACGGCTTTCCGAAGGAGAACAGCGCCCTGTTCCAGCGCACGCTGGGCGCTGCCGCGTTCAGCTTCTTCGGCTGGCGCGGGCGCATGTCGCACGGCCTTGCCGAGCCCATTCCCGCGGCGCCAGCGCTCACCATGTCGGGCGAGTGGAAGCCAGCAGCCCAGCGCCTGCGGGCCGCGATTGCACGCTTCAACGCCCATTCGGGGGTGCTGCGCCACCACTTTGCGTATGGCGCGCTGGACAAAGTCGAGTTCGCACGTGCCCACACCTTTCACATCGCCAACCACCAGGACGAGATCATTCTGGGCTGAGGCCGCTACCATGGCGGCATGACCCAGCCACCGGTGCCTTCTTCTTCCCCATCTGCCACCACGCCTGCGCGCTGGTGGGCCGATCTCGGCACGCGCGATTTCGCACAGCGCAAGGCTTCGGGCCTGGCGGCGCAGACGGTCGCCGTGCTGCCCGTGGCCGCCATCGAGCAGCATGGGCCGCACCTGCCGCTGTCGGTGGACGCCACCTTGCTGCAGGGTGTGATCGACGCGGCGCTGCCGCTGCTGCCGGCCGAGCTGCCCGTGCTCTTTTTGCCGCCCCAGAACGTGGGGCTGAGCCCCGAGCACATCCGCTACCCCGGCACGCTCACGCTGTCGCCTGCCACCATCATCGCGCTGTGGACCGAGCTTGGTGAGTGCGTCGCACGCGCGGGTGTGAAGAAACTGCTGCTGTTCAACGGCCATGGCGGCCAGGTCAGCGTGATGGACATCGTGGCGCGCGAGCTGCGCACACGCTGCGACCTGCTGGTGTACAGCGCCAGCTGGTTCAGCCTGCCCCTGCCAGATGCGGTGGCCGGCCAGTTCAGTGCGGCAGAGCACCGCTTCGGCATCCACGCGGGCGAAATCGAGACCTCGATGATGCTGCACCTGGCGCCAGCCACGGTGCAGATGGCGCATGCGCAGGACTTTCGTTCCACCTCGCAGGACCGCTCGGAGCAGTACGCCATCCTGGGCAATGGCAAGAGCGCCAAGCTCGGCTGGCAGATGCAGGACTACCACCCGGCCGGTGCCGTGGGCAATGCCGCAGCCGCCAGCGCCGACAAAGGCCGCACCGTGGTGGAGGCGGCGGCCACCCAGCTCGTGGCACTGCTGCAGGAAATGGCGGCATTGCCGCTGAGCACCTTGCGTGACCAGCCCGATTGTTGAGGCCGGTCGCCACGCTTTGCACGGCCTTTTGCGTTCATTGAATGACCATGATCAGACCTGCCACGTTCCCCGGCGATCTTCCTGAAGTCATCGCGATTTTTCGCGAGTACGTCAAAAGCCCGGTGGCCAATCTCGATTTTCAGGACTACGAGCGAGAGTTCGCACAACTGCCGGGAAAGTATGCCGAGCCCGACGGGTGCATTCTTCTGGCCGTCATCGAGGGCCAAGTGGTGGGGTGCGCCGCCCTTCGCCGGGTCGATCAAAGCGCCTGTGAACTCAAGCGCCTGTACGTGCGGCCCGCAGCCCGGGGGATGGACCTGGGGCGTCAATTGGTGCAGCAGATGCTGCACGCCGCAAAAGAAGCGGGCTATCGGCGCATGTGCCTGGATGTGCTGGCGGAATTCGTCGCGGCCCAAAGGCTGTACGAATCGCTGGGGTTTGTGCCTGCAGAGCCCGTGAGCTTCAACCCGGTTCCGGGAACCCGGTTTCTCGCACTCGATCTGTAGGCGAGCCCGCTGGCCTGCCGCCGGTCAGGCGTGGGTGATCCAGTCCAGGTGCGGCGCTTCGTTCAAGTGCGGCAGCGTGTTGAAGGTCTGCAGCATCAGGCGCTTGGGGCTGATGCTGAACTCCGTCAGCGCGCTGTTGCGGATGCGCATGTTCAGCGCAATCGTCACCTCGGGCGCGGTGCCCAGCACCTGGCCCACGGCGGTGGAGATGGGGCCACCGCTGCTCACCAGCAGCACGTTCTGGCCGGTGTGGCGCTGGCGCACATGGTCGAGCGCGGCGCGCACGCCGGCACTGAACTCGTTCCACGTCGGCATGCCCTGCGGGCTGATGACGCCCGCCATCCACTGCGCGAGTGCATCGCACAGCAGGCGAAAGTGGTGGCGGTACAGCTCGGGCGTATCCGGCTTGGGCAGCGGCTGGGGGTGGATGGCGGTGATCAGCGCATGGCTGTCGTACTCGTTGAGGCCGGGCATCTGCAGCACCTCGGGCGTGACCTGCAGGCCCTCGGCGATGCCTTCCAGCGTCTGCGTGTGGCGGCGCAAGGTGCCGGTGATCACGGCATCGAAGGCCTGCCCGCGCTCGCGCCAGAATTCGCCCAGGCGCACCGCCTGTTCGCGTCCGCGCGCGCTCAGCTGGTCGTAGTCGTCTGCGCCAAACGAGGCCTGGCCGTGGCGCACGAGGTAAAGGGTTCCCATGCGCCGGATTGTGGGCAGGGGCGGGCCCGGTCGTTTGTCGCCCAAGCGACCGGAACCACGCAGCCAGTAGCCTCGGGGACAGGCTCCGCCCGGCCGGTCAGCCTGCCAGGACGCGGCTGAACACCGGCGCGTCGACGTTGCCGCCCGTGAGTGCCAGGCCCACAGCGAGGCCACTCAAACTGTCGCGTTCCTGCATCGCAGCCGCCAGTGCGGCGGCGCCCGCGCCCTCGGCCACGTTGTGGGTGTCGGTGTAGATTGCATGCATGGCGGCAGCCACCTCTGCGTCGCTGACCTGCACGATGTGGTCGATGTGCGTTGCAAGCACGGCCAGCGCATTCGCATCGGCCACGCGGCAGGCCATGCCGTCGGCCAGTTCGGTGGTCACGGGTGCCTCGACCACGCGGCCCGCCGCCAGGGAATCGGCATAGGTGGTGGCATGGGCACTCACCACGCCGACGATGCGCACGCCGTGCCCCAGCGCCAGCTTGGCCGCAATGGCCGAGCACGCGCCCGATCCCTGGCCGATGGGCACGTAGACCACGCCCAGCTGCGGCACCGCACGCAGGAACTCCCACCAGTAGGTGCTCACGCCGCGCAGCAGGTCGGCGTGGAAGCTGGGCACCATGTGCGCGCCGCGCTCGGCGGCCAGTTGCACGGCGTGCTCGCGCGCTTCCTGGAAGTCGCTGCCGTGCTCGATCAGCGTGACGCCCAGAGCGCGCATGGCGGCGTTCTTCTCCACTGAGTTGCCCCGGGGCACAACGATGGTGCAGGCCACGCCGTGGTTGCGCGCAGCCCAGCCCATGCTCTGGCCGTGGTTGCCGCGCGTGGCGCTGACCACTTCGCGCGGCAGCGCGCCTCGCTTGGCGAGCTGGTCGAAATAGGTGAGCCCGCCGCGGATCTTGAAGGCCCCCACGGGCGTGTGATTCTCGTGCTTGAGCCAGCAGTCCGTGCCCAGGCGTTCGCTGAGCAGGGCCCAGCGGTACTGCGGCGTGGGTGGGAAGTCGCGGTACACGACCTGGGCAGCAGCCTCGATGTCGGCCAGGCCCGGCAGCCAGGGGAGGGTGGTGGCAGGCAGGGCGCTCATGCGGCAGGCCTCTTTTCGGTCAGCAGGCGCACGGCCAGCAGGCCCAGCACTGTGCCCATCACATAGCGCTGGGCGCGCATCCAGCCTTGGCTGCGGTTCATGAACAGGGCCACGCGGGCGGCAAACAGCACCAGCAGTGCATTCACCAGCGCACTGGTGCTGATCTGCACGGCGCCCAGGGTAAGGCTCTGCAATAGCCAGTTGCCGCGCTCGGGGTGCAGGAACTGCGGGAAGAACGACAGGTAGAACATGGCCACCTTGGGGTTGAGCAAATTGGTCATGAAGCCCATGAGGAACAGCTTGCGCGGCGTGTCGTGCGGCAAGTCGCGCGCCTCGAACGGGGCGGTGCCGCCGGGCTTCACGGCCTGCCAGGCCAGCCACAGCAGGTAGGCGGCGCCCGCGATGCGGATCGCGTCGAAGGCCATGGGCACGGCGGCCAGCAGGGCGGTGAGGCCGAGCGATGCTGCCAGCAGGTGCACGCCGAAACCGGCGATCACGCCACCGAGCGATAGCAGCCCGGCACGCGGGCCCTGGGTGAGGCTGCGCGAGATGCAATAGACCATGTTGGGCCCGGGCGTGAGCACAAGCAAGAGGGGAGGCGAACGCGAAGATCAGCAGTTCCTGGGGGGTGAGCATGGTGGGTTACTCCGGTGAGGGCGGGGGTGGCAGGGCGCGCGACTGCAGGGCCAGAGCGCCGCGCGGGGTGAGCAACTGCGCGTGCAGCTGGGCCAAGGGGCCCTCCGTGGGCATGGCCACGTCGCGCAGGCCCGCGGCATCGCAGGCCGCGCGCAGGGCGCGGGCGTCGGGGTGCTGCAGTTGCAGGGATTGCAATTGCACGCCGCTGGCGGGCAGGTGGTCGCAGGGGTGCACGGCGCCCCATTCGATCAGCGTGGGCAGGCAGCCGTCCCACAGGCGCTGGCCATCGGGCCGCACGGTGATCTGCCACTGCAGCATGCCCTGCGGCGTGGGGCGGCTGGCGGTGATGGCGCGGCCCCGGTCCACGCCCAGGCTGTCGAGCGCGGCCAGGCTGGTGGCCACGTCGGGCACCGAGGCCACCCAGTGGATGAGTTGAGGGCCGTACTCGGCCACCTGCTGCTGCAGCGCAACGTCGTCCATGTCGAACCAGCGCCGGTCGCCATCGGGGATGGTCTTCTTGCCTGCAGGGTTGATCGCGATGATCTCCAGGTAAGCGCGCGGATGGGCTGGACTGGAGACATTCAGCAAGCGGTTGTGCGTGCCCATCAACGGGTGCTCGCCGCCCGCAGCGGGGGTGACGCCGAGCGTGCGCTCGCACCACTCCACGCCCGTCGCCAGGTCGCGGGCCAGCACCACCAGGTGGTCGATGCAGGCCGGGGCCTGGCCCGTCACAGCAGCACCTCGCCCTGCACGCAGGTGACCGAATGGCCGCCGATCCAGATCTCGCTGCCTTCCTGGTCCACGTGCACGCGGCCGGCGCGTGCCAGGGCCGTGCCCTGGCTGGCCACATAGTGCGCGGGCGCCAGACCTGCGCCGATGAGCCACTGGGCCAGCGCCGCGTTCAGGCTGCCGGTCACCGGGTCTTCGGCCAGGCCGTTGTTGCCTGGGAAGAAGGCGCGCACTTCGAAGGCGATGTCCTCGCGGACGGTGTCGGCCCCGATCACACCGACCTTGCCGCGCGGGCCCACCACGCCGATGTCCAGGCCCGCGAGGATGGCGGCATCGGGCTGCAGGGCCAGCACCTGTTCGGCCGATTTCAGCATCACGCCGCGCCACTTGGGGCCGTTGTCGCACCAAGAGTGGTGCAGGATGTCCGCGCGCTCCACGCCCAGGCCGCGTGCGATGAGGGCCACGTCGGCCTCGTCCAGCGGGCCGCTTTGCAGGCGGGGCGGGGCTGCAAAGGCCAGTCGAGTGCCGTCCTGGCGCAGCGGCACCAGGCCGGCGCCGCATTCCTGCACCACGCGGCCTGGCGTCTGCGGCTTGCCGCCAGCACCCAGCCAGGCGTGGCAACTGCCCAGCGTGGGGTGGCCAGCAAACGGCAGCTCGCGCCCGGGGCAGAAGATGCGCACGCGGTAGTCGGCGCCTGCCGCCCGGCCTTCGGGCGTGGGCGGCAGCAGGAAGGTGGCCTCGGACAGGTTGGTCCAGTTGGTGAACTCCTGCATGGCCTCGGTGGAGATGCCTTCGCCGTCGAGCACCACGGCCAGCGGGTTGCCGCGGTAGGCCTCGGCGGTGAAGACGTCGACTTGCTGGAAGGGGCGCAGTTTCATGGGGTGCCTGTCAGGTAGGAGGTGGATGGGATGGATGAAATGGATGCGGTTGCGGGGAGCAGGCACGCCGGGGGCGGCCCTGGGAGCCGAAGCGGGTGCGGCGGGCGGGGTTCAGCCGCTGGCGTGGATGGGGATGCGGGGCGGTTTCACAGCAGCACCGTGCCTTCGATGCAGGTGACGGAGCGCCCGCCCACCCACACCTGGTGGTCGTCCTGGCGGATGTGCACGCGCCCTGCGCGGCCCAGGCATTCGCCCTGTGCCACCTGGTAGTGATGTGGCGCCAGGCCTTCGGCGATCAGCCATTCGGCCAGGCTGGCGTTGAGGCTGCCGGTCACCGGATCTTCGCGGTTGCCCATGGGGGCGGCAAAGGCGCGCACCACCACCCCCGGACGGCTGGTGTCGCTGGCATGTGGGCCCACATGCACCACGCCCACCGACTGGCCCAGGTCCATCAGGCGCGCATGGTCGGGTTGCAGGCCGAGCACGGTGTCGGCGCTGTCGAGCAGCATGCCCAGCCACACCGGCCCGTTGTCGAGCAGCTGCGTGCCCAGGATCTGCGCCGGGCGCACCCCGAGGGCACTGGCGATCAGCGGCACCAGCGCCGGGCTGGGCGCACTGCGCTTGAGCGGCGGGGCGGCAAAGGCCAGGGTGTGGTCCTCGCGGCGGATGCGCACCAGGCCGAGGGCGCATTCCTGCACCACCAGGCCTTCCTGGCGTGGCTGGTGGCCGGCCTGCAGCCAGGCGTGGCAGGTGCCCAGCGTGGGGTGGCCGGCAAAGGGCAGCTCGCCCTGCGGGCTGAAGATGCGCAGGCGGTAGTCGGCGCCCCCCGCGCGCCCTGCTTCGGTGGGCGGCAGCAGGAAGGTGGTCTCGGACAGGTTCATCCACGCGGCGAAGCGGCGCATGTCCGCATCGCCCAGGTCTTCGGCCTCCAACACCACGGCCACGGGGTTGCCGTCGCCGGGGTGGTCGCTGAAGACATCAATCTGCTTGAAGGGGCGTGGATGCATGGTGCGGTCTTGCGGGCGGATGGTCCCGTCAGGATAACGCCTGGTCGAGCACGCCGCGCGCACCGGTGCGTGAACTCACCGCCTGGTACCAGCGCTCCAGGTGCGGCCGGGCCGCCCTCTCCTGGGGCAGGCCCCACCAGCGGTGGATCTCGCAGCCCACCGGGATGTCGGCCATGGTGAAGCGCTCGCCTGCCAGGAAGGGTTGGCGCGCCAGGCGCGCATCCAGCAGGTCCAGCAGCGGCTCGGTGGCCGCCACCGATGCGGCGATCAGCGCATCGTTGCGTTGCGCGGCCGGCGTGCGTATCCACTGGATGAAGGCATCGCGACCCGCCGGGTTCAGCGTGGTCTGCTGCCAGTCCATCCACTGCTCGGCCGCAAAGCGCGTGGCGAGGTCCTCGGGGTAGAGCTCGCCCGGCGCGTGCCGGGCACACAGGTAGCGCACGATGGGGTTCGACTCCCACAGCACCACGCCCGTGTCCTCGTCCTCGACCAGCGGCACCAGGCCATTGGGATTGAGGCCCAGGTAGTGCGCTTCGCGCACGATGCCGAACTGTCCGCCGGCATCGGTGCGCTGCAGGCTGATGCCGAGCTCCTGCGCGGCCCACACGACCTTGCGTACGTTGATGGACGACAGCCGTCCCCAGAGGCGCAGCACGGTGCTCAGCCCGGTGCCCGGTGGTCGCGGATGGCCGCTGCCAGCGCCGCGATGCCGGTGGCGATCTGCTCGGCCGTGGAGGTCACGAACGACAGGCGCAGCGTGCGGTGGTCGGCATCGTCGGCGTAGAAAGCGGCGCCGGGCACGAAGGCCACGTTGCGCTCCACGGCCTTGGGCAGCAGTTCGATGGCGCTCATGCCTTCGGGCAGGCGCACCCACAGGAACATGCCGCCGTCCGGCTTGTTCCATTCGACGGACAGACCCTGCATCTCCTTGTCCAGTGCGGTCAGCATCGCATCGCGCTGCTGCTTGTAGAGCGCGCGGATGGTGGGCACGTGGCGCTCCAGGAAGCCGCCCTTCATCACCTCGGCCACCATGCGCTGGTTGTAGCCGGGGGTGTGCAGGTCGGCTGCCTGCTTGGCCTGCAGCAGCTTGGGGTAGACGGCCTTGGGAGCCACCAGGTAACCCAGGCGCAGGCCGGGGGCCAGCACCTTGGAGAAGGAGCCCATGTAGATGCAGCCCTCAGGGTTGCGCGCGGTCAGCGGTGCGGGCGGCGGGCCGTCGAACCACAGGTCGCCGTAGGGGTTGTCCTCCACCAGCGGCAGGTTCAGCTCGGCGGCCTTGGCCACCAGTTCGGCACGGCGCGCATCGCTCATGGTGCGGCCCGTGGGGTTCTGGAAATTGGGCAGCACGTACAGAAAGCGCGCCTTGTCGGCGCCCGTGCCGACCTTGGCCACCAGGTCGTCGATGCGCACGCCCTGCTCGTCACTGGCCACGGCCACCACCTTGGGCTCCATGGGCGTGAAGGCCTGGATGGCGCCCAGGTAGGTCGGCGTTTCCACCAGCACACGGCTGTCGGTGTCGATCAGTACCTTGGCGATCAGGTCCAGCCCCTGCTGCGAGCCAGTGGTGATCAGCACCTGGTCCGGGTCCACTTCCCAGGGCAGGAAGGCGGCGATGGCTTCGCGCAGCGGGGCGAAGCCCTCGCTCGATGCGTACTGCAGTGCCGAGGGACCGTCGTTGGCCAGCACGGCGGCCGAGGCGGCGGCGAAGGCTTCGACCGGGAAGGTCTTGGGCGAGGGCAGGCCGCCCGCCAGGCTGATGATGCCAGGCTTTTCCGTGACCTTGAGGATCTCGCGGATGACCGAGGGGTTCATGCGCTCGGCGCGGCGCGCCAGGGTCCAGGTGTTGCTGGTGTGGGGAAGGTCGTTCAGTTTCACTCTCGTTCTCCTGCGGGTGGTCCCTAAGACCTCCCATGTTGCAAAGTCATCAGAAAAAATGGTATGTCTGGGCGCCCTGGTAGCTTCAGTCCACGATGAACAGCGTGGCGCCCAAGGGGGCGGTGGAGCGGTGCGGTTCCGCATTGTCCGCCACCTGGTAGCTCATGCCTGCAGTGAGGGTGAACTGGCGCCCATCCTGCAGCTCCGTGTGCAACTCGCCGGCCAGGCACAGCAGCACGTGGCCCTTGGTGCACCAGTGGTCCGACACATAGCCGGGGGTGTACTCCACCTTGCGCACGCGCAGGTCGCCATACTGCAGCGTCTGCCAGAAGGCCTGGCCGGCCTGGGCGCTCTTCTCGACACGCTCGACCGTGTTCCAGTCGGTGGCGGCGAAGGGGATGTCGTTCATTTGCATTGGGCTCAGTCCTTCACGGGCGCAAGGGGGCCGGGCGGTGTCGCGGGGGCGTGCGGTGCCGCCTGGTGCACGGGCATGCGCTTGCCCAGGAACACCGTGGCGATCACGGCCAGGGCAAACCCGACCGTGGTGAGGTCCAGGTGCTCGCCCAGCAGCGGCACCGCGAACAGCAGGCTCAGAAACGGCTGGATCAGCTGGATCTGGCTCACCCGCACGGCACCCAGCGCCAGCGCGCGGTACCAGGCGAAAAAGCCGATCCACATCGAGAACAGGGCCACATAGGCAAACCCGACCCAGCTCATGGTGCCGATGGACGATGGCACGGCGGGTGCGAACCACCAGGTCACGGGCAAGGTCAGCGGCAGGGCGCAGGCCAGCACCCAGCAGATCACCTGCTCGGCGCCCAGACTGGGGGTCAAGCGCGCGCCACCGATGTAGCCCAGGGCGCCGGTGGTCATGGCGATGATCAGGTAGATGTTGGCTGCGCCCAGGTAGAAGCCGCCGGCGCGCCAGGCCATGAAAGCCAGCACCAGGCCGCTGCCCAGCACGGCGCAGGCCCAGAAGCCGGCCGACGGGCGTTGCCGGAACCACAGGGCACCGAGCACGGCCGTGGACAGCGGCAGCAGCGCGGTGACCACGGCCCCGTGCGTGCTGGGCACATGCCGCAGCGCCAGCGCGAGGAACAGCGGAAAGCCGACGATGACACCGAACGCAGTGACGCCCAGCACGGGCCACTGCGACCGCACGGGAACCCGCAGGCGCCCCTGGGCGTGCTGCCAGCCCAGGTAGGCCAACGACAGCAGCCCCGCCACGGCCGCACGGCCGAAGGTGACGAACCAGGGCGACAGCTGCGGTGCATCGACCGGGCCGACGGCCAGGCGCGTCATCGGCAGCGTGGCGGCGAACAAGGTGACGCCCACCAGGCCCCAGACCAGGGCTTCGCGTTCCTGAGCGTGGTTCATGGTCATAGCGTCACCATCCAGGCAGCCGTGGCCACCAGCACCCCGGCCAGCGCGCGGTTGAACCAGAGCAGGCGCGAACCCTGCGCCAGCCACTGGCGCAGCAGCGAGCCGACCAGGGCATAGACGAAATTGCTCGTGAAGGCGAACACCATCATCACCCCGCAGATGATGGCCAGGCGCTCACCGGGGTTGGCCGAGGGCTGGCCGGCGGCATTCACCACCCAGCCCGCGCTGAGCGTGAGCGCCAGCATCCAGGCCTTGATGTTCACGAACTGCAGGCCCACGCCCTGCCAGAAGGTGACGGAGAGGCGGGAGCTGTCCACGTCCGAGAGCTGGCCGGCGCGGCTGAGCTTCCAGGCCAGCCAGAGCATGTAGGCCACGCCGAGCAGCGTCACGGCCATGCGCAGGGCCGGCACGCCGGTGATCAGGGCGCCCAGGCCCAGGCCGCTCACCAGCATCAGCAAGGTCCAGCCCGTGGGCACGGCCAGGCAGAAGTTGAGTGCCCGGCGCAGACCCAGATTGGCCGCCAGCGCGGTGGACAGGGTGGTGTTGGGCCCCGGCGAAAAACTCATCGCGGTGCAGAAGACCAGCAGGGCAGTGAGTTCGGCGGCGGTCATGGGTGGGGGCTTTGGAATCGTGGGCTTGTCAGCGTCTGGCCTTCACTGTAATCTTCTGCACCAATACACAACCAGTACAGTACAGCAGCGCAGTTGGTGATCTGTATTGGTTGTCATGGCAGTACACAGGCCCTGTGAGGATTCCCGCATGCTGATGAAGACCACCACCCAGTCGCTCACCGAGCAGCTTTCGGCGCGCTTTGGCGAGCGCATCCGCAACCGGCTGCTGGCGCCGGGCGCGCGCCTGCCCTCGGTGCGCCAGTGCGCGCTGCAGCACAGCGTGAGCCCCTCCACCGTGGTGGCCGCCTACGACCAGTTGCTGGCCCAGGGTCTGGTGGAGGCGCGCAAGAACCGGGGCTTCTTCGTGCGCGAGCTGGCCCCCGTGGGGGCCGATGCGCCGGCCACCGTGGATGCGGTGGCCATGGAGGCTGCGGGTGGCAACTGGACCACGGCCCACTGGTTTGCGGCGCGGGGCGCGGGGCGTGGTTCGCCGCCGGTGAACGCCACGGCGCTGATCCGGGGCATGTTCCACAAGATCAGCGACAAGCCCCAGCCCGGCATGGGGGTGCTGCCGCCGCAGTGGCTCGAATCCACCTTCATGCCCGCGGCGGTGCGCAAGGTCACCAGCACCCGGGCGCTGCAGGAATACTCGCTGCAGTACGGCGAGCCGCTGGGCGACAGCGGGCTGCGTCGCCAACTCGTCAAGAAGCTGGCCCAGCTGAGCGTGCACACCGCGCCCGAGAACATCATCACCACCGTGGGTGCCACGCATGCGCTCGACATCGTGAGCCGCACGCTGCTGCGCCCGGGCGATCCAGTGATGGTGGAGGAGCCCGGCTGGGCCGTGGAGTTCGCGCGCCTGGCGGCCCTGGGCATGCACATCCTGCCGGTGCCGCGCCGCGCCGACGGGCCCGACCTGGAGGTGATGGCCCGCTACTGCGAGGTGCACAAGCCCAAGCTCTACGTGAGCGTGAGCGTGTTCCACAACCCCACGGGCTACTGCCTCTCGCCGGGCAGCGCGCACCGCATCCTGCAGCTGGCCAACCAGCACAATTTCCACATCGTCGAGGACGACACCTACAGCCATATCGCGCCCGAACATGCCACGCGCCTGACGGCGCTCGACGGCCTGCAGCGCACCATCTACGTGAGCGGCTTTGCCAAGATTCTCGCGCCCAACTGGCGCATCGGCTTCCTGGCCGCGCCGCCGGCCCTGGTCGAGCAACTGCTCGATACCAAGCTGCTGGCCACCCTGACCACGCCCGCGCTGCTGGAGAAGGCCCTGGCGCTGTGCATCGAGCAGGGGCAACTGCGCCGCCATGCAGAGCGCATCCGCACCCGGCTTGATGCCGCGCGCTCGCGCAGTGTCAAGCTGGCGCTCAGCGCAGGCTGCACCTTCGCGGCCGACCCGGCGGGCCTGTTCGGCTGGGTGGATACCGGGGTGGACACCGATGCGCTGTCGCAGCGCATGCTGGACGAGGGCTATCTGCTGGCCCCGGGCGCGTTGTTCCACGCCGAGCGCAAGCCCAGCACGCTCATGCGCATCAACTTCGCGACCACGCAGGACGCCACGTTCTGGCGCACCTTCGAGCGCATCGTCCGGCAAAGCCGCTGACCGCGCGGGCGCCGTCACCTTCGCTGCCTACAATGGCCTTTTGATCTGATCGCAAGGGAACCATGGACCTACAAGGACGCTGGGCCGCAATGACCGATGGCCTGCAGTCCATGGTGCAGTTCTTTCCCGGTGGGCATGAGGGGCTGCTGACCACCATCTCCGTGGCCTGGAGCCTGTACATCGCCGTGCTGGCGGTGTGGATCATTCTGCAAAAGCGCGCCCCGGTCTCCACGCTGAGCTGGATCCTGTCGATGGCGCTGCTGCCCTTCGTGGGCTACGTGGTCTATTACTTCTTCGGCCCGCAGCGGCTGCGCAAGCAGCGTCTGAAGCGCATGCGCAGCCAGTCGGCGCTGTATGCCCATGCCGACTTTGCCAGCCTGCGCGGCACGGCGGCCGCCGCACCCCAGGCCCTGCGGCAACTGGTGCTGCTGGGCGAGGCCAGCTGTGACCTGCGCGTCTCCACCGCCACCCAGGTGGACCTGCTGGTCGACGGGGCCGAGACCTTTGGCGCTATCTTCGACGCCATCCGTGCCGCGCGCCACCATGTGCACCTGGAGTACTACATCTTCGAGCCCGACGGCATTGGCACGGCCCTGCGCGACCTGCTGGTGGACAAGGCGCGAGAGGGCGTGATCGTGCGGCTGCTGGTCGATGCGCTGGGCTCCAAGCGGCTGGATCGGCGCTTCCTGGCACCGCTGCAGGAGGCGGGCGTGCAGGTGGCCTTCTTCCATGCATCACGCATCGGGCGCCGATTGCGGCCGGTGATCAACTTCCGCACCCACCGCAAGATCGTGGTCTGCGACGGCGTCGTGGGCTTCACGGGCGGCATCAACATCACCGACGAGGAGGACCAGCGCGCCCGACGCGATGCCTACCACGACGTGCACCTGCGCATCGAGGGCGGGGCCGTGCGCCTGCTGCAGATGACCTTCATGGAAGACTGGGTCTACACCACGGGCGAGGGCCCCGGTGCCGTGGCGCGCGAGAGCCGGCAACTGCTGCCCGCCACCGAGCCGGGCGACCATCCGGTGCAGATCCTCACCTCGGGCCCGGACAATGCCAACGAGGCCATCCACCGCATGTACGTGGCGGCCATCCACATGGCGGCAGACCGGGTCTGGCTCACCACGCCGTATTTCGTGCCCGGCGAGCCCGCGCTCATGGCACTGACCAGCGCGGCGCTGCGCGGGGTGGACGTGCGCATTCTCGTGCCCCGGCGCAGCGATTCCTTCGTGGTGAGTGCGGCGGCGCGCTCCTACTTCGACGAGCTGATTGCTGCGGGCGTCAAGGTCTGGGAGTACACGGCCGGCATGCTGCACTCCAAGACCATGCTGGTGGACGACCAATGCGCCTTCATCGGCACCGCCAATTTCGACAACCGCAGCTTCCGGCTCAATTTCGAGGTCTGCGCCGTGGTGTACGGGCAGGCACTGGCGCTGCCCCTGGCCCGGCAATTCGAGATGGACCTGCGCAGCTCCAGTGCCGTGCAGGCGCGCCGCCGCCAGGCCTTCGTGCCGCGCCTGGGCGATGCCGCAGCCCGTCTGTTCTCGCCGCTGCTGTAGCGGCTCGAGGGGGCTCCTAGCGTTGTACTTCGATGTCGGAGAGCACGCGCAGCAGGCCGCGGTTGACTTCTTCGAGGTCCATCTCCTGCGTCTCGCACAGGTGGCGGATGGCGCTCGCATCGCCCGTCTCCAGTGCGCAGGCCATCTGCAGGCTGGCGGCATAGGGGCCCGTGCGCAGCACGGTGGCATCGTAAATGCGCTCGGACAGCGGGATGCGGTGCAGGATGGTGCCCAGGGGCTCCTGCATCAGCTCGTCGATCTGCGACAGCAGGCCGCACAGGTAGATCTCGCGGCGCAGGTCGTTCTCCACACCGGCGTTGAGCAGCTGCGTCATGAGCTTGGCGCGCAGCACCATGGATTCGCGCACGGGCAGCATGTTGGGGTCGGTGTTGGCGTGGGGCAACTGGTCGGACAGCCAGCGCTTGATGGAGCCATAGCCCATCATCACCAGCCCCCGGCGCAGCGAGTCGATGCCGGTGCGCAGGCCGAGGGCCGCCGAGTTGGTGTAGACCATGAAGCGGTAGGCCAGCAGCGGGTCCTCGCCCATGATGTCCTCGAAGGTCTCCAGCGACTGCTCGGCGTCGATGGCTTTCTGCAGCTTGGCGATCACCGCGTGCGAGGGCTGCTGCGGCGTGTGCCGCAGGGTGTAGAGCACGTCTTCCGTGGGCCAGCCGGCCAGGGCCAGGGCGTTGTGCTTGTCCAGGCAGTGCTCCATGAGGGCACGGCTGGGGATGTTCTCGTACATCTGGCCGGCCAGGATGGGGCTCACGGCACGGGCAGGCGCCTTGCCCGCCGGGCTGCCGGGCCGCGGGTTGGCCTGCAGGGCGGCTACCGCGTCGGCCGGCGTCAGGCTCAGCAGGCTGTTGTCGAAACACTGGGCCACGGCAGGCTCGGGCAGCTTGCCGATGTCGCCGCGCCACACCAGCTTCAAGCCGCGCTGGTGCGCGGCTTTCACGAGGGCATAGATGCCCGAATCCTGCAGCCAGTCACCCCGCACCTCGATCCACGGGGCGCCCCGGGGCGCATGTTCAAGCATGTCGGCCAGCACCTGGTGGGTCTGGGGCGACAGCAGCAGGGGGGGCGAGCTGGCCGACCACAGCTCCTGCAGCGTGCGCAGCAGGTGGCCGGTGTCCACCATGCTGGCGGGAGATTCGTTCTGGACGTACAGCTCTATGGCTGCAAGCTTGCGGGCGCGATTCCACAGGGGGCGGTACCCCAGGATCAGGCTGCCGAGGACGGATTGGACCATGGGCTCTCAGGCGTTGTCTCGTAGGGGCCTGTCCCCCCGGTCCGGCAAGGACATTGCGGCGTGGGCAGGCCCGCTTTAACTGATGAAATTGAACAGGGACAGCTTCTGGACCGTGGCATAGGACTTGAGTGCTGCCTCGTAGCCCACCTGCTGGTTCTGGAAGTCCGAAATGCCCTTGATCATATCCAGATCCTCTGCCCGGGAGCGGTCGCCTTCGAGCTGGACCGAGCGCTTTTCCTGGTCGCCCGTGATGCGGTCGGCGCGGTTGAGCAACTCGCCCGAGTAACTGCGCATGTTGCTGATGCGGTCCAGGCCGATGTCGATGTTGGTCAAGGCCTGTCCGACAGCCTGGGTCGCGGCGTTGCTGTTGGGCGCTGCCCGGATGTCGCGGATCGCACTGTCCAGTGTACTGAACACGCTGGCAGTGGGCTGCAGCGTGATGGCGTCGCCATTGGCTGGCGCACCGGTGATGTCGAAGGTCAGACCCGGCACACCCGTCACCGAGATGGTCACGGGCTTGTCGGTCGGATAGTCGGGCACCACGACGGGGGCCGACACCACGCCGGTGGTGGTGTTGGTGATGGTGTAGGTAGCCGTGCTGGTGCCGACCGTGGCGCCCGGGCCCACCGCGCTGAAGGCGATGGAGTAGTTGTCTCCGGTCACCAGGCTCAGGTTGGTCGGCTTGACGCCGGTAGTGGTCAACTGCTGGTTGTTGTTGACGGTCGCCGGGTTCACCTGCACGTTGTAGGCCCCGTCGCGCTGGGGCTCAAACATGAAGGCGAATTCACCGTCCAGCGTGTTCGGGATCGACACACCGGTGCTGCCCGACTGTCCGGGCTGCCCGTTGAACAGATAGTCCGGCGAGGTGGACTGTGGGCCCAGGAAAGGCGCCAGTGCGCTGCCCAGTGCGCCCAGCAGGGGAATGCCGTTGGTGTCCTTGCGGTTGGCCACTTCCTGCAACTGCTCGCGGATGCCCTGCAACTGGTTGGCGATGGTGGCGCGGTCGCTGCTGGTGAGGGCCGGGCTGCCGGCACTGACCATCAGTTCGCGGGCACTCTGCACCAGCCCGATGGCATCGCCCAGCGAGGACTCGGCCTGCGCGATGGCGTTGCGCTGGGTTTCCAGCGCGCGCTGCTCGGTCTGGATGCGGGTGATGCGGGTGAGCGCGCGTTCGGCCTGCGCGGCCGAAACCGGATCGTCGCTGGCGCGCACGACGCGCTTGCCTGAGGTCAAATTCTCCTGCAGGTTGGACAGGTTGGTCTGGCGCGCGCCCAGGTTGCGCAGCGCGTTGTCGTACATGTTGGCGGTGCCAAGGCGGTAAAGGGTATTGCTCATGTCGAACTCCTGGACCTGTTCTCAAACATCAACGCGTCAGACCCTGCATCAGGGTGTCGAAGACGCTCTGTGCAATCTGCAGCATTTTGGCGGATGCCTGGTAGGCCTGCTGGTACTGGATCAGCTTGGCCGCTTCTTCATCGAGGTTCACGCCCGAGACCGCCGTTCGGTCGCGTTCCAGGTTGCCGGCGATGGTGGTGGACAGCTCGGCAGCGAACGTGGCGCTCTGGGTGCGCGTGCCCACCTGGGCCATCAGGCCGGCATAGCCGTCGCTGAGCGTGGATTCGTCGAACATCTTCACGTCGCGCAGGTTCATGAGCGATGTGGCGTTGCCGGCGTTGCGCGTGTAGTTGTCGCCGTACTGGGGGTCCAGGGAGTTGCCCACCTTCACGGTGTCGCCGGACTTGGGCGTGCCCTGCAGCTTGATCTCCCAGCCGTCGATGGTGATGGGCGTGCCCGAGGTGTAGGGCAGGCCGGCCGTGCCCGAAGGTGGCGTGGTCGATCCCGTCACGGTGTAGGTGGTGGGCGGGCCGGCGGCAAAGGTCAGCGTCACGCCGCCGGGAATGGGCGGCGCCACCAGGCCATTGGCCGTGGCCTTCAGGCCTGCCAGCTGCAGCGTGCCCCCATTGGTGGTGCCCATGGCCGCATTGATGGGGTTGGCCGCCGCCAGGTCGCGTGGCGAATACACCAGCGCCTTGATGTTGGAGCCCGCCGTGCTGAAGGGCTGGAACAGCATGCGCTCGCCCGGCGCGCCTGGCGTGGTGAGGTTGAACTGCAGGCCGTCGATGGTGAGCGTCGCCAGGTTGGCGGCGTCGGTGAAGGCCGTGGCCTTGCCGTCGGACAGGCGCACCACCTGGCCGGCCGTGCCGGTGGTGAAGCGAATCTCGTAGTCGGAGGCGGCGAACTTGGTCGGATCCGTGAAGCCCACCGTACCGACGCCCACGCCATTGGTCAGGCCGGGCATGCTGGCCGGCACAGAGAACAGGTCCTTGCCCATCTGGCCGTCCAGCGTGAGGCCGAGCTTGTGCTGCTCGTTCATGGTCATGCCGATGGCCATGGCCATGCGCCCGAGCAGGTTGCGGCTTTCGGCGAGGTCGGTGTTGTTGAAGCGCAGCAGCCCCGAGACCGACCCGCCGCCCATGGTGTTCTCGTCCACTTCGATGGCCGGCGATCCCGGGCGATTGAAGAACAGCTTGAGCTGGCCGCTGCCAGGGAACTGCGTGGCATCGTCCACGGACACCTGCGACGGCGTGGTGCCCAGCACCAGCGGCTGGCTGCCGCCCACGAACAGGCCGATCGTGCCGTCGTCCGCAGGAATCTGCGTGGTCTGCACGTACTGGTTCATCTCGCGGATCAACTGGTCGCGGTTGTCGAGCAGGTCGTTGGGGGTCTGGCCGTTGCCCTTGGCGCGTGCGATCTGCTCGTTCACGGCGGCGATCTGGCCGGCCAGGCTGTTGATGGCGGTGATGCTGCTTTGCAGCTGCTCGTTCACCGTGTACTGGATCTCGTCGACACGCTCGCCAGCCGAGCGCATGCGGGACGCCGTCTCGTCCATGCGCGTGAGCGCCAGCGTGCGGGCCGTGATGTCGGTGGGTGAGCTCACCACGTCCGAGAAGGCGTTCATCATGTCGTTGATGGCGGCGCCAAGGCCCGTGGCCCCGCCGCTGAACACGTCCTGCAGCTGGCGCAGGCGCTCGGCGCGCACGATGTCGCCGGCCTGCACGGATCCGGCGCTTGCCGACTGGCGCGTGAGCAGCTCGCTCTGGTTGCGCAGGATGGTCTGCACGTCCACACCCTGGCCGATGTAGCCGCCACCCGTGAACTGGCCCTGCACGGTCTGCAGCACCACGCTCTGGCGCGAGTAGCCGGGCGTGTTCACATTGGCAATGTTGTTGCCTGCAGTCTGCAGGGCCACCTGGTTGGCAAGCAGGGCGCGGGCGCCGACGTTGAGCAGACTCATGGCTTACCTCGTGTTCTCAAGCCTGCGCACGCTGCTGCTGCGCACGCTGCACGCTGTTGATGGCGCCGCTGAGCTTTTTGGCGTACTCGGGGTCGGTGGCATAGCCCGCCTTCTGCAATGCGGAGGCATAGGCCATGGCCGAGCCGGACTGCGCCACGGACTGCGCCTTTTCATAGCGAGGGCTTTCCTTGATGAGGCGCGCGTAGTCGCGAAACGAATCCTCGTACGAGTCGTAGGCCCGGAATTTGGCCACCACCTTGCGCGGCGTACCGTTGATGTATTCGGTGGTCGTGATCTCGGCGACCTTGCCCGTCCAGCCCTTGCCGGCCTTGATGCCGAACAGGTTGAAGGAGTTGCTGCCGTCGGCGTTCTTGATCTCGCTCTTGCCCCAGCCGGTCTCGTGGCCGGCCTGGCCGAGCATGAAGCTCGCGGGGATGCCACTCTCCTGCGCCACCTTCTCGGCCGTGCCGCTCAGGTGCTGCACGAAGCCGTCGCGGCCCTTGGGCGCCTGGCCTACCGCCTCGGTGCTGGCAGGGCTGGCGCTCACCTTGGCGGCTGCCGGACGCTGCACCTGCGACAGGCTCACCGTGGAGGGTGTGGAAAAGGACGGGTCTGGCCCACCCATCTGGCGCGAGAGCTGGCGCGCAATGGCTTCGGACAGGCCGCCCGACTGGCCGGCCATCTGCACCGACAACTGCTGGTCGAGCAGGTCGGTGCCCAGGTCGCCCTGGGCGCCATCCATGAGCCCGGATTTCATCGTGGCCTCGCGCATGCTCTTGATCAGTTCGCGCATGAACAGCGATTCGAACTGTTTGGCCGCTTCCTTGGTGGCCTGGGGGTTGTTGTTGCCGGCCTCGTACTTGAGCGCGTTCAACGAGCGAACGTCTGCCGCCAGCGCATTGGACGTGCTGGTGGTGGAGGACGAAGGCAGCGTGAGGGACATGGTCAGATCACTTCAAGCTCGGCGTTCAGTGCGCCGGCGGCCTTAATGGCCTGCAGAATGGCCAGCAGGTCGCCGGGCGTGGCGCCCAGCGAGTTGAGCGCGCGCACCACGTCGGCCAACTGGGGCGAGGGCGGCATCTGGATGATGTTGCCGGGCTCCTGGTTGATCTTGATGTCGCTTTGCTGCGCGACCACGGTCTGCCCCTGCGACAGCGGGTTGGGCTGGCTGATGACGGGGCGCGAACTGATGGTGATGGACAGGTTGCCGTGCGCGATGGCACACGAACCTAGGGTCACCGCCTGGTTGAGCACGATGGAGCCGGTGCGGGCATTGATCACCACCTTGGCGGCGGGGGCGGACAGCTCGAACGGCAACTCTTCCAGGTCGGCGATGAAGCCTACGCGGGCGCCAGGGTCGCTGGGCGCGCGCACCTGCACCGTACGGCCGTCGAGTGCCGTAGCCAGGCCATTGCCCAAGCGGCTGTTGATGACCTGGGCCACGCGGCGTGCGGTCTGGAAATCGGAGGCGTTGAGGCCCAGGCTGATGGTGTCGCCCTCGTTGAGGGGCGTGGGCACGGAGCGCTCCACCTGGGCGCCCAGGGGGATGCGGCCGGCGGCCAGGTGGTTGATCTGCACCTTGCTGCCACCGGACGATGCGCCGGCACCGCCCACCACCAGGTTGCCCTGGGCCAGGGCGTAGATTTCACCGTCGGCGCCGCGCAGCGGTGTGACCATCAGCAGGCCGCCCTTGAGCGACTTGGAATTGCCCATGGACGAGACGTTGACGTCGATCTGCTGGCCGGGCTGCGCAAAGGCCGGCAACTGGGCCGTGACGATCACGGCGGCCACGTTCTTGAGCTGCAGCTGCGAGGCTGTGCCGGGCGGCAGGCTGATGCCCATCTGCTGCAGGTAGTTGGACATGGCCTGCGTGGTGTAGGGCATCTGCGTGGTCTGGTCACCCGTGCCGTCCAGGCCCACGACCAGGCCATAGCCGGTCAGCTGGTTGCTGCGCACGCCCTGCACCGCCGCGATTTCCTTGATGCGCAGCGCATGGGCCGGCCAGGCCGCGCACACCAGCGTCAGGGCGATGGCACAGAGCCACAGCGCGCGCAGGGGGTGTGCCAGGAAGGGGGAGGGCAAGGCTTTCATGGCCTCCATTGTGGGCTGCTGCCGCCCAGGGGAATGGCCAAAAAGAGGCGCATTCACCCGCCTTTTGGAAGAGGGGCCTGGTTACATTTTCCGCACCCGCCCGCCTGCGCTGCCTGGCTTTGGCAGGCCCCTGCGAATCACTCGCAATAGCTGTTCGTGAAGCCCTTCCAGGGCTTGCGCAGCATGAATGGCAGGGTGTCCCAGGCGCTCCAGGTGCGCGGATCGTCGAAGTTCACCGTGGCGGCCGGCGCGATGATGGCCGTGACCAGCCAGACGCCGGAGTCCAGCCCGTGCAGCGTGAGGTTGCCACCCAGGATCACCTCGGTCTGCGCCCCGCCCAGGTTGTCGGACACGGCGGTGTAGGCGTCCGTCGTCTGGATGTTGCCGGGTGCCACGTACACCTTGAAGATGGCGCCGGTGGTGATCAGCGGCGAGCGCACCAGGGGAAAGACGAAGCTGCCGTCCCGGTGGAAGATCACATACACGTTCTGCAGCGTGCCCGGGGTGGTGCCCACCGCAGCCTTGCCGGCGTCGTATTTGAGGGTGAATGCGAACTGGTCCAGTGCCGTGGCGTCGCAGGGCGAGAACTTGATGCCTGCGGGCAGGGTCTTGTTCTTGGAGGCGGTTTCGGAAGCCGAACCCTTGGGCGCGGCCAGTGTCAGCGCCACGGAGTAGGCATAGGTGGTCGGCTGCGCCTGGGCAACTGGCGCGAATGCAGCGGCCAGCGCCGTGAGGCCACAGGCCAGGAAGCTGCGGAAAAAAGACATCGTGAACCTCGGGTCTGAATGCGAAAGGGGCGCTGCGCCGCCTGCCCTGGTCGGGGCAGGTCGCATGCGTTTGGTCACATTTTGTATCAGAACGGTGTCACGGTGTTGAAGAAGCGGCCCAGCCAGCCGGTGACCTGGGCCTCGCCCTGGGCGCCGCGCCCGCGCGATTCCACGCGCACATTGGCCACCTGGGTGGAGGCCACGATGGAGCCGGGTTGCAGGGCACGCGGATCCACCGTGCCGGAGAAGCGCAGCACATCCACGTTCTGGTTCACGCCGATCTGCTTTTCGCCGGCCACGACCAGATGGCCATTGGGCAGCACGTCGATGACGATCGCCGTGATCGAGCCCTGGAAGGTGTTGGCGCTCTCCGTGCCGCCCTTGCCTTCAAAAGCATTTTCCGAGTTGGCCCCCACGCCCAGCTTGTCGGTGAACTTCTGGCCGGTGAACGGCAGTGCCGTCACGCCGCTGCTGACCTTGGAGGTGCGGTCCACGGTGGACGAGGATTTCTGGCTGGCCGTCACGTTCTCCACGATCTGGATGGTGACGTTGTCGCCCACCAAGCGTGCACGCCGGTCCTCGAACGAGGGGCGGTAGCTGGCGGTGTGGAACAGGCCGCCGGTGACTGGCGGTGGCGTGCGCGGCGCCATGGCCAGGGGCGGCGGGGCGGTGGGCAGGATGTCCACGGGGGGGGGCGGGGACATGCTGGCGCAGCCTGCGCTCAGCACGGCGGCGGCCAGGGCCGGCCATGCAAGGAGACGGGTGCGGGCGCTGTGGTGCAAGGTGGAGAGGAATGTCATGGCGAGGGTCCTGGCGCAAGGGCTTGTGGCCTGTCTGCTTACATCTGGCTCAGCTTGGCCAGCATCTGGTCCGAGGTCTGGATGGCCTTGGAATTCATTTCGTAGGCGCGCTGGGTCTGGATCATGGTCACCAGCTCCTGCACCACGTTCACGTTGGAGGTTTCGAGGTAGCCCTGCATGACGGTGCCCAGGCCGTTGGTGCCCGGCGTTCCCTGCTGGGGCTGGCCGGATGCGGCGGTTTCGATGAACAGGTTCTGCCCGCGCGGCTCCAGGCCACCTGGGTTCACGAAGGTGGACATGGCGAGGTTGCCCAGGGGTTGCGGTGCGGTGTTGCCCGGTACCGTGGCGGACACGGCGCCTTCGGCGCTGATGGTCACGCTGGTGGCATTCGGTGGCACGGTGATGCCATTGGCAATCGGCAGTCCGCTGGAGTTCACCAGGCGGCCCTGCGAGTCGAGCTGGAACGAGCCGTCGCGGGTGTAGCCGATGGTTCCGTCGGGCTGCGTGACCTCGAAGAAGCCGTTGCCCTTGATGGCCACGTCCAGGTTGTTGTTGGACTGCTGCATGCTGCCCTGCATGAAGTTGCGGGCGGTGGCCACGGTGCGCACCCCCAGGCCCAGGTGCAGGCCGGTGGGCAACTGGTTCTGCTCGGTGGTCTGGGCGCCCACCTGGCGCAGGTTCTGGTAGATCAGGTCCTCGAACACCGCATTGGCGCGCTTGTACCCGGTGGTGGACACATTGGCCAGGTTGTGGGAGATGACGTCCAGCTGGGTCTGCTGGGCTTCCATGCCGGTCTTGGCAATCCACAGGGAGTTGATCATGGCGTTTCCTTGCGCTTATGGGGATGGTCAGCCGTTGATGCTCAGCAGCTGGCTGGCGGCCTTGTCATTGGTTTCGGCGGTCTGCAGCATCTTGATCTGCTGCTCGAACTGGCGCGAGGCGGCGATCATGCCGACCATGGTCTCCACCGCGTTCACGTTGGAGCCCTCGATGGCCCCTGCCAGCAGGCGCGCATTGGCGTCGTTGGGGAGCGGGTCGCCAGAGGTGGTGCGAAACAGCCCGTCATCGCCGCGCTTGAGCGGGTCTTCGGGGGTGGGCGTGGCCAGTTTCAGGCGGCCGATGGCAGCGGGGGGCTGCCCTGCTGTCTTGGCGGTGAGCGTGCCGTCCGAACCCAGCGAGACCTCCGAGCCTGGCGGCACATCAATGGGGCCGCCGCCGTCGGACAGCACGGGCAGGCCGGTGTTGGTGAGCAGGGCACCTGTGGGCGAGACCTCCAGGCCGCCGTTGCGGGTGTAGGCCTCCACGCCATCCAGGCCCTGCACGGCAAACCAGGACTTGCCGATGGGCATGGCATCCAGGGCGCGGCCCGTGCGTTGCACGGGACCGGGCGTGTCCACGTGGCCCGAGGTGGCCTCCAGCGCGAACACGCGCGTGGTGGAGCCGTCGCCTTGCAGCGGTACGGAGCGGAAGGTGGACATCTCCGCGCGAAAGCCGTTGGTGGACACGTTGGCCAGGTTGTTGGCCAGAACCGCCTGCCGGTGGGCAGCGGCGTTGGCCCCGGTCATGGAGGTGTAGATGATGCGGTCCATGGCGTTTCTCTGCGGTCAGGAGGTCATGCGCTGGATCAGCGCAGGTTCACCAGGGTGGACATGATCTGGTCCTGTGTCTTGATGGTCTGCGCGTTGGCCTGGTAGCTGCGCTGCGCGGTCATCATGTTCACGAGCTCGGCCGTGAGGTCCACGTTGGAGTCCTCCAGCGCACCCGAGCGCAGGGCGCCGAAGTTGCCGTCGGTGGCCGTGCCGGTGACCGGCTGGCCCGATTCGAAGGTGGCGACCCAGTTGTTGCCGCCCACCGAGGCCAGGCCCTGGGTGTTGCGAAAGCTCGACAGCGCGATCTGGCCCTCGGCGCGGGTGACGCCGTTGGAGTAGCGCGTCATGATCATGCCGTTGTTCTCGACGTTGATGCCCGTCAGGTCGCCTGCGGTGTAGCCGTCCTGGGACAGGTCGGACACGGCGAACTTGCGGCCGAACTGCGTGACGTCGTCCAGGTTCACGTCCACGTTGTAGGCGGGCAGGTTGTTCGGGTTGGGCGGTGTGGGGTTCACGCTGAGCGCCAGCGAGAAGCCGGTGGCCGGCGGCGTGGCGGCCGGGCCGGTGATCACGCCGTTGTTGTCGAAGGTGATCTGGCCGATGGCCGTGCCCACCACGGGCGGCACAGCCGTGGGATCGTCAAGGGTGTCGTACACGTCCCAGGTGTTGTCCGTGGCGGTCTTCTGGAAGTACAGGTTGACCGGCTTGGCCACGCCCTGGCTGTCGAACACGTTGATCGAGGTGCCGTAGGTGGCGCGCGGGGTGGCTGGCACGGGTGGTGTGGCGGCCGGGTCGCCAGCGGCGTCGGTGGCGCGCGCGTCCAGATTGAAGGCCGCAGTGATCTTCGTGGTCTGCTTGGCGGGGATGGGTTCGGACGTGGGGAACACCATGGGAATCGGGTCGGTGCCCGTGCGCAGGCCCGTGGCCGGATCAATGGGGTAACCCATCACCTTGGCGTTGTCGTTGGTGACCATGTTGCCCACCTTGTCCAGCTTGAAATTGCCGGCGCGGGTATAGGCCGAGGAGCCGTCGGGCAGCTGCAGCGTGAAGAAGCCGTTGCCGTTGATCGCCACATCCAGGCTGTTGCCGGTGATGGTCAGGTTGCCCTGGGTGAACTGCTGCGCCACGTTGGCGGTTTCCACCCCGATGCCGGCGTTGGAGCCCCCGGCCGAGCCGATGGCATTGGCCACCATTTCGGCAAACTCAGCACGCGATGCCTTGAAACCCACGGTGTTGGAGTTGGCGATGTTGTGGCCGATCACATCGAGGTTTTTGCTGGCGGCGTTCAGGCCGGAGAGGCCTTGCTGGAAACTCATGGTGTTCTCCTTGGAGGGGGCGTGTTCAGTGAAGAGTGGGCGGTTGGGGCGTCAGACCAGCGACTTGATCTGGCTGTAGTTGATGTTCTTGCCGTTGGCCAGCGTGAGCACCAGTTGGCCGTCGGTGGCGCCTGCCGCCGTGACTTTGGACAGGGTGAGGGCCGTGGATTCGAGCGTGGTGGCGCCATTGACCGCCTTGACGCGGAACTGCAGGCCCGCAGTGCTGCCCTTGTAGGCACTCGCATCCCATTCGAAGTTGTGGCGCCCCTGGTCCTTGGGGCCCAGGTCCAGGGTATCGACCACCTGGCCGCCGGGCGTCACGACTTCCACCTGCACCTTGGTGGCGGCGTACGGAATCTCGAAACCGGCCTTGCCCACGCCATCGGCCACGGTCATGCCCGTGCCTTCGGTCAGCACGTTGCGCCCGACCAGGGTCGTGCCCTGCATGACCTGCAGCGAGTTGAACTGCGCGGCCATGCTCTGCATGGTGGTGTTGAGCTGCTGGATGCCGGTGACGGTGTTGATCTGTGCGATCTGCGAGGTCATCTGGGCGTTGTCCAGCGGGTTCATCGGGTCCTGGTTGTTCAGCTGCGCAACCAGCAGCTTGAGGAACCGGTCCTGCGAGGCCGCAGGGTCGTTGGCCGCGGTCGCCTTGGCATTGGCGGTGTCGGCGGTGGGGGAGGCATTGGTGGCGCTGAGGATCATGGCGAGGGTCTCCCGGGGTTACTGGCCCATCTGCAGGGTCTTGAGCAGAAGTGACTTGGCCGTGTTCATCACCTCGACGTTGTTCTGGTACGAGCGCGACGCTGAAATCATGTTCACCATCTCCTCCACGGCGTTCACGTTGGAGTGGGTCACGTAGCCTTGCTCATCGGCAGAAGGATGGCTGGGGTCGTGGATCTTGCGGCCGGGCACATTGCTTTCGGTGATGGCGCTCACGCGCACGCCGTCTGAGCCTTCCTGTCCCATGTTGGTGGTGCGAAAGACCACCTGGCGGGCCTGGTAGGCCTTGCCGTCGGGGCCGGCCACTGCATCGACGTTGGCCAGGTTGCTGGCCACGACGTTCAGGCGCTGGGACTGCGCACTGATGGCGCTGCCCGAAACGTTGAAGATGGAGAACATGGACATGGTGGGGTGCCTCTTCTATCGCTATGGGGCTTACTGGCCCTGGATGGCGCTGAGCATGGTCTTGGCGTTGCCGTTGATGAAGCGCAGCGTGGCTTCGTAGCGCACGGCGTTGTCCACGAAGGCGGCGCGTTCGCGGTCCAGGTCCACCGAGTTGTTGTCCAGGCTGGGCTGGGTCTGCACGGAATAGGCCAACTTGCCCTTGCTCCCCAGCTCGGCCGAAGTGCCCGGGTCGGCAGAGGAGGCGGCGATGTGCCGCGGATCGGTGCCGATGGTGACCGTGGGCCGCTCGCTGGTGTAGCCGGAGCTGCCCAGCGTGGTTGTGGACAGGCGGTGTGGCGATTCGGTGAACGAGGAGCGCTCGCCCGTGGCGTTGCTCAGCGCGTCGGAGAATTTGAAGTCGCGTGCGACGTAGCCGGGGGTATCGGCATTCGCAATATTGCTGGCGATGGCGCGCTGGCGCTCGGCACGCAGGATCAGTGCGTTGCCGTGGAAGTCCAGCCGGTTGGTCATCTTGTCAAGCATGTCTGCCTCACGTCCAGGTTGCGAAAGCGCCAGCAAAAACGGTTTTCTGGCGTGGCTCGATTATGAAAACCGCCCGGATTTTCTAAAGCGCGAAGAGCCCGCGTTTGGGGCCGCAGTTCGGGGGTTCGGCGGCGGCCAGGGGGCCTACAGTGATGGTCGTGAAATGGCCCCTGCACCGTGTCGCAGGGCCGCACTGACGTACCAGGAGGCGCCCCATGGCATCAGCATTCCCATCCCTGTTCACGGCCGGCCGCACCGCGCTGGCCGCACTGGCCTGCGTGCTGGCCGCTGGCATGGCCCAGGCCCAGGCAGTGGCCGACCCCGCCGCAGACCTGCCCGCCCTGACCCAGCGCTGGCTGGACGATGCGATCACGCGCAACCAGCCTGCCGGCCTGCCGCTGCGCATGGAGGTGAGCATTGGTGCGCTGGACAGCCGGTTGCGCCTGGCCCCCTGCGCCCGGGTCGAACCCTATCTGCCGGCAGGTTCGCGCCTGTGGGGCCGCACCCGGCTGGGCCTGCGCTGCGTGGAAGGGCAGACCGCCTGGAACGTGTTCCTGCCCGTCACGGTCAAGGCCTGGGGTCCGGCGTGGGTGCTGACGGGCAATGTGTCCTCCGGTGCCGTGTTGAGCGCCAATGACGCCACCGAGGCCGAGGTGGACTGGGCGGCCGATGCGGCCGCCATCGTGGCCAATCCCGACCAGTGGGTCGGCCAGATCGCCTCACGCCCCCTGGTGGCAGGGCAGGCCTTGCGCCAGCCGATGGTGCGTGCACCGAGCATTTTCAAGGCCGGCGCCCAGGTGCGGGTGGTGGCGCAAGGGCCGGGTTATGCGGTAACCTCGGCAGGGCAGGCACTCTCTGCGGGCGCCGTAGGGCAGACTGTGCGTGTACGCATGGACAATGGCCGTACCATCTCTGGTATTGTGGGTGAAAATGGGACGGTTGACGTTACCCTTTGATTCATCCCGCCTGCATAAATAGCTAAAGTCCAGCGCCAAAGGGTCGAAAACATTGCTACGAGCTCCGTGTCATCGGAGCGCTGGAGAAGGCGATGAAGATAGGTCAACAACCGGAACTTCCGGGCGCACTGGCGCAAACGGGGCAGGCCAAGCAGGCCAAGGCCCCCGCTGCAGCCCCTGCTACGCCCCAAGGAGTGGCAACGGGCACTGCGGCTGCCCCGGCCCCTGGCGTGCCTGTAACGGTTTCCACCGCAGCACGTGCCCTGGACCAGACGGGCCGTGCCTCGGGCGATTTCGACACCAAGAAGGTGGCGGCGGTGCGTGCAGCCATTGAAAAGGGCACGTTCACGGTCAGCGCCGGCGCGATTGCCGACAAGCTGCTGGCCAACGCCCAAGAGATTTTTTCCCGCTCGCGCGGCTAGCGTGACCCCTTTCTTCCAGGCGTCACCGGTCCGCATTCACCAGGACAAGCCGTGACCACGCCTCTGGAAGACGCCTTGCAGGCCGTCGAGCAGCACATCGAGATGGTGTCTGCCGCCCTGCTCAAGGCCGATGCCCCCACCCTCGAACAAGCAAGCACCGGGCTGCGCGACACTGCAGCCCGTTTTTCGTATGCGCTGGACCTGTCGCGCCAGCAGGTGAGCAGCATCACCCCCGCCCTCAAGGCCCGCATGGACGCCATCGCCGCCACCCTGGTGGTGCACCGCGAAAGCCTGGCCCGCCTGGCTGCCATCACCGACCGCCAGACCGCCGTGCTGGTCCCGTCCCAGGACAGCTCTGCCAATGCCACCTACGGCAATGGCCTGGGCGGCAAGCAACAAGCCGCCGGCATCGCCAAGATCTACCGCTCGGCCGGCTGATCGGCGCGCGGCAAAGTCGCGCTGTATGGCCACGATTCTTTTTTGTACTAGTACATAGGCGCTGCCCTGAATGGCGCGCAAGCGCCAGGGCAAACCCGTGGATAGCGCGCTGCCCCATACCAGGGCAGCCGTGCAAGGGCCGCCCCGCCGCACTGGCTGCGTCCCCCTTCCCGAATTACGCAGTAATTCGAGAGAAGGGGTGAAGGCGCGTCTGCGCCTCAGGGGGATGTACTAGGGCCTGTTCACACTGATTTCGGGGATCGCGTTGCCCGGCCTGGGGGCTGGATGCAAGGCGCCCGTGCGCAGCAAGGTGTGCACCTTGCAAGCGCGGGCAACGCCGCAGACGGCCCCCAGGCCGGGCAACCCGAAGGGAAGGCCCTTGCCGGCGCGCCACTCGTCGTTGCGCTCCTTGCGTGTGCAAGGGCACACGCTGCGTCGCGCGCTTAGATTGGCACGCCGGCAAGGGCCTTCGCGACCCCGAAATCAGTGTGAACAGGCCCTAGTGACTGCGCATCTTCGCCCGCAAGCGAGCGATCGACTGGCTGTGCAGCTGGCACACACGGGATTCGGTGACCCCGAGCACGGCCGCTATCTCCTTGAGATTCATGTCGTGCTCGTAGTACATGCCCATGATGTGCTGTTCGCGCTCGGGCAGTGACTCGATGGCCGTGACCAGCGCCGAGCGCAGGCGGTGGTCGCGCAGCATTTCGAGCGGGTTGGCTGCCTCGTCGCCCACATGGCGGTCGAGGAAGCCATCATCGTCGTCATTGCTGTGGGTCATGTCCTCCAGGTACACGAGCTGCGTGCCCCGCACCCGGCCCAGCAGGCTCTGGTATTCGGGCAGGGCCATGCCCATCTCGCTGGCGATCTCCGATTCGAGCGGGCTGCGGCCCAGGCGCTGCTCCAGCCGGTTGACGGCCTGCTCGATGTCCTTCTGGCTCTTGCGCGAACTGCGCGACATCCAGTCGCCTTCGCGCAGCTCATCGAGCATGGCGCCGCGGATGCGCTGGGTGGCAAAGGTCTCGAACTGCACGCCCTGTGCGGCCTCGTAGCGCGAAAGTGCTTCCGCCAGGCCCATCATGCCGACCTGGATCAGATCGTCCAGCTCTACATTGGGAGGCAGCTTGGCGATCATGTGGTGTGCGATCCGCCGTACCAGGGGCACGTGCTGGCGAATCATCGCATCACGATCGAGCTGGCCTTTGGCGGTGTACATCAGATCAGTGGCTCCGGAGAAGATGTGCAGCTGCAGGTATACCAGCAAAATTGCTGGATGCAATTGCAGCTGCAGCCGCCATCGTTCCATTGATGGTGCCCGCGTTTTCCAGCAGTTGCAAGGCCAGGCGCTGCAGGTCCTGGGGATTCTGGGTGGAGACGGCGGTAGTGTGCACCTGACCGCCCAGGTGGCGCTCGGCGCAGTCCTGCAATGTCTGCAATGCGGCAAGGGTCTTGCGGCGCTCGGCCGTGCCCGAGCCGCGCAACAGTGCCGCCACGGTGCAGGACAGGCCGGTGTGCTGGGCCATCTGCTTCAAGCTCTTGTAGGTGGTGAGCACGCCTGCTGCGGCGCCCTCCATCACCATCAGCGGCATGGTCCGGGTGTGGGTGAGCAACTGGCCCAGCAGGGGAGGTGGGGCGTGCAGCACCAGGATGCTGTAGGCGCGCACGTAGGGCTGGATGTCCTGCAGCGGCGAGACATGCGCCGGGCGGTCGGCGCGGCTGATCTGCCACAGGCCCCGAGCGGCGGGGATCACCGCCAGGGAGGAGGCTGCGGCGCCCTGGTCCATGCCGTCGTGCCAGGGTGCCCGGCGCAGCAGGTGGTACAGGCCCGGGGACTCGTCGGTCTCGTAGCCCGTGGCGTCGAGCACCACAACCGGGTAGCCCATCCGCTGCAGGCTGGCGCAGATCTGCCACAGGGTCTCGAGGCCGCTGCCGGCCTGTTCCTGGCTGGCCACGGCCAGCACGCGCAGCTCGGTCTGCGGGGTGAGGCTTTGCAGCCCCGCAGCCTGGTGAAAGCCGGTATCAAGCATCGACCAACCCCCTGTCGGTTACCAATTCGGGTGAATGCGAGAAGAAGAAATTCAGGTCGCTGGCCTTGGGGTCGAACGGCGACTTGACCGGCGCGCGCATCGAAGTGCTGATGAGCTGGTGGGCATCGGCCGCTTCCCAGTCCTCGGGCACGCGCTGGCCATTGGTCACGCCGCGCAGCACCATCTGGTGGCGGATCAGGGCGTCGATGGAGGGGCCCAGCTTCACGGCCTCGTCCACCTTGGACAGGATGGCCTGCTGCGAGCCCTTGGTCTTGAAGGCGGTCAGCACATCGTCCAGTGTGTCGCCGTGGCAGCCGGCATTGAGCACCAGCAGGCGGTTGACGTGGGGCAGGTCCAGCACGTCGAGCATGTCGCGCTTGCGCGGATCGCGTGGGGCGACGCCGGTGGTGTCGATCAGGACCATCTTCTTGCCGCTGAGCAGGCCCAGCAGGTCCTGCAGTGCTGCACGGTCGTGGGCCAGGTGGGCCACGATGCCCAGCATGCGGCCATAGGTGCGCAGCTGTTCATGGGCGCCCACGCGGTAGGTGTCGAGCGTGATCAGGCCCACGCTGCCGGGGCCATGGATGCGCGCGCACAGGGCGGCCAGCTTGGCAGTGGTGGTGGTCTTGCCGACACCGGTGGAGCCCACCATGGCGAAGATGCCACCCTGCTCGTACAGGGGCGCGGCATCCGTGTCGGTCTTGAGGTTGCGTTCCAGCACCTCCATGAGCCAGCGCACGGATTCGGCGGCCGAGAGTTCCTCGGGCATGCGCTCGAGCACGGCGCGGGCCAGGGCGGGCGAGTAGCCGGCCCGGATCATCTTCAGCATCAGGTTGGACTGGATCGGATTCTGGCGCGCCTGGCCCAGCCAGGCCAGCGTGTTGAAGCGGTCTTCGATCAGCTCCTTCATCGAGTGCAGCTCGCTCATCAGGTTCTGCTGGTTGTTCACCTGCGCGTTCGACAGCGAGGGGGCTTCCTGGCGCTGCTGCTGCTTGCGGGGCGCGGGCTCTGCAAGGTCCATGGGGATCGAGCGCAGCGGGTTGTGGCGGGCCACCTGGGCGGCGGGACGCTCACGGGCCAGCTCAGCGGCACGGTCGCGGCTGCGCTCCATCATGGGAACCGGGTCGGACGGGCCGCTGATGGCCTCGTGGCGGCGGCGCAGCATGCGCTCGCGCACATAGTCCTGGAAGGACAGGGTGCTCATGGCCAACTGCTCGGTGTCTTCCTCCACCGGGTTGCGGTGGGCCGCAGCGGCCGGCTGCGCAGCGCGTGGCGGCTGCTGTTGCAGCTGCTGGCGCTGGCTGGCCTGTGCCAGGGGGGAGGGCGCGCTCGATTGCCTGGCCGCCGCGGCGCTGTCCAGCGACGAGAGCGTGTCCTCGGCGGTGGCCATCACCTCCACGCCGTTGGCGGTGGGGCGGTTGGACAGGATCAGTGTGCCCTCGCCAAAGGCCATGCGTGCTTTGGCCAGTGCTTCACGGGACGTAGCAGCGTGAAAGCGTTTGATGTTCATGATGCACCTTTGAGGATGGGCCCAATGCGGATGGTGTGGGTCTCAGGGATTTCGCTGTGCGCAAGGACCTGCAGGCGGGGCGCCACGCGGCGCACCAGGCGGGAGATCGCAGTGCGGATCTGGTCGGGAACGAGCAGGCAGGCGGGCAGGCCCATCTCCTCCTGGCGCAGGGCCACTTCGGCGGCCTTCTGCGTCAGGATGTCGGCCACGCCAGGGTCCAGCGCCGGGCTGGCGGTGTTGCCCAGGGCCTGCACCAAGAGGCGCTCCAGGCCGGGTTCGATGGCGATGACGTTGAGCTCGCGCGTCGGGCCGTAGATCTGCTGGACGATGGCGGGCGACAGGGCGATGCGTACGCGGCGCGCCAGTTCCACGGGGTCGGAGATGCCGCCAGCGTGCTCTGCCAGGGTCTCGATGATGGTGCGGATATCGCGGATGTGCACAGACTCCTCCAGCAGCAGCTGGAGGACTTTCTGGAACGTGGCGATGGAAACCATTTTCGGGACGACTTCTTCGATGAGCTTGGGGGCCAGTTTGGCGACGTGTTCCACGAGTTGCTGCGTTTCGGTGCGGCTCAACAGCTTGGCTGCCTGCACTTGCATCAAGTGTGACAAATGCGTCGCCATCACGGTTTCCGAATCAACGACCGTAAAGCCGGCCATTTGCGCCGCTTCCTTCTGGCGATCGTCGATCCAGTGCGCGGGCAGACCAAAGGCCGGGTCGGTGGTCGGGGTACCGATCAGCGGCGTGGTGATGCCGCCGGGGTTGATGGCCAGGAACATGCCGGGGAAGGCCTCGCCTTCGCCCACCACTACGCCACGCAGCGTGATGCGGTAGCCGCTGGGCTTGAGTTCGAGGTTGTCGCGCACATGCACGGCAGGGGGCAGGAAGCCCACTTCCTGCGCAAACTTGCGGCGTACGCCCTTGATGCGGGTCAGCAGGTCGCCCTGGCGGCTCTTGTCCACCAGCGTGATCAGGCGGTAGCCCAGTTCCAGGCCGAGCAGGTCCACGGGCTGCAGGTCGTCCCAGGTGGCTTCGCCATCGGCGGCCACAGGGGGCGGCGGGGCCACTTCCTCGGGCACCTGCTGGCGCTCGTAGAGCGTCCAGGCCCAGTAGCCGAGCAGCGCTCCGGTGATCAGGAACACCAGGTGCGGCATGCCGGGGATGAGGCCGAGCAGGATCAGGATGCCGGCCGTGACGCCCAGCACGCGGGGCGACATGAACAGCTGCTGCACGATCTGGCGGCCCATGTCCTGTTCCTTGCCGACGCGCGAGATCACCATGGCAGCGGCCACCGAGATCAAGAGGCCGGGGATCTGGGCGACCAGCGCATCACCGATGGCCAGCAGGATGTAGCTGTCGGCGGCCTGCTTGGCGGTGAGGTCGTGCTGCAGAACGCCGATGGCGAAGCCGCCGATGATGTTGATCAAGAGGATCAGGATGCCGGCGACGGCATCGCCGCGCACGAACTTGGAGGCACCGTCCATGGAGCCGAAGAAGTTTGCTTCCTCGCCAACTTCGGCGCGGCGGCGCTTGGCTTCCTTCTCGTCGATCAGGCCGGCGTTGAGGTCGGCGTCCACCGCCATCTGCTTGCCGGGCATGGCATCCAGCGTGAAGCGGGCCGACACTTCGGCAATGCGCTCGGCGCCCTTGGTGATCACCACGAAGTTGATCACCACCAGGATGGCAAACACGATCAGGCCCACGGCAAAGTTGCCGCCGATCAGGAAGTGGCCGAAGGCCTCGATCACGGCGCCAGCGGCACCGGGGCCGGTGTGGCCTTCCAGCAATACGACCCGGGTGGAGGCCACGTTCAGCGACAGGCGCATCAGCGTGGTAAGCAGCAGCACCGAGGGAAAGGCGGCAAAGTCCAGCGGCCGGATCATGTAGGCCGAGACCATCATCACCATCAGGGCGACGGCGATGTTCAGCGTGAAGAAGGTGTCCAGCAGCCACGGCGGGATGGGCAGCACCATCAGCGCCAGAATGGCCACCACCAGCAGCGGTGCCGACATGCCCTGGAGGGCCGATGTGTTCTTGCCCGCCCACAGCCGAAGGTAGTTCACGGAATTGTTCATGGGGCGGTGCCTTGCACGGTGGAAGACGTCTTGTTCAGCGGATCAAGCTCAGGGGGAACGAAAGGCTCAACCAGCGCGTCGGGCATCTGCCCTTCGCCGCGCAGAGCGGCCTTGAGGCGGTACACATAGGCCAGTACCTGGGCCACGGCGGCGTACAGGGTGGCGGGGATGGCCTGGTCGATCTCGGCGTGCGCGTAGAGCGCGCGGGCCAGCATGGGGGACTGCAGCACCGGCACGTCGTGGGCGCGGGCCAGGTCACGGATGCGCATGGCCGTGAGGTCGGTGCCGCGCGAGATCACCTGCGGAGCGGCCATGGTCTTGTCGTCGTACTTCAGGGCCACGGCATAGTGGGTGGGGTTCATCACCACGAAATCCGCCTTGGGAACCGCCGCCACGCTGGCGCCGTCCGCCATCTCGCGCTGCTTCTGGCGGATGCGGCCCTTGGTATGCGGGTCACCGTCGGATTCCTTGTGTTCCTGCTTGACTTCCTCGTGCGACATCTTCAGGCGCGCCTTGAAGAAGTAAGACTGCAGCGGCACGTCGATCAGTGCCGCCAGAAAAACCACCAGCAGCATCAGGCTGACGCCGGAGGTGAGCCACTCGGACATGTGGCGGATCGCCATGGGCGAGGGCTGCAGCACCAGCATGGCCACGCGCTCGATGCTGCCCGACATGTAGTGCCAGGCCACGGCGGAGATGATGGCCGTCATCAGCACCATCTTCGCCACGTTGGCCATCTGCTGCTTGGAAAACAGGTTCGCCACCCCGGAGATGGGGTTCAGGCGGTTGAACTGGGGGCTGATGGGCTTCATGCTGAAGATCCAGCCGCCGGCACCGATGGCGCTGAGCAGCGCGGCGCCGCTGGTGAGCAGCGCGAACACCGTGCTGGCTACCAGGCCCACGATGACCATGGTCTGCATGCGATCGACCATGGTGGCGGGCGCCATCACGATGCTGGCGTTGAACACCAGTTGGTGGGCCAGCGCCTGCTGCAGGTGCTCCATGAGCGTTGGAGCCAAGACCAGCATGGCGGCGCCGCCCGCACCCAGAATGGCCAGGTGGGACAGGTCGCGTGAACGCGCACCCTGTCCGTCCGTGCGTGCCTTCTGCAGCTTTCGCTCGGACGCCGGTAGGCTTTTTTCTTGGCTGGATTCCATGATGGCGTGACAACTTGTGTCCTGCCATTGTCGTGAGCGACCCGGAAATCTAAAGACGGATAAAGGGCGGCTGCGGGGCCCTTTTCCCTCGTACCTTGCTACAGGGCCGCACTGTGTAGAGCGCGAGCGCATGCCATGCGCTGCATGGCGGGCGCTGATGCGCCGCCGGGCGGTGCCACGCCAGTCGAGGGGAGGGTCAGAAACCCAGGCTGGCCAGCAGGTCGTCCACTTGGGACTGGTCGGTCACGATGTCCGCAGTGTTTTCCGGGTCCACCACGGGGCCGGCGAGGTGCTCGCGCGGAACCTCCACCAGCGCGGCGGGCACGTTGGCGGTGGGCGGGGCAGTCTGGATCAGCAACTGGACCAGTTGCTCCTCAATGGTGGCCGCCAGATTGACCACCCGGGCAATCACCTGGCCCGTGAGGTCGTGGAAATCCTGCGCCATCATGATTTCGGTCAGGTGCGTATCGGCTTCCATGGTGACGCGTTCCACGTCGGTCAGGAAGTTCATGATCTCGCCCTTGGCCACGGCAGCCACAGGGTCTTTGACCAGCGAGGCCACTACGCGGCGTGTCTCGGCGGCGATGAAATCATGCTGTGCCTTGGCCTGTTCGACCCGGGTGAGCACTTTTTCTGCGGCCTCGCCCGTCAGGCGGGCGATGTAGGACAGGCGGCTCTGGGCGTCGGGCAACTCGCCCATGGAGCCGCGCAGCTTGTCTGCGTAGCCCAGTTCGTTGAGCGAATCGTGCAGCTGGCGGGTCAGCAGGCCGATCTTGTGGTGGACCTCGGCCGTGGGCTCACCAGGGGGGGTGTCAGGGGTTTCCATGGCGTCACAGCCCCATCTTCTTGAGAATCAGCAGGACCTTTTCTTCCAGAGTGGCCTTGGTGAAGGGCTTGACGATGTAACCGGCTGCCCCGCCCTGGGCGGCCGCGACGATGTCCTCCTTGCGGGCTTCGGCGGTCACCATCAGCACCGGAAGGTGTTTGAGCTTGTCGTCTTTCTTGATTTCCGCCAGGAGCTGGAAACCGTTCATGTTGGGCATGTTGATGTCCGTCACCACGAAGTCAAACTTGCTGTTGCGCAGTTTGTTCAGTGCGGCGACGCCATCTTCGGCCTCGTCTGCATCGGCAAATCCGCTCTCCTTGAGCAGATTGCGGACGATGCGCCGCATGGTGGAGAAGTCGTCAACGATCAAGAAGCGAAGGGCTGTGGTCACGTGGGACCCTTTCGGTCGAAATAGGCTGGTTGTATTGTCAAGTGTGGCAGGTTTGGTGACAAGTCGTAACGATCACCCGCCAAGCGTTGGATTTTCGCGCTTTTCCGTCGGCAGCTCTGCAGGAGGGCTTGCCGCCGCAGGAGTCCCCTTGCCCATGAGGCGTTCTTCGGCCTCGCGGGTCAGCACCGTGATGGTAATACGGCGATTGGCGGGTGCGCGCGGATTCGTGGGTTCGAGCAGATCGCTGGCGGCCAATCCCACCACGCGGCCCAACCTGCCGTCGGGCATGCCGGCAGACACCAGCTCGCGGCGCGAGGCATTGGCCCGGTCGGCCGAAAGCTCCCAGTTGCTGTAGCCGCGCTCGCTGTTGCCATAGGGCACGGCATCGGTGTGGCCAGCCAGGCTGATGCGGTTTTCCACCCCGCCCAGCGCGGCCCCGATTTCACGCAGGATGTCGCGCATATAGGGTTTCACCAGCGCACTGCCACTGTCGAACATGGGGCGGTTCTGGTCGTCCACGATCTGGATCTGCAGCCCGTCGGGCGTGACATCGATGCGGATCTGGGACTTGTATTCGTTCAGGCGCGGGTTTTCGGTGATCAGGGCGTCTATCTTGGCCTGCAGCGCCTTGATGCGCTCCTGGTCCTGCTTGGCGCGCTCGGCGCGTGCGTTGTCGATGCTGGCGCGGCGGTCCTTGTCGGGGTCGGAGTCCGAGCGGCGTACCTGGCCGTGCACCTTCGAGAGATCGTTGCCGCCGCCCGGGATCACGCTGGAGCTGTTGCCGGCGCCGTCTCCGCCGGTCATGGCTACCTTGAGCGGGGAGCTGAAATAGGCAGAAATGCCCTGCAGTTCCCCCTTGGCGGTAGAGCCCAGCAGCCACATCAGCAGGAAGAACGCCATCATCGCCGTCACGAAGTCGGCATAGGCAATCTTCCAGGCGCCGCCATGGACGGCATGGCCGCCCTTCTTGATGCGCTTGATGATGATGGGCTGGAGCTTCTTTTCTGCCATGGTAGTGCGGGCTTACTTCTTGCCTTTCACATGTCCTTCAAGCTCGGCGAAGGTCGGCCTGTCGGTGGAGAACAAAACCTTGCGGCCGAATTCGATGGCGGTGGCGGGGTTGTAGCCCTGCATGCTGGCCAGCAGCGTGGACTTGATGCACAGGAATTCCTTGGCGGCATCTTCGGTCTTTTGTTCCATCAGGCCGCCCAGGGGCTCCACGAAGCCATAGGCCAGCAGGATCCCCAGGAACGTGCCCACCAGAGCCGAGGCGATCATGCCGCCCAGCACCGAGGGCGGTTGCCCCACCGAGCCCATGGTGTTCACCACCCCCAGCACGGCGGCCACGATGCCGAAGGCGGGCAGGGCGCCGGCCAGCCGGGCGATGGCCGCCACCGGGGCGTGTGCCTCCTGGTGGTGGGTGTCGATCTCGTTGTCCATCAGGGCCTCGATCTCGTGGGAGTTGAGGTTGCCCGAAACCATCATGCGCAGGTAGTCGGTCGTGAACTCGATCACATGGTGGTCACTGCCCACCGTGGGGTATTTCTTGAAGATTTCCGACTCATGGGGGGCTTCCACATCCTTTTCGATCGCCATCAGGCCCTCCTTGCGGGCCTTTTGCAGGATGTCGTAGAGCATGGCCAGCAGCTCCATGTAGCGCGCCTTGGTGTACTTGGATCCCTTGAGCGCGGCAGGAACGGCCTTGAGCGTGGCCTTGAGCACCTTGGGCTGGTTGTTCACCACGAAGGCGCCCATGGCGCTGCCACCGATGGTGATGAGTTCGAACGGCAGGGCCTTCAGGATCACCTGGATATTCCCGCCGTGCACGATGTACACACCGAAGATGCAGACCATGCTGACGACGTAGCCAATGATGACGAACATGCTGATTCAGGTTGATTGGGCGGGCGCCAGGCAGGGCTGGGCGGTTGCGGTGGAAACACGGCGCCGGGCCGTATCGCTGGTTTCACTGTATCTGATTGTGCGCGAACCAGTCCTGCGAGCAAGCGGGAAAGCGCCTGTCACTTCGCTCGGTTGGGCGGGTTGCGTGGTTTTTCCGTCGGTTTTCCCGATTTCGGAAACGCCCGCAGTGTTTATGCTGCGCAATAGTACGGCTTTAGGACGCCAGATTTGGCAAGACCCCATGGACACAGGTGATCTATATATGAAGACAGGCCGGTTTGAGGATGCCCGCACAGCAGGGGCGTGTCACCCATGAAAGCCGTGTTGCTGGCCGGTGGCCTGGGCACCCGCATTTCCGAAGAGTCGCACCTGCGCCCCAAGCCCATGATCGAGATCGGCGGGCGCCCCATCCTGTGGCACATCATGAAGACCTATGCCGCCCATGGGGTCAATGATTTCATCATCTGCCTGGGGTACAAGGGCTACATCATCAAGGAGTATTTCGCCAACTACTTCCTGCACATGTCGGATGTGACCTTCGACATGGCCGAGAACCGCATGGAGGTGCACCACCGCCATGCCGAGCCCTGGCGCGTGACGCTGGTGGACACCGGCGAGTCCACGCTGACCGGGGGGCGCCTCAAGCGCGTGCGCGAGTACCTGCCGCAGGGCGAACCCTTTTGCTTCACCTACGGCGATGGGGTGGCCGATCTCGACATGGCCGCGCAGTTCGCCTTCCATGCCGCCCACGGCAAGCTGGCCACGGTGACCGCGGTGCTGCCGCCCGGCCGCTATGGCGCGCTGGTGCGCGATGGCGATGGCAAGGGGGAGGGCGTGCGCGGCTTTGTCGAGAAGCCACGCGGCGACGGTGGCTGGATCAACGGCGGGTTCTTCGTGCTGTCGGCCCAGGTGCTGGACCGCATCGATGGTGATGCCACGCCCTGGGAGGCAGCGCCCATGGAGAGCCTGGCGCGCGATGGCGAGTTGATGGCGTTCGAGCACCATGGCTTCTGGCAGCCCATGGACACGCTGCGCGAGAAAAACCTGCTCGAAGAACTCTGGCAGAGCGGCCAGGCGCCGTGGAAGTGCTGGTGAGCGGCATGGCCTTGCCCGATCCCCATTTCTGGCGCGGCAAGCGCGTGGTGCTCACGGGGCACACGGGCTTCAAGGGCAGCTGGCTGGCCCTGTGGCTGCAGCGTCTGGGGGCGCAGGTCACCGGCATTGCCCTGCCGCCGGCCATCGAGCCCAGCCTGTTTGCACTGGCCGGCGTGGCGAGCGGCATGGACAGCCATGCCTGCGACGTGCGCGATGCGGGTGCCACGGCGGCCCTTATCCAGGCAGCACGGCCTGACATCTTGCTGCACCTGGCGGCCCAGGCCCTGGTGCGCGCCAGCTATGCCGCGCCGCTCGAAACCTATGCCACCAACGTCATGGGCACGGCCCATGTGCTCGATGCGCTGCGCGGCCTGCCTGGCGTGCGCGTGGCGCTGGTCGTGACGACCGACAAGGTCTACCGCAACCTAGAATGGGTCTACCCCTATCGCGAAGACGATGCGTTGGGAGGGCATGACCCCTACAGCGCCAGCAAGGCCGCCGCCGAGATTGTGACCGCCAGCTACCGCGATGCCTTCCTGTCCGCACAGGGTGTGGCCGTGGCCACTGCCCGCGCCGGCAATGTGATCGGCGGCGGAGACTGGGCGCCCGAGCGCCTTTTGCCGGACGCTGCGGCTGCCTGGTCTGCTGGCCAGACCCTGGTGCTGCGCAATCCCCATGCCACACGGCCCTGGCAGCATGTGCTGGAGCCGCTGGCCGCCTACCTGCGCCTGGCCCAGGTGCTGTGGGAGCGGCCAGGGAGCGCGGGCGCATACAACTTCGGACCGGCCCCACAGGAGGCCGCCACGGTGGGGTGTGTGGTCGAGATGGCACGGTCAGCCTACCCCACCGCGCCTGTGCGTTACGAGAGCGACGCGAAGCATCCGCACGAAGCGGGGCTGCTGGCCCTGGACACGGCGCGCGCGCGCAGCCTGCTGGGCATCACCCCGTGCTGGGCCCTGCCCGAGGCCGTGGGCCGCACCATGGCCTGGTACCGCGGCTACCACGCTGGCGCCGATGCGCGCGCCTTGTGCCTGGCCGACCTGGACGCCTATGAGCAGGCCTGCGGCACCGTGCAGGAGACCGCCCTGTGAGCCGCTTCACCGTGGAGCCCACGCCGCTGGCGGGCCTGATGACCGTGCAGCGCCAGCCGCTGGCGGACAGCCGGGGCTTTCTGGCGCGCATGTTCTGCGCGGCTGACCTGGCCCCTGCGGGCTGGACCTGGCCGATCGCGCAGATCAACCATACCCAGACGGCCCAGCGCGGCACCGTGCGGGGGCTGCATTTCCAGCACCCCCCGGCGGCTGAGGCCAAGCTGGTCAGCTGCCTGCGCGGCGCTGTATGGGATGTGGCGGTGGACCTGAGGGCCGGCTCCCCGACCTTCCTGCAATGGTTCGGACGCGAGCTGTCGGCTGCCAACCACTGGGCCATGCTCATCCCGCCCGGCTTCGCCCATGGTTTCCAGGCGCTGGCCGATGATTGCGAGATGCTCTACCTGCACTCGGCACCCTATGCGCCCGCCTCGGAAGGCGGGCTCGACGCGCTCGACCCGCGCTTGGCCATTGCCTGGCCGCTGCCCCTGGCAGGCCGCTCGCCGCGCGACGCCCAACATCCCTCCCTGGCGCCGGCCTTCACCGGGCTGGCGCTGCCCTGACCGAGTTCTGCCGATGAAATGCCGCCACTGCGCCGCCCCCGTTACCCTGCCTCTGGCAGACCTGGGTACCGCGCCCCCTTCCAACGCCTACCTGCGCGAACCCGCGCTGCATGCGCCCGAGCGCTGGTACCCCCTCAGGGTGCTGGTCTGCGAGAACTGCTGGCTGGTGCAGACCGAAGACTTCGCGGCCGCTGACGCCTTGTTCGATGCCGACTACGCGTACTTCAGCTCGTTCTCCAGTAGCTGGCTGGCCCATGCCCAGGCCTATGTGGAGGACATGGCCCAGCGCCTGTCGCTGGGCGCCCACAGCCAGGTGGTGGAAGTGGCCGCCAACGATGGCTACCTGCTGCAGTACGTGGCCGGGCGCGGCATCCCCTGCCTGGGCGTGGAGCCCACGGCCAGCACTGCAGCTGCAGCACGGGCGCGCGGCATCGAGGTCGTGGAGCAGTTCTTCGGTGTGGCGCTGGCCCGCACGCTGGTGGCCGGCGGGCGCGCCGCCGATCTCACGGTGGCCAACAACGTGCTGGCCCATGTGCCCGACATCAACGACTTCGTTGCGGGTTTTGCCGTGCTGCTCAAGCCGCAGGGGGTGGCCACCTTCGAGTTTCCGCACCTGCTGCAGCTGGTTCAACAGTGCCAGTTCGACACCCTGTACCACGAGCATTTCTCGTACCTTTCGCTCACCGCAGTGCAGCGCATTTTTGCCGCCAACGGCCTCACCGTGACCGATGTGCAGGAGTTGCCCACCCACGGCGGCAGCCTGCGCGTGTTCGCGCAGCGCAGTGACGCCCCGCCCATCGTGCACAGCCGGGTGAGCGAACTGTTGGCTCGTGAAACGGCGGCCTGTGTGTCCTCAGCCGCGTTTTACGGGGGGCTGCAAGGCGAGGCGCTGCGCATCAAGCGCGAATTGCTGGCCTTTCTGCTTGACTGCCATGCGCGCGGGCTCAAGGTGGGCGCCTATGGCGCAGCGGCCAAGGGCAACACCCTTCTCAACTTCGCCGGCGTGCGGGCGGATCTGCTGCCCTACGTGGTTGACCGCAACCCTGCCAAGCAGGGTCAGTTCTTGCCAGGTAGCCGCATCCCGGTGGTGGACGAGGAGCACCTGCGCGCGCACCAGCCCGACCGCGTGCTGATCCTGCCCTGGAACCTGCGTGAGGAGATCGCTTCACAACTCGCATACGCTCGCGGCTGGGGCGCCCAGTTTGCCGTGGCCGTTCCCCGGATGGAGACTTTCAAATGACTAAGCCTTCCCGAATCCTGTTGTCCCGCCCGTCGATCACCGATCTTGAGGTGTCATTGGCGGAGGACGCCGCGCGCAATGGCTGGGGCGAGCATTGCTATGACTACATCCGCCAGTTCGAAGAAGCATTTGCCGCCCATGTCGGCGTGCGGCATGCCATTGCCACTTCCAGCTGTACCGGGGCATTGCACATGGGGCTGGCTGCATTGGGCATCGGAGAGGGTGACGAAGTCATCCTGGCCGACACCAATTGGGTCGCCACCGTTGCACCAGTGATGTACCTGGGCGCCAAGCCCGTGCTGGTGGATATTCTGGAGGACACCTGGTGCCTGGATCCCGAGGCCGTGCTTGCTGCCATCACGCCCCGCACCCGCGCCATTTTCGCGGTGCACCTGTACGGCAACGTCTGCGACATGGGCGCGCTGCTGGCCATCGGTTCCGAGCACGGCATCCCGGTCATCGAGGATGCGGCAGAGGCCATTGGTTCGCGCCACCGAGGGCGCAGGGCCGGGTCCATGGGGCTGTTCGGGGGATTTTCGTTCCATGGATCCAAGACGATGACCACCGGAGAGGGGGGAATGTTCGTGACCGACGATCCGGCCCTTTATGAAAAAGTTCTTACCTTGTCCAATCATGGCCGGGCGCGGGGGCAGGTGCGGCAGTTCTGGCCCGACGAACTGGGTTTCAAATACAAGATGTCCAATGTGCAGGCGGCGATCGGGTGTGCGCAGCTGCAGCGCATCGAGGACCTGATCGCGCGAAAGCGTGCGATCTTCCATGCCTACCAGGTGGCACTGGCCGAAGAGCCTGCCGTGCGCATGAATCCCGAGTTGCCCGGCACGGAAATTGGCGCGTGGATGCCTACGGTGGTGCTGTCGGCTGATGCTGCATTGACAGCCGACACCCTGCTGCAACGTTTTGTGGGTAGCAACATCGATGCGCGGCCATTCTTTTCTCCGCTCTCCACCTTGCCCTGGATGCAGGGTGCTGGCGGTGGGCACCATGCGCGGCACATTGCCGAGCGTGCGGTCAATCTGCCCAGCTTCCACGACATGACCGACGCGGACATCGCAAGGGTGGTCGGCGTGATCCGCGAGGCGCTGCATGCCGCGTGACGGGCAGCACCTGCAATCCCTGGGTGGGCGCCCCTGCGTGGTGTGGGGGTGCTCGGGCCATGCCCGGGTGCTGCTGGACCTGATTGCCGCGCAGGGAGGGAACGTGGTTGCGTTCGTCGATGCGCGGCCGGTGCCCACCCTGCTTGCCGGCGTGCCCGTGCTGCTGGGCCACGCCGGTTTTGCCGAGTGGGCGGGCGCCTTGGCGGGCGACGTCTCCAAGGCATGCGGGGTGATTGCCATTGGCCGGCAGGGTCCGGACCGCCTTCACGTTGTGGGCCGGTTCGCCTCGGCTGGCGTGGCGTTGCCGGTGCTCGTGCACGCCACTGCCAGCGTGAGCCCTTCAGCGGTGCTGGGGCAGGGCTCGCAGGTGCTGGCCCAGGCGGTGGTTGCCGCCGGTGCGGTGCTTGGCGATGTCTGCATCGTCAACCACCGGGCTTCGGTGGACCATGAGTGCCAGCTGGCCGACAGCGTGACGGTGGCGCCTGGTGCCACCCTGTGCGGCGGCGTCCACGTGGGGCGTGACGTCTTCATCGGCGCTGGCGCCACTGTATTGCCGCGTGTGTCCATCGGTGCCGGAGCGATGGTGGGCGCGGGGGCCGTGGTGACCCGCGACGTGCCGGCGGGCGCCGTGGTCGTCGGCAACCCGGCCCGGGTGGTCCAGGCGCCGCCACACCGCTGACGCGGCCCTTTTCAATCACTGTTTCAACAGTCCAGCAGGAGCATTTCATGCCGCACAAACAGACCCCAGGTCCCGTCGAGGTATTTCAGCAGGAGCGTGAAGACCGGCTGCAGCAATACGGGACGGATGCGCACTTCCAGACCCTGTCCCAGGACTGGCTGCAGGCGTCCATGCAGCGCCAGTACGTGTACAACTTCGACTGGCTGGGGCGGCCCATAATCCAGTACCCGCAGGACATGGTGGCCATGCAGGAGCTGGTCTGGCGTGTGCGGCCGGACCTGATCATCGAAACCGGCATCGCCCACGGTGGCTCTCTGGTGCTCAGCGCGTCGCTGCTGGCCTTGCTGGACATGTGCGATGCCATCGAGGCGGGAGGCATGCTGGACCCGCGGCAATCCCGGCGCAAGGTTCTGGGTATCGACATCGACATCCGGCCACACAACCGCGAGGCGATCAAGCGCCACCCGATGGCCAGCCGCATTGCGATGGTCCAGGGGTCTTCCATCGCACCCGACGTCATCGCGCAGGTGCAGGCGTTTGCCAAGGGCTACCAGCGGGTCATGGTGTGCCTGGATTCCATGCACACCCACGCGCACGTGCTTGCAGAACTCGAGGCCTATGCGCCCCTGGTGTCGGAGGGCAGCTATTGCGTGGTCTTCGACACCTTCGTAGAAGACATGCCGCCGAAATTCTTTGCAGACCGCCCCTGGGACGTCGGAAACAACCCAAAGACAGCGGTGCGCGAGTGGCTGGCCAGCCATTCCGAGTTCGAAGTGGATGCCACCTGGCCGCGCAAGCTGATGGTGACCGTGGCGCCCGAGGGCTTCTTGCGTCGAAAAACGGCCCCATAGCCGGCCGCGGATGCTCAGCGCATGGCCTGCGTCGCGTAGCGCAGGTAGGTCACCGCGAAATCGGTGTGGCCATGGGCCAGCTCCACCTCTGCCAGGCAGGTGAGCGCAACGGGGTCGTGCGGAACGGCGCACAGCACCATTTCAGCCAGCTCCGTCACGTTGTACCAGCGCCTGTTCTCGATCTGGCCCGTTTCCGTGACGGTGTCCGTGGGAACCTCCTTGGCCCTGGCCAGGGACGCCTCCAGGCGGGCGTGGGCTTCGTGGAGGGTTACCCGGTTCCCGGGGCCCAGCCCCACTCCCGGAACGGGTGGAGCTTCCCATTCCGGCGGCATGCTGCCCAGGTACTCCTGCATGACCTCTATCTGCGCCGCGTGTTGCTCTTCGGTATCACCGGGGTGTACCTCCTGGGCCAGCCATTGCAGCCACATGGTGCGCAAGCCCTCGCCAAAGGCGCTGCAGAACACGTCTTCCCGCATGAGAACGGATTCTTCCAGTTCCTGGCGCAGGTTCATGCGTGTTGCGTTCAGGCTGTTCGCGTCTTGGGCAAGATGGACCGCAATGTCGACGTAGGCTCGCTGCGTTTGCGCAAGCCACTCGGGCCGTCCCAGGTGGAGCAGGATTCCCGCGGTCAGGCGGCTCTTGAAGCTGCTTCCCGCCAGGGCCACCAGGGGAACACCCATCCAGAGGACGTCCATCGAGGTCGTGCCCCCGTTCAGGGGAAACGGATCCAGCGCAATATCGATGCGGTGGTAGGTCAGGTACTGGTTGCTGGAGCTTAGCGCCACCAATTCGACCCGATCGGCATCCAGCCCCAGGCTGTTGCAACGCGCCATGTAGGCGCGCGCGAAGTCCGGGTTGTCAAGGTTCTTGCCTTCGATGAGGAGCTTCGAGCCAGGTACCCGGCGCAGTATTTCGGCCCAGGTGGACAACACGGTGTCGGTGATCTTGCCCAGGTTGTTGCACGAGCCAAAGGTGATGTACCCATTTCCCACCGCCGGGCTGGGACGAACCAGGTAGATAGGTTGATAGCGCCACAGAGGGTTGCGGCTCATCGGCCGGTACACGCAAAGGCGGGTGGGCATGCGGAACAGGCGTTCGCTGTATTGCCACTCCACCCCTGGCGGGTCCGTCATGTCGTCGGTGATCAGGTAGTCCATGGCCGACAGGCCGGTGGTTCCCGGGAATCCGATCCAGGTGGCTTGTATCGGGGCTGCCTTGTGGGCCATGGCCATCAAGCCGTTGTGGCCTGTGTGCCCGGCCAGGTCGATCAGGATGTCGATCCCGTGGTCTTGAATGGTCTGCGCCTGCTTTTTGGCGTCGAGCCCGGCGATGCGGATGAAATGGTCCGCGTGCCGCTCCACGCGCGTGGTGATGTAGTCGCTCTTGGGAAATAGGTAAAACGCGTAGACCTCGAACTGGCGGCGGTCGAGCTGTGCGAGCACGCCCTCCATGAAGTACATCACCGAGTGCACGCGAAAATCGGGCGACAGGAAGCCTATGCGCAGCTTTCGCCACGGATCACGGTTGCGTTCGGAAAAACTCGGCCACGAGGGTTTCAGCGGGGGTTCGAACACCGCGGCGTATTCGCGCGCGGCTGTGGCCAGGCTGGTAGCGTCCGCATCAGGGTCCGCCAGCATGAACAGTAGCCGGTTGGTGTGGTTGGAGGGTTCCCTGGGCGTCAGCGCAATCGCGTCGATGGAGTCCTGCACGGCCTGCTTCACCTGGCCCATTTCACGCCGGTGGATGGCCTTTTGGGTGAGCGCAGCGGATTTCTCGTAGACGTCCGTGGCCAACTCCGCCGCTTTTTCGGCCGCCCTGAAACCCTGTTCATTCTTGGTGATCAGGTAGCAGCACTGCGACAGCATGAGCCAGCAGACGGCTTTCTCGGGCCGCAGCGCACAGACCCTCTCGAAAAGGGGCAGCGCCTCTGCATTGCGCACCTGCCTGAGCAGGACGTTGGCATAGTTGATCAGGAGTTCGGCGTCGTCGGGCCACATCCGGGCACCGCGCTGGTACACCTCGAGCGACTCTTCGATCTTGCCCTGGGATTCGAGTGAATGGCCCAGCAGGCGGGTGGCATTCAGGTCACGGGAGTCCTTGCGCAAGATCTGCTTGCACAACCGGGTCAACAAGGTCCAGTCCTTGCTTTCGAGGGCCGTTCTGATGCGGCCATCGACCGGGGATTTGTTTTTGCCGTGGTTTCTGCCTTGCACCATATGTCCTTGTTGACTTACGCCACAGGCAGTCTATCCGCCATCCCTGGAGCGGCGGGCGCCGTTGCCATGAACCGCGCTGTTTACTGCAGCAGCTTCAGGACGCCCTGCGGGATCTGGTTGGCCTGGGCCACCATGGCCGTGCCTGCCTGCTGCAGGATCTGCGAGCGCGACAGGTTGGCCGTTTCTGCGGCAAAGTCGGCGTCAAGAATGCGCGAACGCGATGCCGACAGGTTCTCGGACGTGATGTTCAGTGAGGAAATGGCGGTTTCGAACCTGGCTTGCAAGGCGCCGAGCTTGGCCCGCTCGCCGTTGATATAGGCCAGTGCGGAATCGACGGTCTTCAGGGCTTCGGTCGCTTTCTTGAAGGTGGTCACGTCCAGGTTGGCGACCTCCTGCAGGTCCGAGGCGCTGTCGGTAGCCGATGTGGTGTTGAATGCGTTGGTCGTGGTGGCATTGGTCGAAAACGATTTTTCCGAATCCAGCACCACATAGCCACTCACGGTGGACGCGTCTGCGCCAGCCGCCGCGGCCAGGGTGTCGACGGCACCAATGACGGAGCCATCGGCCTGCAGCTTCTGGATATTGACGCCACCGCTGTTCACACCCGAAGTGGCCCCCTTGTACAGGCCGATGTCCTGGCCGGTGGCGCTGGTCAGGATCACGCCGTCGCTGGTGGAGTTGAGCGATGCCGTCACGCCGGTCTTGGACGATTGCTCGTTGATGGCCGACACGGCATTCGACAGGCCATCCGACGTGTTCAATGCGGAAACGTTGAACGAAATGGACTGGCCCAGCGCGGGTGCGGTTGGCGTATTGTCGCCGCGCAGCTCGAAGGTATAGGAGCCGACCGATTCGAATTTGAGCTCGACTTCGGTGCGCGCGGAGGCGGTGACACCCGTGTTCGCCGTCTGGAGATTGACCTTGTCCGCCATGGACTTGGCCGTGTCATTGTCTGCAATGACGATTTCCTTGGAGCCCAGGGCGCCATTCACTGCCAGGGTACCGGCGGTCACGCCGTTGGAGCCCCAGTCGGCGGCATTGGCACCGCTGCCGGCACCATTGGCCGATGTGTTCTGGTTGTTGCCGTACACGGTGGTGCGCAGGTTGGCCGTGGCGGCCACGATGGTCTGGTTGGCGTTGGCGCCCACCTGGAACTGTTGCGTACCAAATGTGCCATTGAGCAGCTTGGCGCCGTTGAACTCGGTGGTCTGCGAGATGCGGTCCAGTTCGCTGACCAGTTGGCCCACTTCCTGATTCAGCGCCTGGCGGTCGCTGGGGCTGTTGGAGGCATTGGCCGATTGCACCGCCAGTTCACGCACCCGCTGCAGAATGTCGCCTGCCGCCTTCATGGCACCTTCCGTGACCTGCGCCAGCGAGATACCATCGTTGGCATTGCGCGCTGCCTGGTTCAGGCCGCGGATCTGGCTGGTGAAGCGCTCGGAAATGGCCAGGCCGGCGGCGTCGTCCTTGGCGCTGTTGATGCGCAGGCCCGAC
>NZ_LMIH01000024.1:279837-280248 GCF_001428645.1 Acidovorax sp. Root217
CGTGGCTGCCATGGGAATGCTCCTTGAGGCTGAATGGACATTTGTGCCTGATGGGGGACTACAACCGTCCGGCAGGCGATACGGGAACGATGGGGAATTGTGGCAATGACCCCCCCATGGCGTTGGCCCGATAAAGAGCGGAAAAGCCTGCCAACTTGCACGTTTGACCCTAAAGTTTCCCCAGCAGGCGTCGAAAAGACTCACAACGGAAGGCAAATGCACTCCGCCGTTCACCAGAAGGCCATGTGGGCACTGTGGACCGTATAGCCGGGTGCCTTGCCTGGCACCAGGTTGGCGGCAACGCCATTTCAGTCAGTTCTTTTCAGGAGATTTGCCATGGCATCCACCATCAACACCAACGTCGCCTCGTTGACGGCCCAGCGCAACCTGGGCATGAGCCAAACCTCGCTC
>NZ_LMIH01000024.1:280293-307252 GCF_001428645.1 Acidovorax sp. Root217
TACCAGCCAGATCCGCGGCCTGAATCAGGCTGTTCGCAATGCGAACGACGGTATCTCCCTGGCGCAAACGGCTGAAGGCGCCCTGAAGGCCTCCGGCGACATCCTGCAACGGGTGCGTGAACTGGCCGTGCAATCGGCCAATGCCTCCAACAGCGCTGGTGATCGCCAAGCCCTGCAACAGGAAGTGGGTCAACTGGTCAGCGAACTGGACCGCATTTCGCAAACCACCGAGTTCAATGGTGCCAAGTTGCTCAATGGCTCCTTCGGTACGCAACAGTTCCAGGTCGGCGCCAACGCCAACCAGACCATCGTGGCCGCCACGGCCAACCTGCGCACCAGCGTGTACGGCAACAACCAGAACACGTCGGCCAACGGCGCCGGCAGCGGTGCGAGCGCAGCCGCCTGGGGCTCCAACGGCGTGACCGCCGGTACCCTGGCCGTGAATGGCGCGTTGGGCTCCAAGGAAATCACCATTGGTGCCAACGACACGGCCAAGGCCATGGCGGACAACATCAACCTGCAGACCGGCAACACGGGTGTCACCGCTTCTGCGCGCACCGAAGCCGAGATCAAGTTCGAATCGACCGGTGCCTACACCTTCGAGCTGCGTTCGGACAACACGCCATCGGGAACCACCGCGGTCGGCCAGTCCATTTCGTTCAACGTCACCGCCCTGAACACGGCGGATGGCCTGTCGAACGCCGTGTCGGCCATCAACGAGCAATCGTCCAAGACCGGCGTGACGGCATCGCTCAACTCCACCAACGACGGTGTGATTCTGACCAGCGCCACTGGCCAGGACATCGGCCTGTACAAGGGAGCCGCTGCCGGCGTGAACTCGGGTGCCATCAACATCCAGAAGCTGCAGGCAGATGGCACGGCCATTGGTGCCGTCGATACCCTGGCCGCGGCATCGGGTGCGGATGAATCCACCGTCAGCGGCTACGTGGTGCTGGACTCCGACAAGTCCTTCTCCACAGTGGCTACCACCACGAACGCCTTCAACACCACGGCAGCGACGGACAGCGCCTCCGACCTGAAGGAAGTCGGGAACTTGGACGTGACCACGTTCAAGAAGGCGACGGAAGCCCTGAAGACAGTGGATTCCGGCCTGGCCTACATCAACGGTGAGCGTGCCAAGCTCGGTGCTCTGCAATCGCGTTTTGAAACGTCCATTTCCAACCTGCAAGTGACGTCAGAGAATCTGTCTTCTTCCCGTTCGCGCATTCTGGACGCTGACTTCGCGGCAGAAACGGCCAACCTGTCGCGCTCGCAGATCCTGCAGCAGGCTGGTACGGCGATGGTGGCCCAGGCCAACCAGTTGCCACAAGGTGTGCTGGCCCTGCTGCGTTAAACGCAGCTTGGCGGGCAGGGCCTGAGAGGGCCCTGGGTGCCTCGGCGGCGACAGTTTTGCTGTCGCCGCCTTTTCACCTTTGAACGGCGCGTGCCGGGAGCGCTGGAATTGGCTGGTTTCCTGGTGTGAATAAGGACGTTATTGGAGCCCAATCGGCGCCATAATTTCCGTTGACCAGTTCAGGAGGTTCTCATGGCTACCATTTCTTCACCCGGCCTTGCCACCAATGGCCTGGATGTCAAGAGCATCATTTCTCAGTTGGTTGCCCTTGAGCAGAAGCCCCTGGACACGCTCAAGGTCCAGGCCGCCACAGTCAGCACCAAGATTTCAGCGTTTGGCCAGATCAAATCGCTGGTGTCCACCCTGTCCGATGCCGCGAGCAAACTCAGCAGCCTGACCAGCTGGAACGCGGTTTCCACCACGTCTTCCGACAGCAAGTACGTGAGCGCCACCGCCATCGGCGGAACCCTTCCGACCAGCTTCAGCGTGGAAGTGCAGGGGCTTGCCAAGGCGCAGGCCACGGCATCGGCTGCCCTGCTGCCTGTCGGTGGTGCCCTGGGCGCCGGCACCTTGCGCCTGGAGCTGGGCCAGTGGAGTGTGTCGCCGTCCTCTTTCACCCCAGGGGCGGGTACCCCGGTAGACATCAGCATTTCGGCGAGCGACACCGTGAACGACGTCGCCAGCAAGATCAACGGTTCCAATGCGGGCGTCACGGCCTCGGTGCTCAAGGATGCCTCCGGTGAGCGCCTGATGCTGCGCAGCAAGAGCACGGGCCTGGAATCGGGCTTTCGCCTGAGCGTGATGGAAGGCGGGGACACGGACATCGCCAGTGCCGGCAACACCGACGCCACCGGCCTGTCCCGCCTGGTGGCGGGCAGCACCGTGACACAGGTCGCGTCCGATGCCAAGGCGACCATCAACGGCATTCCCGTGACCTCGGCCACCAACACCTTCGCTGAAACGGTTTCGGGCGTCACCTTCAAGGCGGAGCAGGTCACCACGGCGCCGATCGAGATCGGCGTGGCCAAGGACAACAGCGTCATCCAGAAGAACGTGGATGATTTCGTGAAGGCCTACAACGAGGTGAATTCGATCCTCAACGAGGCAACCAAGTACGACCCCGCCAACAAATCGGCGGGCTTGTTGCAGGGGGACTCGACCGCCATCGCTCTGCAGAACTCCCTTCGCTCAGCCATCCAGTCGATGACGGGCGGCAAGGCCGGCTTCCAGCGCCTGGCAGATGTGGGCATCACGTTGCAGCGTTCGGGCGATCTGGCAGTGGACGCCACCAAGTTCAGCAAGGCCATGAACGAGAACATCGACGACGTGAAGAACCTGTTCCGCAATCCCGATGCCGGCGCGGCCAAGGGGGTTGCCGTGCGCGTCAAGGAATTGGCGGCGAACCTGCTGTCCACCGACGGTTTCTTCAAGTCCAAGGACGACACCCTGCAGCTGTCGCTCAAGCGCAATTCCAAGGACCAGGTGACCGCCCAGGCGAAAATCGACTCCTTCGAAAAGCGCACCACGGCACGCTACAACGCATTGGATACGCAAATGAGCTCCCTGAATGCCCTCAATGCCTACATCGCGCAGCAGGTGACCACCTGGAACAAGTCGACCTGACGGAAAGCCTTCAGTTTTATGGGCGCCAGCCGATAAATAAAGCATCACACCGTAAGGACCACCCCATGTTCAGCGCCCACAATCCCCGTGCAGCCAACGCCTACCAGCGCATCAATGTGGAAACCAGCATGCACACGATTGACCAGCACCAATTGGTCAGTCTGCTGTATGAAGGTGCGCTGGGTGCCATAGCAACCGCACGAGGCGCCATGGCGCGCGGTGACATCGTTGGCAAATGCAATGCCATCTCCAAGGCGGTGCGCATCATCGAGGAAGGGCTGAGCACAGCCCTTGACAAGGTCGATGGGGGTGAATTGGCGGAGAATCTGGGTGCGCTGTACGACTACTGTATCCGCCGCCTGATCCTGGCCAATGCCCGCAATGACGACGCCATGATGCAGGAAGTCATGCGCCTGATCGAGCCGGTCGCGCTCGGTTGGAACGAGATCAAGAAAAACAACAACGGTGCAGCCACTCCAGCTGACGCCACCGCTTCGGGCCAGCCTGTGCTGGTGGAGGCATGAACCATGTCCCACATGCTGATTGATTACTACAAAGCCATTGAAGACAGCAGCGCCAAGATGCTGGAGGCCGCCAAGCTCAAGGATTGGGATGGCGTGGTGCGCTACGAGGGGGCCTGCGCCGTGCTGATCGAGCAACTGCGCTTCAAGTCCCAGGAGCACGAACTGCTGCCCGAGCACCGCCGCGAAAAGACGCGCATCATGCAGCGCATCCTGCGCAACGATGCCCAGATCCGCTGCCTGGCCGAGCCCTGGCTGGCACAGTTCGAGCACCTGTTCGAAGGCCAGCCGCAGATGATGCACTGAACGGGGCATGAAGAAGGAGGGGCTGCCGGGCGGCACCTCCATCCACGGCCCTGGTTCCCGCCGGGAAGAAAAAAAGCCACCGCACGTCGCAAGACGGCCGGTGGCTTTGTTGCTGCCTGCTAGGTAGTGCAGAAGGGCAGAAGGCGCTTGTGCCACTGCAAGGATCAATGACCCTGTCGATGCGGTGAATGCGGCTTCAGCAGTGGAATCGAATCGAAATCAAAGTCCAATGGGAGGATGGGTGCTCAGGCGCGCCGGGATGCAGGCCTCATATGGCGCTGTGCGCCATCCCCAGGCGCATGAAACTGGCGCTCCCCAGGCCAGTGCCCCCGCGCAAGGGCCGCCCCGCCGCGCTGGGGGCGTCCCCCTCCCAGATTGCGAAGCAATATGAGAGAGGGGTGAAGGCGCGCAGCGCCTCAGGGGGTGCCCTCAAACCTGCATGTTCATGATGTCGGTATAGGCCTGTACCATGCGGTTGCGCACGTGCAGCGTGGCCTGAAAGCCGATCTGGGCCTTCTGGATCGCCACCATGGTCTCTTCCAGGCTGACCGAGGGGTTCTCCAGCTGGACTTCCTTTTGCAGGTCGGCCGATTTGTTCTGTGCGGCACTCACCGACTGCAGCGCGCCCTTGAGTGCGCCCGAAAAGCCCACATCGTTGCCTTCGGCCTGCGGCATGGCGGCGCGGCGCGCCATGCCGGCACCCGCCATGGGGGTGGTAGAGCTGGTGATGCGGAGGTCCATGGCAGTGTCCATTGGGGGATGGGGGATGTGGTGATAGTAGCCAGGCGTCCGTGGGCCATCATGGGGAATAGATGCCCAAAGGCGCGCCTTATCGGCAGAACATGGCGGGTACTTGAGCGAAATAATCGAACCCACGCCAAGGTCCCTTGCCGGGCCCCATCTATTGGAAAGCACGATGTCTGCAGTTGCTGAAATCCCACTCGCTCCGCTTGCACCTCCCGCAGCCCGTCCCAACTGGCTGCAGCGGTTGTCCAGCCTCGACCGGGCCCAGCGCATGCGCCTGGGTGTGGGCGTGGCGCTGCTGGTCGCCGTCGCGATCGCTGCCATCGTGCTGGGCCGCCAGCCCGACTACCGTGTTCTGTTTTCCAACCTGAACGACAAGGATGGCGGTGCCATCGTGGCGCAGTTGACCACGATGAACGTTCCCTACAAGTACGCCGAAGGCGGCGGTGCGATCCTGATTCCCTCCGACAAGGTGCATGACGTGCGCCTGCGCCTGGCCACCCAGGGCCTGCCACGCGGCTCCGTGACGGGCTTTGAGCTGATGGAGACCAACCGCTTCGGCATGACCCAGTTCCAGGAACGCCTGAACTTCCAGCGCGGCCTGGAGGGCGAGCTGACCCGCTCCATCCAGGCCCTGTCTTCCGTGCAGAGCGCTCGTGTGCACCTGGCGCTGCCCAACCAGAACGGTTTTTTCCGCGAACAGCAAAAGCCCTCGGCCTCGGTGCTGATCAGCCTGCACCCCGGGCGCATTCTGGACCGGGCCCAGCTCGCCGGCATCGTCCACCTGGTGGCCTCCAGCGTTCCAGAACTGGCGCCTTCGGCCGTGAGCGTGCTGGACGATACGGGCAAGCTGCTCTCGCAATCGCCCGACGGCAACGCGGCGGCCAACGCGGTCGATGCACAGCAACTGCTCTATGTGCAGCAGATCGAGCAGCAGCTCACACGCCGCATCCAGGACATCCTGGAGCCGGTGGTCGGCCGCAACAACGTCAAGGCCCAGGTCTCGGCCGAGCTGGACTTCAGCCGCACCGAGTCCACGTCCGAGCAGTTCCGCCCCAACCAGACCCCCGATGCCAAGGCCGTGCGCAGCCAGCAGATGCTGGAAACCTCTGGCATGGCCCAGAAGACCGCAACCGGTGTGCCCGGCGCTGTTGCCAATCAACCGCCTGCACCCTCGGCTGCACCCATCAACGGCGCCAATCCAGCGCCCCAGGCCGGCACCCAGCAGGGCACCGAGGAGTCGTCCACCAAGCGCGAGTCCACCACCAACTACGAAGTCGACAAGACCGTGCGGGTCACGCGCGGCAACAACTGGGCCATCAAGCGCCTGAATGCTGCCGTGGTGGTGAACTACCAATCGACCGAAGAAAAGGGCAAGACCGTTACCAAGGCGCTCACCCCCGAGCAGCTGGAGCAGATGAAGGCGCTGGTGCGTGAAACCATCGGCTTCAACGGTGAGCGCGGTGACTCGGTGAACCTCATGAACACGCCGTTCCAGGTAGAGGCCGCAGTGTCGACGGATGTGCCGCTGTGGAAGCAGCCCGAGGTCCTCGATGTGGCCAAGAGCTTTGCCTGGCCGGTGGGGGCCCTGCTGTTCGGCGCCATGGTGCTCCTGGGCCTGGTGCGTCCCGCGCTCAAGGGAGGCAGCAGTGCACCCCGGGCAATTCCGGTGGCCGGTGGACAGCTCGATGCGCTGGAAGCCGACCAGCCCGACCGCCCAGCGCTTCCGCCTCCTTCCAGGAAGGAAGAGAATGTGGTGGCCACGCCAGAGCAATTGCGTCTGGAAGAGGCGCGCGTGCTGGCCAAGGCCAACCCCGTGGCCGTCGCCAATATTCTCAAATCCTGGGTGAACGGCGAAAATGCCTGACCCCGTCGCCGCTCAACTTGCTTGGATAGCCCATGGATGAACAAGGTCTCAACGACGCCGCCATCATGCTGATGTCCCTCGGCGAGGAGGAGGCGGCCGAGGTGTTCAAGCACCTCTCGCCCAAAGAGGTTCAGAAACTGGGCGAGACCATCGCGCGCATGAAATCGGTGTCGCGCGACAAGGTGGACAGTGTCATCAACCGCTTTGCCGATGCCGCGGCGGCGCAGAGCCTGCTGGTGTCCGACACCGGCAACTATGTGCGCGCCGTGCTCAAGCGGGCCCTGGGTGACGACAAGGCCTCGCTGCTGATCGACCGCATCCTGCAGGGCGGCGACGTCTCCGGCATAGAAAGCCTCAAGTGGATGGATCCGCTGTCGGTGGCCGAGTTGCTGCGCAACGAGCATCCCCAGATCGTTGCTGCCATCCTGGTGCACCTGGACAGCGAGCAGGCCTCGGGCATCCTGATGCACCTGACCGACCGCCAGCGCAGTGAAATCCTGTTGCGCGTTGCCACGCTGGAAGGCATCCAGCCCACGGCGCTCAAGGACCTCAACGAAGTGCTGTTCAAGGTGCTGGCCGGTGGCGACAAGATCCGCAAGAGCTCTCTGGGCGGCGTCAAGGCGGCAGCCGAGATCATCAACCTGCTGGGCTCCAACATGGACAGCGTGGTTATCGAGTCCATCCGCGGCTACGACCCCGATCTGGCGCAGAAGATCATGGACAAGATGTTCGTCTTTGAAGACGTGCTCAAGCTTGATGACAAGGCCATCCAGACCGTGCTCAAGGAAGTGGCCTCCGAGACGCTCATCGTCGCACTCAAGGGTGCCGTGCCCGAGCTGCGCGAAAAATTCCTGTCGAACATGTCCTCGCGTGCGTCCGAAGCGCTGCGCGAAGACCTCGAGTCGCGCGGCCCCATGCGGCTGTCCGAAGTGGAAGCGCAGCAGAAGGAAATCCTCAAGACGGTCCGGCGCCTGTCCGATGAAGGGCAAATAGTGCTGGCAGGCGGTGGTGACGATGCCTTCGTCTAGCCAACGCTCGTACTCGCGCTTCATCCCCAGCGAAGAGGTGGGGCTGGTCACGCAGTGGAAGTTCGGCGCCGTGGACGGCTCCGAACCGGTGGAGCCCGAACCCGAGGCGCTGCCCGAGCCCGAGCCCCTGCCCGATCCGGCCGAGGTGGAGGCCGCCCAGCTGGCACTGGTGCAGCAGGCCTGCGATGCGGCTTTTTCCCAAGGGCTGGCACAGGGCCAGGCCGACACGGCCCTCGAGTGGCAGCAGCGCATGGACGACTATGTGTCGGGCCAGGCGCTGGAAATGTCCCAGAGCATTGCCGGCGTGGTGCAGTCTTTGCAGGAGTCCCTCGCCGCCATGCAGCAGCGCATGGCCCAGGACGTGCTGGCGCTGGCCTGCGACATCGCCCGCGAAGTCGTGCGCCGGGAGCTCTCGGTCAGTCCCGATGTGCTGGAGCCGGTGGTGCGCGAGGCCGTGGGCATGCTGGTGGCTGAGGGGCGCCCCGCGATGGTGCGCCTGAACCCTGCGGACATGGGGGCGGTGGAGCAACCCTTGCGCGATGAGATGGGCGCAGGCATCCAGTGGGTGGCCGATGCGGCCGTGCCCGCAGGGGGTTGCCTGGTCGAGTCCGGCGGCACCGTGGTCGATGGCAGCGTGGCCAAGCGCTGGGAGCGTGCCATCGCCTCGCTGGGGCTGGAGTCGCCCTGGCAGGAGAGCGGCGATGAGCGTTGATGCACCTGCCTCCAGCGCCTGGACGCAGTTCATGGACGATGCGCGCGAGCGCGTGCGCCAGCGTGCGCCGCTGGAGACGCGCGGCACCCTCACCCGGCTGACCGGCCTGGTGCTGGAAGCCGTGGGCATCCGTGTGCCGGTGGGGTCGCAGTGCATGGTGCAGATGCCGGGGCATGCGCCGGTGCTGGCCGAGGTGGTGGGTTTTTCGGCCGACCGTGCCTTTTTGATGCCTGCGGGCGACATCCACGGCCTGTCCAGTGGCGCCAGCGTGGTGCCCGCCGCGCCCTACGTGGCCAGCCCGCGCCTGGGTGAGCCTTCCCGGCCCTCCCCGAAGGCGGGCGTGCTGCGCCTGCCCATGGGAGACGGCCTGCTGGGGCGGGTGGTGGATCCGCAGGGGCTACCCCTGGACCATGGCGGTCCGGTGCAGGACGTGGTCTCCGAGCCCATGGACCGCCGCCAGATCAACGCCATGGACCGTGATCCGGTGCGCTTGCCGCTGGACACCGGCGTGCGCGCCATCAATGCATTGCTCACCGTGGGCCGTGGCCAGCGCCTGGGCCTTTTCGCCGGCTCGGGCGTGGGCAAGAGCGTGCTGCTGGGCATGATGGCCCGCTACACCCGCGCCGACGTGATCGTGGTCGGCCTCATCGGCGAGCGAGGCCGCGAGGTCAAGGAATTCGTGGAAGACATCCTGGGGGCCGATGGCCGGGCGCGTTCGGTCGTGGTGGCCGCGCCGGCCGATGCGCCGCCGCTGCTGCGCATGCAGGGTGCGGCCTATGCCACGGCAGTGGCCGAACATTTCCGAGACAAGGGCAAGCACGTGCTGCTGCTCATGGACTCGCTGACCCGCTACGCCATGGCGCAGCGCGAGATCGCGCTGGCCATTGGCGAGCCACCGGCCACCAAGGGCTACCCGCCATCGTGCTTTGCCAAGCTGCCCGCGCTGGTCGAGCGCAGCGGCAATGGCCTGCATGGCGTGGGCTCCATCACCGCGTTCTACACCGTGCTGTCGGAGGGCGATGACCAGCAGGACCCGATCGCCGACGCTGCGCGCGCCATCCTGGACGGGCACATCGTGCTGTCGCGCTCGCTGGCCGAGTCGGGGCACTTCCCGGCTATCGATATAGAACAATCGGCCTCGCGCGTGATGCACAACGTGGTCTCGCGCGGCCATTTCGACGTGGCGCGGCGTTTTCGCGCCGTGTACTCGCGCTACCAGAAGAGCCGCGACCTGGTGCAGGTGGGGGCGTACATGAGCGGCTCCGACCCAGCGCTGGACGAAGCCATCCACCTGCAGCCGCAGATGGCAGCCTTTCTGCAGCAGGACATGTTCGAGGCGTCCACCATGGACCAGAGCGTGAACGCCATGGCGGCCGTGCTCGACCAGTAAGGACAGGAAGGCCCCACCATGTCCGTCCTCAGTGCCCTCATCGTCGCCGTGGAGATTGCCGCGCGCAAGCGCGACGAGGCGCGCCGCGTGCTGCAGGAGGCCCTGGCCGTGCAGCAGGCGGCCCAGGCGCAGCTGCACCAGCTGCAGGACTATGCCCGCGAGACCGAGCAGCGCTGGGGCATGCAGGCGGACACGCGCGTGCAGCCCGAGGTGATGTACCACCACTACCAGTTCATGGACCGACTGGGGCATGCCGCAGGCCTGCAGACCAGCGTGGTGGGCGACCAGGAGGCGCGGGTCGAGAACGCACGGCGCGGCCTGATGGAGGCGGAGCAGCGCCTGGCCAGCCTGCGCAAGGTGGTCGAGCAGCGGCGGCGCGAGCTGGAGCAGGCCCAGGCCCGCATGGAACAGAAACAAACCGATGAACGTGCGGCGATGCAATACAGCCGCAGGGTTCAGGATCGATAGGGCAGGAGAATTGACCATGGAACAGGCACGCATATCCACCCCCCAGGGGACGCAGTCTCCCCAGCAGACCGCGCGCACGCGCGCGCACGCCCAGCAAAAGGGCATCACGGACGATGGCGCCGGGGCTGCCGCGCAGCCCGACAGTTTTCTGGCACTGCTGGCCGCCCAGGACCCGGAGTTTGCCGAGGGGGGGGATCCGCTGGCCGCCGTCCCGGGTGCTGCGGATGCTTCCAGCACCCTGGCCGCTGTCGATCCGTCCACCCTGGTCGGTTGGCAGGCGCTGGTCGCAGGCGACAGTGCTGCCCAGCAACTCAGAGGTTTGGCGGGGCAGGGCGGTAATACGCCGGGTGCGGAGGGCATGGGCGCCGTCGGCCTGTTGGGGCAGACCGGAGTGGCGCGTGGAGCCATGGCCAATATGCTGTCAGATCCTGCTGGCGGTGCTCCGGCCCTTGCCGGACAGCTTCTGGCGGGCCAGGGCCTGCCGGCCGCCGATGGTCTGGTGTCGCAAACCGTGGCACTGGATGGCGGTTTGCCGGATGCATCGCAGCCGGCTACGGCCACGCTGGGCTTCGGGCGCCAGTTTTCGCGCATGCACAGCGCAGCCCTGCAGCGCGGCGCCAGTGATTCCGGCCTGGGCGGCACCGGTAGCGTGGGCGCCGTGTCGGCGCGCGCTGCGGGCGGCGATGCCCAGCAGGTGGCTGCCTCCACGGGCGATCTGTCGACCATGTCCACCGCAGTGGCCGCCACCGTGCGCGAGCTCGGCCCGGGCCTGCACCGTGTTTCGGGCGAGAGCGGCGCCACCGGGGTGGACGCCGCCTTGCTGGCCAACCTGGATCCAACGGCTGCAGTGGCTGCTTCCGGTGCGCGGGGCGCCGATGCGGGCGGCGGCAGCGAGTCGTCCCGTCACGGAGGCTCGGGCGGCCTGGGCGAAGGCGGGGCCGAGCCCTCCTTCACAGTGGATGGTGCGTCGGGCACCTCGGGCTTTGAAGAACTGGCACAGACCGGGGCCGAAGAATTGCTGGCCGAGCAGGTCACCTACTGGGCCAACCAGAAAACCCAAAGTGCCGAGGTCACCCTGAACCGCGACGGCCAGCCCCTGGCCGTGACGGTAGCCCTGTCCGGCAACGAGGCCCATGTCACCTTCCGCAGCGACCAGGAGCACACCCGCGAGATGCTCGACCAAAGCATGGCGCAGCTCAGCGAACTGCTGCGCAGCGAGGGCCTGGTCCTGTCGGGCATGACCGTGGGCACCTCGGCAGGCCAGGGCACCATGGCGGGCGATGCCGAGCAGCAGCGCAACCGTTCTGGCGATGGGCAGCAGGGCCAGGTGCTGGTCTCGGGCCCCACGGATGTCAGCCAGCGGCTGGCGGGGAGCGGCACGCGCAACAACAGTGCCGTGGACGTCTTCGTGTAACGCGGCTGGCAGTGCTGCCGCAGCATGCCGCACTACGGTGGCACAGCGATTGCCAGCGTTAACACGCTGTTAAGGGGTGTATTCTGGCTATTATTGGACCGGCAGCTGCGCCACAATGGGAAGCGTCTGCCGGCCCGATGCCGTTCCCGGCGAGATGCCACCATCGAATCCCACCTAAGGAACCTGTCACGTGTCTGCCAATGCTGCTGCCGCTCCGGCCAAGGAGAAGCCCAAAAGCAAGAAGATGCTGATCATCGTGGTCGCTCTGGTGCTCGTGCTGGTCATCGCGGGCGCTGCGGCCTTTTTCATCCTGGGCAAGAAAAAGCACGCCGACGACGAGGAGGGGGGCGCGACCGCTGCGGCGCCGGCCCACGAGACGGCCAAAACACCGCCGACCTTCCTGCCCTTGGAGAACATGGTGGTCAATCTCGCCGATCCGGGCGGCGACCGGTTTGCGCAGATCGGCATCACAGTCGAGGTGGCCGACGCCAAGACGGCCGAGCAGATCAAGCTCTATCTGCCCTCCATCCGCAGCAGTGTGCTGCTGCTGGTATCCCAGCGCACCTCCGGCGAGCTGCTGGTGCGCGAAGGCAAGGAAAAACTGGCCAAAGACATCCTGCGCGAAGTCTCCCGTCCACTGGGTTTCACCGTGGCGCGCGAGCGGCCCAAACCCGCGTCGGTGCCCGTCGGCGAGGACGATGAGGAGCAGCCGCCGCCGCGCAAGGCACCGAAGAATCCGGTGCAAGGCATTCTTTTCTCCAGCTTCATCATCCAGTGACGCGAGGACAATCCTGCCATGAGTGATTCATTCCTATCGCAGGAAGAGGTTGATGCCCTTCTGGAAGGCGTCACTGGCGAGAGCCAGAAGTCCGTCGAGGAAGTGGCCGAGTCGGGGTCCGTACGCAACTACGACATCTCCAGCCAGGAGCGCATCGTTCGTGGCCGCATGCCGACGATGGAAATCGTCAACGAGCGGTTTGCGCGCAACTTCCGCATCGGCCTGTTCAACTTCATCCGCCGCAGCCCCGAGATTTCGGTCGGCACCGTATCGGTGCAGCGCTACAGCGCCTTCCTGCGCGAACTCGCAGTCCCTACCAACTTCAACATCGTGGCCATCCGTCCGCTGCGTGGCAGTGGCCTGATCGTGTGCGAGCCGTCGCTGGTGTTCGGCATCATCGACACGCTGTACGGCGGGGTGGGCAAGTTCCAGACCCGCATCGAGGGGCGTGACTTCTCGCCCACCGAGCAGCGCGTGATCAACCGGCTGGTCGACGTGATCTGCGCCGAATACAAGAAGGCCTGGCAGGGCATCTACCCGCTGGAGCTCGACTACCAGCGCTCGGAAATGCAGCCGCAGTTCGCCAACATCGCCACGCCCAGCGAGATCGTGGTGTCCACCGCGTTCCAGCTGGAAATCGGCGACCTGTCGGGCGCCATCCACATCTGCATGCCCTACGCCACGCTGGAGCCCATCCGCGACGTGCTGTACTCCTCGACGCAGGGCGACTCCATCGAGGTGGACCGGCGCTGGGTGCGCGTGCTCACGCGCGAGATCCAGGCGGCCGAGGTGGTCCTGGTGGCCGAGCTGGCCAAGGCCGATGCCACGGTGGAGCAGCTGCTGGCCATGAAGCCCGGCGATTTCATCGAGCTCGACCGGGAGCCGCGCATCCGCGCGTCGATCGGCGGTGTTCCCATCTTCGAGTGCCAGTATGGGACCCACAATTCGAAATATGCCATCCGCATCGAAGAGTGCCTGCGCAACTCGGACATGAGCTGGCTGGGAGAAAAAGATGTCAACTGAAGACGACAACAAGGACGGCGCCGCCGAGGATCCGTTTGCGGGCTGGGCCGAAGCACTCGAAGAGCAAAAAAGCTCGGACGACAAGCCCGGTGATGCCGAGCAGGGCGGCCCCCTGTCCGGCGATTCGGTGCGGCCGTCTGCGTCGGTCAATGGCGATGGCACGGTCAACGACATCAACATGGTGCTGGACATCCCCGTCCAGCTGTCCGTGGAGCTGGGCCGCACCCGGGTGCCGATCAAGTACATCCTGCAACTGGCGCAGGGCTCGGTCGTCGAACTTGATGCGCTGGCCGGAGAACCCATGGACGTGCTCGTCAACGGCTACCTGATCGCTCAGGGCGAGGTGGTGGTGGTGAACGACAAGTTCGGTATCCGCCTGACCGACGTGGTGACGCCTTCGGAGCGGTTGCGGCGCGTGAGCCGTGGGTGATGGGGGCACGGCCATGGGGATGACCCAGACGCTGGTCGTCGTCGTCCTGTTCGTGGGAGCCATGGCCTGCCTGCCCTGGCTCATCAAGCGCCTGCAGCAGCGCCATGCCGCAGGTGGCCTGCCGGCCGGGGCCGCATCGCGCGTGCTGTCGGCAGTGGCCGTGGGCCCGCAGCAGCGGGTGGTCACCGTGGAGGTGGGCCCCGAGGGAGCACGAACTTGGCTGGTGCTCGGTGTCACGGCGCAGCAGGTCAGTTGCCTGCACGTGCTGGCGGCTCCATCCGTCCCTGCGGCACCGGCTGCATTGCCGGTGGTGGTGGCGGACAACTCCGCCTTTGCCCGCGAAATGGCGGCGGCCGAGGCGCGCAAGGAACCGCATGTCTGATTCGGCACGACCTGCATCATCGCTGCCCCGCGCCGCGTGGGTGGCGGCCCTGGCCGCGCTGGGCCTCCTGGTCTGGCAGGTGCCTGCATTGGCGCAGACGGGGGCCACTCCCGCAGCGCCGGGAACACTGCCCGTGCTGGTGGGCGCTGGCAGTGGCGGCACGAGCTATTCCGTGCCGATCCAGACGCTGCTGTTCTTCACGGCGCTGTCGTTCCTGCCCGCCATCCTGCTGCTGATGACGGGGTTCACGCGCATCGTCATCGTCCTGTCGCTGTTGCGCCAGGCCATCGGTACGCAGTCGGCACCACCCAACCAGGTGATCATCGGCCTGTCGCTGTTCCTGACCTTCTTCGTCATGGGACCGACCTTCGACCGGGTGCACAAGGATGCCTACGTGCCCTACACCACCAATGCCATCACCTTCGAACAGGCCGTGGAGCGGGCCGAGGTGCCGATGCGCGAGTTCATGCTCAAGCAGACCCGGCAGTCGGACTTTGCGCTGTTCGCACGCCTGGCCCGGCTGGCGCCCGAGGTGACCGCAGAGACCGCGCCGTTTCGCGTGCTGGTGCCGGCATTCGTGACCAGCGAGCTCAAGTCGGCGTTCCAGATCGGCTTCATGATCTTCATCCCCTTCCTGGTGATCGACATGGTGGTCTCCAGCATCCTCATGTCCCTGGGCATGATGATGCTGTCACCGGTGCTGGTGGCGCTGCCGTTCAAGCTCATGCTGTTCGTGTTGGCCGATGGCTGGAACCTGCTGATCGGCTCGCTCGCCGCCAGTTTCGTCACGTAGAGGACCGACCCCATGACTTCACAGATGGTACTGACCATGGGGCGCGACGCCCTCACGCTGCTGCTGATGATCGCCATGCCCGTGCTGGGGGTGGTGATGGCGGTGGGCCTGGTGGTGAGCATCTTCCAGGCGGTCACGCAGATCCACGAAGCCACCCTGGCCTTCGTGCCCAAGCTGATTGCTGCGATGGTGGTGTTCGCGATCGCGGGGCCCTGGATGATCAGCACCCTGGTTGACTACATCCGCCGGACCATCGAGTCGATTCCCTCGGTCGTCGGCTAGCGCACGGCCCCGTGTTCCCGTGATCACGTTCACCGAGGCCCAACTGGTGGCCTGGATCTCGCCCATCCTGTGGCCGTTCATCCGGGTGCTGGCCATGTTTTCCGTGGCGCCGGTGTTCTCCATGCGCACCATTCCCATGCGGGTGAAGATCGGCCTGGCCTTCTTCGTGGCCCTGTGCGCGCAGGGCGTGCTGGTGAACCAGCCGGTGATCGACATCAATGGCCGAGAGGCGCTGGGCGCCGTGGTCCAGCAGGTGGCCGTGGGCCTGGCCATCGGCTTTTCGGTGCGGCTGGTGTTCGCCTCGGTGGAGCTGGCCGGTGAAATGATCGGCTTGCAGATGGGCCTGAACTTCGCCTCCTTCTTCGACCCCGCCAGCAACGGCCAGGTGAGCGCCGTGGCGCGCTTCTTCGGGCACATGGCCACGCTGCTGTTCATTGTCATCAACGGCCACCTGATGGTCATCATGGCCGTGGTCAAGAGCTTCGACCGCTTTCCCGTGGACGGCAACTTTCTGCAGGCCATCGGGCAGATGCGGTTGTACGAGCTGGGCTCCTCCCTGTTTTCCAGCGCGTTGTGGATCGCCCTGCCCATGATCGCGCTGCTGCTGTTCGTCAACCTGGCCATGGGCATCATCTCGCGCGTGGCGCCGCAGATGAACATCTACGCGGTCGGCTTTCCGGTCACGCTCACCGTGGGCTTGCTGGGCATCACGGCCACTTTGCCCATGCTGGAGCAGCCCATCCTCACGCTGATGCAGCAATCCATCGACCTGTTCTCCAGCCAGCGGTAGCGGCCGCTGCTAAGAGGCTCCGCCGGTAACGCAGGCATGGCACAAGCCAGTGCCACCGTGGAACTGGCTTTGCCAGGCCAGGGGTGGCGTCCCCCTTCAGGAGGATGGCGCGAAGCGACTCAGGGGGTCATACCAACTCATTGCGGATGGCGTAGACGGTGAGCTCGGCATTGTTGGAGAGCTTGAGCTTTTCGAGCACGCGTGAGCGGTACACGCTCACCGTCTTGGGGCTGAGCATCAGCTCTTCGGCAATGTCGGCCAGACGGCGGCCCGAGGCGATCTTGATCAAAGTCTGCAGCTCGCGCTCGGACAGCGTGGCGTGCGGGCTCTCCAGCACCGGCTGGGCCAGGCTCTCGGCCAGCATCTGGGCCACCTCGGCCGTCAGGTACTTGCGGCCCTGCATCACCACCCGCACCGCGTTGATCAATTCCGCCGGGTCGGAGGCCTTGTTGGCATAGCCCTGGGCGCCAGCCTTCAGGCAGCGCAGCGCGTACTGGTCCTCGGGGTACATCGATACCACCAGCACCTTGATGGTCGAATGCGTTTCGCGCAGGGTGGCCAGCACCTCCAGGCCGCCGCGCCCGGGCATGTTCAGGTCGAGCAGCAGCACGTCGCAGGGGGCGCTGCGCAGCACCTCGCGCAATTCGGCGTAGCCGCCGGCCTCCCCGGTCACCTTGATGTCGGTGGCCTCGGTGAGGGTATCGCGGATGCCGCGCCTGAGCACGGCATGGTCATCGCACAAAACGACGTTGATCACCAGACATCTCCTGTGATGGGGGGCTGGTCCGAGGTGGCCAGCGGTATCGACAGTGTGAGGCAAGTCCCTTTGCCCGGCTGCGTGCTGACATCGAGCCAGCCGCCCACGGTGCGCGCCCGCTCGTGCAGGCCCTTGATCCCAAAGGCCTTGGGCTTGTCGGCCAGCCGGGCCACGTCAAAGCCGCAGCCGTCGTCGGCGATCTCCACGGTCAGCACCCCTTCATGGTCGGACAGGTCGATATGCACCTTGCCGGCCTGGGCGTATTTGGCGATGTTGGTCAGCGCCTCCTGCGCCGTGCGGTAGGCCACCAGCTGGATATCGCTGGGCACATCGATCGCCTCGCCACTGGCCACCACCTGCGTGCGCACCGCGCTGCGGCGCTCAAAGCCCGCCGCCAGCCACTGGATGGCGGCCACCAGCCCCTGCTCCAGGATGGGTGGCCGCAGGTTCATCATGATGCGCTGGCTGGCGCCGATGGCGTGTTGCAACATGTCCGACGCGCTGGCAAGGTGGTCCTGTGTCCCCGGGTCCTGCGCATGCCGGCCGATCCAGGCGAGGTCTACCCGCACGGCGGTCAGCGAACCGCCGATATCGTCATGGATCTCGCGCGCGATGGAGGCGCGCTCCTGTTCGATGGAGGTCTGCAGGTGCTCGGTGAGCTCCGCCAGGCGCTGCTGGGAGGCCGCCAGCTCGGCCACGGCGCGCTCGCGGTCCTGGCGGGCCTGGTGCACCTCGATGGCCCGCGTGACCACGTGCGGCAGGCGGGAAATATCGTCCTTGAGCAGGTAATCCGAGAAGCCCAGGCGCATGGCGTCCACCGCCGCCGCCTCGCCAATCGCCCCTGACAGCAACACAAATGGCACAGGTGTTGCTAATTTAGCCACATGCTCCCATGCATCGAGCGCAGTGAATCCTTGCAGTCTGTAGTCTGCAAGGATCAAATCAAAGGGTTGGTTGCTGGTGAGATCACAGAAATCCTGCAGGGTGTCTACCTGCTGGACGTTGCAATGCAGCTTGGCACGCTGCAAAGTGAGCTTGGCCAGAACATGGTCTGCCAGAGAATCCTCCAGGTGCAGGAGGCGTAAGGGCTGGCCTGCTACTGTCATGACCATATGAGCGCTATCATAGGATACAAATTGGAACAAACAAGGGTGTTTGTCCCGGTGGAGTGGGTGAGAAGGCTATCGTCCAATAGAACGCAATGTCGGGGTTTTTGCAAGGGTTGGCGGGGTCTGCCAGCGCGGGCCGCCAGTTGGGGGCTTGAGGACCCTGGTCTGCTTGTTGCTATGGAGAAACAATGCAATCTACGCTATCAACGTCAACTGGGCCGGCAGTTCAGGTTCCGGTCATGGTGGCAGCAGAACTGCAGGATTCGCTGCTGGTCGTCATGCACGACCTGCACCGCCTGGAAGGCTTGTTGAACCATGCCACGGACAATCTGCTGGAGCGCTTTGGCGAGGCCAATGCCGTGCTGAACGATGCCTTCGTCGCGGATTCGCCCGAGTTGGCGGCCGCCCGTACGGCCTTGCGCAGTGCCGTCACCGAGCTGCAGTTCCAGGACATGGCTTCGCAGCTCATCTGGCATACCACCAAGGTCCTGCAGGGCTGCGCGTTCCGGCTGGCGTCCGAGGCCATGGGGCACGATGAGGGCGAGGAGGCGGCGCCGTTTGCCGAAATGGCGCCGGATCGGCCCAATCCCGTCACGCAAAGCGAGATGGATGCCGGGTCTATTGATCTATTCTGAAGTCGGCATCGCTGGTTCACCTATATATTCAAGTCAGTTGGAGTCCTAAATGCAATCGATACTTGCCGTAGATGATTCACCATCCATGCGAAAAATGGTGTCTTTCACCCTCACCGGTGCCGGATACCACGTGGTGGAGGCGGTGGATGGGCAAGATGCCCTGGAAAAGGCCGAGAGCCACGACATCCACCTGGTGCTGGCCGACCAGAACATGCCCCGGCTCGATGGCATAGGCCTCACGCGCAAGCTGCGCGAGCACCCCAAATTCAAGACCATCCCCATCCTGATCCTGACCACGGAATCGAGTGACCAGATGAAGCAGGCGGGGCGGTCGGCCGGTGCCACCGGTTGGCTGGTCAAGCCGTTCGATCCCAACCGCTTGATCGAAGTCATCCAGAAGGTGATCCGTTGAAACGGATGCACGGGCGCCACCACGTATAAAGGAGCCGACTATGGCTGAAAGCTATCAAGAGGGATCAGGGGCCGGCGGTGCTGACTTTGACCTGAGCCAGTTCTATCAGATCTTTTTTGAAGAGGCTGGCGAGAACCTGGACCAGATGGAGCAGATGCTGCTGGACCTGGACCTGAGCGCTGCCAACGACGAAGAGCTCAATGGCATCTTCCGCTGCGCGCATTCGATCAAGGGTGGGGCCGCCACGTTCGGCTTCTCCGATGTGGCCGAGCTGACGCACCAGATGGAGTCCCTGCTCGACCGGCTGCGCCGCCACGAGCTGCAGCCCATTCCACCCATGGTCGATGTGCTGCTGGAATCCGCCGATGCCTCGCGCAGCCTGCTGGCACGCCACCAGGCAGGCGGGCAGGGCGAGGCCGTGTCCACCACCTCCCTGGTCAAGCGCATCAGCGAACTGGCGGCAGGCGTGGTCCCGGACGGCGCTCCTGCCGCGGCCCCAGCGCCCGCCCCGGCACCGGTGGCCGCCGCTCCTGCGCCTGCCATCAAGGCGCACGTGCCCGGGCAATTGCGCAAGCTGCAGATCCACATCGGGCCGCTGGAAAAGACCGAGCAGGCCGACACCATCAAGGAACTGTTCCGCGACATTCCGGGCCTGGGCTCCATCAGCGATCTGCCCAGCGTGCAGGCGGGCGTGCGCGTGTTCGCGGTGGAAACCACCTCGTCCACCGATGACCTGCTGGACCTGTTCGCCTTCCATGTGTCCAAAGAGCAGGTGCGCTTCAGCGACGGGGACGAAGAACCCGCTGCAGCCGCCGAGGTCGATCCCGACCACGCGGTGCACGAGATCGAGCCCCCTTCGGGTGGCGCCGACGTGTCCTACGGCTTTTTCTCGGACGCGCCTGGCGCCCCGAGCACAGTGCCAGCCAACGGTGCGGCCGCCAAGCCCTTGGCGTCCAAGGTCGTGGCCGCTGCCGAGCCCAAGGCTGCAGCCCAGGCGCAGATGGAATCCACGACCATCCGCGTGGCCGTGAACAAGGTCGACCAGCTCATCAACCTGGTGGGCGAGCTGGTGATCACCCAGGCCATGCTGGCGCAGAACAGCCGCGGGCTGGACGCCGGCGCCTACCAGCAACTGCTGGCCGGCCTGGCCGACCTGGACCGCAACACCCGAGACCTGCAGGAATCGGTGATGTCGATCCGGATGATCCCCATGTCCATCGTCTTCAGCCGCTTCCCGCGCATGCTGCGCGACCTGGCCAACAAGCTGGGCAAGAAGGTCGAGCTGGTCACCCTGGGCGAAGCCACCGAACTGGACAAGGGCCTGGTCGAGAAGATCACCGACCCGCTCACCCACCTGGTGCGCAACAGCTGCGACCACGGTATCGAGATGCCGGCAGAGCGCCTGGCCAAGGGCAAGCCCGAGCTGGGCACCATCACCCTGTCGGCGTCGCACCAGGGGGGCTCCATCGTCATCGAGGTGCGCGACGACGGCCGCGGCCTGTCGCGCGAGAAGATCCTGCGCAAGGCGCAGGAGCGGGGCCTGGATGTGTCCGACCAGATGAGCGATGCCGACGTGTGGCAACTGATCTTCGCCCCCGGCTTCTCCACCGCAGATGAGGTCACCGACGTGTCGGGCCGTGGCGTGGGCATGGACGTGGTCAAGCGCAACATTGCCGCCCTGAACGGCTCGGTCGAGGTGGACTCCGCCGAAGGCTATGGCATGAAGGTGTCGGTGCGCCTGCCGCTCACGCTGGCCATCATGGACGGCATGTCGGTGGGCGTGGGCGAAGAGGTCTACATCCTGCCGCTGTCCTCGGTGGTGGAGTCCTTCCAGGTCAACTCCGACGACGTCAGCACCGTGGCCCAGGGCTCGCAGCTGGTCAAGGTGCGCGACGAGTACATGCCGGTGATCGCGCTGGAAAAGATCTTCCAGGTGCCGCGCTTCGACCTGAACAAGTCGAGCAACATCATGGTGGTGGTGGAGGCCGACGGCAGCCGTGTGGCGCTGCTGGTCGACGAGCTCCTGGGCCAGCACCAGGTGGTGGTGAAGAACCTGGAGACCAACTACCGCAAGGTGCCCAACGTCTCGGGCGCCACCATCCTCGGCGACGGCACGGTGGCACTGATTCTGGACACGGGTGGCCTGGTGCGCCGGGCCCGCCACTGATTCGGGTGCGATGTGTTCATGGAATGCACCAGCACTGCTAACAAGGAGAACGCACCATGAGTGTGATGGGTAAAACTGCCGACAACGCGCCGACCGGTGCGCGCGAGTATCTGACGTTCCGATTGGACCAGGAAGAGTACGGCATCGACATCCTGAAGGTCCAGGAAATCAGGGGCTACGAGCCGCCGACGCGCATTGCCAACGCCCCCGAATTCATCAAGGGCGTGGTAAACCTGCGCGGCACCATCGTCCCCATCGTGGACATGCGCCTGAAGTTCAACTGCGCGCAGGCGGACTACAACAGCTTCACGGTGGTCATCATCCTGAACCTGCGCAACCGCGTGGTCGGCATCGTGGTGGACTCGGTCAGCGACGTGATGGAGCTCACGCCCGAGAGCATCCGCGTGGCGCCCGACATCGAGAGCGCTATCGACAACAGCTGCATTCTGGGGCTGGGGTCGGTGGGTGAGCGCATGCTGATCCTGCTCGACATCGAAAAGCTGATGTCGAGTGTGGACATGGGATTGGTGACGACGGCGGAGTAACGAACGCCATAGTCGGTCAGGTGGGTGGCCGCAAGCCAAACTGCAGGCAAGGGTCTGCAGGCCTTTTGGAGCGAAATGGACTTCCGAGCGGATGATCAAAATGATGCCCCAGACCACCAGTATTTCCTCGGCCGGCGCGCGTGCTGCCGCCGCAGCCGCTGCCAGTGCCCCGGCACCGTCGGGCCCGCTGGCGCAGGGGCGTGAGTTCGTATGGACCAACGCCGACTTTGCCCGGGTGCAGGCGCTGATCTACCAGCGCGCCGGCATCAGCCTGCACGACGGCAAGCATGCCATGGTCTACAGCCGGCTCTCGCGCCGGCTGCGCGATACGGGGCACAACAGCTTCCATGAATACCTGGGCTGGCTGGAAACGCACGATGGCCCCGAGTGGCAGGAGTTCGTGAACGCGCTCACCACCAACCTCACGGCGTTCTTTCGCGAGCAGCACCACTTCGAGATCTTCGCAACGCTACTGCGCAGCAAGCCGGCCAACACCGCCTGGAAGGTGTGGTGCAACGCGGCCTCCACCGGCGAAGAACCGTACTCCATCGTCATGACGGCCTTCGAGTCGCTGGGGGCCAACGCCTCCTTCAAGCTCACGGCCAGTGACATCGACTCGAAGGTGCTGGCCACCGCCGGCCAGGGGGTGTATCGGCTCGACAACCTCAAGGGCCTGGGCCCGGAGCGGCTGCAAAAGTTCTTTCTCAAGGGCAAGGGCGGCAATGATGGCATGGTGCGGGTCAAGCCCGAATTGCGCCGTGCCATCGACTTCATGAGCGTGAACCTCATCCGCGACGATTGGCCCTTCAAGGAGCCTTTTGACGTGGTGTTCTGCCGCAACGTGATGATTTATTTTGATGCGCCCACGCAGCGCAAGGTGCTGGAGCGCATTCACCGCGTGCTCAAACCCGGTGGCATGCTGTTTGTGGGCCATGCTGAAAATTTCAGCGAGTCCCGTGATCTCTTCACCCTGCGCGGCAAGACGGTCTATGAACGCCGCTGACCCGCCCCTCTGTTCGCCCGTAGGAACATGTTCCAAGCAGCTCCCATGACCCACAACCAATCCGGCCCTGCGCCAAACACGTTCATGCCTGGTGCTGCCCCTGCGACGCCGGGAGCGTCGGAGCGCCGGCGCGCTCCGCGCATCGCACCGCTGAGTGCAGACATCTACTCGTCCAGCTCGGCGCCGCGCGAATCCTCGCTCAATGAGCTCAAGGCCCGGGCCAGAAAGCCGGGCGAGGCATCCTTCTTCTACCTGGACCACCACTTCCAGCACAACGCCGTGAAGGTGTTGCCCGGCGAGTATTTCGTGGCCGACGAAAGCATGGTCATCATGACGGTGCTGGGCTCGTGCATCGCCGCCTGCCTGTGGGACAGCCGTGCGCACATCGGGGGCATGAACCATTTCATGCTGCCCGACGGCGACCTGGCAGATGCCTCGGGGCGCTATGGTTCGTACGCGATGGAGTTGCTCATCAACGAGATGCTCAAGCTTGGTGCCCGGCGCGAAACCATGCAGGCCAAGATCTTTGGCGGTGCGCAGGTGATGCACAATTTCACCACCATGAATGTGGGCGAACGCAACACCACCTTCGTGCTGAACTACCTGCACACGGAGCGCATCCCCATCGTCTCGGAAGACGTGCTGGACATCTATCCCCGCAAGGTGGTGTTCTTCCCGGTGACGGGCAAGGCCATGGTCAAGCGCCTGGCGCACGCCCATCCCGAGACCCTGGTGGAGCAGGAAAGGCGCGGGAATGCTGCGACCGTCGCAAAGACCACCTCGGGTGGCTCCGTGGATCTGTTTTGATTGAAGACGAAGAAAGCCTGAGAGAACAATGAGCAGGAAAATCCGGGTGATCGTGGTGGACGATTCGGCGCTGGTGCGCAGTCTGCTGTCGGAGATCATCAACCGGCAACGGGACATGGAGTGCATCGGCACGGCCAACGACCCCTTGGTGGCGCGCGAGATGATCCGGGAAATGAACCCGGACGTGATCACCCTGGACGTCGAAATGCCGCGCATGGATGGCATCGACTTCCTGGGCCGGCTGATGCGCCTGCGGCCCATGCCGGTGGTGATGATCTCCACGCTGACCGAGCGCGGGGCCGAGGTGACCATGAAGGCCCTGGAGCTCGGCGCCATCGATTTCGTGGCCAAGCCCCGGGTGGGCCTGGCCAGCGGCCTCAACGACCTGGCGACCCAGATCGTGGACAAGATCCGCGTGGCGGCCGTGGCCCAGGTGCGCCGCGCTGCGCCGCGCGAGGCATCGACTGCGCATTCCGCTTCCGGCGCGGGCACGGCGGCCCCGGCGGCACCCACCACCTTGCTGGGACGCCTGTCCACCGAGAAGCTGATCTGCATCGGCGCCTCGACCGGGGGCACGGAGGCCATCAAGGAGGTGCTGGTGCACATGCCGGCCGATTCGCCAGGCATCGTGATCACCCAGCACATGCCTCCGGGCTTCACCACCAGCTTTGCGGCACGGCTCAACGGCCTGTGCCAGATCACGGTCAAGGAGGCTTCCAATGGCGAGCGCATCCTGCCGGGCCATGCCTACATCGCCCCCGGGGGCACGCAGTTCCATGTGGCGCGCAGCGGTGCGAACTATGTGGCCGTGGTCGATGACGGCCCGCCGGTGAACCGGCACAAGCCCTCGGTGGAGGTGCTGTTCAAGTCGGCCGCCGCCGTGGTCGGGCGCAATGCCTTCGGCATCATGCTCACCGGCATGGGCAACGATGGTGCGGCTGCCATGCGCGAGATGAAGGACGCAGGCAGCTACAACTACGTGCAGGACGAAGCCACCTGCATCGTCTTCGGAATGCCGCGCGAGGCCATCGCCCACGGCGCCGCCGATGAAGTGCTGCCGCTGGGCCAGATTGCGCCGGCCCTGGTGGCGCGTTTGCGTGGAGCGACGGACCGGCTCCATCACCGCATCTGACCTGGGCGCGGCCTTCGCGCCGATCAGTGGGGGCGAACCCCCATCGATTCCTTCTGGTCTGTCAGGCCGACAGCGCCGTCCAGCGCTCCAGTGCCGCCATCAGTTCCTCGTCGATCTCGCTGGCGCGGGCCGTGAGCTTGGCCGCCTTGGCACCGTCGGTGGCGTAGACGCTGCCATCGGCCAGCACGGCCTGTACCTCGGCCTGCTCCTTTTCCAGGGCGCCGATGCGATCGGGCAGGGCGTCCAGCTCGCGCTGTTCCTTGTACGACAGCTTCTTGCGCGAGGTCTGTTCCGTCTTGGAGGGGGCCGCTGCAGTGGCTGCGTCCTTGGCAGCCGCCGGCTTGGTGCCTGCCGCCGGGGCAGCGGCAGCCGCGGCCGCACGGCTGCGGCGCGATTGCAGCAGCCAATCCTGCACGCCGCCCTCGTACTCGCGCCACAGGCCATTGCCTTCAGAGGCGATGGTGCTGGTCACCACGTTGTCCAGGAAGGTGCGGTCATGGCTCACCAGGAACACCGTGCCATCGTAGTTTTCGAGCAGTTCCTCCAGCAGGTCCAGCGTGTCGATGTCCAGGTCGTTGGTCGGCTCGTCGAGCACCAGCACATTGGCCGGGCGTGCGAACAGGCGCGCCAGCAGCAGGCGGTTGCGCTCGCCACCCGAAAGCGAGCGCACAGGGGAGTGGGCGCGGGCCGGAGAGAACAGGAAGTCGCTCAGGTAGCTCTTGACGTGCTTGCGCTGGTTGCCGATCTCGATCCATTCGCTGCCGGGGCTGATGAAGTCCTCCAGCGTGGCATCCAGGTTCACGGCATGGCGCATCTGGTCGAAGTAGGCCACCTGCAGGTTGGCGCCCTGGCGGATGTCGCCGGAGTCCGGCGCCAGCTCACCGAGGATCATCTTCAGCAGTGTGGTCTTGCCCGCGCCGTTGGGGCCGATCAGCCCCACCTTGTCACCACGCAGGATGGTGCCGGTGAAATTGCTCACGATGGTCCTGTCGCCAAACGACTTGCTCACGTTGGTGAGCTCGGCCACGATCTTGCCCTGGTAGCCATTGCCGCTGCCCGTGGCCACGTCCATGCGCACGCTGCCCACCACGTCACGGCGTGCTTCGCGCCGTGAGCGCAGGTCTTGCAGGCGCGTGATGCGGCTTTGGCTGCGGGTGCGCCGCGCTTCCACGCCGCGGCGAATCCACACCTCCTCCTGGGCCAGCAGCTTGTCGGCCTTCGCGGAGATCACTGCTTCCTGCGCCAACTGGTCTTCCTTCTGGACCATGTACTGGGCAAAGTTGCCGGGGTAGGAGCGCAGTTGCCCCCGGTCCAGCTCCACGATGCGGGTGGCGACCCGGTCCAGGAAGGCCCGGTCATGGGTGATGGTGACCACGCTGCCCGGGAAGTCGAGCAGCAGGTCCTCCAGCCATTCGATGGAATCCAGGTCCAGATGGTTGGTCGGCTCATCAAGCAGCAGCACATCGGGCCGCGCCACAAGGGCCTGCGCCAGGGCCACGCGCTTCTTGGTGCCACCCGAGAGGGTGCCGACGATGGCCTCGGGGTCCAGGTGCAGGCGCTGCAGGGTCTCTTCCACGCGCTGCTCCCAGTTCCAGGCGTCATAGGCCTCGATCTGGGATTGCAGTGCGTCCAGGTCCAGCCCTTCGGCGCCCGAGAGGTACTGGTCACGCACTGCAATCACGGCCTGCAATCCTTCAGAAGCGGCCTTGAAAATGCTGGCTTCGGGGTCGAGCGAGGGCTCCTGCGCCACGAAGGCAATGCGGGTGCCTTGTTGCACCTGCAGCGATCCGTCATCGGGCTTGGCCATGCCGCCCAGGATCTTGAGCATGGACGATTTGCCGGCGCCATTGCGCCCGATCAGTCCCACGCGCTCGTTTGCCTCCAGAGAGAAGCCGGCGTGGTCCAGCAGTGCAACGTGCCCAAATGCGAGTTGGGCGTCCAGTAGAGTGATAAGTGCCATAGGGGGAGGATTATCGAGGGCGCGCGCACTTTGCATGTGTCGGGGTGCTGACGGGCTGTTTTTGGCAGGGACTTGCGGTGCGCGCGGGCCCTGTGCATGGGTGATGCAGCCCTGCTTCTATATAGGAGGGGCCCTTGCAGCCATGCGGGCGTGGGTGTGGCGCCAGGTGGTCGGCCGCTTTTCTGCAGAAAGTGAGGGGGCTCTTCCACCCAGCCCAAAAACTCATGCTATAGTCGAGGGCTTCGCTACCAAGACCTCTGTTCTTCAGGAGTCGGTCGGTTGAAGGTGCTGCCTCAGGTGGTGCTTTCAGCGGTTTGGGTAGACCGAAGCAGACTTTGCAAAAAGTTGGGACCTTTGAGAAAAGCGAGCAAAAACTCGGTATACAATCAAAGGCTGCGCTGAAAAGAGCTGGTCGCCGAAAGGTGGTGAGAGCTTCGAAGTACTGGAGGTAGATGAAGACGCCGAGCGGCTTCAAAAACTTCCAAAAAGTTTGACGGAACTTAAAAAACCGTGCTAGAATTCAAGGC
>NZ_LMIH01000025.1:0-5395 GCF_001428645.1 Acidovorax sp. Root217
CCTCTTGGCGACGCAAGAGAAAGTTACTGCGCCGCCGGGCGCACACCCCGGCCTCCGCCCTCAACCAAGGCAAGCAGCAACCATCACCACCACCACCACCACCACCGTGTCACAACGTCCCGCAAGCGAAGTGACGAAGCGGGTGGCAGGCAGTGACGGATGCGGGCGCACCGCTCGATTGACGAGCCCATACACCGTTGCAGCTCACTCCGGCGTCTTGAACGACTCCCAGTACTCCATCACCTTGAGCACGCTACGCAACTGGCTCGTCGGCATCGTCTGCGTGCCCCAGGTGGCATAGCGCCCGGCCGTCTCGCCCATGATCCAGAACTGCCGCACGGCCAGGAAGGCGGCAATCGCATCGACGTCTGCCTGGGCCAGCGGGCGCACGCTGCGGTAGCCTGCCAGGTAGTGGCGCCAGCGCGTGAGCCCTGCCTCGTCGAGCACACCGTCCACCTTGCGCGGCAGGTTGTTCCACAGGTACACGCACAGCTCATAGGCCAGCAGCCCAGGGCCGGTGTCGTCGAAGTCGAAGAACGAGGCCACGCGCGTGCCGTCCGGCCCGTCGGTCATGAAGTTGTTGGCCCCGTGGCAGTCGCCATGGCAGGCTACACGCGTGAGCGTGGGCCGCAGGGCGGTGATGCGCGCGTCCAGGCGCCCGGCCAGAGCGCTGTAGTCGGCGCGCAGGCCATCGTCCATCGCGGGTGCCGCACACAGTTGCTGCAGCGGCGCGCGCAGCAGGTCGGGCAGATCGAGCTGGTACAGGCTGGGCGGGCCCGCGTAGCCCTGCGCCAGGTCATGCAGCAGGGCCAGGCCCCGGCCCGTGGCCTCGGTGTCCGGCACGGACTCGCCCGGCCATTCGCCCGGGAGGTGCTCGAACAGCACCAGCGGGCGCGGTCCCTCGGGCAGCGGCAGGTCGATGCTGGCGGCACCATCGCGCGCGGCCAGCGGCGCCGCCACAGGGGCGCCTGCGGCCTTCAGGTGCCAGAGCATCGCCGTTTCGTAGGCGGTATTGGGCGCGCCGCGCGGGCGGTCGGCGCACAGCCGCGCCACGGCCTGCCGGCCATCGGCAAAGCGCAGCTCGTACACCTGGTTGAAGCCGCGCCGCATCAGCACGCAGTGGGCCACGTCGCCCAGCGCGTAGTGCGCCATCACCATGCGCGCGATGGCACCGCCGGTGGGGGTGGTCTGGGCGATGTCGATGGATGGAAAAACGGTCATGGGGGCAGGGCCTGGGTGCGTGGAGGGCCGAGGATTCTGCCTGAACTTGTGGCGCCGTGCGGGGCGCTCAGAACACACTCCCCGCCGCCGTGAAGTCCGCTTCGCGCTCCGCGATGTCGCGCAGCGCCGCCACCAGCGGCCGCAGGTCATCGCGCCGGTGGTGCAGCGCGTAGTCCAGCAGCCCCAGGGGTACGGGGCTGGGCAGCTCCTGCAGCACGCCGCGCCCGCACAGCGCCTGCGCCCAGCCCTGGGGCAGAAGGCCGATGCCGCCGCTGTGCGCCAGCAGGCCGGCGATGGCGCCCCAGTGGTTGCAGAACAGGCGGCGTGCGGGTTGCGCGCCGGCCTGGCGCAGCCAGTCATCGATGAGCTGGGTAACGCCCGATCCCTGGGGCAGGCTGACCAGGGCGTGGGCCTGCAGGGCATCGGCATCCATGGCTGCCAGCCCGGCAGCCACCCCAGGGCTGGCGCACCAGGTGAAGGCGGCCTGCGCGATGGGCACGGAGGTGAGGGCGCTGCGGCTGGCTGGCCCGGCGATCACCGCCACGTCGAGCTCGCCCTTGTCCAGCCGCTCGGCCAGGGCGGCGCCCACGTCCACGTGTACGCTGACTTCCAGGTCGGGGTGGGCGCTGCCGATGGCGGCCACCAGGCGCGGCAGCCAGGTCAGGGCGGTGAGCTCGCCCACGCCCAGGCGGCAGGGGCCACGAAGGCCGGTGGTGCCGCCCATGGCCTGGTGCACCAGGTCGGCCTGCTGCAGCAGGGCTCCGGCCAGGGGCACCAGGCGCGTGCCGGCCTCGGTCAGCGCGGCGCGGTGGCCGGCGCGGTCGAACAGCGATTGCCCCAGCGATGCCTCCAGTTCGGCGATGCGCTTGGACAGGGACGAAACCGACAGGTGCACGCGCTCTGCGGCCAGGGCAAAGCTGCTGCAGGTGGCGGCCCAGTAGAAGGCTTCGAGTTGCTTGAGCGTCATGGATTTTGTTTCTATATGGCGAACAAAGTGATTCTTCTAAATTCGCTTTCTTGCGGAATGCTAATCCAGGACACTGTCTTTCAGTCCTCATTTCCATGGAACTCCAGCGATGTCCACTTCTGCCGCCCCCGCCATCAACCCCTGGCAAGCCTTCGACGGCACGCGCCGCAGCGGGCGCACGCGCGACCTGCTCTCGCTCGGTGATTTCGAGGCCGCAGCCCGCCGCGTGCTGCCGCGCCCGATCTTTGGCTACATCGCCGGCGCGGCCGAGGACAACCGCGCCCTGGCCGACAACCGGCAGGCCTTTGACGAACTGGCGCTGGTGCCGCGCGTGCTGTGCAACGTGGCGCAGCGCGAGCAGGGTGTCACGCTGTTCGGCACCCGCTACGCCAGCCCCTTCGGCATCGCGCCCATGGGCATCGCGGCGCTGTCTGCCTATCGGGGTGATGTGGTGCTGGCGCGGGCTGCAGCGGCGGCGGGCATTCCGGCAGTGCAAAGCGGCAGCTCGCTGATCCGGCTGGAGGAGGTGATAGCGGCCGCCCCCGGCACCTGGTTCCAGGCCTACCTGCCCGGCAAGCCCGAGCGCATCGATGCGCTGCTGCAGCGCGTGGCCGCAGCCGGGGTGCAGACCCTGGTGGTCACGGTGGACATCCCCGTGGCGGGCAACCGCGAGAACAATCTGCGCGCGGGCTTTTCCACCCCGCTGCGCCCCGGCCTGCGCCTGGCGTGGGATGGGCTGGTGCGCCCGCGCTGGCTGTCGGGCACCTTGCTGCGCACGCTGGCGCGCCATGGCATGCCGCATTTCGAGAACTCGTTCGCCGAGCGGGGTGCGCCCATCCTCTCGTCGCGCGTGCAGCGTGACTTTTCCGGGCGCGACCACTTCGACTGGAGCCACATCGCCCGCATCCGCAGCCAGTGGCGCGGCGCCCTGGTGGTCAAGGGCATCCTCAGCCCGGCCGATGCAGCGCTGGCGCGCCAGCACGGGGTGGACGGCATCATCGTCAGCAACCATGGTGGCCGCCAGCTCGATGGTGCGGTGGCCCCGCTGCGCGTGCTGCCCGCCATTGCCGAGCAGGCCGGCAGTGCCATGGTGGTGATGCTCGACGGCGGCATTCGCCGCGGCACCGACGTGGCCAAGGCCCTGGCACTGGGCGCGCAGGCCGTGTTCGTGGGCCGCCCGTTCAACTACGCCGCCGCCGTGGATGGCGAGGCCGGCGTGGCCGCTGCCATCGGCCTGCTGCGCGCCGAGCTGGACCGCAACCTGGCCATGCTGGGTGTAAGCGCATGCTGCGAACTGGGCCCGCAGCACCTGATGGACCGGCGGGCGCCCTGGCCGTTGGCAGACTGGGCCAGCCCTGCCGGCTGAACCTGTGCTGACCACCGGGGTGATGGTCAGGCGATGCTCATCTCCAGCGGCGTGGTCTGGAAAGCGATCTGCCGCCAGGCGCCGCCATCCTCCTGCGTCCACACCTGCAGCACGCGCGAGTCGATGCGCACGGTGCCGGTGCCGTCCTTGCGCACCGCCACCAGCAGTTGCCTGCCGGTCATCACGGCGCTGGTGCCCAGCACCTGTACCTTGAGCTCGGAGCGGTCGATCTGCTGGTACTCGACATGCGTGCCGCCGGAGCGGAAATAGCTGTCGTAGTCGTCCGTCTGCCCCTTGGCATGCACGTGGGTGAGGCCGGGGTGCAGGATCTCGCGCAGCCGCGCAAAGTCGGCGCGCTTCATGGCGTCGCAGCGCTGGGCCTCCAAGTCCAGCAGCAAGGCTTCGGTAGCTGTGGAGGCGGGGAGGTGGTTTTCGGATGTCATGTGGGGCGTTGGGCCAGCCAGCGGATCTCGCCAAGCAGCTCCACCAGGCCGGCCTGGATGAAGCCCAGGGTTGGTTCGTCCACGAGGCGGCCGTCCTGGATGCGGCTGGCCACGCCTGCAATGGCGATGTGCTGGCGCACCAGGGGCCGGGCCAGCGTGGCGGCCAGGGCGTCGCGGATCTCGGCCTGGGCGCGCACGCCGCCGGCCGTGCCGGGCGATGCGGTCATGACCAGCACCGGCTTGCCCTTGAGCGGCGAGGCGAAGCCCGGGCGCGATGCCCAGTCGATGGCGTTCTTGAGCACGCCGGGGATGCCGTAGTTGTACTCGGGCGAGCAGATCACCAGGCCGTCCGCGCCCGCAATGGCGGCCTTGAGCTGCGCCACGGCCGCGGGTGGGCTGTCGCCATCGAGGTCGGCGTTGTACATGGGCACGTCGTCCAGGGGGAACAGCTCCAGCGTGGCCGTGGGCGGCAGCAGCGGGGTGAGGCTGCGCAGCACGGCCGTGCAGTGCGATGCGCGGCGGATGCTGCCCGATATGGCAACGAGGCGGATGGGGGCGGCTTTCGGGTCAGTGGTCACTGGGGTTTGCTCCTTCTTTCAATGGCTTGAGTTTATGCATAAAATGCAAAACATGTACAAAAAAGAAACGCCTACGCGCACACCGCCCCTGGTTGACCAGGCGTTTGCACAACTGCGCCACGATGTGCTCAGCGGTACCTACGCCGCCGGTGCCAAGCTCAAGCTCGACGAGCTGCAGACGGCCTACGGTTTCTCCAGCAGCCCCCTGCGCGAAGCCCTGAGCCGCCTGGCCCAGGAGGGGCTGATACGTTCCGACGAGCGGCGCGGTTTTCGCGTGGCGGCCATTTCGGCAGAAGACCTAGCCGACATCACCCGCATGCGCGTGATGCTGGACGTGCAGGCGTTGCGCGAATCCATCGCCCATGGCGACGATGCGTGGGAGGCATCTGTGGTGGGCGCCTTCCACCGGCTTGAAAAGGTAGAGGGCCGCCTGGGCAATGGCCCCGCCATTCTGGACGAAGGCTGGACCGACCTGCACACCGCCTTTCACATGGCGCTGATTTCCGCCAGCCCGTCGGAGCGACTGCGCGCGATGAGTGCCAGCCTGTTCGACCAGGCAGAGCGGTATCGGCGCTATTCCGCGCGTTTTCGCAAGAGCTTTAAGCACAAGTCCAACGAGCACCGCAAGCTCATGGATGCCACCCTGCGCCGAGATGCGGACACGGCCTGTGCGCTGCTCGAAGAGCACATCCTCAGTACCCAGCGCAATGTGATGACCGTGCTGGCCCAGGTCGAGCAGCAGCTGGGCTGAGAGCGGCTAACAAAACTCTTCTGGCGTCGTTGCTGCGTCTTGTCGTACTACTCGTACTGCCTGCGACGC
>NZ_LMIH01000025.1:5430-18046 GCF_001428645.1 Acidovorax sp. Root217
GGGCCCCTGGCTGTCCCTGCACCCAACTGACCGGTAGCGGGCTGCACGCACCGCCTAAAGCCCGGCGGCCGTCGCGGCCCCGTGCATCCCTTTCAGCCTTTTTCTTCGCGCAGCCCCAGCGCATCCGCACCCACGCAGCCCAGGCGGCACGCCGCTGCGGGGCTGTCCCTGCCTGCCTGGCGCACGCGGGGTCGGGTGCAAGCTCTCCAGCAAATTCCCCCTCCCTTGATCACTTGAACCGCCGCCCGCTGGCAGGCTCTTTTGTGCCACTCAATTTTTGTGCTTGGTGTAAACCACTATGCATTTACGATGTTTTATGCATAAAAATAACTTCATGCACCAAGTCTTGCGGCTTGAAGAATTCCCTTCAGGCCGCCATCCCTTTCAACTCTCCCATCCCCTTGAAGGAAACCCATGAAACTGATGTCCTACTCGATCGCCGGCCGTGAAACCTGGGGCGTTGTCGTCGCCGATGGCGTGGCAGAACTGGCGGTGCGCACAGGCCACGCCACGCTGGCCGACTTCATCGCCAGCCCCGACTTCGCGCGCCGCGATGCGCTGGTGGCCGGGCTGGGTGCCGATGCGAAGCTGGCCGACGTGGTGTATCTGCCCGTGATCCCCCGCCCCGAGAAGATCGTCTGTGCGGTGCGCAACTACATGGACCACCACCAGGAGGTGCTGGCCGCCGGCATGCACCGCGAACTCTCCGAACAGCCGCCGATCTTTTTGCGCGTCTGGCGCTCGCAAACGCCGCACCAGGGTCCCATCGTGCGCCCGCACGTGTCGGAGTCGCTGGACTGGGAGGGCGAGCTGGCCGTCATCATCGGCAAGGAGGGGCGCGATATCAGCGAGGCCGATTCCTGGGCGCACATTGCAGGCTACAGCTGCTACAACGATGCCAGCGTGCGCGAATGGCAGTTCCATGCCAAGCAGATTGCATCGGGCAAGAACTTCGAGTCCACCGGCGCCTTTGGCCCCTGGATGGTGACGGCCGACGAGATCGCTCCCGGCCGCGAGCTCAAGCTGGAGACGCGGCTGAACGGCGCCGTGGTGCAGTCCAGCCACACGGGCCACATGATCTTCTCCATCCCGCGCCTCATCGCCTACGCCTCCACCATCTTCACGCTGGTGCCCGGCGACGTGATCATCACCGGCACGCCGGCCGGTGTGGGCTGGAGCAAGAAGCCCCCGCAGTTCATGAAGCCCGGTGACGTGGTGGAGGTGGAGATCGAGGCCATCGGCCTGCTGCGCAACCCGGTGGTCGCGCAGGCCTGAGCTTGCCACTCCCCAGATCCCATCCATCCACCACCAACGGGTAGAGCACCAGGCCCCAAGACGGCCGCCGCCCATGGAGACAAGCACCATGAACAGAAGACACCTGCTGGCTGCCTGCAGCGCGGCTGCCCTTGCATGGCCGGCATTGCCGGCCCTGGCCCAGGCCTACCCGGAGCGGGCCATCAAGCTCTACCAGGGCTTTGCGCCCGGCGGCAATGCCGACGCCATCGCCCGCGCGGTGGGCATGGAGATGGCCCGTGCGCTGGGCCAGCCCGTGGTGGTGGAGGCGCAGTCCGGCGCGGGCGGCACCATTGCCGCCACCACCGTGGCGCGCGCCAGGCCTGACGGCTACACGCTGCTGCTGGCCACCGGTGGGCACGCAGTGGCGGGGGCGCTGTACAACACGCTGCCCTACAAGTCGGTGGCCGATTTTGAGATGGTCTCCACCGTCACCTACTTCCCTTTTCTGGTGGTGGTCAACGCCAGCGCCAAGGTGCAGGGGCTGCGCGAGGTGATCGCCAGCGCGCAGGCCGCGCCCGGCACGGTGGCCTATGGCACGGCGGGGGTGGGCTCCACCCACCACCTGGCCGGCGAGCTGCTGGCCAGGCTGGCGCGGGTGAACCTGCTGCACGTGCCCTACCGGGGTGATGCGGCGTCGCTCACCGCCTTGCTGGCGGGGGACGTGCCCTTCATCATCGCGCCACCCACGGCGGTGATGGCCAACATCCAGGCCGGCAAGCTGCGCGCCATTGCCACCACGGGCCCGCAGCGCTGGCCGGGCCTGCCCAACGTGCCCACCGTGGCCGAGCAGGGCGTGGCTGGCTACGACGTGCGCTCGTGGGCCGGCCTGATGGCACCGGCCGGCACGCCCCGGGCCGTGGTGGAGCGCCTGAACGCCGAGGCCTTGCGCGCGCTGCAGGCGCCCGCCGTGCGCCAGCGGCTGGAGGACATGGGCGGCGAGGCACGCGGCAGCACGCCCGAAGAGATGAAGGCCATGGTCAGCCACGAGCTCGAAAAGTGGCAGCAGGTGGTGGCCGATGCCAAGATACCGAAACAATGAACGACGCAATTGACTGAAAGACTTTTCGCATGACTCTGATCGCCATCCGCAAACGCAGCCTCACCATTGAAACGATCTACCACGAAGGCGGCCCGCCAGCGCAGCAGCCGCTGCGCGTGGCGTCGGCCTGCGCAGTGATCCACAACCCCTACGCCGGCCGCTACGAGCCGGACCTGCTGCCCTTCATGGCCGAGCTGCGCAGCCTGGGCACCCTGCTGGCGCAGGAACTGGTGGACACCCTGGGCAAGGAGAACGTGCAGGCCTACAGCAAGGCCGCCATCGTCGGCGTGAACGGCGAGCTGGAGCATGGCGCGGTCTGGCACGAGGCGGGCGGCTGGGCCATGCGCCAGGTGCTGGGCGAGCCCAAGGCCATCGTGCCGGCGGCCAAGGCCGTGGCGGCCACGGGCTACCGGCTGATGGTGCCGCTGCACTACATCCACGCGGCCTATGTGCGCAGCCACTTCAACAGCACCGAGGTGGGCATACAGGATGCACCGCGCCCCAACGAGATTTTGTTCGCGCTGGTGATGGCCGATGGCGGGCGCGTCCACTCGCGCCTGGGCGGGCTCACGCGCGAGCAGGTCTCCGTGCACGACGGGCAGCGCTGAGCATGGCGGCACACACCACCATGACGATGAAGGCCGTGCAGCTGCAGGTCACTGGCGGCCCCGAGGTGCTGTCGCTCGTGGACCTGCCCGAACCCCAGCCGGGGCCGGGCGAAGTGCGCGTGCGCGCCCACGCCATCGGTGCGGGCGGGCCGGACGTGCTGATCCGCAACGGCACCTACAAATGGATGCCCCCGCTGCCCGCCGTGCCCGGCAATGAGCTGGCCGGTGTGGTGGACGCCGTGGGCCCGGGCGTGGTGCGCCTGGCCGTGGGCGAGCGCGTACTGGTCAGCGCGCGTGAGCTGCCCCAGCGCGGTGGCTGCTATGTGCAGGCCATCTGCGTGGACCAGGCCGTGCCCTTCGTGCTGCCGGCCAGCATTGGCTTCGACGACGCGGTGAGCCTGGGCAACTTCCAGCTCGCGCTGGCGCTGCTGGCGAGCAACGGCAACCTGCCGGCGCATGCCATCCTGGTGCCTGGCGCGGCCGGCGGCGTGGCCACGGCGCTGGCGCAGGTGGCGCGCTCGCGGGGGCTGCGCGTGATCGGCACGGCATCCAGCCCGGAAAAGCGCGCCTTCGCGCTGGAGAACGGGGTCACCGACCTCGTCGATGGCGATGACGTGCAGGCCCTGCCGCAGCGTGTGATGGAACTCACCGGCGGGCGGGGCGTGGACCTGGCCTTCGACCATGTGGGTGCGGCGCTCTTCATCGCCTGCCTGCGCTCGCTGGCGCCCTCGGGCATGGCGGTGTCGTACAACATCCTCGCCGGCCCGCCGTCGAGCGACGTGTTCGACGAGCTGCGCAAGCTGCTGGCCAAGAGCCTGGCCATCCGCACCTTCTCGATCCACGCGGTGGATGCCGACATCGCACAGCGCCGTGGCCTGATGGAGCAGGCCATTGCGCTGATGGCCAGCGGCCAGGTGCGTGCACCGCGCGCCATGCGCCTGCCGCTGGCGCAGGCCCGCCAGGCGCACGAGCTGCTGGACAGCGGTGGCACGCTGGGCAAACTCGTCCTCATCCCCTGACCCCATGGAGGCCGCCACCATGAACCCACCCTACAGCGCCAACCTCTCGCACTGCGGCATCTTCTGCCGCGACCTGGAGGTGATGAAACGCTTTTACACCGGCGTGTTCGACATGCAGGAGACCGACCGGGGCGAGGGCGTCACCTTCCGCTTCGAGATCGTGTTCCTGAGCGGGCGCGACGACCAGCACCACCAACTGGTGCTGGCCGGCGGGCGCGGGGCCGAATCGCCCAGCACGGTGATGCAGCTGTCCTTCAAGGTCAAGACCATCGACCACCTGCGCGAGGCGCGCCGCCGTGCCCTGGCACTGGGCGCGACCAAGATGCGCGGCCTGAACCACGGCAACGCGATCTCGATCTACTGCATGGACCCCGAAGACAACACCGTGGAGGTGTACCTGGACACCCCCTGGTACGTGAGCCAGCCGCACGGCGACCCGCTGGACCTGGACCAGGACGACGAGGCCATCTGGGCCCAGACCGAGCGCGTGGTGCGCACCGATCCGAGCTTCATGCCCGTCTCGGAATGGGCGGTACGCTTCGCCCAGCGCCGCCAGGCCTTGCAGCAGGCGGGGGGATCTGCGCCGGGCTGAATGCCTGCAGCCTGCCAACGGACTTTGGCTGCGCGTACCATCGGGCCACTTCAACGTGGCAAAGGATGTCGTTCGTGCACCGATTCAGTTTCAAGGCCATTCTTGCCGGCGTCGTGTTGATGCTGGTGCTGTTGCCAGCCATTGCCTATGGGCTGTGGTACCTGGCCTCGTGGTGGTTCCAGGCCCAGGGCGGCGGCGATGCGCAGATGGCGCAGGCGGTCACCGAGTTCCTGGATGGCAACCTGGGCACGCTGGCGCTGCTCCTCGTGGGCGGGGCCATGTGCATACCGGGCGGCTATGTCACGGCGCGGCTGGCACCGGCGCACCCTTATGCCAACAACCTGGTGGTGGCGGGCCTGCTCACCGCCATATCCATTGGCCTGGCCATCGGCACGGGCTCGGGCTGGGACTGGTGGTTTGACCTGGCCAATGCGTTCTTCACCGTGGCGGGCTGCTGGTTCGGGGGCTGGCTGGTGGCGCGGCGCGGCCGGTGAGCGCATGCCGCAGCGCGAGCGCCTGGAGATCAACCCCGCCGATGGCAGCCTGACGCTGCAGCCCTCGGGGCGCGTGGTGGGCAAGGGCCTGCGCAGGCAGGATGTGCAGGCCTTGCTTGCCGAGTTCTTCGGCGGCTCGCACGAGCATGGCAACGGCTACGCCTGGCTGTCGTTGCACGGCTTCGACCTGGGTGGCAAGCCGTGCTGGCTGTCGCTGGGTTTTCACGAAGGGCTGCTGAACATGGTGCTCATCGGCGTGGGCCTGCCCGGCGCCCAGGAGGAAGACGGCTGGCCCACCCAGAAGGCCATCGACAACGAGATCGCCTTCGTGCGCCAGGCCCTGGGCAAGCAACTGGGCCGCCACTTCGGCAACGGCGATGTGACCTTCCCCTGGGGCACGGCATGGAGCCGGTTCGATCCCAAGGGGTTTGCGGCCAGCGCGGGCCTGCGCTACTGCTGAACATCGGTTCTTATTTGCCCAGCAACTGCTGCTGCGCCGCCTTGCCCTTGCCACCCAGTTTCATGGCACCCAGCGCCGCTCTGGTGCTGCCCGGCAGGGCCAGGCCATGCGCCAGCTGCAGCTCCAGCAGCAGTTCGAGCAGGGGGGCCTGGTCCTTGCGCCAGGTGGTCATGGGCTCTTGCAGCATGGCGCACAGCAGCGCAAACACCGCCGCTGGCATGGCCGCATGCGCCTGGGCTGCGGCCGCCAGACTCTTGGCATAGCGCGGGCCCTTGACCAGAGGCGTGGCCCACAGGCGGGCCAGCGTGTCGCCCAGGGCCGCGAGGTCCAGACGGCCATCGTGCACGCCCAGCACCAGCCCATCCACCGCCAGTGCCGTCTGCCCGGGCTCCTTGCCGGCCAGGGCCACGGCCAACAGCAGCCGGGCCATGGGGGTGAAGGGCGTGGTCGGCTCCAGCAGCAGGTCGAGGTAGGCGCGGTTTTGCCACTGGGCCTCCCACCAGTCCAGGTTGTTGCCCACGGTGCGTGCGGCTTCGGCAAACAAGGGCTCCAGGCCCGAGGGCAGCAGGCTGGCCGCAAAGCGGATCGGGGCCGCCTCGTATTCCTTGGACCAACGCGTGTCCGGCAGGTGCTTGGCGCACAGGGCCAATGCGGTGTGGTGCGGCCGGCCATGTGCCTGCGGCTGCAGCGCAGGCTCGTGCGTGATGTACAGGTGGTGGAAGGTGTAGCCGCCTTCGCTGGCCTGGCTGACCACGTGCCAGTCGCAGCGCGCATGCAGCGGGCCGCCGGGCCCCAGGTCGCCGTAGGCGGCCAGCGTGGGGGCGTCGTCCGCCTGCGGGGAGCGGATGCGCGCAGCAGCCAGGAACAGGGGGCGGGCCGCTGCATCCTTGGGTACCTTCGCGGTGTCGTCGCCCAGTGCGTAGCGCAGGGCCTGTACCAGCGGGCCCGGGTCCTTGATGCCTTGTGCTTCGGCCAGCGCGGCATGGGCTGCATCCGCGTCCATTTGCGCGGGCACCAGGCGCATCAGCGCCAGCACTTGTTCGGGCATGGGGGCTTGCACCCCGGCATACTGGTGCGCCTGGATGCGCGCCAGCAGTTCGCGCGGGTCGATGAAGCCACCCCGGTGCGTGGGGGTGGACAGGGGCGTGAGGCCTTGGCCTGCGAGCGCCTGGGCGATGAGGCCCTGCACGCGCGGGCCGATGAAGTGCTGCGCGCGGCTGGGGATGTTGCCGGGCACATGCATCACGTCCCCTGCCGTGCCTTCGCCCTGCAGCGCGGCCGCGAGGATGCGGGCCAGTGCGAAGGGCAGGGGCCGGGTGGTCCACTCCATCTTTCGGGTGCGCTTCTGCAGCGCGAGGAAGGCGGCCTTGTCCGAGGCTGCCATGGGCGCCATGCGCACCAGCGCCCCGGCCACGCGCTCCCATTCGTCCACGTCGGCCGGGTTTTCCAGCGCATAGGCCATGCGTTCGACGACATCGGGGATCTGGTCCAGCGGGGGCAGGGCGCGGCTTGCGTCCAGCGGCGAGACTCTGCGGGGCGCTGCTGCTGCCGGCGCGGCAGAGGTGGCTGCAGCCTGCGGCGCCTGCGCCTCACCAGTTAGCTTGGCCAGGGCCGGCCGGTTCACCGCCGACACGAAGGGCAGGTAGCTGCGCGCGAGCTCCTGGCCCGCCTCGTTCAGGCCCCAGGGCCCCAGAAAGGCAATGGCCTTCTTCTGCACGTCCGCGCCGGTGTGCGCCAGGGCCTGGGTGGCAATGGCACTGGCGGGGTGGGCCAGCGCGGGTTCGTTCTTCGCCACCAGGCCCAGCAGTTCCAACGCGGCCAGCACCTGCCCTTTGGCCGTGGCCGACATTGCGGGCGTGGCGGCGCAGAGCACCGCGTCACCTGTCACGTGCCCGGCCTTGTACAACGCGGCCACGGCCTGCAGCGCCATGCCTGCGGTGGGCGCGATGCGGCTGTGGCATAGGGCCAGGTAGCGGTCGGCCTGCAGCGCCATCTCGTCCACCGTGGGTGCCAGTTGTTCGTGAAAGCGCGAGAACCAGCCCGACTTGAACTGCGGCCAGTCGCAGGCCAGCGCGCCCAGGGTCTTGTAGAGCAACTGCGCGCGCGTGTACACGCCGCGCTCGCACAGGGTCAGGAAAGCATGGCTCCAGTACAGATCGGGGTCGTGGCAGTACTTCTCGCGCGCGGCGAAGCTGCCGTCGGAGCTGCCTTCGCGCTCGAACAGGCGCAGCAGCCAGGGCGCGAGCCCCGGGTCGGCGTCGAAGTGCTTGAGCACCACGTTGGATTCACCGCGCAGGTCACCAAAGAACAGGGCGTCGACGTACTCGTCGGTCCCGGGGCGCTCCACCAAGCCGGCCACGATGGCGCGGTGGATGTACAGCGGGTAGTGCCATCGGAAGTCGCCTTGCAGCTGCTTGTCGATCGGCACGGTCGACAGGGCGGGCTTGAAACGTGCCTTGAAAGCCGGAATGTCCTCGATGCCGATGTGCATCCAGTAGTCGCACAGCGGATGCTCCGGCTCGCACAGGAAACGGGCCAGATCGATGGCGCGGAACAGCCGGTTGGCCTGCGCCTTGTCAAAGGCCACGCGCAGGTTCAGCGGGTTGCGCTGGTCGGGCCGCAGCAGGCCCCAGCGCATGTGGGTCAGGTGCGCCACGGCGGGCCGGGCGGCAACGCGCTCTGCCGGGCCCATGGCGGCCAGCAGGTCCATCACGGCGGGGATGTCGCCTGCGAGAAGGCTCTTTTCGAGTGGTGTGTCGTAGCTGCGGTTGTCGTCGGTGCTTGGCATGGGTGGGGTGGGGTCGGTTCAGTTCGATGCGGCTGCCGCCTGCGCAGCGCATGCCGCCAGCACATGCTTGCACGGCCCGCGCTCGCCCTGGTGTTTGGCAAACCAGGGGCAGGTGCAGCGCAGCAGCCCATCCACCTCGCGCACGCGGTAGCTGACGTCGGCGCTCTGCACTTCGGCATCGAGCGGGGTGGTGGACAAGAGGCGCACGGCACCGGCCTGCAGCAGCGCGCGGGCATCGGCCAGGCGCGGGTTCATGTCGTCGAGCTGGGCCAGGTCCATGGGCAGCACGCGGTGGAAGTAGGCGCCGTGCACCAGGTCATAGCCCACCAGGCCCGATGCGCCCAGGAGCTGCAGGGCTCGGTCCACGTCGGCCGCCGGCCACTGCAGCGTGGCCGCGAGCTCATCGCTGCGCAGCGTGTCCTGCCAGTGCAGCTGGGCGCGCACGGCGCTGGCGGGGCGGCCTTCATCGGCCAGCACCAGCGCCTGCAGGGCCTGGCCCTCGCCCGAGAAGCCGCGCCACACCTCGGCGCTGAGCACCAGGGTCAGGCGCATGGCGCCGAAGTCCAGGCACCAGGCGCTGGCCTGCTGCTGCGCGTCGGCAAACAGGGTGAGCGTGCGCGCCTTGGGCAGCAGGGTCTCGAGCACGCGCAGCCGGCTGCTGTCGGTAAAGCGCACGCCGCTGCCATCGTTCTGCGCCGTGGTGCGCAGGCCCTGGGGGCCGGCCACCACCCACAGCGGGGTCTTGCTGGTCGATGCCCGGGGCAGGCCGCGCACAAAGCGCAGGGCCGGGATGGCCCCCACCTCGAACACCTTGCGCATGGCCGCCTGGTAGCTCTGCACGGCCACCATGCTGCGCAGCCAGCGCAGGGGCAGCTCCACCTTCTTCTCGACCACCTGCGTGCCGGCGGTGTGCAGCGTGAAGGCCGCGGCTCCTACCGACAGGGCCAGGCCATCGGCATCGCGCACCTGCGCCAGCGCGGCGCGCATCGGCGCGTTGAAGTCGATGTTGGTCGTGCCCTTGCCGACGATGTCGCCCGCGTAGGCGCCCGGCTCCATGTCCACCCGGATGTAGGTGCTGCAGCAGGCCGAAAAGCCCTCCAGCCGCAGCATGCCGCTGCCGGCCGTGACCACGGGGTCGGCCAGCGCCACCGCCTTGGCCACGCTGTTGGCCGGTGTGAAGAAGCGCGAGCCCACGAGCAGGTGCACGGCGCTCAGCAACTGCGCGGCCAGTTGGGGCTGGTGCAGCCGGCCCTCGAAGAAATGCGGGTGCGCCGCCTCGCCCGGTGACGAGGTGGCCAGCCGCAGGTGCGGCGCGGCGCCCGCCAGGTCCACGGACGAGGGCTGGGCATAGCGGTAGGTGTGGGCGAACTGGAGCATGGGCGGCCGATTCTGTCTTATTTGCCCAGGCGGGCCTCCAGGATGCCCCCTGTCCATGCATGTTGTGTGCTTGCCAGCCTGCGGCGCCTGCGCGCAGTACATTACGCGGGCCAACAACCCTGAAAGCGTCTACGGTGAACCGAATCAACCCCAAGGCCCTCATCGTGGGCACCTCGCTCCTGCTGGCACTGTCCATCCTGGCCGGTGTGGTGCTGGTATCCCTGCAAGGCCTGCTGCTGGCCATGGAGGGGCAGAGCGAAGAGCAGATCATCCAGGCCTTGGCCGACCTGGCCGACGACGACGGCTACCTGGTCTGGAGCATGGTGCTCGGCGCTCTGGTCAGCGTGCTGGGCGGCCATGTCGCGGCGCGCATTGCAGTCGTGTACCCGTATTTCAACGGCCTGGCGGTGGGCGTGCTGAGCACGCTGGTGGGTTTCGCCTTCTGGAGCGAGCTGCCGCTGTGGTTCAACCTCGCGGGCATCGTTGTCACGCCGGCCTGCTGCGTGCTGGGGTCGCACCTGGCGGTGCTGCGCGCGCAGGCATCGGCTGGTCGCCTGGGATAGGCCAACCCCCATAATCCGTGCCAGAGGCCGTCTGCATCGGCCCGCAACAACCATCTTGGAGGAAGTGCACATGAAGGGCAACGTCGCTGCCATCGTTCTGGTCGTGCTGGGGGTGTTCTTTCTGCTCACCAACCTGGGGCTCATCAGCATCAGCCTCAAGGAGTTGCTGGTGACCTGGTGGCCGCTGGCGCTGATCGCCATCGGCGTGGCGCTGTTCTTCACGCCCCGGGAAAAGTAAGCCACGCCTGCCGCAGGCGCTTGCGTCCGCTACGATCGCCGCTCCAACAAGGGAGAGGTCATGGGTAAGAACGTGGTGGCGCTGGCGATGGCGTGGGCGCTGGCTGGCGCCTGGGGCGGGGCGTTGGCGTCCGAAAAGCCGGTCGAAGCGGTCAGCGTGCTGGTCCAGGGCGCCAGCAGCCGTGCCGGCGCCGGGGCCGAGTTGCTGGCAGACTTTCAAGGGGTGGCCGAGCCGGGGCTGTTCAACAAGGCGGACGATGCCGCCCTGGCCCTGGATGGCGCCATCGCCGCAGTCCAGCGCATCGACACCTCGGCCAGGCCCCAGTTGGCGGTCGCATCGCTGGCGTACCTGAGGGCGGCGCAGAACCTCGTGAAAAGCCTTCTTGACGCCCGCCGCAAGGCGCTGCACGCAGACACGCTGGACCGCGAAGGCGCCAAGGCCGTGACCGACTTGAAGGCCGCCAAAGACAGTGACAGGCCGGCGCTGCTGGCGCACATGGAGGCGGTCTTCGGCCAGAGCGACGAGGCCGAAGCCGCCATGAAGGCGTCGGTGGCCCGCGCGACCTCGGCCCTGGCCGAGCTGGCGCTGCGCAGGGAGCTGCTGGCCGCCCAACTGGGTTCGCCGGATGCGCTGGTGCCAGAGAAGACCCTGGCTGCGGTCAAGCGTGGCTTGCAGACAGTGCAGCCTCAAGAAGAGTAGGCCACCGCCACAGCCGTCACGGGTGTGGCGCCGCATCCCTGTCGCGCGCATCCACAAACGCCGACGCCGCTCCGAAATACCCCCGGAACAGATTGCGCGCAATGCCATGCGCAGCCACCTGCAGCTCCTGCGCGAACGCGGGCGCGAAGAGCCGGCTGGTGTGCTGCTGCCACAGCCCCACCCAGGCCGCGAAATGCGCGGGCGTGATGCCGGTCAGCTCCATGTGCTTGCCGAACACATCGCCCTTGAAGCTGCGCGCGCCCAGCGCCACCGTGCACCAGAAGTCCACCAGCCGCGCCAGGTGCGCGTCCCAGCGGCCATGCAGCGCGGCCTCGAACACGGGGCCCAGCAAGGGGTGGGCGCGCACGTCGGCATAAAAGCTGTGTACCAGCAGCGCCATGCTCTCGGTGCCGGGCTCCAGAAAGTCCTTCTCGGTCATCGGTGGCTCCTGCTCAGTGGCAACCGCATTGCGTGCTGGCACAGCCGGCCGCGCTCGCCTGCGCTTCGAAGGGCGGAAACAGCACATTGTTCTCCAGGTGGATGTGGCTGATCAGGTCGTCATTCAGCTGTGCAATGCCCGCATACAGCGCGCGCCAGGTGTTGCAGGCATCCTCGGGCGGGATAGTGTCGTGCGCCAATGCGCTCAAGCGCTCAAGCGCCGCACCGTGGTCGGTATGCTCGGCGCGCAGCACGCTGATGGGCATGCCCACGAAGGGGTTGCCGCCCGCGCGAAGCATCGGGAACAGCACGGTTTCCTCCTTGCCCATGTGCTCCAGCAGCTCTGAGTGCATGGCCTCCAGCGCATTGGCCAGGCCCGTGGGCACGGCGGGGTGGCTGCGGTGCACGGCCTCCACGCGCCGCGCCAGGCGCACCAGCTCGGGCAGCTGTGCGCGGTGCACCTCGTGGTAGCGCGCGATGATCAGGTCGATGAGCGCGCTGGCACTGGCGCCCGCCTGGGGCAGGGCATCGCCGCGCTGCAGCTGCGCCAGTTCGGCCAGCACCGCCTCGGCATCCAGCCCCCTGTCGGCCGCCGCCTGCGCCAGGCTCACCTGGCCGCCGCAGCAGAAATCGAGCTTCAGGCGCCGGAACACCGCCGTGGAGCCCGGTAGCTGCACGGCGATCTGACCGATTGGCTGCTGCGCATGCAGGTCAAAGGGCGCGCCAGCAGGGGCGTGGGCAAAGGAGGCAGGGTCACGGGCGTTCATGGCAGTCCTTTAAAGATTCATTCAATATGTTTATTTTAAGTGGTATTTGAAATGAATCTTTATTTTGACCATGGTGCCGGTGGTCTCTTTGATCTGTCTCAACCAGGCGCCATCCGGGGCCGGGCCCGGGCTGCTCAGAGGCTGAGAATTTTTTGGCCGTGTCCGAAGTGCGCGCCAAAACGCCTCGGATCTAGGCGCAAAGCACAGCCATAGCTCGGGCTATGGCGAGCATTTGCAA
>NZ_LMIH01000025.1:18058-36625 GCF_001428645.1 Acidovorax sp. Root217
AGAGCCGGGGTGTTTTGGCGTGCAAGGCGGGCATGGACGAAAGATTTTCAGCCTCTCAGGTATAGCGGCGTTCCAGCGCGTCCCAGGCCGGCTTGCCGACCAGGCGCTGGCGCTCGGCGAACGGGGCGACCAGCGCGGGGTCTTCTTCGAGGCGCCGGTCGTCGCGCAGCACCCCGAGGGCCTTTTGCATGCCCGCCACGGCGCCTTGCAGGGCTGCGTTGGCATAGAGCACGAGGCCATAGCCCATGCCGCCCAGCTCCTCAGCGCCGAAGATGGGCGTCTTGCCGCCCACCACCATGTTCATGAGCTGCGGGCGGTCCAGGCGCTGCGGCAGCGCACGGATTTCATCGGCGGTGGTCACCGCTTCGACGAACAGGATGTCGGCGCCTGCCTCGGCAAAGCGCTGCGCGCGCTCCACCGCCGCCTCGAAGCCGTGCACCGCACAGGCGTCGGTGCGCGCCAGGATCAGCAGGTCCGCGTCCTGCCGCGCATCGGCGGCTGCCTTGATCTTGTTGACGGCCTCTTCGGTGGAGATCACGTCCTTGCCCGCAAAGTGGCCGCAGCGCTTGGGCGCGACCTGGTCCTCGAACTGGATGCAGTCGGCGCCCGCGCGCTCCAGCGTGCGCACGGTGTGGCGCACGTTGAGCGCGTTGCCAAAGCCGGTGTCAGCATCGACGATCAGCGGCAGGCCCACGGCGTCGCGGATGCGCGCCGTGTGGTCGGCCATCTCGGCCAGGCCCACGAAGCCCTGGTCCGGCAGGCCGAACCACATGTTGGTGACGCCGGCGCCTGTGATGTAGAGGGCCTCGAAGCCCAGGTCTTCGATGACCCGGGCCGAGAGTGCGTTGAAGGCGCCCGGCACGATGGCGCCGCGGCGTGCCTGCACCATGGCGCGCAGTTGTTGTTTGGTATTCATGGGTGGCCTGGAAAGAACGGAAAAGCAGACGGGCAGTGGATCGGTGGTGCGTGTGAGGGCTGCGTGCTCACTTTTCCTGCATCTGCGCCGCCTTGACGATCTCGCCCAGGCGCTTGCGCTCGGCGTCGACGAACTTCACGAACTCCACCCGCGTGCCGCCGATGGGCTCGATGCCCATGCCCTTGAGCTTGGCCACGGTGGCGGGCTCGCGCATGGCCTTGTCCACGGCAGCGGCGAGCTTGTCCAGGATGTCGGCGGGCGTGCCGCGCGGCGCATGCAGGCCGGCCCAGTGCGCGATCTGCAGCTCGGGAAATCCCTGCTCGACGGCGGTCGACAGCTGCGGGTAGGCCGAGATGCGCTGCGTCCAGGTGGTGGCCAGCGCCTTGAACTTGCCGTCGCCGCGGATGTGCGGCAGCGCGATGATGCTGGCCTCGGAGGTGCCTTCCACCTGCCCGCCCAGCACGGCCGTGGTGCTCTCCGAGCCGCTCTTGTAGGGTATGGGCTGCAGCCTGGCGCCGTACTTCACGTTGAGCATCTCGGCCACGAAGTGGGGCGTGCTGCCGGTGCCCGCAGTGGCGAAGTTGAAGCCCGCGCCCTTCTTCGACGCCTCGACGAAGTCGCGCAGGTTGTCGTACGGTGCCGACTTGGGCACCACCACCACCGAAGGCGCCAGCCCGATCATGGCCACGGGCACCAGGTCCTCGTCCTTGAAGGGCAGGGACTTCTTGATCATGCTGTTGGAGATGACGCCGGCCGCGCTGATCAAGAAGGTGTAGCCGTCGGGCGCGCTCCTGGCCACCAGCTCGGCGCCGAGCGAGCCGCCCGCGCCGGGGCGGTTTTCGATGATGACGGACTGCTCCAGCACCTTGGCTGCGCCCTCTGCCGCCGCGCGTGCCAGCAGGTCGTTGGCACCACCGGACGAGAACGGAACCACGAAGCGGATGGTCTTGGCAGGCCAGGCCTGGGCCTGTGCGGCCAGGGGAAGAGCGCAGGCCAGTGCGGCGGCGGTGGCGCAGGTCATTAGGGAAAGGCGAGGGAAGTTCACGTGTGTCTCCTGGTTTTTTGGCGAATACGGGTCGTGCAGGGATTGCCCCAAGGTCTTTGCAAACGCTGTGCCAATCGTCTCATGTGGCGGGTTTTTTATTCAAGTCGTTGATTTGAAAGGATTTTTTCGCGCTGTCTAGCGCCAGGGTATTTTCAAGGAATTCATATTTATTTCAAAAATGAGACAATGAAATAAATTGAAATGAACCCATTGCCCACCGCCCCTTCCTGGCATTCCACCGCAGCGGCACGCCCGCTGCGCATCGTCGCCGTGGCCCGCCACCGGCTGGGCCGGGTGCTGGCGCGGCTGGTGCCGGAGGTGGCTGCGCAGGCGCAGATCGAACTGGTGGCGCATGCCTTCGACGATGCCGTGGTGGCCGTGCGGGCCCTGCATGCGCAAAGCCCCGTCGACGCGGTGGTAGCGGCAGGGGCCAGCGGCGAATGGCTGCGCCAGCACCTGGACATACCGGTGGCAATGGTGGAAGTGCGGGGCTCCGACCTCATGCGCGCGCTGGCCGCAGCGCGCGCCCTGTCGCCCAGGGTCGGCCTGGTGTCGTTCGATGGGCCGTCGGAGCACTTGGCACAGCTCGATGCGCTGTTCGGCATGGGCATCGCGCAGTTCAGCTACCGCAACCCTGAGGACGGGCCGGCCTGCATAGAGGCCCTGCGCGCAGCCGGGGTGGAGGCGGTGGTCGCCCCCGGGCTGGTGGCCGACCTGGCCGAGCAGGCCGGCATTGCCAGCGTGCTGATGTATTCGGACGACGCAGTGCGCCAGGCGCTGCAGGACGCCGTGCACCTGGCACGCCACAGCCGTGCGGAGCGCTCGCGCCACGAACGGCTGGGCACCATCCTCGGCCAGTTGCAGGACGGCGTGGTCGCCGTGGACCTGCGCCAGCGCATCGAGGCCCTGAACCTTGCCATGGCCGAGCTGCTGGGCGCATCCGTCGCACAACTGGTCGGCCGCGTGCTGAGCGAGGTGGAGCCCGTGCTGGACCTGGGCGCCACGCTGCTGATGCGCGATGCCCCGGCCGAGGAGGTGCTGCAGATCGGCATGCGCACCCTGGTCGTGCGGCGTGCGCCCATCGTCGAAAACGGCGAGATCACCGGCGCGCTCTTGGTGTGCCGCGACCCAGCCGTCATCCAGCGCGCCGACCGCCACCTGCGCGCCAACCAGCGCCAGCGCGGCGCGCCTGCGCGCTACCGGATCGAGGCCTTTACCGGCACCAGCACGGCGGCGCGGCGCGTGCGCGAGCTGGCGCAGCAGTGCGCGGCCAGCGATGCCACGGTGCTCATCACCGGCGAAAGCGGCACCGGCAAGGAACTGGTGGCCCAGGGCATCCACACCGCCAGCCGGCGCGCGAGCCAGCCCTTTCTGGCCGTGAACTGCGCCGCGCTGGGTGAAAGCCTGCTCGAAAGCGAGCTGTTCGGCTACGAGGAAGGCTCCTTCACCGGCGCTCGGCGCGGCGGCAAGACCGGGCTGATCGAGGCGGCCCACACGGGCACCTTGTTCCTCGACGAGATCGGCGACATGCCGCTGGCGCTGCAGACACGGCTCTTGCGCGTGCTGCAGGAGCGCGAGGTGCTGCGCCTGGGCGCGACCGCAGCCGTGCCGGTGGACCTGCGCGTGATCGCGGCCACCCATGCCGACCTGGCGGCCCAAGTCGAACGCGGCCTGTTCCGGCGTGACCTGTACTACCGCCTGGCGGTGCTGCGCATCGAGACGCCCGCCTTGCGCGATCGCGGCGCCGACATCGCCCACCTGGCCGGCAGCCTGATGGCGCGCCGCGCCGCCGCAGCGGGCGTGCCCGCAGCGCAGGCATCGGCCTGGCTGGCCGCCCTGTTGGAGCTGGCTGCAGGCTACGGCTGGCCCGGCAACGTGCGCGAGCTGGAGAACCTGGTGGAACGCCTGCTCGCCTGCCACGGCTACCTGGCCCCGGGTGGACGGATGGACCGCGCCCGGTTGCTCGAAGTGTTTGCGGAATGCGCGCAGGAGCGCCCCGTGCCCGTGCGCGAACGCCTGCTCAAGGGCGCACGCGTGGCTGCGGAGCGCCAGCGGGTGCGCGAGGTGCTGCAGTCGGTGCAGGGCGACCAGGGCCAGGCCTGCGCCATCCTGGGCATCAGCCGCTCGACGCTGTGGCGGCGGTTGCGTGAGGAAAATTCAACGCCTTAAAGTCCGCCCAGCGGGTGCTGTGCAATGGCCTGCAAGCGGCCGTCCCTCACTGCGCCCACGGTCAGGGACTGCAACTGGCCAGCGTTGTCGACGCCTGCTTGGTTGAGCCCGTCGCACAGGGCCTTCGCCGCCGCGATGTCGCTTGTGGACGCGATCGTGATGTGTGGAATATAGGGAATCTCCAACCGCAAGTGCGGGGCCAGGACGCCGGTGTAGAGCTTGTCGTGCAGCCGCGCGATGGCGCTGTTGCCCTCGTCGGGCACCAGGAACACGTAGGCGCCGGCATCGGGCCCGCCCGCATGCAGCATGGCGTGGCGGCAATGGAAGCGGATGGGCTGCGCATGCCTTGCGATGGCCGCCACATGCGCCAGGTAGGCCGCTTCAGGTACGGCCGAGCAGCCGAACACCAGCGTGAAATGCGGCGCCACCAGGTCCACCTGCGGATCGTGCTGGCGCCGAACGCCGTCGATGAAGGCCTGGGCCGATGCATCCACGCCCAGGTAGGCCACTGTGTAGAGGGGCGTGTGCGGCGTGTCCATGCGGCGGGGCGATGAAAGGATCGGTCGTGGCGGGCCCCATCGTACCGGCCCTGCGTGCGGAGCGGAAGCACGCGCAACGATTTACATCAACCGTCATATCTCACCCCCGCAACAACTCCCCCACCACCCCCGCCACAAACCGCACCCCCGCATCCTGCTGCCGCCGCGCATGCCAGGCCAGGTGCAGCGCAAAGCCTTCTATAGCGATAGGGGGCTCGAACACCGCCAGGCCGCCAAACGGGCTGCTGCTGTCGCCACCAACACCAACGCCGCCGGCAACCGGCCGCAGGCAGCGTCGCGGCACCATGGCGATCAGGTCCGAGCTGGCCAGCAGCGGTGGCACCAGCAGAAAGCTCGGCACCACCACGCCCACGCGGCGTGTGCGCTGCAAGGCCAGCAGCGCCTGGTCCAGCGCGCCGCGCGTCTCGCCCCGGCCCGAGACCAGCACGTGGGGGTACTGCAGCCAGCGCTCCAGGTTGAAGTCCTTCGCCGCCGGGTGCCCGGCGTGCATGCACACGGCGTACTGCTCGTGCAGCAGCTCCTCGCGGTGGAAGGACGCCTCCACCGCCGGGAAGACCGACACGGCCAAATCCAGCCGTCCGCGCGCCATGGCGTCGAGCGCATCGGCCGCGCCGTGCCAGGGCTCCACCACCAGGTCGATGCCCGGCGCACTCGCCGCCAGCCGTGCGTGCAGCGGGCCCACCACCATCACGGCCGGGTAGTCGGCCATGACGATGCGCACCGTCTGGCGCAGCGTGGCCAGGTCCACCTGGGGGTGCGGGTCGATCACGCGCGCCGCATCGGCCAGCAGGCGCGACAGGGGTTCGCGCAGGGCCTCGGCCTTGGGCGTGAGGCGCATGCCGCCCTTGGCGCGTTCGAGCAGCGGGTCGCCGAACAGGTGGCGGCAGCGCTCCAGCGCGTTCGACATGGCCGGCTGCGACAGGCCCAGCCGCTCGGCCGCGCGCGTCACATGGGCCTCGTCCAGCAGGGCCTGCAGCACCACCAGCAGGTTCAGGTCTATGCCACGTAGATTCATGAAATCAATGAGTTGATATACGAATTATCCGTTGGATTAATTGTCGTCCGGATCGCATCCTTGGGGCATCTACCCACCCACAGGAGCCATTGATGACCGATACCACCATCACCACCACCACTGCCCCCGTCCGCAGCATCGACACCCTGGTGCTGCTGTTCCACCCGCGCTTTGCCCAGTCCGCCACCAACCGCGCGCTGGCCAATGCCGCCGCCGCACTGCCTGGTGTGGAGGTGGTGGACATGGCGGCCCTGTACCCCGAGGGCAGCGCCATCGACGTGGATGCCGAAGTGCGCCGCCTGCTCAGCGCCCGCCGCGTGGTGCTGCAGTTCCCCGTGCAGTGGTATGCGACCCCGCCCCTGCTCAAGGCCTGGCAGGACGCGGTGCTGACCCGCATGTACTACATGGCCTACGCGAGCGAAGGGCGCCATCTGGAAGGCACGCCCCTGCTGGTGGTTGCCACGGCCGGCAATGTGCCCGAGGCGTACACGCCCACGGGCCAAAACATGTTTGCGTTGGCCGACCTGCTGCACCCGTTGCACGCCACGGCCCACCGCTGCGGCCTGCCCTGGGCCGAGCCGTTTCTGGTGTACCGGGCCGGGAAAATGGGCGCAGCGGAACTGGCGGGGGAGGCGGCGCGCTATGCGGCGCGGCTGCGGGCGTGGGGTGCAGGTGCGGGTGCGGGTGCGGGTGCGGGTGCGCTGGAGCATGGCAGCATTGCATGTGCCGAGGAACTGCTGGGCGCTGCAGCCTGATGCCCTGGCGCGCCGGTGGGGGTACCTGCTGCGCCAGAGCCGCAGCCAAGACACCTTCGGTCAGTCGCTATCGGCATGAGTTCCGCCCCTTCCATGCGGGTAGCCAATGTACATCGCGTTGCAGTTGGCACGGGTAGTGAAAGGACCCTCTGCACAAATCCCTGCGGCCGTTGGCAGCGCGGCCTCGGGCGGTCCGCTGCGTTGCTTCTCTTGCCAATAGCCCTGCTATTGGCTGCAAGAAGATGCCTTGCGGCCCATCCCGATCCGCGCTACCACCGATCCGCGAGGTTTATGCAGAGGGTCCTTAAGGGATTCCCCCAGGTTGGGCTGTCACACGGGCTTATCATTCCCATGGCAGGCAGCCCCCAACCAGCCGCCGCCCATGCGCCTTCCCGACCGCCACTCCTGTCAATGACCACCGCCACACCTTCTTCGGATTCCGCTGCTGCATCCCCCGCCTTGCAAAAGCCCAACCTCTTCGTTCGCATCCTGCGGGTTCTCATGTCCCGGGTGGCCCGGGTCACGGTGACGGGGGCTGAGCACCTGGACGGGCCGGGTGGCAAGATCGTGGTGTGCAACCACGTGGGCTGGTCGGACCCGCTGTGGGTGGGCTATGCCGCCTTGCCGCGCAAGCTGCACCAGATGGCCAAGAAGGAGCTATTCGAGACAAAGCTGGGTGCCTGGTTCGTCAGCTCGGGCGGCGGCTTCCCGGTGGACCGGGGCAGCCCCTCGACCGCCACCATCCGCCAGGTGGTCTCGCTGGTGCAGGCGGGCCAGTTGGTGCTGATCTTCCCGGGGGGCACGCGCAATGCCGAGAACCCCGAGGCCAAGCGCGGCGCGGCCACCATTGCGCTGCGCGCCAAGGGCCAGATCGTGCCCGCGCACTTCGACGGGCCGGGCGAGATCCGCGCCAGCCACTTCTTTACCCGCCCGCGCATCCGCATCACCTTCGGGCCGCCCATCGTGCTGCCGCCCGATGCCACGGCGAACAAGGAGTCGGCGCTGGCGCTGACGGTGGCCATGGACGAGGCGATGAAACGCGTGGCCGAGCAGCGTCCTACCTGAACCGCTGCGCGCCTGTTCTGCAGCGTTCAGCCCGCCAAGGCGCTCCAGCGCGGCAGCACCTGCGCCCACCACAGCCGCCAGCGCATGCCCCAGCCGGGCGTGTAGCCCGTCGTGGCAAAGCGCACCTGGCCCTGCGCATCCACCACCACCAGCGCCGGTACCACGCGCACACCCCAGGCGCGTGACAGTTCTGCCTGCGGGTCGACCGCAGTAGGCCAGGGCATGCCGCGCTGGCGCTGCACCTGGGCCACGCGCGCGGCGGGGCCGGACTGCATGGCAATGCCCAGCACCGGCCAGTCGGCCGAGAGGGCCGCAACGGAGGGCTCTTCGATCTTGCACACCGGGCACCAGTCGGCCCAGAAATGCAGGGCCACGGCGCGGCCGGGGTGCTGTGCGCGCCATTGGTCCAGCGTGGTGGCGCTGCCATCGGCCAGGGTGATGGCAGCATCGGGCGCCGGCCCGCTCGGCAGGTCGCGCGTGCGCCAGGCATCCACGCCCGCCACCACCAGCACGGCCAGCAGCAAAGTGCCCAGGTGCTGGCGCCAGCCCCGGCGCAGCGATTGCCAGGCACGAAAGGGCAGGGCGCGAATACCGGTGGTGGGCTGCATCAATGTCTTTTGGTTGATGGTTCGATCACTGTCGAGCCGCTCACAAAGCTCAGCGCAGCGGTTCTGGCTAGGCGTTCCGGTGAGTACAGCAAGACGGAACAACGACGCCAGAAGAGCTTTTTGAGTGGCGATCAGCGCAAGACTTCCAAGAGGCGGTCGAGGCCACCTTCGTTGATGGCCACCTTGGCCTGCGCGCGCACGGCGGGCTTGGCATGGTATGCCACCGAGAGGCCGGCCGCGCCCATCATGGGCAGGTCGTTGGCGCCGTCGCCCACGGCAATCGCCTGCGATGGGTCGATGCCCATGAGCGAGGCCACTTCGAGCAGCGTGCGGCGCTTTTCGGCACCGTCGCAGATGTCGCCCCAGGCCTGGTCCAGCATGCGGCCAGTGAGCAGGCCATCCTGCACTTCGAGCATGTTGGAGCGCGCGAAGTCGATCCCCAGGCCCGCCTTCACGCGGTCGGCAAAGAAGGTGAAGCCGCCCGAGACCAGCAAGGTGGTCAGGCCTGCGGCCTTGGCCGCGCTGACCAGTTCCTTGGCGCCCGGGTTGAAGCGCAGGCGCTCGCTGAACACCTGCTCCATGTGCGCCACGGTCACGCCCTTGAGCAGGGCCACGCGCTGGCGCAGGCTTTCCTTGTAGTCGGTGATGATGCCCTGCATGGCCGCCTCGGTGATGGCGGCCACCTCGGCCTTGCGGCCGGCGGCGTCGGCGATCTCGTCCACGCACTCGATGTTGATCAGGGTGGAGTCCATGTCGAAGGCAATCAGCTTGTAGCTCGACAGGGACAGCGGGGCGTCTATGCCCTGGACAACAAGGCCGGGGGCGAATTCGGTGGCGTTTTTCATGGGGAAAGGGGCGAATGCGGGGATCGGAAGCCCCAATGGTATCGCCCGCGCAGGTGTCCCGTGGCGGCCTGAGGAATCCGGGCGCCCATGCCGACAGGGCATAGCTCCCAGTGCAGGGGCCGGGTGGTAGGACAATCCTGTTTTTGTCATAGTGCAATGCATGACTTTTCCTTTGATCCCTGAGCGCCGGGCCTTTCTGCTGCTGGCCGCGGCCATGGCAGGCACGGGCGTGGCCGCGCAACCTGCCGACAAGCGCCCCATCCGCCTGGTCGTCCCCTTCGGCCCCGGCGGCGTGGCCGACCTCACGGCGCGCACCGTGGCGCAGAAGATGACCGAGGCCACGGGCCAGAGCATCGTGGTGGACAACAAGCCCGGCGCGGGCGGCATCGTTGCGGCCGACGCCGTGGCCAAGGCGGCGCCCGATGGCCGCACGCTGCTGCTCATGTCCAACGGCAACGCGGTGAGCGCGGGCCTGTTCAAGAGCCTGCCGTTCGACCCGGTCAAGAGCTTCACCCCGGTGTCCATGCTGGGCACCTTCGACATCGCCCTGGTCACGGGTGGCAAGTCGCGCTTCAAGGACATCGCCGCGCTGCTGGCCTATGCCAAGGCCAACCCCGGCAAGCTCAACATCGGCACCATCAACATCGGCAGCACCCAGCATCTGGCGGCCGAGCTGTTCAAGCGCAGCCTGGGCATCGATGTGACCATCGTGCCGTTCAACAGCACCTCGGCCGTGGTCAGCGCGCTGCTGGGCGAGCAGGTGGATGCGGGCGTGGAGATTTTGGCGCCGGTGCTGGCGCAGATCTCGGGCAACACGCTCCATGCCCTGGCCGTGATGGGCGAGAAGCGTTCGCCCGCGCTGCCCAACATCCCCACTGTGGCCGAGAGCGGCGCTCCGGGGTTCAACGTGGCCTCGTGGAACGCCTTTGCCGCCCCGGCCGGCACGCCGCGCGACGTGATCGCGCGGCTGAACAAGGAGACCAATGCCGCGCTCAACACGCCCGAGGTCAAGGCCCGGCTGCTGCAACTCGGTGTGCAGGCCAGCGGCGGCACGCCCCAGGCGCAGGCCGACTTCTTTGCGCGCGAGATCAAGCGCTGGGGCGATGTGATCCAGCAGGCGGGAATCCAGAGGCAGTAGTGGCAGCCGAAGGCAGGGCGGTACCGGCCCAGGCCACCAGCGCATCGGCAATGCGCCCGGGCTGGTCCTCGGGCGCCAGGTGGCCGGCATCGCCGCAGGCCTGTACTTCCAGGCTGGCAATGTGCTCACGGCACCAGGCCTCCATGGCCGGGCCGATCATCAGCGTGGGCGACCCGGTAAAGGTGAGCAGCAGCTTGGGCACATCGGTCGAGCCGGCCAGCCAGGCGCCATAGGCCTGCACCCGCGCCACCACGTCGGCGGGCGACCCTTCGAGCGGCATGGCGCGCGGCCAGGCCAGCAGCGGGCGCCGGCTTGCGGGCGTGGGGTAGGGCGCCTCGTACACCGCGCGGTCGGCCGCAGACAGGGGGGTGAGGACCGTGGCCGTGAGCGACCCGGTGAGGAACTGGTTCAGCTCCATGACCAACTGCTCCCCCAGGCCCGGCGTGCGAAACGCCTCGAAGCGCGGCCGCGCCGCTGCAGGGAAGTCCGCCCAGGACATGGGCTTGACGATGGTCTCCATGAAGGCGATACCGCGCACCCGGTGCGCATGCCTGCGCGCCCAGTCGAAGGCGAGCGACGCGCCCCAGTCGATGCCCACGAGCACGACTTCCTGTAGGTCCAGCGCGTCGAACCACGCCGCGAGGTAGCGCGCATGATCGTCGTAGCTGTACGCAATCTCCGGCTTGCCCGATTGCCCCATGCCGATCAGGTCGGGCGCCAGGCAGCGGCCCAGCACCTGCGTGCGTGGCAGCACCTTGCGCCACAGGTGCGACGAGGCGGGGTTGCCGTGCAGGAACACCCAGGCCGGGCCAGCACTCCCCGCAGGGGCGCCGGTGTCTTCGTAGTGCATCTGCGAATCGAGAACGGTCACAGTGGGCATGGGCTGCTCCTTGCAAAATGGTAAGGTACCTGTCTAGTTTATTGAAATGGACAGGTGCCTGTCAAATATTGCCATGAACTCATCGACGCCCTCCGCAACTGCCACCGTCGCCACCACCGGCTCGCTGGGCGTGCTGCTGCGCCTGCTGCACCAGCAGTTCGCGGGCGCGGTGGACGAGGCCCTGGCCGAGGCCGGCTTTGGCGACGTGCGCGCGGCGCATGCCAGTGTGTTCACCTTTGTCCCGCCGGAAGGCATGCCCGTGAGCGAACTCACGCTGCGCGCGCACGTGCGCAAGCAGTCCATGGCGCAGACGGTGGACGAGCTGGAAAAGCTCGGCTATGTGGAGCGCCGGCCCAGCCCCACCGACAAGCGCTCACGCCTGGTGTTCCTCACCGCGCGGGGGCAGCAGATCCGGCCGCTGGCCATGGCGGCTGGTAGCCGCATCGAGGGGCAGTGGGCGGGGTTGATCGGCGCGGGCGAACTCGATGCCCTCAAGCTCGCTTTGGGTGGCCTGCTGGCCAGCGTCGAGCGGCGCGGCGCTGCTTGAAACCCACCGAAGCTCCGCTACAGCCCAGCCTCCCCTTCTGCGGGAAATCGCCACGGCATGGCGATCACGCAAGCCAGCGTTGCCCCGTCGCGAACAACACCCCTGCGACCACGAGCAACGCCCACAGGGGCGATGCCGGGAAGGCCACGATACCCACCAACGCGGCAACCAGCAGGTACACGCCCATCAGTCCCAGGGTGTGCACATCCCCGCTGGCGGCGGCCCGCAGCGCGAGGTGGCCACACAGCATCAGCACCGGCCCCAACAGGGTGAACCACAACGCGAGGCGACGGCTGTCGTCGGTCTTGAATGCGTCCAGCAGTCCGTCGGACAGTGCCGCCAGGAACGGCTGTTTGAACCTTACCAGGCCCATCACGATATGCAGGACGCCCAAGGCGAGCAAGGCACCGGCGGCGGCGGTCTTCCAGTTGAGGGTCATGGGGTCGTGCCTTTCTAATGCAGATTTTTTAGAAATTACTATTGTTTAAATTGAAGTAAATTCAATTTTTAAAATAGTATTTTCTTATTGTATCGCGAGCTGCCTTGATTTCGCCATGTGTGCCCGGGCGGCCTGCCTCAGGCCTGCACCGCTGCATCGTGCAGCACGGTCTGGATGGCGCGCAGCTGCCCTGCCAGCCCATGCGGTCCCAAGCCTGTGGCTTCAAAGGTGCCGTCGAGCGCTGCCGTGCCCACGGTAAAGCCTGCCGCCCGGCCTGCCGCCACGGCTGCGATACGCTCGGCCCGGTTGATCGATCCGGCCACCACCACCGGCTTGCCCACCGCAGCGCACACGGCGGCTATGAGCGCGGGCACGTCGGCTACTTCCCCTTCAAACCGGTAGGCCAGCAGGTCCAGCCCGTGCACGCCCTCCAGCGCGGCGATGCGGCGCGCGCTGGCCACCACGTCTTCCACCGTGCCCTGCAGCACGCTGGGGTGGCCCACCACCTGGCCGGCAAACGGGTAGTAGCGGATGGGGGTGCTGCGCAGCAACGGCAGCACCGCCTCGGGCCGGGTGCCGCCCATCAGCACGTCCACCCCCAGCGCCATGGCGGCGCGGGCCGATGCGAGCTCACTCGCCTCGTCCTGGCTCACCACCTCCAGGTAGCTCACGGCGCCGCCCGCGCGGATGGCATCGGCCAGGCGCTGCAGTGCGGGCCAGGGCAGGCCGATGTCCTTGAAGCCGATGTGCCGCACTCCTGCGGCCAGCACGGTGGGCAACTGCTCCAGCGCGTTGGCGATGGTCTTGTCGTGCCGGGTGAGCATGAAGATGAATTCCGGCAATGCAGGGGCAGGTGGTGGTCGCACCGCCGCTGCCTCCACCATGGCCGCGTGCATGGAAGAGGCCACGGCCATGGCCTCTGCCTGCTCCACCGCATGTCCCAGGCTGGCCGCATCGGCCCGGCCCGTGCCCGCGATGTCGAAGGCTGTGCCATGGTCCACCGAGGTGCGCACAAAGGGCAGGCCCACGGTGATGTTCACGCCCTGGTCCACGCCCAGGTACTTCACGGGGATCAGACCCTGGTCGTGGTACTGCGCCACCACGATGTCGAAAGCGCCCTGGCGTGCGCGCATGAACACCGTGTCCCCCGGCCAGGGGCCCGTGGCGTCGATGCCCTCGGCACGCGCCGCGGCAATGGCGGGGGCAATGGTGTCCTGGTCTTCGCGGCCGAACAGCCCGCCTTCGCCCGCATGCGGGTTGAGCCCGGCTACTGCCACGCGCGGCTTGGCGATGCCATAGGCGCGGCAGGCACGGTGCGCCAGGCGTATGGCGCGCAGTTCGTTCTCGGGCGTGACGGCGGCAATCGCATCGCGCAGCGACAGGTGGATGGACACCAGCAGCACCCGCAGTTCGCCATTGGCCAGCATCATTGCGAAGTCGGTGGTTCCCGCGCGCTCGGCCAGCATCTCGGTGTGGCCCGGGTGCCGCACACCCGCAGCGCGCAGCGCCTCCTTGTGCAGCGGCGCGGTCACGATGCCGGCCACGCTGCCCGCCAGCGCCAGGTCGATGGCGCGCTGCACGCAGGCGTGCGCTGCGGCGCCGGCACGTGCGTCCACCCGGCCCATGGGCAGGTCGGCGGGCAGCGGTGCGCAGGCCTGCAGCACGGGCAGGGCGCCTTGCTGCAGCGCTTCGTGCACGCCATGCAGGTCATCGCCCACGGTGTGTACCTGCAGCGCAGCGCCCACCATCGCCGTCGCGCGCCGCAGGGCACCCACGTCGCCCAGCACCACAAAGGGCTGCACGTGGCGCTTGCCCGCCAGCGCCCCCATCGCCCACTTGGCAATGATCTCGGGGCCGATGCCCGCCGGGTCGCCCATGGTGATGGCCAGGGGGAGGGTGTTGGTGGTTGTCGTCGCTGTCATCGGAACTCTTGAGGCTCAATCAATGTAATGCCGAGACTGTGCCTGGGTAAGCGTTCTCAGAAAACCGATTTGATCTCAAGCATGATTGAGCCAGACTCAATCATCCCGCCATGCCCCCAGACACCCGCCTGCCCCCGCTGTCCGCCCTGCGCGCCTTCGAGGCCACGGTGCGCCACGGCAGCGTGTCGCGCGCTGCGCGCGAGCTGCACCTGACCGACGGGGCCGTGAGCCGTGCCGTGCGCGAGCTCGAGGGCGAGCTTGGCTTTGACCTGTTCCAGCGCAGCAGCCGCTCAGTAGTGCCCACGCCCACCGCCCAGGTGCTGGCCGAGGATGTGGCTGGCGCGCTGGACCGCCTGCGCGCGGCCCTGGCCCGTGCGCGCCGCACGGCGGGGCCGGGCCGGCCGCTGGTGCTGTCGTGCGAGCCCACCTTGCTGATCCGCTGGCTCATCCCGCGCCTGGCGCAGCTGCAGGCCGCCGTGGGCGGCGAGCGCGAGCTGCGCCTGGTGTCGGCTGGGGGCGTGGTGCACTTCGAGCGCGACGGCATCGACCTGGCCATTCGCCGCAACGACTTTGCGCTGGCCGACGATGTGGTGGCCGAGCCCTTCGTGCACGAACACATCGGCCCCGTGTGCCGCCCCGATGTGGCCGGCACCCTCGGGCCGCAGCAAGGCGCGCCGCTGCAGGGCGTGCTGCTGCACACCGCCACGCGGCCGGGCGCATGGGACAGCTGGGCTGCGCTGGCCGGCGCGCCCCTGCAGCCCACGCGTGCCATCCGCTTCGAGCACTTCTACCAGAGCCTGCAGGCCGCCGTGGCCGGTGCCGGCGTGGCCATCGGCCCCCTGGCCCTGGTGGCCGACGACCTGGCCAGCGGCGTGCTGTGCGCGCCGCGCGGCTTTGTGGCCGATGGCAGTTGCTACCAGCTCATGGCGCCGCGCGCGGCCGTGGACGATGGGGGTGTCTTCCACACCGTGCTGGTGTGGCTGCGCGCAGCCTGCGAAGGCCTGGTGCCACCACCCCCACTCGCTGTGGAGAAGCGGCCACGCTCCCCCAAAAGGAGGGCCTAGCCCGTACCGCAAGACGCATATGATTCCTGCACAACAAACACCGAGGGAACTGGCAATGGCAATGCACAGGCACGACAAGGCGACGGTTCAATCCGCCGCCGCAGCGATCAACCGCAGGCAGGCCACGGCCGCGCTGCTGGCCACCGCAGCTGCTCCCTTCGCCGCAGTCGCGCAGGACGCAGCGGCGCCCGCCGCATCGGCTGCATCGACCGCCACCCCAGCCACCACCCTCTGGCCCGGTGACGACTGGGCCGAAAGCACGCCCGAGGCGCAAGGCATGGACTCCGCCGCGCTGGCCAAGCTCATCGACTTTGGCGCCGCGCAGGGCATGGACAGCCTGCTCGTCACCCGCCACGGCAGCCTGGTGGCCGAGGCCTTCTACGCCCCCTACCGCGCGGGGCTCAAGCACGCCGTCAATTCCACCACCAAGGGGGTCGTCGCCACGCTCACCGGAATGGCCATCCAGGACGGGCTGATCGCCTCGCGCGATGCGCCCGTGCTCGACTTCTTTGAGGGCCGCAAGGTCGCCAACGCCGATGCCTCCAAGAAGGCCATGACCCTGGGCCACCTGCTCGACATGACCTCGGGTTTAAGCTGGGTCGAGCCGCTCAGCGACGCCGTGCCCGAGACCATGCTGCAGCTGGGCCGCTCGCGCGACTGGCAGGGCTTTGTGCTTGACCGGCCCATGGCCCAGGCGCCCGGCGCGGGCTTCAACTACAACAGCGGCAACACCCACCTGCTCTCGGCCATCGTGGCGCAAAAGACCGGCGGCAGCACCCTGGCCTACGCGCAAAAGCGCCTGTTCGGCCCCCTGGGCATCACCGACGTGCGCTGGCGCAAGGACCCGCAGGGCCTGGAAGTCGGCGGCTGGGGCCTGTACCTGCACCCGCGCGACATGGCGCGCATCGGGTACCTCTACCTGCGCAAGGGCCAGTGGAATGGCCGCCAGCTGCTGCCCGCCGCCTGGGTGGAGCAGGTCTTCAATCCCGTGGTGGACATGGGTTTTGGCAGCGCGGCGCCCGCCTTCAAATACGCCAACGGCTGGTGGAGCATCCCGTCCAAACGCGCCTACTTCACCGCCGGCTTCAACCGCCAGCTCATCGTGGTGCTGCCCGATATCGACGTGGTCGTGGCCGTCACTGGACGGCGCCACTACCCTTTGCCCCTGTTCATCGACCACATCACCGCCGCCGTGCGCTCGCGCGAGCCCCTGCCCGCCGACGCCACCGCGCAGGACCAACTGGCCGCACGCATCCGCGACGCCGGGGTCGAAAAGCCCAGCGCCACCCCCATCACCACGCCCGAGCTGGCCGCCACCATCTCGCGCAAGCCCTGGCTGCTGGAGCGCAACGGCATGGGCATCCAGCGCCTGGTGCTGGACCTCACGCCCGCCAACCCGCGCTACGAAGTCACCTTCGACAGCAGCCGCCCCGAACTGCCGCGCGAGCCGGTGGCCGGCCCGCTGGGCCTGGACGGCAAGTACCGCACCGCCCCACAGGGGCCAGCGCTCATCGCCATCAAGGGCCACTGGCTCGATGCGCAATCGTTCCAGCTCATCTCGCGCTCGGTGGCGGATGGGGAGGTCACCGTGGTCACGCTGAAGTTCGAGGACGGCGGGAAGGCGGTGAATGTGGGGTTGGAGAACAACTGGGGGTTCAGGGGGCAGGTGCGGGGGCGGGTGGCGGAGTAGCCTATCTCGCAACCCAGCTACTGTGGGTCAATCAATGCTGCGCCTATTCACTGGCATGGGCCATGATGGAGCCATGCGTGCACCGCAAGTTGTGTTCAGTCCTTTATGCCTACTCCCATGAGCCTCGCAACCAAGCCTGTCACCTCCGCTCCCACAGCCCTGGCCACTCGCCTGCGCGGCCTCCAATCCACCGCCCGCGAACTCCCCGACACCCCGGTCGAAATCCGTGGCCAGATCCCCCCATGGCTCATCGGCGGAAGCCTGCTGCTCAATGGCCCGGCACTGTGGGACCTGCCCCATGGCAGCTATGAGCACTGGTTCGATGGGTTGGCCATGCTGCACCGGGTGAGACTGGCGCCGGGCGATGTGGGGGGCGCCAGCGCGACCTACCGCAGCCGCTACCTGCAGACCGATGACCTGCGCGAGAGCCTGGCGGCGCGCAAGCCGGCGCGCAGTGCCTTTGGCACGGCCGACCCGGCGGGCCTGTTCTCGCGCCTGCGCAACCTGCGCCACCCGATCGTGACGGACAACGGGGCGGTGGTGATGGCGCGCATTGGCTCGCAGTGGGTGGCGCAGACCGAGACGCCGCTGCTCACCAGCTTCGACCCCGACACGCTGGCTACCACCGGGCGCATCGAGTACGACGATGACGAGGTGATCCATGTGATGTCGGCCCATGGCGTGACCGATGCGCAGGGCACCTACTGGAACGTGGGCGTGGAGATGGGCCCCAAGTGCACCTACAAGCTGTTCAAGATCGTGGCGGGCAGCCGGCGGCGCGAGGTGGTGGGGCGCTGGTCCGTGCGGCAGGCGGGCTACCTGCATGCCTTTGCCATGACGCCCACGCACGCCCTGGTGTGGCAGCCGGCCATGCGGGTCAATGCCATCAAGCTGGCCCTGGCGGGGAAGGGCTTCATCGACAACTTCAAGTGGAATGCGGCCATGGGCTCGCGCATCGACGCCGTCTCGCTCACCGATGGCAGCGTGCGCAGCTGGGCCGTGCCGGCCATGGCCAGCTTTCATGCCGTGCAGGCCTGGGACGAGCCCAGCCAGGACGGGCGCGCACCCGCCACGCTGGTGCTGGACCTGTGCACCACCGATGGCCCCGAGATCTTCAGCGCGCTGCGGCTGGACCGCCTGCGCGCCGGCCAGCCGGTGGGCGTGCAGCACCGCGTGCAGCGCTACCGGCTGGAGCTCGGCCGCAGCGACGCGCAGCCCAGGACGCTGGTCGAAGGCACCAGCGTGGAGCTGCCCGCCGTGCACGGCGCCTACTGGGGGCGCCAGCAGTCGCGACACGCCTGGTTTGCGGGCTTCGACCCCGATGGCAAGGCCCCCATGTTCGACCGCACGGTGAAGCTCGACCTGGACGGCGGCCGCATCGCCGGCACCTGGCAGCGCGAGCATGCCGTGCAGCTGGAGCCCCTGTTCGTGGAGCGCCCCGGCTCCACCGCCGAGGACGATGGCGTGCTGCTGGTGCCCACGCTGGCCGAAGGCGACGAGGGCACCGTGATCGGCGTGATCGACCCGGCCAGCATGCAGTGCCTGGCCACGCTGAATTTGCCGCAGGTGGTGCCGTTCGGGTTCCATGCGGCGTTCAAGCCTGCCTGGATGCCGGGGTGAGTTGGCACGCATGGGGGCGCTGAAGGAGCAGTTGCTGTACTGCATCGCCGCTGCCGTGGGCGGGGTGGCTGGCGGTCTGCCAATAGTGCCTCGTGCGGCGCTCTTGGACATCGGTTCGGCACTGTTGGCATCGAATTCGACAACACGCACACCGGACATTTGTCGGCGGCTGAGCAAACATCGTTGTCGGGCGCATGTTGAAGCGCTGGGCTAGACTTCCGCTATCGGCCGAGGCTGTGTGAAAACCCAACCCTAAACCGCTGCCCAAAACTAAAATAGCGGCACCCGA
>NZ_LMIH01000026.1:0-5575 GCF_001428645.1 Acidovorax sp. Root217
TCGGGTGCCGCTATTTTAGTTTTGGGCAGCGGTTTAGGGTTGGGTTTTCACACAGCCTCGGCCCAAAGCTGACGTGGCTGTACGCCCTCGCTAGTCGATGGACCACCACATCTCTAGAGCAAAGTAACGATTGTCAGAGTTCAGAATCATGTAAATATTGGCGGTCATGTCGGTGCCCGCATCATCAAATGCGAAAAGGAAATCATCGACTTTTAGATCATTCTTCAACGCATTCACCAGTCTGGTTGCGTCAGCAATGGACTCCGCCGTCACTGGCTTCAAATCACTCGCTTGACCACTTCGAGCGCATTGGAGCCAGTAGCCAAGTAGCTCTAAATCCATGCCGCCTGCTGGCAGTCCTCGTCGAGGGTCGTTAAACCGGAAGTGACCCTGATTTGCTGCCTCGATGAATGTCCACAACGTGCCTCCATTTGAGTACGCCTCCTGTGAGGTCACGAAGAGTTCATCAAGAAACCTCAAGGTATTCGCTGAGAGCATTGGACATCAAACTCGATTGGGGGAATGTCGGCTATTGGCTGATAGCGGCAGTCTAGCCGCTCGCGCCTGTGCCCTGTATCACCCAAGAAGGCGACTCAGCGAAGCGGAGCAGGTACTGCCAGCGACCTGGGAATGTCGGCGAGAGCCGATCTGTGTGTCCAGTTAACTAACGCCGTTCCCGTCGTCCAACGCATGTCGCCCCACTGTCCGGCAACGACCGAACAGGCAACAGGTGCGGGGCTTGCCTGCAGTCACCGCACCAGGCTGCTATGCGGACACCAGATTCAAGCGGTAGCGTGCGGTGGCCAGCGACATTTTCAGTGCAGCAGCCCGGTGGCTATCAGGCGCACCACCCTGGGCCAGCCGGGTGGCCTCTGTCTGCCATTCCTCCAGAGCCTTGGCCCAGGTGGCAAGGGCGGTGTTTCGCGGCAGGGAGGGGGAGGGGACCATGGTCCATAGTGTCAGAGTAGGCCCGGGGGTGATCTAGCCCATTTGGGTGACTGCAGTTGAAGCCGCAGTATGCGATGCCGTACGAGACCGGCCAAACGGTCATTTTTTCGTACCTGTGGTCGGCGGGATGTGCTTTGGCCTCAAGGCTGCATTCGCAATCACCGCATCCCACGGTGCGGGCGACGGAAACAGCTCCTCCAGAAACCCTATGAACGCCTTGACGCTCGGACTCGCGCGCCGGCTCTCGGGCCAGACGGCGGTGATGGTCGGCATGTGGGCCGCAAACTCGGTCAGCACCGGCACCAGCAGGCCGCGCTCGACATACGGCGCGGCGATGAACGATGCCGACATGCCGATGCCGCCACCGGCGGCGATGACCTCCACCACCGCGTCGCTCACGTCCACCACGATGGCTGCATCGGGCGTGAACTCCACCGTGCGGCTGCCGGCCTTGAACACCCAGCGCATCAGCTGGCCCGACGCCTGGTAGCGAAAGTTCACGCAATCGTGGTGTTGGAGGTCCTCGGGCCGTTGGGGCGTGCCCCGCGCTGCCAGGTAGGTGGGTGAGGCGAAGGCGCTGACTTTGGCCGAGGTGAGGCCGCGCGATAGCAGGTTGGAGTCGGGCAGATCGCCGATGCGGATGGCTACGTCGATGCCTTCCTCCACCAGGTTCACGAAGCGGTCGCCCAGCCGCAGGTCCACCTGCACCTTGGGGTAGCGGCGGCGAAACTCGGGCAGGGCGGGCGCGAGCAAGCGCGTGCCGATGGGCAGCGGCGCCGCCACCTTGATGGTGCCGGACGGCTCGGCCCGCACGGCGGCGGCGGACTGCACCACATCCTCGGCCGCGCGCAGCAGGTGCAGGGCGCGCTCGTGCAGCTCGCGGCCCTCGGGCGTGAGCACCAGGGATCGGGTGGTGCGCGTGAACAGGCGCAGGCCCAACTGCTGCTCCAGCCGCTGGATGGTCTTGCTCACGGCCGATGGCGACACCGACAGCGAGCGCGCCGCCGCGGTGAAGCTGCCGTGCGACGCCGCGCGGGCAAACGCGACGATGCCGGTCAGGCGCTCCAGGCTGATTGATTCCGTCATGGCATGAAACAAGTGAGTTGTGGAGGGATTATCAAACAGACGGTGAAGATCGACACTGCGGTTTTGACGAATCCCAGGAGATCACGATGACAACCGCTACGACAACCACGACGACGATGATGAAAGCCATCCGCCTGCACGCCTTCGGCGGCCCCGAGGTGCTGCGCTACGAGGATGCGCCGGTGCCTGCGCTCAAGCCCGGCGAGGTGCTGGTGCGCGTGCACGCAGTGGGCATCAACCCGCCCGACTGGTACCTGCGCGAGGGCTACCGCATGCTGCCGCCCGCGTGGCAACCGCCGATCGCGATGCCCGCCATCCCGGGATCGGACGTCTCGGGCGTGGTCGAGGCCGTGGCGCCGGGCGTGCAAGGCCTGGCCGTGGGCGACGAGGTGTTCGGCATGGTGCGCTTTCCCAGCTATGGCGACAGCGCGGCCTATGCCGAATACGTGACCGCACCCGCATCGGACCTGGCACACAAGCCAGCCGGCATCAGCCACGTGCAGGCAGCTGCTGCACCCATGGCCTTGCTCACGGCGTGGCAGTTCCTCATCGAGCTGGGCCACGACCACCCGAACCCTTTGCAGCCGCAGATGCACCGGCCGGTGCCCGTCGAGGGCAAGACGGTGCTCATCAACGGCGCGGCGGGCGGGGTGGGGCACTTTGCGGTGCAGTTGGCGAAGGTCAAGGGCGCGCACGTGATCGCCGTGGCGTCGGGCGCGCACGAGGCATTTCTGCGGGGCCTGGGCGCCGACGAATTCATCGACTACACCCAGGGCGCGCCCGAAGCGGTGGCGCGCGGGGTGGACCTGGTGCTCGACACCCTGGGCGGCCCCACCACCGGCCGGTTTCTGCAGGCGCTCAAGCCGGGTGGCGTGCTGTACCCCGTGTTCCCCCTGGGCTACACCGGCGCCGACGAGGCCGCGCAGCGGGGCTTCACGGTGTCGGCAACGCAGGTGAGGTCCAGCGGCGCCCAGCTCGTGCAACTGGCGGGCTTGCTCGGCGCGGGCACGGTGCGCGTGGCCATCGACAGCACCTTTGCGCTGGCCGATGCGCGCAGCGCACACGAGCGGGCGGCGCGCGGGCACATTCGCGGAAAGATCGTGCTCACGGTGAGATAGGGGGGGCGGGGCGTCGAGGTAGCAGCGCGGGCGTGCGATACTGCGCACTCGAACACCGCGAGAAACGGCCGTTTGTTGCATTCGCCCGTCCATCTGGACACCGAAACCGCAATTGGCCGCGCACACGCCGCCACCCCCGCACGGGGTGACCCCGGCCAGCGTTTCCCCCGACACCCGTCGGACCCTGCTGCGAGCAGCTGCGCCCTTGGCGCAGCCATGCCTGCACGGACTGGAGCGCCCCTGCATGAACCGATCCCTTCTCGTCATCTACCTTTGCGTTGCGCTCGATGCCATGGGCATCGGCCTCGTGTTTCCCATCCTTCCGGCGCTGGTCGGCGAAGTCACTGGCGCCGGCAATGTCGCGCCGTTCATCGGGATCATGGCCGCACTGTATGCAACCATGCAACTGGTGTTCGCGCCGGTGCTGGGCGCGCTGAGCGACCGGCTGGGCCGGCGGCCCGTACTGCTGCTGTCCCTGGCCGGCGCCAGCGTCAACTACCTGCTGCTGGCGTGCGCGCCCAGCCTGTGGCTGTTGCTGCTGGGGCGCGCCATCGCGGGGCTGACAAGCGCCAACATGTCGGTGGCGACGGCCTACATCACCGATGTCACGCCCGAGGCGCAGCGCGCGCGGCGCTTCGGGCTCTTCAACGCCATGTTCGGCGCGGGCTTCATCATCGGGCCGGTGCTGGGCGGCGTGCTCGGCGACCACTGGGTGCGCTTGCCCTTCATCGCAGCGGCGGTGCTCACGGGGGCCAACTTCGTGCTCGCATGCACATCGTTGCCCGAATCGCGCAAGGGCAGCGGCGAGGGCATCGGCCTGGCGGCGCTGAACCCGCTGCGGCCCCTGGCATGGGTGCTTTCTGAAAAGCGCCTGCGGCCCATCGTGCTGACCTTCTTCATCCTCAGCGCGACCGGCGAGGCCTATGGCATCTGCTGGGCGCTGTGGGGTGCCGACGCGTTCCAGTGGAATGGCCTGTGGATCGGACTGTCGCTGGGCGCCTTCGGCGTGTGCCAGACCCTGGTGCAGGCGTTGGCTCCCGGGCCGGCCAGCCGCTGGCTGGGTGAGAGGGGCGCTGTGCTGGCGGGCATTGCCTGCGCCTGCCTGGCCCTGGTGGCGATGGCCTTCATACGCCAGGGCTGGATGGTGTTCGTAGCCATGCCGGTCTTTGCGCTGGGCAGCTTCGGCACGCCGGCGCTGCAGGCGCTGGCCAGCCGCCAGGTGGGTGCCGACCTGCAGGGGCAGTTCCAGGGCATGCTGGCTTCGGCCGTCAGCCTGGCGTCCATCATCGCGCCGCTGGGCTTCTCGGCGTTCTACTATGCCGTGCGGTCGGACTGGCCCGGCGCCATATGGCTGCTGGTGGTGGCGGTGTACGCCATGGCCGTGCCGCTGGTGGCGCTGGGGACCCGGCGCCCCAGCATACCGGGCAGGGCGTAGCAGATTCGCCATGGTTTTCGAGTATCGGGATTCCGACAAGCCAAACTTTTATCTTGGTGCCTGGGCCGTGCCTGAGGGCAGAATGGGGTACATGACACGCACCCCGGACATTGACCTTACCGATCAGGAACACGCATGGCTGGGCCAGATCGACTTCAGCCGCAGGCATGACGACGCCACGGTACGGTCGCTTGAGCCCATGGCAGCGCTGTACCAGTCGCTGCTGGCGCGCGGTGGCATTCCTGTGGAGCGCATGCGCTACTACACGGTGCCGGACCGCTACCCTGGGGGGCAGGGGCGCTCGCGCGAGGCCTGGTACGAGGCCAATGGCGCCCCTGCCAATGGGGCGCACCTGGAGGCCAGCTTTCTGCCCCGGCTCGAATACTACGTCTTCGGGCCGAACCTGCCGGCCGACATCGTTGCGGCCTTCAGGCAGGCGGCCCTGTCGGATGGCCGGCTCTCCAGCTGGGAGATCGAGCGGCTCAAGCCCGGCGCCATGCAGGTGGTGCGGGCGCTGCCGCAGGAGATTTCAGTGTCTGCTGAAGAATTTTTGAAGCTGGCCTTCGAGTGCGGCGCGCAGCCGACGGCGGCGGCGTCGCTGTGGGAGTCGTTGTGCAAGGCGCGGCGCTAAAGCCCCATGGCCCCCAACGCTGATGCGGCGCCCGGAGACAGCGGGCAACTCGAAATCGAAGGGCACACGGGCACCTGGCAGGTGAAGGACGGCACCCTCACCGTCACCTGCCTGACCATGGGCATTGCGCCAAAAAGCGCCAAGGTGCAGGACAACGCGGACTTTCTGGCGCGGCTGCTCATGCAGGAAATGCACCGCGAATGGAAGCTGACGCGGCCTTAGAGCGGCTAACAAAACTCTTCTGGCGTCGTTGCTGCGCCTTGTCGTACTAACGTACTGCCTGCGGCGCAGCGCCTAGGAGCGTGCGCGGCAGAAGGAGCATCGGCTGCAACGCCCGACAAACCGGTCTCGCCGGGT
>NZ_LMIH01000026.1:5673-22483 GCF_001428645.1 Acidovorax sp. Root217
CCCCAGCGATCCTCGGTTTTCGGACGTTTCGCTTCGATGCCTTCTGCCGCGCACGCTCCTAGCCAGAACCGCTTCGCTGAGTTTTGTTATCCGCTCTTAGTGGAGGGTGTCCGCGGGTGAAAGCACCGCCGTGCTTACCGCCCCGTCTCGTTCAAGGGGCCAACCCATCCACCTCGGCGCGGGCCGCATCGAGCGCCCGCTTGAGCGCCACTGACCGGGCGCGGTCGCGCTGGCCGCCGCGCAGCACGCGGTGCATTTCCTGGTGGAAGGCTTCCAGGGCCATGGCCCAGGTGGCCAGGGCCTGCTGACGGTCAACAGGGGAGGAGTAGGTCATCCACCATGGTGGCGCAATGGTGGCCGCGCGCCTGCAAGGCATGCCGCTGTGGGGACGTGGGACAAGGACCCCTTTCCTCGGACCAACGGGCCGCCACAAGGCAGCGGCAGCGTAACCCCTCAGTTTTGAGCGATCTCTTCGTGCAGTTTTGCACACCCCAGTCATTTTCAAAAACGCTACCGGCCCTATCTGCTGCGAGGATGGGAACTTGTCTGACACGGACGGCTGGGCTTGCCAGCTACCTTTGCATACATCTACCACCGGGAGAGCACCATGAGCACCAGCAAACCATTCCAGCGCCAGATGTCCTTTGCCGATGCCGGCTTGGCAGACGATGCGGAACTGGAGTTCGGCCAGTACAGCCCGCGCGTGATGTGGCTGGCAGCCGCTGCGGTAATGCTGCTGGTGGCGGTGGTGGCGTTTGCCGCAGGCTGACGCAGCCTCTGCAGCGCTACGGGGCGGGGCCCCGACATTGCACTGGTTACCGAGCGCAACGCAGCTTGCCGCGGGTGCGGCCGGCGAGCACACTGCATGCTCGCTGGAGTGCCCGCACCCATGCATGAACTTACAAAAATCCGGGGGAAATCGACCATGAAGACCATGCCACCACTGGCACGCGGCGCGGCGCTCGGCGCCATGCTGCTTTGTGCATCTGCCGCCATGGCGCAGGACTACCCCCAGCGCTCGCGCGAGGATCTGGGCCCCAGGGCGCGCGCGCAGTACGACCGCTGTGTGGAGAACGCCACTGAAAAGCCCACGCCCACGGGCATCCACATCGCGCTGCGGGTGTGCGATGAAAACTACCTCATGGGCAAGGCGCCCACGGAGAAGGGCGCACGCCTGACCGCCGAGGCGCGGGCCAAGCGCCTGGCCGAGGAGTACAACTCGGACGCACGCGAGCGGCGCGACGAGCGCATTCTGACCACCTCGGCCACGCACGCGGGCCGGCACGTGACGGTGAAGTTCCTGGTCAGCCCGGCGGGCGTGCGGCCGGATTTCGAGGCCGTGGTGGAGCGCGAGCTGCTGGGCACGCTGTGCCGCGACCCGCATGTGGCGCCCGACCTGCAGGCCGGTGTGCGCCTGAGCTACATCTACGACGACACCGCCATGCGCCGCCTGGCGAATGTGACGGTGTCGCAAGCCAAGTGCGGCGAGTGGCCGTGGAACCGGATGTGACCCGGCCTTGCATTGGTGCCCCCGAAGCCGCCTTCCCAGGCGGCTTTTTTCATGGCGCCAAGGGGCTCGCGCGGAGGGCGGAGGAGGGCGGGTTTTCGACACTCAGGAATGGCATTTGTCCGACAGCCCGGGCGCCCGCTGGCCGTTAACTTCACTGCAACACACAGCCAGGAGCAACCACATGAAAACCATGAGCAACACATCGGGCAATTACGGCATGCTGCAGGGCGCCGACAGTGCGGGTGATTCGCGGGTGTTCGGCATCTCTGCGGTCATTGCAGTGCTGGTGGTGTCGTGCGTGGTGGCGTTCAAGATGGCAGCGCCAGAGATCAAGGCGGCCCTGGCCAGCCAGTTGCCGGCTGCCACGCAGTTCGTTTCCGTGCAGGCCGCGCCCACCGTGGACGCGTCTGCCCCACACGCGGTGGTGGGCGAGCACTGAACTGAAACACCCCCTGAGTCGCTTCGCGCCTTCACCCCTCTCTCGACCCGCTGCGCGAGTCGGGAGGGGGACGTCCCCAGCGCGGCGGGGCGGCCCTTGCGCGGGGGCACTGGCCTTGGCCGCGCCGGTTGCATGCGTCGCAGGTGGCGCGCATCGCAATGGATGCGCGACGGGATGGCGCGGGCGCCCGCGCGTCAAGTAGCAGCCCAGTAGAGCGGCAGGTCTTTCGCGGGTGTCACAACCCCATGGCGCATGCACAGGCACCATCCAAGGCCTGCTTCTTGCAGGCGCCTGCTGCCTGCCACCCGCCCTCTTTCTGCTTCCATGGTTCTGTACAAGCCCGGTTCCCGATTTCTCTACAAAGGCCGTGTCGTCACCGTCGATTACGTCATCATCCGCAAAAGCGGCATGTGGATCCGCTTGGTGGGGCATGAGGAGTCGTGCTTGCCAGAGGCGCTGACGCCATTGTGACCCCTGCTCCTGATTGTCACGCGGTAGCGTTCGCCGGCACCAAGCTCTGCCAACCACTTGCTGTCATGGTGAATTGATGCTTGCCGGGGTTTCAGGGTCCACATCCGATTCGGGTGGATGGGGTGCCGGAGCCGATGGCGTCGTGTCCCCGCGCTCGGGCGCTGTGTCTGCAGGCTTGCGTTTGCCAGCCTGGGCATCGGTCTCGGTGAAGGCCGGGGTAGGGCGGTCGGGGTCCTTGCGGGGTTTGCCGTCGGACGATGGGGGCTGTGTGGCCATGGGGCCTCCGCTGCAAAAAGCCCAGTGTGCTGACGCAGTGGCCTGGCCGCTGTAGGACGATGCCGCCGCACCGGCCAGCCCATGGCAGGAGGAGCCACGGGGCCGGCTATTTTTTCGTGGCCGCAGCGCTTTGCTTGGCGTCGATCTCGCGCAGCAGGTCGTTGGATTTTTCGAGCGCTTCGGCCGTCTCGCTGAGCTGCTGCTCCAGCTCGTCGGTGCGCTCCACGGCGGCCTGCAGGTCGCCCTCCAGCGCTTCGGTGGGGATTTGCGTGGACAGCACGGCGTGCACCACGTTGAGCTCGCTGGCCGTGGCCTTGATCTGCTCGGCCGCTTCGATGTTCTGGTTCAGGACATCTGCGATCTCGGATGCCTGGGACGGTTTCGACTCGCTGGGCATGGTGGGGGCTCGGCTCAATGGGGGAAAAATCACACAATCGTGTGCATGCGGGGTAACGGCCTACAGGCTGTGGCCATGTACGCGCTTAGATTGTAGGCAGCTTCCCAATAACCGGTGTAACCGGCACGTTCCACGATGCCTTTCATCACCATTCTCGTCGAAGACAACAAAACCATCAGTGAGACCCTGGTTCCGGCATTGGAGGAGTTGGCCAATGCCCGCATTGTTGCCATTGCCACCACTGCCTCGGGTGCCCGGCAGGCGGTGGAGCGCTGGCGCGGGCAATGGCACCTGATGGTGGTGGACCTGTTTCTGGCCGCCGGCTCGGGCCTGGAGGTGCTGCAGGCCGTGCGCCAGCGCAATCCCGGCCAGCATGTGTTTGTGCTGTCCAACTACGCCACGCCCGACATGCGCCGCCGCTGCCTGGCCCAGGGGGCCGATGCCGTGTTCGACAAATCTACGGAACTGGATGCCTTCTTTGACCACTGCATGGCCTTGCCCGACCCCCAAGCCTGACCGTGTGCGCCCGCAAGGCCGGCCCCGTTCCGTGTAGACATCCATGAACACCCGGGTGGTTCAAACCCGGCCAAGAATGTAAAGTGGCGATTCCTGTCCCGCGAGCGCTCCCGATATTTGCTGGGCGTGAGGTCGCGGGCGAATATGCCAATATAAGAAACCGCACCCCATGCCACTGAGCGCAGCCGCGTTGTCGACCGTCATCAACAGCGCCACCGACACGGCCATCATCGCGCTGGACAGCCGGGGCGCCGTGCTCAGCTGGAACCCCGGCGCCGTGCGGCTGCTGGGCTGGTCCGAGCAAGAGATGCTCGACCAGACCCTGCTGCGCATCTTTCCCGAAGAGACGAACCCCCAGGCGCGCGTGACCGAGGAAATGGCCGACGCCCAGTCCAAAGGCCGTGGCGGCCACGAGGGATGGCGCATGCGCGCCGATGGCTCGCGTTTCTGGGCGGTGGGCGAGCTCACTCCGGTGACCGACCCCGCCGCAGCGCCCGTGGCCTTTGTGAAGGTGCTGCGCGACCGTACGCAGTGGAAGGTGTCGGAGGACGCGCTGCGTGAGGAAAAGCGCACGCTCGAAATCCTCAACCGCGCCGCCGCCACGCTGGCGCGCGAGAACGACCTGGCCCTGGTGGTACAGGCCGTCACCGACGCGGGCGTGGAAGTGACCGGCGCACAGTTCGGCGCGTTCTTCTACAACCTGGTGGACGCTGCGGGCGAGAGCTACACGCTGTACACCCTGTCGGGCGCGCCGCGCGCCGCGTTCGAAGGCTTTCCCATGCCGCGCAACACGGCCATCTTCGGCCCCACGTTTGCGGGCGAGGGCATCGTGCGCTCGGACGACATCACCCAGGACCCGCGCTACGGCAAGAGCGCGCCCTGGCACGGCATGCCCCGGGGCCACCTGGCGTTGACCAGCTACCTGGCGGTGCCGGTGGTCGACCGGGCCCGCCATGTGATCGGTGGCCTGTTCTTCGGCCACGCGCAGCCGGGCGTGTTCACCGAGCGCTCGGAGCGCTCGGTGGCCCTGCTGGCGGCCGAGGCGGCCATTGCCATCGACAACGCCCGCCTGTTCGAGGCTGCCCAGCGCGAGATCGAAGAGCGCCGCAAGGCCGAGGTGGCGCTGCAGACGCTCAACGCCACGCTGGAGTCGCAGGTGGCCGAGCGCAGCCAGCAGCTGCGCCTGCACGAGGACGCGCTGCGCCAGGCGCAGAAGATGGAGGCGGTGGGCCAGCTCACCGGCGGCATCGCGCACGACTTCAACAACCTGCTGCAGGGCATCATGGGCAACCTGCAGGTGCTGCGCAAGCGGCTGGGGCAAGGGGTGCAGAGCACGGCGGCCGACCTCGATACCTATGTCACGCGGGCCCTGGCGTCCACCTCGCGCGCGGCGGGGCTTACGCACCGGCTGCTGGCCTTCTCGCGGCGCCAGCCGCTCAGCCCCAAGGCCGTGCGCGCCAATCCGCTGGTGCTGTCCATGCAGGACCTGCTGCGCCAGACCATCGGCGAGAAGGTGGAGCTGTCGCTGCAGCTGGCGCCCGATCTGTGGACCACGCTGTGCGACGAGAACCAGTTGGAAAGCGCCATCCTCAACCTGGCCATCAACGCCCGCGACGCCATGCCGGGTGGCGGCCGGCTGACCATTGAAACGCACAACGCCGAGCTCGATGCGGCCTACGCCGCAGCCCTGCACGGCCTACGCCGCAGCCCTGCACGGCGTGCAGCCCGGCCCGTATGTGTGCATCGCCGTGAGCGACACGGGCACGGGCATGACCGCAGAGACCCTGGCGCATGCCTTCGAGCCCTTCTTCACCACCAAGGCGGTGGGCGAGGGCTCGGGCCTGGGGCTGTCGATGAACTACGGTTTCACCCGCCAATCCGAAGGCCATGCCCGCATTTTCAGCGAGTATGGGCAGGGCACCACCGTCAGGATCTACCTGCCGGCCCACTTCAACGCCGAGGACGGCCCCGCGCACGCGCCGCCGGCCCCCGCAGCCACGGCGGCGGGCAAGGGCGAGGTGATCCTGGTGGTGGAGGACGAAACCCTGGTGCGCGAGCTGGTGGCCGAGGTGCTGCGCGACCTGGGCTACCAGGTGCTGGAGGCGCACGACGGCCCCTCGGGGCTGCACCAACTGCGTGTGCCGCAGCGCCGCATCGACCTGCTCATCACCGACGTCGGCCTGCCGGGGCTCAACGGCCGCCAGGTGGCCGAGGCGGCCAGCGCCGAGCGGCCGGACCTGAAGATCCTGTTCATGACGGGCTATGCCGAGAAGGTGTCAGCCTCGCAGCCCTTTGCCTCGCCCGGCAGGGAGATCCTCACCAAGCCCTTCGAGGTGGATGACATGGCGCGCAGGGTGCGCGCCTTGCTCGATGGCGGCGCCGGCAGGTAAGGGCCTGCGCTCCTTCAAGGGGGCATGTCTTCCACGACCAGCCCCGCACGCCCCTGTGCCTTGGCCTGGTAGAGCGCCATGTCCGCCCGCCGGGTGAGGGAGGCGGGCTTGGCCTCCATCGATGGCGCAATGCACGCCACGCCGATGCTCAACGTGACCCAGGCCCCCAGGGGAGAGGCGCCGTGCGCGATGCGCGCGGCGGCCACCGCGTCCAGCACCCGCTGGGCCACCAGGCGGGCGCCTTCGCGCGTGGTTTCGGGCAGCAGGATGGCGAACTCCTCGCCGCCATAGCGCATGGCGCGCTCGTGTGATCGCCACAGGGCCTCGCGCAGCACGCCCGCCACGCGCTTGAGGCACTCGTCGCCCGCCTGGTGGCCGTGCCGGTCGTTGAAGCGCTTGAAGTAGTCCACGTCCACCATCAGCAGCGACAGCGCCGTGCCCTGCCGGGTATTGCGCGCCCACTCGGCCTGCAGGGTGTCGTCGAACAGGCGGCGGTTGCCCAGGCCGGTGAGCGCGTCCTGGTAGGACAGCTCGGACAGCGTGGCGTTCAGCCGCTCCAGCTCCAGCGCGGCCTGCTTGCGGGCCGTGATGTCCTGGAAGGCACCGGTGATCCGCACGATGGCGCCGTCCTGCCAGATGGCCTCGCCCTGCGTGCGTACCCACAGCATGCGGCCCTTGGCGGAGACGATCTGCAGCTCCAGGTCCCAGGGCGTGCCGTCCTGCAGGCATCGGTCCACCGCAGTGGCAATGAGGGGGCGCGACGCCTCGGTGTAGAAGTCGAGGGTGCGCGGCAGGTCCGGCGCGCCGCCCGGATCGAGGTCGTGGATGCGGTAGACCTCGTCGGTCCATTGCGACTGGCCGGTGGTGAGGTCGCGGGTCCAGCCGCCGATGCGGGCGATTTCGCCGGACTTCTTTTGCAGCAGCACGGCGTCCGCCAGCGCGGCCTCGCTGGTCTTGCGCGGCGTGATGTCCATGAACGTGCCGATGATGCGCAGGGGCGCGCCGCTCTTGGCGCGCTCGGTCACCTTGCCGCGGCTGAAGAGCCACACGAACCGGTCTTGCACCCGCACGCGGAACTCGTTTTCGTAGGCCGGGCTGGCGCCCTTGAGGTGCTCGTAGAAGGCGGCGGCGTTGGCGGCCTGGTCGGCCGGGTGCAAGGTGGCCGTCCACTCTTCGATGGGGCGCGCCACTTCGGCGTCGCCATAGCCCAGCATGCGTGCGCCCCGGGCATCGATGCGCAGCTGGCGCGAATCCACCTGCAGCTCCCACAGGCCCAGCTGGGCGCCATCGAGCGCGCGCTCCAGGCGGGCCGCCGTCAGCTGCAGCGCGGCCTGCGAGGCTTCTTCGTGCGCCAGCAGCCTGCGCAGGCGCCGGCGCTCGATCAGGCGCAGGCCGGTGGCCGCCACCAGCAGGGCGGCGTACAGCATGGCGTACATGCGCACCTGCGCGTACCAGGGGGCGTAGACCTCCGAGCGCTCGCGGCTCACGGCCAGCACCACGGTGTTGTCCAGCCCCAGGCCCACCGGCTTCACGCTGGCCAGCACCACCAGCCGCTCGCGGCCCGTGGCGGGAACCAGGCCCTCGAACACGGTGGTCTGCCGCTGGCTTTTGACATGGGCTTCGAACGCGGAGCCCGGCCTTGCCAGGTTGGCCATGCGCTCGGTGCCCATGCTGGGCACGGTGACGAAGACCTCGCCATCGGCATGCGCCAGCGTGGCCCGCATGTCGGGTGCGAACAGCGCGGAGCGGATGATGAAGGCGAAGAACTCATCGTCCAGCGTGGCGCTGACCACGCCCGAGAAATGGCCCTCGGCATCGAAGATGGCCCGGGACAGGTACAGCGCCACGCCCTCGTCGTCCGATGCCGAGGGGCGCGAGAGGTAGAGCACGCGCGGGTCGGGCCGGCCGTGCACGCCGCGAAAGAACTCTGCCGCGAAAAAATCCCGGCCCACGTCGGCCGCGCGATCCGACGCGACGGCCGTGCCATTGGCGTCGTGCACCGCCAGCCCGCGCACGGCCTGGATCACGTCGGTGAGCAGGTGCAGTTGCCGGGATGCATCGGCGCTGGACGCGGTGAGCGCCGTGGCACGGTAGTCGCGGCTGATGCGGGTCAGCGCCTCGTTCAGGCCCTTGAGCTGGCGCGTGAGGTTCTCCGACACATAGCGGCTCACGTCCTGCAGCCGCGCCTCCTCCGCCTCGCGGATCGTGTGGCGCGCGTTCAGCAACTGCAGGACGATGGCCACCCCGGCCAACGCAAACACGAACAGGAACACCCGCCACGGCTCGAGCCGCAGCGATGAGCGGTCTTTGGCAGACCGTGGAGCGCTGGTTCGCGAGGAAAACACCTGCCAGGCCTGTCCTTTCATCCATCCCTGTTGCAAAAGTGCAGCCGCGCGCGCACTGGCTGTCTGGGCAGCACCGGTGGCGCGCAAGGAATATCTACCCCTGCTTGTCAGAGTCTGTTCAAGATCGTAAACACGTTCTAACAGCCCCCGGCGCAAAACGCACGCGATTCAGCACCATAGGCCATTGCAGGCGCAGCTTCTGCGTCAGGCACGCAGTGCCGGGGCAAGGGCTATCGGGCGAGGTCCATACTCTGTGCTTTCCTCCCTTGCGAAAGCCCCCCATGTCCCTGCCAATCCGCGATGCTGCGCCCAATGAAAAACGTGGCAATGCCATGTCTGCGGCGCTGGCCAAGGAACAACTCCAGTACGCCGTGCAGATTGTCAAGGAGGTGCTGCCCACCCAAGCGGGGGATGCCGTGCTGATCGGCGCCGTGGTACAGGCCATCGCCTCCAACTACGCAGCGGTGCCGCAGCCCAACCGGTAACGACTCCGGATTCAGCGCGAGCCTGCTGCACGCCGCTCAAGCCGGGCCGGGCGGGCCTTGGGTAGGTGCGCCCGGCGGTGCAACGCCCACGGGCCACGCAAGCGCCCTCGGCGGCTGCCACCAGGGTGCAGCAACGGCACCTTTACCTCTGTACCACCGCTCAAAAATGCGGTGGTGGGTCCTGCACGGGCGACTCAGCAGGGCCGGGCGGCGGGTCGCCCTGGGGCGGCGCGGGTGTCCAGGCCGGCTGGGGCGGCTGCTCCAGCGGTGGCGTGTCGATGGGGGGCATGGGCTGGGGTGCGGGTGCGGGCATGGCGAACTCCTTGGATATTGGTGGTCTGGCAACCACCGTACTTCTGTCCCCGGGCCGCGTATGCCAGCCAATGCCTATACCTGCGGCGGGCTGCGCCCCCCGTTGCCCTGCTATTGGCAATGGTGAGGCGCCTTATGTGTCTGGCTGGCACTTATTGTCATATTCGGTGAGGCGAATGATGGCCATTGATGCTGAAAAATGAGGCGCGTTCTGCACGGGGATGTGTCCTTGATCACCAGCAAGCAGCCCCACTCCAGCGGACAATACACCCATTGAGGTGTGGTGCATGCGCTACGCCTCCAGCCGGGCACCACAGATTGTTGCCCGACTCAGTTGGTTACGATGTACGTTAACGGTTACAGGCCCGGTACGGGCGCAGGAGAGATCAAACGTGAAACCGAACCCCAAAAACCTCGCGGTTGCGGCGTTTCTCGTGAGCGCCATGGCAGGGGCCCAGGCAGCAGATCCGGCGGTGTTCAATGGCGCCACCGGCACTCTGAGCCTGCCCACGCTGCAGATCGACAACGCCAAATACTTCAGTGTGGTGATCAAGCTGCTGGATGTAGGCCTGCTCAAGGCCAATGACCCCGCTGTGGTGGGAGAAGACATCCAGTTCCTGAGCACTGGCAATTTGCTGCACCTGCCCCAGTTGACCATCGGCAAGGACCTGTTCACCCAGGTGAGCCTGGGCAATCCTTCGTTCAGCCTGGTCAGTTATGGCGGCGTGGTGACCAATCCGCCGTTTGGTGGCAACGGTGCCACAGGCCACCTGCTGGACGTGCGTGTGACGGCCGTGAGCACGGCGCAGAACCCCATCACGCTGGTCAATGTGACCCGGCCGTTGAGCCAGCAGGAGTTCTGCAGCGATGCGTCGCTGCGCCTGCCCATCACCCAGAGCCAGCAAAACGCGCTGGCCAACAACTGGACGCTCAATGTCTGCACCTTCGATGTCATCTCGGGCACGGGCTCCATCAAGATGACGCTGCGTGTGTCGGGTCTGGCCGTGCCCTACAGCGCGACCTACGTTTACCATTGATCCGCGCCTCAAGGCGCGGTAGGCAAGGGGCGGCACACAGTGCTCGCCCCTTTTTCATTTTGGGGCTCCTTGCGCCATTTTTTGACGGGGCCGTGCTGTCAACTGCGCGACTCTCGTGAATCAGGGTATTCCTTTGCCGGTCCAGGGGCTGGCACTGCCTAGAATCTGTTGCACTGCAATAGATTGACAGATACCACCCATGATGGGCCCTTGCGCCCGAGGAGTCCGTAGTGCCCGACAAGAAGAGCGCCCCCGCTGGAGCCACCGCAGCCGCATCTGCCACCAGCAAGTCTGCACCGCGCGTGATCAAGAAGTACCCCAATCGCCGCCTGTACGACACTGACACCTCCACCTACATCACGCTGTCCGAAGTGCGCGAATTGGTGATGGCCCACCACACCGTGGTGGTGCGCGACGCCAAGACGGGCGAGGACCTCACGCGCAGCATCCTGCTGCAGATCATCCTGGAAGAAGAGGCCGGCGGCGCCCCCATGTTCACCGAGGCGGTGCTGGCCAACATCATCCGCTTCTACGGCCATGCCATGCAGGGCTTCATGGGCGCCTACCTTGAGAAGAACGTGCAGGCCTTCACCGACGTGCAGGCCCAACTGGCCGAGCAAAGCCAGAGCGTCACGCCCGAAATGTGGGCCCAGTTCATGAACCTGCAGTCGCCCATGCTCAAGGGCATGATGGGCAACTACGTCGAGCAGTCCCAGTCCATGCTCACGCAGATGCAGGAGCAGATGCAAAAGCAGACGGAGCAGATGCTGGGGGCCTTTGGCCTGAAGCGCTGATACGAACAAAGCGGAGGTCGCCATTGGCTTTCTGCAACGCCTTTTTGGGGTCGGGGACCGCAGGCTCGCACACCCCGTCTTCGGCGACCTGCTGCTCATCCGTGCCAAACACGGTGCCTACTGGGATGGCGAGACCCAGTTGGCTGGCCACCCCATCACCCTTGCGATCAAGGCCCCGGGCGCGGCCGAGCCCGTGCCGGGGCAGGTGGCGTTTTTCGAGCGCTACACCCAGGCCCCCGACCTGGCCTTCCACAAAGGGGAGGACCTGCTGGTCGGCGAGTACGAACAGTGCGTGCGCCGGCAGTTTCCCGCCGACTGGCGGGAGGCCTTCGAGTGGGTGGCCCTGTCCATCCCCGCCGACGGTGACGAACTGAAACCCTGGGACCTGTCTTTCGAGTGCCTGCAGGGTGTGGCGGCGCGGCGCCATTTCACCTGCTTCATCGAGCGAGGGCATGTCGTGCGGGTGGAGGTAAGTGGGTAGCGGTGCTGGGCTTTTGGTCAAGCTGGCGGCCCCCGGCCCCTGTGGAACGGTGTTTAACAGCCCCTGGAGAGCCCCCTCCATACCCCTTTGTCCCCGGAACTGGGACAATACGGGGATATGAGCGAAGTACTGTCCCCCACGAAAACACCCAAAGTCGGCTTTGTGAGCCTTGGCTGCCCCAAGGCCCTCACGGATTCCGAACTGATCCTGACGCAGCTGAGCGCCGAGGGTTACGAAACCTCCAAGACCTTCCACGGGGCTGACCTGGTCATCGTCAACACCTGCGGCTTCATCGACGATGCCGTCAAGGAAAGCCTGGACACGATTGGCGAGGCGCTGGCCGAGAATGGCCGGGTCATCGTTACCGGCTGCCTGGGTGCGCGCGAAGGCGCGGACGGCGGCAACATGGTGCGCCAGATGCACCCCAGCGTGCTGGCCGTGACCGGCCCGCATGCCACGCAGGAGGTGATGGACGCCGTCCACCTGAACCTGCCCAAGCCGCACGACCCCTTCATCGACCTGGTGCCGGGCAACTTCGGCGTGGCGGGCATCAAGCTCACGCCCAAGCACTACGCCTACCTCAAGATCAGCGAGGGCTGCAACCACCGCTGCACCTTCTGCATCATCCCCTCGATGCGCGGCGACCTGGTGTCGCGGCCCATCGGCGACGTGCTGAGCGAGGCCAAGGCCTTGTTCGCAGGCGGCGTGAAGGAGCTGCTGGTGATCAGCCAGGACACCTCTGCCTACGGCGTGGACGTGAAGTACCGCACCGGCTTCTGGGACGGCAAGCCCGTGAAGACGCGCATGCTGGAGCTGGTGCAGACCCTGGGCGAGATCGCCGAGCCCTACGGCGCCTGGGTGCGCCTGCACTACGTGTACCCCTACCCGAGCGTGGACGACGTGCTGCCGCTGATGGCCACCGGCCGCGTGCTGCCCTACCTGGATGTGCCGCTGCAGCACAGCCACCCCGATGTGTTGAAGCGCATGAAGCGCCCCGCCAGCGGCGAGCGCAACCTGGAGCGCATCCAGCGCTGGCGCGAGGTCTGCCCCGAACTGGTCATCCGCAGCACCTTCATCGCCGGCTTCCCTGGCGAGACCGAAGAAGAGTTTGCCCACCTGCTCGACTTCGTGCGCGAGGCGCAGATCGACCGTGCGGGCTGCTTTGCCTACAGCGACGTGAACGGCGCCGCCGCCAACGAGCTGCCCGGCATGTTGCCCATGGAAGTGCGCGAAGAGCGCCGCGCCCGCTTCATGGCCGTGGCCGAAGAAGTCTCCATCGCACGCCTGCAGCGCCGCGTGGGCGCCACCATGCAGGTGCTGGTCGACTCCGCCCCGGGCCTGGGCCGCAAGGGCGGCGTGGGCCGCACCTATGCCGATGCGCCCGAGATCGACGGCACGGTGCAACTGCTGCCGCCCGAAAAGATCAGCAAGACCATGAAGGTGGGCGACTTCACGCGCGCCCGCATCGTGGGGGTGCGTGGGCACGACCTGATCGCGCAACCGATCTGAGTCCATCATGGCTGCCGGGCCTGACTGCGTTTCACCCGGCGAGCCGGGCTGAAAACGCAGGCGCGGCCGGGAGCGGTGCGGATGTCCGTGGCTGAAATCCAGGCAGGTGACCGGGTGCGGTTGCTGGGCCTGCCGGACTGGCTGGCGCACGACCTCCCGCAGGACGAGCAACAGGAACTGCGGGCGTTCGTCGGCCAGACCACCGTGGTGACCGACATCGACGCCCACGGGTACTTCTGGCTGGGCTTTGGCGGCACGGTCGATCTGGAAGATCAAGCTCGCTACAGCGGCCACTCGTTCTGCGTTACGCGCGAATTTCTGGAGCGAGCCATTGATTGAGCTGGGGGCCCGCTTCTCCAAATACTCGCGATACCTATGCTACGTACTTTTATCGGCCTTTGGTTCTGCCTGGCTGCAAGCATCTCGCTCGCGGCGCCTGCGTCCGCGCCCGTGCGCGGCGAGATCGATGCCTTGCTGGCCGCGCTGCAGGCCTCCAACTGCGAGTTCCAGCGCAACGGTTCCTGGCACGGCGCCGCGGAGGCCAAGACCCACCTGCTGCGCAAGCTGGAGTACATCGAAAAGCGAAGCACGTTGCCCAGCGCAGAAAAATTCATCGAGATGGCCGCCTCGTCGAGCAGCGCCTCGGGCCGGGCCTACGAGGTCCGGTGCAACGGCACCGTTCAGCCGAGCGCCCAGTGGTTTGCGAAGCAGCTGGAAAGAATCCGGGCCGCTGGCGCCGCAGGTGCTCCCGCAACCCTGGGCGCTTCATCGGCCAAATAAGCGGCTGCCGCCCATCGTGGGCCGTTGGAGCATGCGGGGCAGTTCCCTTCCCGGTTTCGCGGCGCTCACGGATTGCCAAGTAGCAGCGCCCTACGGTGGTGCACAGCTGCGAAGCCCTGGCCAATGGCCTGGCCACACGGCCGCCCGCTACATAAATCTTTACACATTTGCGCTGTAGCGCCGACGGCGCAGCCTCTGCGAATCCGCGCAGTTCAAGGCACACTCCGGGGCATAACGGCAAGGTACACCAGACGCCTGCAGCGCAACGCCGCAAGGGTCTGTTTCGCCTTGCCGTGCAAAACACAACAACACGACAAAAGCCGCCCCGCCGCCCATGCGCCTGTTCAGCAACGCATTGCGCGTCTCGATGCTCGAGGCGCGATTGTTTCGCCGCTTTCCCAAGCTGCGCTGGTCGCTGCTGGGCGTGGTGGTGATACCGGCGTTCTACGCTTTCATCTATCTCGAATCGGTGTGGGACCCTGTCAGCCACACCGGCAACCTGCCGGCCGCCATCGTCAACCTGGACCGCGGTGCCATGGCCAACGGCCAGGCGGTGAACCTGGGCATGGACCTGGCGCAGACCTTGAAGGACAAGCAGCAGTTCGGCTTCTACGAAGAGGGTGACCCCGATGCGGCGCGGCGCGCCGTGCGCCAGGGCAAGAGCCTGTTTGCGCTGGTCATCCCTGCGGACTTCAGTGCCGGGGCCATGGCGGCGGGCTCGCCGGGGGCGGGCAAGCTGGTGGTGTTTGCCTCCGAGGGCAACAACTACGCTGGCGCCGGCTTTGCCAAGCGCTTTGCCGAAGAACTGGGCCACCAGGTCAACGAATCGCTCAACGAGAAGCGCTGGGAGGTGGTGCTGGGCGCCAGCTCTTCGGCGGCCGACAGCCTGCAGCGCCTGCACGAGGGCGTGGCACGCCTGCGCGAAGGAGCAGCGGCGCTGCACAGTGGCACGGGCAAGGCCGAGGGCGGCTCGGCCCAGTTGGCCAAGGGTGCAACAGATCTCTCCACCGGCGTGGCGCAGTTGGGCGATGGCATGAAGCAACTGGGCGCGGGGGCCCGCACGCTCGATGCGAAGAAGCCCGAGCCTGCCGATCTGCAGACCCTCAAGAGCGGCGCCGCACAACTGGCCAGCGGGCATGGGGAGCTCAAGCAGGCCCTGCCGCAGCTGGAAGACGGTGCGCAGCGCCTGGCCGATGGGGCAGGGCAGTTGCGCGACGAGTCCAAGTCCATCCTCTTCGTGGGCGACAAGGTCTCGGGCGCCGCCGGGCAGTTGGCCGACGGCGCCACCCAATTGCGGGGCGGCCTGCAGCAGGCCGGCCAGGGCGAGGCGAAACTGGCCGAGGGCGCGCAGGCCCTGTCGCAAGGCGTGGCCCAGATGGCGGACGGCTTTGCCGCCTATTCGGCCGGCGCATCCACGCTGGCCGCCAAGGTGCCGGCCGATGCCAAGGTGGACCAGCTGGTGGACGGCAGCAAGGCGCTGGCGGGCGCCGCCAGCGAGCTGCGCACAGGCCTGCTGAAGGTGAAGGATGGCTCCTCGCAACTGGTGCTGGGGCTCGACACGCTGGAGGCCGCCCTGCCCACCGTCGGCCCGGGGATGGAGGGCACGGCCAGCGGCCTGGCGATCTCGGTCCAGCCGCAGATCGAGATCGATGCGCCGGTCAAGAACAACGGCATGGGCCTGGCGCCCAACTTCATTCCCATCGCGCTGTGGCTGGGCGCGGTGATGACGGCCTTCATCTTCCACCTGCGCCGGCTGCCCGAAGAGGCGGCGGGCTACTCGCGCGTGTCGCTGCTGCTGGGCAAGCTTGGCGTGCTGTGGAGCGTGAACCTGGTGCAGACGGCCTGCGTGCTGCTCATGGTCTGGTTCATGCTGGGCATACAGGCCGTCAACACCCTGGGGCTGGCGCTTTCCATGGCGGTCACGTCGCTGACCTTCATGCTCGTCATCCTGGCCCTGGTGCGCGCCTTTGGCGACGTGGGCAAGGCCATCGCCCTGATCCTGATGGTGCTGCAGCTGTCGTCTGCCGGCGGCGTGCTGCCGGTGGAGCTGACCAGCGCCTTCTACCGCGACATCAGCCCCTGGCTGCCGTTCACGTGGTCCATCAAGGCCGTGCGCGCCAGCGCCTTCGGGGCCCTGGGCGGCGAGTGGGGCATGGCGCTGGCCGTGCTGGGCCTGTTTGCGGTGGGGGCCTTCGTGTTCTCGCTGCTGGTGGGGCAGTGGAAGTTCGTGCCGCCAGAGGAGCACCGGCCGGCAATGGATATCTGAGCCGGCACCGCCGGCCGGGCCGGGTGGGGTGACAGAAGGGCTGTAGGGCTCTGGGGGCTGGTGGTAGATTCGTCCAGCCCTTCCTCCCCCCACCACGCCCATGTCCGCCATTCTGTTTTTGCTGGTCGTCCTGTTCTGGGGGGCGGTCGCGTCGGCGTTGGTGTTCAAGCTGGTCAAGCGCATCCCCGTGGCCATCGGATGGCGGGTGGCGCTGTGGTTCGTCGTCACGCCCCTGCTGTTGGTGGCCCCCATGGCCGACGAGATCGCCGGGGCCCGGCAGTTCGAGGCGCTGTGCCGGCCAGAGAGCGCGATCAAGGTGCACTTCAAGGTCGCGCACCCGCGCGACCTGCTCGAGGTGTTCCAGCAGCGCGATACGGTGCCGGGCCGGCTGATTCCCATCAGCATGCAGCAGGTGGACTACCTGGACCTCAAGACGGGCACCGTGGCCGCCTCGATCAAGGTCTACAGCACCGAAGGGGGCTGGTTCTCGCGCAAGATCCTGCACGGCTGGGGGCCCTGGTTCGGGCGCGCGCAATGCAGCCCGCACGCGGGCCAGGCGCGCCAGTGGCTCACCCTGGCGGGAACCATCTGACACTCAGGCGAACTCAATCCCCTTGGCCGTGAGGCCCACCAAGTCAATCCGCACAGCGTTCAGCTCCAGGTTCGCCGCCATCACCGCCAGCTCACTGCCCGACACCCCCCCCGCCATCAGGTCCAGCAGCGGCTTGAGCTCGGCCTGCGTACCCGCCCGGCCCACCACATTGGTCCACAGCGTCTGCGCAATCTGCGTAGGCGTACTCGC
>NZ_LMIH01000027.1:0-9173 GCF_001428645.1 Acidovorax sp. Root217
CTTGCGCAGGCCCGGATGTTGTTGGGGCGGTTGCAATAGATTTCTTCTACACCCTCTTGGCGACGCAAAAGAAGGTAGGTGCGCCGCCGGGCGCACACCCCGGCCTCCGACGCCAGCAAAGGCATGCGGCAACCATCGATATCAGTCCATCAGCCCTTCACGGGGGGAATCCGATAGTGGTACTGATAGACCTCGCCAAACCCCAGCCCCGCATACAACCGCTGAGCCACCCCATTGACCGCCCGCACCTGCAGATAAGCCGACCCCGCCCCCACATCCCGCCCCCACTGCAACAGCGCACAGACGAGACCCCGCCCATGCCCCTGCCCGCGCAGGGCAGGATCCACCACGATGTCATACAGCCCGATGGCCCCCCGTTCGAGCACCGCCAGCCCGAAGCCGATGGTTCGACCTGCGCCGTCATGCAAGGTGGCAAAGGCGCAGGGCAGGGCGATCGCATGCACCATGGCATGGTGGACCGCGTGGTTCTGCGCCGCCACACCATTGGCTGCGGCAAAGCCATCCAGCCACGCGGCCGTAGGGGTGGTTTCGATCTGCACGCACGCATGGGCCTGCGCCGCATCCAGCCCGGCGGTTGCCATGACCAAAGAAGGATCGAAGTGCGTGTAGCCTGCATCGGCCAGTTCCTGGTCCGCTGTGGTAGGCGCCAATGGCGAGATGCGAAACACCGGCGGCAGGCCGTGGCGGGCATACAGCGCCTCGGCTGCGGCGCGCACGCCGCTGAAGGATGCGCCGGCTTCGATGGCATTCACCGAATTGGCGCGCTTGGTGAAGCCGCCCGACAGGCGGAACACCCAGCCGCCCTGCAGCACGCTCTGGCGTGCGGGCCAGGCATTGAAGGCGCGTTCTTCGAGGGCGCGGATGGTCTCAGGGTCGACCGGCGTGGACTGGGCCGCGATGGCCAGGGGCATTGCAAGGGACATGCCCATTTATACCAACCGCTGGCGACCGCGCTATGACCCGAGCCGGATGCCGACGATGCCCGCAAACACCAGCCCCGCCGCCACGATGCGCCCCGGCCCCACCCGCTCCTTGAGCAGCCAGGCCGAGACCAGCGCCACCAGCAGCACGCTGGTTTCGCGCAGGGCAGACACCTGGCCCATGGGCGCGCGCGCCAGGGCCCACACGGCGGTCCAGTAGGCGCCCATCTGCATGGTGCCCGCGGCAGCGCACAGCCATAGGGCACGGCGGTCCACCGCTAAGGCGCGCCGCCCCTTCCACCCCAGCACGATGAGGGCCGTGGCGATGCCATCGCCCAGCGTGATGAGGACGGCGAAACCAATGGCCGAGCCGGACTGCCGGGCGCCAAGCGCATCCACCACGGTGTAAGCCGCGATGAGCGCGCCGGTGAGGAGCGCGTAGCCCACTGCCTTGCGGCTGCTGCCGTTGGCTGGGCCTGCCTTCAGCAGCGCCAGCGACAGCACCCCGGCGCACAGGCACAGCACGCCTGCCAAGGCGCCAGGTCCGGGCGACTCGCCAGCGAACAGTGCCCCTCCAAGCATCACCATCACCGGTGCAGAGCCGCGCGCGATGGGGTAGACCTGTCCCAGGTCGCCATGGTTGTAGGCCAGGGGCAGCGCGAAGTGGTAGGAGGTATGGATGGCGATGGACGCGCCCAGCAGCAGCCAGCTCTCGGGCCCGGGCCAGGCCACCCAGGGCAGCACCAGCAGCGACAGCGCGCTGCCGATGAGCGTGGTGATGGCCATGGCGGTGATGCGGTCGCCGCCGATCTTGATGGCGCTGTTCCAGCCGGCATTGAGGGCTGCGGACAGCAGCACGATGAGAAAAACGTCGTTGGTGAGCATCGGGGCATGGTGCTTTTGCCCCAAACATCTGTAAAGTTGAATTCAATGACTGCTGAATTCAGGATTTCTGATGCGTAACCTCAACCTCGACCAGGTGCAGACCCTGATCGCGATTGCCGACCTGGGCACCCTGGCCGCCGCAGCGCAGGCGCTGCACCTGGCACCGCCCACGGTGAGCCTGCACATCAGCGAGCTGGAGTCGCGCCTGGGTGCCACGCTGGTGGTGCGCGGGCGCCGCCACGCCAGCCTCACCCCTGCGGGCGAGGCCCTGGTGGCCGGAGGGCGCCGCCTGCTGGCCGGTGCCGATGAGGTGGTGGAGCAGGTGCGCCGCCGCGCCCAGGGGCTCGAAGGGCTGGTGCGGCTGGGCACCACGGCGGGCGTCAGCGCGCACCTGCTGCCGCGCCTGCTCGACGTGCTGGCGCGCCAGAGCCCGGGGGTGGATGTGGCGCTGGACGTGCTCGGTTCCTCCGAGGCCATGGCCCGCCTGGCGGCCGGCACGCTGGACCTGGCCATCGTCGCCCTGCCGCAGGCCACCACCGGCCAGGTGCAGGTGGTCCATTGGCGCAGCGACCCCATGGTGGCGCTGCTGCCGCCGGGTTGGGAGGCGCCCGAGCGCATCAGCGCCGAATGGCTGGCCTCCCACCGCTGGATGTCGTTCGGCCCGGCCACGCAGATGTACCGCCTGATCGCGGCCTGGTTCGCACAGGCCGGGCTCAGCCCGCGGCCGCGCCTGGAGCTGAACCACCCGCTGGCCCTGCGCAGCCTGGTGGCAGCGGGGCAGGGTGCCGCCGTGCTGCCGCTGGAGCAGGCCGAAGTGACCGGGAGCGACCCCGACAACGCGGGCCTGCAGGTGTGCCCCCTGCATCCACCGCTGCTGCGGCAACTGGGGCTGGCGCGGCGCAAGAGCCAGGAGCACGACGTGGCCATCCAGGCCGTGCAGCAGGCGCTGGAGTCCTTTGCCTCGCCTGGGCCCTTACGGGCTTGAGGGCTAGAGGTGGCGGTAGAAATAGGTCGTGCTGCACAGCGCGCCATCGGGCATCAGCGCGTAGTCGGGCACCACGCCCACGCGCTGCCAGCCCGCGCGCTCATACAGGCGCTCGGCATCGCCGCCGGTCACGGTGTCCAGCACCAGCACGCGCTTGCCTGCGCTGCGCGCCGCGTCGTCCACGGCGGCCATCAGGCGCTGGGCCACGCCCCGGCGGCGGGCCTTGCGGTGCACCAGCATCTTGGCCACGTCGGCGCGGTGGGGCTGGTTGTCGGGCATGGCGGTGATGAGCTGCACGGTGCCCACGATGCCCTCTACCGCATCCTCGGCCACCAGCAGCACGCGCTCATTGCGCGCCACACCGTCGGCCACGCCGCGCCAGAAGGCCAGGGCCTTGTCGCGGGGCAGCGGATCCATGAAGCTCACCGACGCGCCGCCCTGCACGCAGTCGATCAGCACCTCGGCCAGGGCTTCGGCGCTGGCGGCGGCCTCGTTGGCGCCCAGGCGGCGCACGGTGATGGGGGTGTCGGTGGTGGCATTCATGGGGTTCTCCGGGTGGGGGCGGGTGAGGGGAAGGGCAGGGTGGCGAGCGCCACCAGGTAGCGTGCGTCGTGGCGGCTCGGGTTGTGGAACACGATGGGCTGGTTCAGGCGCATGGCCAGGCAGTCGCCCGCCTGCAGATGCCAGGTGGTCTCGCCCACGCTGAGGTCCATGGCGCCTTCGATCAGCCAGACCTGCTGGTGGATGTCGGTCTCGTGCACGGCCGAATCCAGCGCCACGCGCCGGCCCGCAGGGAACACCACCTCCACCAGTTGCAGCGGCGAGGGTGCCGGCGGCGAGAGCCGGCGCCGCACATAGCCCGAGGCCGGGTCCTGCCATACCGGCTGGTCGTCGGCGCGGATCATGGGGGAGGGCGGTGCCGAGCTCGGGATGCCGTCATCGAAGAATGAGGCCAGCGCCACGCCCAGGCCGATGGCGAGCTTGTCGAGCACGGCGGCCGTGGGGCTGCTCTGCCCGCGCTCGATCAGCGAGATGTTGGAGCGGCTCACGCCGCTGCGCTCGGCCAGCGCTTCGAGGGAGTAGCCGCGTGCGTCGCGCAGTTCGCGCAAACGCTGGGCAATGCGGGTGTGGATGTCCATGATTCCAGTTTAATGGATTTTTATTCCATTATGGTGGAATGGTGTGTGCACATCCCATGACCTCGTTGAGCGGCGATACTTGGCAGCAAGAACATCCAGGATTGAAGGAGACACCGTGACGACGACGCTGCCATTCCAACCGCTCGATGCCGACCTGCTGGCCCGTGCTTTGCCCTTGCTCGACGAAGAATGGCTGGCCCGCGACGCCGACCTGGCCCCGGTGCTGCCCACCGTACTCGCGCGCAATGTGGGGCAGGACTGGCACAAGGCCGGCACCTTCCGCCACCACCTGGTGGGCGTGGCGCGTTCGCTGGCCATGTGGCAGCAGCCGCGCGACGTGCGCCTCCTGGGCCTGCTGCACAGCGTGTACGGCAATGCCTTCGTGGACCTGGTGAAGTTCGACCCCGCCAAGGAGCGCGCCCGCGTGCGCGAGATCGCCGGCGAATCGGCCGAGCACCTGGTTTACCTGTTCTGCACCCAGTCGCGCACGCAGTTCGTGCAGCGCGTGCTGGCCGGCGCGCTGGAGGCCGATGGCAGCCTGGTGCTGGGGAAGGATGGCACGCCCCACGTGCTCACCCCCTATGAGGTGGCGGCCTTCATCATCGTGAGCATGGCCGACACCATCGAGCAGTGGTTCAGCTGGCAGGACGACATCTACTCGCGCTTTCCCGCCGTGCAGCAGCGCCCGCAGGCCGTGCACTGGGCGGCATCGCTCTGGCCCGGCCCCATGCGGCCCAGCGGGCGCATGGTGAGCCAGATCAATGCGCTGGGGCTGGCGCTGCAGCACCCGGGCCTGAAGGGCCTGCTGCCCACGCCGCCCGTATTCAACGACTGTACCGCCGCACTGTCGGCGACCGATGAGGCGGCCGCCACCTCGCTGTACTGGTCGGTGATCCAGCAGGACCAGCCGCTGGCCGACCTGGACGTGGCCATCGCCGTGCTCGAGAGCGCGGTGCGCCACAACCCCTGGGTGGGCGAGCCGCAGATGGTGCTGGCCCAGCTCTACCTGTCCGCCGGCCGCAATGCAGACGCTGCGGCGGCTGCCGCCAGCGCGCTGCAGCAGTTCAGTGCCTGGGGCAACTCCTGGGACAAGCGCGTGCAGTGGGATGCCTGGGTGGCATGGACGCGCATCCTGCAGCAATCGGCCACCGAGGGCACCTGGCCCGAGCGGCTGGACAAGCTCAACAACGTAGCGCTGAGGGGTTGAGGGGCAGGGCGGTTGACGCTTGCTGACGTCGTTATATCGATTGAACCTAAGGTAATTAAAAGTTATTCTTTTGAGTTTTAAAGGGCAAACCCTATAGTGGAAACATCCCATAACGAAAGGTGTTTTCCGTGAACAAGCGCTCCCTCCTGCAATCCGCTCTCGCCCTGGCCCTCGCCACCGGTTTCGCCACGGGCGCCATGGCGCAGGACAAGCCCCTGAAGATCGGCGTGACCGGCGGCCCGCACGCCCAGATCTTCGAGGTGGTCAAGAAGATCGCCGACAAGGAAGGTCTCAAGATCCAGGTCATCGAGTTCAGCGACTACGTGCAGCCCAACGCGGCCCTGGCCGCTGGTGACCTCGATGCCAACAGCTACCAGCACCAGCCCTACCTGGACAACCAGGTCAAGGACCGTGGCTACAAGTTCGTGTCGGTCGCCCAGACGGTCAACTTCCCCATCGGCCTGTACTCCAAGAAGGTCAAGAAGCTCGAAGACCTGAAAGAAGGTGCCAAGTTCGGCATTCCCAACGACCCCACCAACGGTGGCCGCGTGCTGCTGGTACTGCAGGACAAGGGCCTGATCAAGCTGCGCGAGGGCGCCGGCCTCAAGGCCACCCCGCTGGACGTGGTGAGCAACCCCAAGAAGCTCAAGTTCGTGGAGCTCGATGCTGCGCAACTGCCGCGTTCGCTCGACGACCTGGACGCCTCGGCCATCAACACCAACTTCGCGCTGTCGGCCGGGCTGAATCCGGGCAAGGACGCCATCACCCAAGAGAACGCCAAGAGCCCTTACGTCAACGTGCTCGTGGTGCGCGAGGCCGACAAGAACAAGCCCTGGGTCGCCAAGCTCGTGAAGATCTACCAGTCGGAAGAAGTGCGCAAGTTCATTCAGACCGAGTTCAAGGGATCGGTGCTGCCGGGCTTCTAAAGCCGTGTGACAAAGGGGTGGCGAGGGGCCGCCCGGTCCATTCAGCGGCCTGTCCCATGGCGTGGTGCAGGCCGCTCTTGCATCACCGGATGCTTATCACCTCCTGAGGGCCGTCTGTCCATGAACTTCCAGCAACTGCGGTCCGTGCGCGAGACCGTGCGCAGCGGCTTCAACCTGACCGAGGTGGCGAACATCCTCTACACCTCGCAGCCGGGCGTGAGCCGCCAGATCCGCGAGCTGGAGGAAGAGTTGGGCATCGAGATCTTCGTGCGCGCCGGCAAGCGGCTCACGGGCCTGACCCCTCCAGGCGAGGCAGTGCTGCCCATCGTGGAGCGCCTGCTGCACGACGCCGACAACCTGCGCCGCGCGGGGCAGGACTACAGCGCCAGCCATGAGGGGCGCCTGTCGATTGCGGCCACCCATTCACAGGCGCGCTATGCCTTGCCGCAGGTGGTGCGCGACTTTCGCGCCATGTTCCCGCAGGTCTCGCTGCACCTGCACCAGGGCTCGCCCAAACAGGTGGCCGAGATGCTGCTCAGCGGCGAGGCCGACATCGGCGTGGCCACCGAAGCCCTGGCACTCTACGATGCGCTGGTCACCCTGCCGTGCTACCGCTGGACGCACAGCATCGTCGTGCCGCCCGACCACCCGCTGCTGGCGTTGACCGAGCCCGTGACGCTGCAGCAGCTCACCGAGTACCCCATCATCACCTACGAGCTGGGCTACACCGGCCGCGCCCACATCGACGAGGCCTTTGCCCGCGAGGGCCTGCGCCCGGACATCGTGCTCTCGGCCATGGACGCCGACGTGATCAAGACCTATGTGGAGCTGGGCATGGGCGTGGGCATCGTGGCCTCCATTGCCGTGGACCCCGAGCGCGACCGCCAGCTGCGCATGCTCGACGCACGCCACCTGTTCGAGGTCAACGTCACCCGCCTGGCCGTGCGCAAGGGCACCTGGCTGCGCGGCTACGCCTACAGCTTCATCGAGACCTTTGCACCCACGCTGCAGCGCGAAGCGGTGGAGAAGGCGGTGCGCGCCACCGGCACGCCGCTGGAGTAGCCAATTCAGGAATTGATGCCGCGCTGTACGGTAGACAGCGCGCGCCGGTACTCTTCGCGCAGGCGGTAGATCTGCGCCGGCCGGTGCGCCCCACCGGTTTCCTGTTCGCCCGCGATGGGTTCGAGCATGTCCAGCTCGTCGATCTTGCGCCGAAAGCTCACCTTGTTGATCGGCTCGCCCAGCACCGCCTCGTACACCGCCTGCAGGCGTGGCAGGGTAATGCGCTCGCCGCACAGGTACACCGGCAGCGACGAATACTGGCTCTTGGCGCGCACGCGCTCCACGGCCAGCGCCACGATGTCCTGGTGGTCGAAGGGCAGGGCGGGCAGCGCGGCCACCGGTGCCAGCGTGAGCCCTTCGCGGTCGGTGGGCAGCAGTTCCGCCGGTACCAGCGCGTAGTAGACGACGGAGACCGACCAGCCCCGCGGATCCCGGTCAGCCCCTGAGTAGGTGGCCAGCTGTTCGAGGTACGGGCTCGCGATGCCGGTCTTGTCGCGCAGCACGCGCGCCGCTGCATCCCAGGCCGTGCTGTCCTCCTGCGCGTGGATGTAGCCGCCCGGCAGGGCCAGTGCGCCAGCAAAGGGCGGGTTCTTGCGCGTGAGCAGCACGACATGCAGGGCATCGTCCCTGAGCGCCATGAGGACCACGTCCACGGTGCAGATGACGGGCGGGAAAGTGGTTTCTGCAGAAGTTTTGGGCATGGCGTTTTCTGTGGCGGCTGGTTGACTTAGTATTTTAATGAAACTATCATAAGTTCATCAATGAAACTAAGTAGGAGGGCCTATGCCATCGGATTTCAACAATGACCTCGAAAGCCGCTACCGCGGTTGCCTCGTCGGCTTGGCCTGTGGCGATGCCTTGGGCACCACGCTGGAGTTCAGCCCGCGCGGCAGCTTCGAGCCCATCGCGGACATGGTGGGCGGCGGCCCATTCCGCCTGGCGCCGGGCCAGTGGACGGACGACACCTCCATGGCCATCTGCCTGGCGCAGAGCCTGTTGCACCGGGGTGGCTTCGACGCCGAAGACCAGATGCGCCGCTATGTGAACTGGTGGCGCTGGGGCTACCCCAGCCCGACCGGCACATGCTTCGACATCGGCATCACCGTGCGCGATGCCTTGTCGCGCTTCATGGCCAACGGCGAGCCGATGGCCGGCTCCACCGACCCCCAGACCGCCGGCAACGGCTCGCTGATGCGGCTGGCGCCCGTGGTGCTGCGCTATTTCCCTGGCATGCAGGCGGTTTTGCGCCAGGCGCGGCTCAGTTCGCAGACCACGCACGGCGCGGCCGAGGCGGTCGAGTGCTGCAGCGTGTTGGCCGAGGTGATTGCCAATGCCCTCGCGGCCGACGCCCGGCGCGGCGAGGCCGCGAGGATGGAGGTGTTGACCGTGGTGCAGGAGGGGCTGGCCTGTCCTGCGGTGCGCAGCATCGCGGCAGGCCAGTACCGGGACAAGCCGCGCGACGCCATCCGCGGCAGCGGCTACTGCGTGGCCTCGCTGGAGGCGGCCCTGTGGTGCTTTGCCACCACCGGATCGTTTGCCGATGCCGTGCTGGCCGCCGCCAACCTGGGCGACGATGCCGACACCACGGCCGCCATCACCGGGCAGGTGGCGGGCGCGTTCTACGGCATCGAGGGCATTCCCGCGCACTGGCGCGGCATGCTGTTCATGGGCGAGGAGATCGGCGACATGGCGGCGGGGCTGCTGCACAGGGACGCGCGCGCCGTGCCGGTCTAGGCCGCATCCATCACAGGCTTCCTGGCTTTGAGGGGGCAGCCAGCACCCGCCAGGCCGCGAAAAGCGGCCGTGCCTTCCCGCTTTTCCGCCCATCGTTCTGGTCGCTACGGGGTACGCTAGGGCGTGTCATCCATCATTTCACCCCCGCGAAAGCCTGCAGCGCGGTGCAGTGCAAGGCGCCCTGAGTGCCGTGTAGCTCGGCTACACAAGCGAAGGGCAACGCCGCAATGAGCCGCGCTGCAGGCTTTCCCTTCGGGCTGGCCCCGGCATGCGGCGTCTGCTTTGTCGCTCGGC
>NZ_LMIH01000027.1:9218-83787 GCF_001428645.1 Acidovorax sp. Root217
GGGTCAGCGCGGGGGCAAAATGATGGATGACACGCCCTAGACCTCGGTGGAAGCTGCGCCCGGCAACCAGGCACGAAACCTGATCAGAGCCAGCTACCGGCCGTTCACTGTTTCATTTTGTCCTTGTTCCCTGTCTATTCTTCCTGGATGTGTCCCATGCGGTATCTCGCTGTTTTCTTGCTGGCTGCGGTGGCGCCTTTTGCCCAGGCGGCCAATTTCGTCTCGCTGCACCAGTCGGCGCTCAGGATTGCGCTGCCCCCGGCGGCCGGCTCCTACAACTACAAATTCGATACCAAGGTCGGCTTCAAGCAGCAGTACGCACCGCAAGGCGCCACTGGCTGCGTGATCGGCTATGCCACGGGCGGCTGCGCCTTTCCGGGCGGCGGATCGCTGGCGCTGCCCGAGTTCACCGGCTACCAGCTGCAGTACAAGGAATTCAAGATCTTCATCCCCGCAGGGACGCGTTCGTTCATGTTCTCGGGCTATGCGGCGCAGCGTACGCAATCGGCCTTCGTTCTGCGCTACGGCTCGGCGCCGGTGCGCGAGGCGGCCCTGAGTGGGGCGGAGTACCAGAAAGCCCAGAGCGGTGAGCGCATCGACAGCGCGTTCTCGCGCCTGGTCAATGAGCGCAGTACCGACCAGCTCGTGGTGCACGACGGCGGCGGCACCTTGCGCTTCGTGGGCGGCCAGCTCGGTGCCAACCGGGCAAGCACCAGCGAAGGCAACTGGCTCTACGTGCGCCAGCTGAGCGGTGCCCCTCTGTACGACGTGCAAGGAGCCATCGACGTGGACATGGCCCAGTACGCAGCCGGCTATGCAAAGATCGTCTGGACCACCAGCACCTATCCCGACCCCGTGGATGCAGCGAGCCCGGGTACAGGAACGGGCACGGGTACGGTCACCCCGCCGGGCAATGCGACGACCTTGCCGGTCCCGGCCACGGTGGCCACCTCGGTGGCGTCCGCTGCCGGCCAGCCGCTGCGGCTGGACATCACCCTGGCGCAGGCGGCATCCGATGTGGCTGCCAACCCGAAGATCAGCACCTGGGTGGCGGCGTTCGTGCCGGCCAATGGCCTGTCGTTCCCGGCGGATGCCTGGTTCTTCCGCCTGGCCAACGGCTCCTGGGCCAGCCAGGTACCGGCCGACGTGGAGGGCATCGCCTTCGCCAGCCAGGTGGCGAACGCCGCCAGCCTGAAGTTCACGCCCGCGCTGGACTTCACGGACGCCGAGCTGCGCGCGTTCAACGTGCAGGTGCACTTCGGCTACAAGACCAGCACCGGTGGCTTTGTGAGCAAGGGCAAGATCTGGCCGCAGTGATGACTCACGGGGCGATTTCGTCATGAACTCATGCGGAATGTGGCGTTGGAGGAGGGGCGGCTGGCCTTTAAGCTGGCGCCCTGTCTGTCCGCCGGATTCTCTTGCATGCCCCATCATTTCGACACCATCGTCATCGGCCTCGGCGCCGTAGGCTCCGCCACCCTGTACCAATTGGCCCAACGGGGCGCCAGCGTGCTCGGGCTGGACCAGTTCCAGCCGCCGCACAGCCTGGGCTCCTCGCATGGCCAGACCCGCATCACGCGGCTGGCCGTGGGCGAGGGCGATGAATACGTGCCCCTGGTGCGCCGCTCGCACGAGATCTGGCGCGAACTGGAGGCGGCCACAGGCCAATCCATCTACACCCGCACGCATGGCCTGGTGCTCGGGCCGCGCGACGGGGCGCCGCTGCACCAGGGGCGCCGCCTCGACTTCGTGCACAGCACCATCGAGATTGCGCGCCGCCATGGCATAGAGCACGAGGTGCTGGACCATGCCGACCTGCGCCGGCGCTACCCGCAGTTCCAGCTCAACGACAACGAGTTTGCCTACTGGGAGCGCGATGCCGGCTTCGTGCGGCCCGAGGCGGCCATCAGCGCCCAGCTGCAACAGGCCCAGGTGCACGGCGCCACCGTGCAGACAGGGGTGCGCGTGACGGGCCTCGCGCGCGAAGGCGACCATTGGCGCGTGGTGACCACCCAGGGCAACTACAGTGCAGGGCAGGTGGTGCTGGCCGCCGGCCCGTGGCTGCCGGGCCTGCTGGGCCAGGAGCTGCAGCATGCCTGGGCGCCCCAGCTCTCGGTGTACCGCCAGGTGATGTTCTGGTTCGACGTGGGCGCGGCCACGCCATCGTTCGGGCCCGGGGCGTTCCCGGTCTTCATCTGGACCTTCCGCGACGGGCCGGACGATTCGATCTATGGCTTTCCGGTCGCGGATGCGGGCGCACCAGCCTTCAAGGTGGCCACCGCGCAGTACCTTCAGACCACCACGCCCGATACGGTGGACCGCGCCGTGGCAGATGCCGAGAAGGATTCGATGCTCCAGCGCCATGTGCTGCCGCGCTTTCATGCGCCAGGTGCCCGCTGTACCGATGCGCGGGCCTGCCTGTACACGGTGACGCCGGACCATGGCTTCGTGGTGGACCGACTGCCAGGGTGGCCGGGCGTACACGTGGCCTCGGCCTGCTCGGGCCATGGGTTCAAGCACTCGGCCGCGGTGGGCGAGGCCCTGGCACAGCAGGTACTGCGCGAAGCGGGCGGTGTGGACCTGCGGCCCTTCGGCCATGCGGTGCGCGGGCTCGGTACTGCAGGGGACGGCGGGAATCCACGGCAGGAGCTGCAGACCCAAGCCTGAAGCGGCACCAGGAGCAGGGCGCGCCGGGCGGCCGTTGAACTTTGGGCGCTTGGGCCCCTCAGACCAGGGCACGCGCCAACGCGGGGACGTTGTTCAACGTCGCCATGGCGCACATTTCTCCGGTTCACCTGTGAGAAATCCTGTGCAACCCACCCTTTTTAAGATGGGCATCCATGGCGACGAAACAGCGGTCGAAGGCAAAGCCGGCGTTGGGCAGAAGGCCTGCGGCGGGCATCGAGATGAGTTCCGCCGACAGGGCGCTGGTGCTCCAGGGCGGCGGGGCGCTGGGCTCCTACCAGGCGGGCGTCTATGAAGCCTTGTTCGAGAAGTTCCAGCACCTCGACTGGGTGGCAGGCGTATCCATCGGGGCCATCAACGCGGCCCTGATCGCAGGCAACGCGCCGGAGCACCGCGTCGCGCGGCTGCGCGAGTTCTGGCACCAGGTCTCCTCGGGCTTTGGCCAGCAGGTGCCGGGCACGGCGGGCGAACGCACCGCGCTCAACCAGTGGAGCGCGGCGACGGCGGTGCTGTTCGGCATTCCGGGCTTCTTCAAGCCACGCCTGGATCCGGCCTTGTTGCTCGGTGCTGCGGCGCCCGTGATCAGCTACTACGACACGGCACCGCTCAAGCTCACGCTGGAGCGGCTGATCGACTTCGACCGCATCAACCACCGCAGCATGCGCCTGAGCGTGGGCGCGGTAAACGTGCGCACCGGCAATTCGGTCTATTTCGACAACATGACGGACACGATACGCGCCGAGCACATCATGGCCAGCGGGGCGCTGCCGCCCGGCTTTCCGGCCGTGCACATCGATGGCGAGGATTACTGGGACGGCGGCATCGTCTCCAACACGCCACTGCAGTACGTGCTCGACGTGCACCCACGCACGCGGCCCCTGGTGGTGCTGCAGGTCGACCTGTTCAGTGCGCGCGGCACCATGCCCCGCACCCTGTCGGAGGTGGCGCAGCGGCAAAAGGACATCACCTATTCCAGTCGCACGCGCATGAACACCGATGCGCTGTCGGCCAACGTCAACCTGCAGCAGGCGCTGGCCGATCTGATCGACAAGCTGCCGCCGCAACTGCGCGACGACCCGAGCGTGACCGCGCTGTGCGCGCAGATGACGCACAAGCCCATCGACATCGTGCACCTCATCTACCGCAACAAGCACTACGAACTCGATTCGAAGGACTACGAGTTCTCGCGCACCACGGTCAACGAGCACTGGGAGGCAGGCATGCGCGACATGCGCACCACGCTGTCGCACCCCGAATGGCTGCAGAGCGAAACCCAGTACGGCGTGACCACCTTCGACCTGAGCGAGCCCGGCGCCCTGCGCGTGCGCCGTCCGGCACTCGACATCCGGGGAAGCCAGCCACGCAGGGCCCAGCCGGTGCCGTGAGTTCTGCTCGTGCCAGGTCCGCTTAAGCGGGGCCTAAGTCTTGGCGCAAAGACTGGTATCTGCCTTCAACGGATTGCAAGGGAGTTCCACACCATGAAGATCGACGACGTCAGGCGCCAGGCCTTTGCCATGCCGCTCACCAGCCCGGCATTTGCGCCGGGGCCCTACCGCTTCATGCGCCGGGAGTTCATGGTCATCACCTACTGCACCGACCTCGATGCCCTGCGAGCCGTGGTGCCCGAGCCGCTTGAAGTGGTGGAGCCACTGGTCAAGTACGAGTTCATCCGCATGCCGGACTCCACCGGCTTCGGCGACTACACCGAATCCGGTCAGGTCATTCCCGTGCAACTGCGCACCGACAAGGGCGTGGAGCAGGGCGCCTATGTGCACGCCATGTACCTCAACGACCACCCGCCCATCGCCGGCGGGCGCGAACTCTGGGGCTTCCCGAAAAAGCTGGCGTCGCCGGTGTTCGACTATGAAACCGATGTGGTGGTCGGCACCTTGGACTACGGCAAGGTGCGCGTGGCCACGGCTACGATGGGTTTCAAGCACCAGGCGCTCCCGCCTGGCCCGGTTCTCGCGGGCATCGCCCAGCCCAACTTCTTGCTCAAGATCATTCCGCATGTGGACGGCACCACACGTATCTGCGAACTGGTGCGCTACCACATGGTCGACGTCACGCTGCATGGCGCGTGGACCGCGCCCGCCTCGCTGGAGCTGCATCCCCATGCGCTGGCGCCCGTGGCCGACCTGCCCGTGCTGAAGGTCGAATCGGCCGTGCACTTCATTGCAGACATGACATTGGCGCTCGGTACAGTCGAATACGACTATCTCGACGCGAAGTATTGATTCGCTCTCTCCCTCCATCTCCACACAAGGAAACTTCATGCAGCTCAAGGACAAGGTCGCTTTCATCACCGGCTCGGCCAGCGGTATCGGCAAGGAAATCGCCATCGTGTTCGCGAAGCAGGGCGCCAAGATCGTCATCGCCGACCTGAACAAGGAGGCCGCTGACGCGACGGCCGCCGAACTCAAGGCCACGGGCGCCCAGGCCATCGGCGTTGCCGTCGACGTGACGAGCGAAGACCAGGTCAACGCGGCGGTCGAGGAGGGGGTGGCCGCCTTTGGCGGCATCGACATCCTGGTCAGCAACGCCGGCATCCAGATCGTGCACCCCGTCGAGGAATTCAGCTTCGCCGACTGGAAGAAGATGCTGGCGATCCACCTGGACGGCGCCTTCCTCACCACCAAGGCCTGCTTGAAGCATATGTACGCCCAGGGCCGGGGCGGCAGCGTGATCTACATGGGCTCCGTGCACTCCAAGGAGGCCTCGATGCTCAAGGCGCCCTACGTCACCGCCAAGCACGGCCTGATCGGCCTGTGCAAGACGGTGGCCAAGGAAGGCGCCAAGCACGGCGTGCGCGCCAACGTCATCTGCCCAGGCTTCGTGCGAACCCCCCTGGTGGAAAAGCAGATCCCCGAGCAGGCCAAGACCCTGGGCATCACCGAAGAGGAGGTCGTGAAGAACGTGATGCTCAAGGAAACGGTGGATGGCGAGTTCACCACTACCGACGACGTGGCCCAGGTCGCGCTGATGTTCGCGGGCTTCCCGACGAACGCGCTGACCGGCCAGTCGCTGGTGGTGAGCCACGGCTGGTTCATGCAGTGATCCGTAGCGCGCACAGGCTGTGAAGATCAGCCTGCGTCGGCCGCAGGGGCGTGACAGGCGGCCGGAAGGCTCCCTGTCAGCCCACCCTAAGGATGATTTGGTTTTATAGAAACCAGTTTTTATTCTTTTGGGTTTTATGGGAAGGGTTTTAAAGTGGGTGCACGTTCATAGCAGCCCCACACAAGAGGGCTGCCAAACCTAGCCTCAAGGACCCCTCCATGTCTTCATCCGCCATCCGGGACACCCAGGGTACCCAGCTCGCACAGGAATTGGAATCCGCCCGCTCGGTCGCTCTGGCCTCTGGCCTGCCCTATGCGGGCGGTGTGTCGCCCACCGTGGCGTGGAAACTCGTGTCCGCTGGCGACGCCGTGCTGGTGGACGTGCGCTCCGCCGAAGAGCTGAAGTTCGTCGGCCACGTGCCAGACAGCCTGCATGTGCCATGGGCCACGGGCACGGCACTGCAACGCAACCCGCGTTTCGTGCGCGAGCTCGAGGCCCGCCTGGCCAGCCATGGCGGCAAGGAGGCCACGGCGCTGCTGCTGTGCCGCAGCGGCAAGCGCTCGGCCCTGGCAGCCGAAGCGGCGGCCAAGGCCGGCTTCACCCAGGTCTTCAACGTGCTCGAAGGCTTCGAGGGCGAAATCGACGAACGCCAGCAGCGCGGCGGCTCGGATGGCTGGCGCTTTCACGGCCTGCCCTGGATTCAGGATTAGCCTGACCCCTGCTGCCACGGCCGATCCCACGACTGAACCACTGCACCCCACACCCTCCATGGCCGTCTTCAACATCGAACCCATCGTGCAGTCGCTGCACGCCGTGCGCCGCGACTGGCGCAGCCTGCAAAAACGCTCGCAGGAGCCAGGCGGGCGCGAGTTCCCCTCGCGCGATGCACTGGCCGACATCGTGGAGCAGCTCAAGGGCGTGCTTTTTCCCATGCGCCTGGGCCCGCCCGACCTGCGCCAGGAGAGCGAGGACTTCTATGTGGGCCACACGCTGGACGCGGCCCTGCACGGCCTGCTGGCGCAGATCCGGCTGGAGCTGCGCTACGTGCACCGCCACCAGCCGGTGGAAGAGCAGAACATCGAAAAGCGCGCCGTGCAGGCGGCCCGCAGCTTCGCCGCATCGCTGCCCGACATCCGCAGCCTGCTCGACAGCGACGTGCTCGCCGCCTACCACGGCGACCCGGCCGCACGCAGCGTGGACGAGGTGCTGCTGTGCTACCCCGGCATCCTGGCCATGATCCACCACCGCCTGGCACACCGGCTGTACCAGCTGGAGCTGCCGCTGCTGGCGCGCATCGTGGCCGAGCAGGCCCATTCGCTCACCGGCATCGACATCCACCCAGGTGCGCAGATCGGCGCGGGCTTCTTCATCGACCATGGCACGGGCGTCGTGATTGGCGAGACGGCGGTGATCGGCGAGCGCGTGCGCGTGTACCAGGCCGTCACGCTGGGCGCCAAGCGCTTTCCCACCGACGATGACGGGCACCTGCAAAAGGGCCTGCCGCGCCACCCGGTGGTGGAAGATGACGTGGTCATCTATGCCGGTGCCACCGTGCTGGGCCGGGTGACCCTGGGGCGCGGCGCCACCATCGGTGGCAATGTGTGGATCACGCACGACGTGCCTGCAGGCGGCAACGTGACACAGGCCCTGTCGCGCCACGATGCCAGCCGCAATGGCGACTCTTCGGGAACGGTGGCGGCATGAGCGATGTGCTGGTACGCAGTTTCGGCACCGCCGTGCGGCGCCTGCGCGAGGCGCGCGGCTGGTCGCAGGAGCTGCTGGCCGAACATGCCGACCTGAACCGCTCGTACGTGGGCGAGATCGAGCGCGGCCGGGCGATTGCCTCGCTGGTCACCATCGACAAGCTCTCGCAGGCCCTGGGCGTGAGCAGCGCGACCTTGCTCGGGCATTGCGATCAACTGACCAGTGCGAATGTGCTGAAAGGGCAGCCATTGGCGGCTATAGCATGTTGAAGCGGTAGCGGGGGCATCCGACACTGGCTGGGAATCGATACCTGTTCGTTTACCAACCTTTCTGATACGGAGCCTCACATGACGGCAACAGTGGGCGGCACGACCGCCCTGGGCGACAACGCAGCACGGCAACTCGCCAATGCGACCAAGACCACCGCACAACTCTCGACCATCTCGCCACGCTGGCTCACGCACCTGCTGCAATGGGTGCCGGTCGAGGCGGGCATCTACCGCCTCAACACGGTCAAGAACCCCGAGCTGATCAAGGTCACCTGCACCGCCCGCGAGGAAGAGAACCAGCTGCCCCGCACCTTCGTCGATTACGAAGAGAACCCGCGCGAGTTCTTCCTGAACGCCGTGAGCACCGTGCTCGACGTGCACACCCGCATCTCCGACCTGTACAGCAGCCCGCACGACCAGATCAAGGAGCAGCTGCGCCTGACGATCGAGACGATCAAGGAAAACCAGGAGAGCGAGCTCATCAACAACCCCGACTACGGCCTGCTGGCCCAGGTGACCGAAGAGCAGCGCGTGTTCCCGCTCACGGGCGCGCCCACGCCGGACGACCTGGACGAGCTGCTCACCAAGGTCTGGAAGGAGCCCGCCTTCTTCCTGGCCCACCCGCTGGCGATTGCCGCCTTTGGCCGCGAAGCCACGCGCCGCGGCACGCCGCCGCCCACGGTGAGCCTGTTCGGCTCGCAGTTCATCACCTGGCGCGGCATTCCGCTGATCCCCTCGGACAAGGTGCCCGTGGCCGATGGCAAGAGCAAGATCTTGCTGCTGCGCGTGGGCGACAAGCGCCAGGGCGTGGTCGGCCTGTTCCAGCCCGGCCTCCCGGGCGAGCAGAGCCCGGGCCTGTCGGTGCGCTTCATGGGCATCAACAACCATGCCATCGCGTCCTACCTGATCTCGCTGTACTGCTCGCTGGCCGTGCTCACGCCCGACGCCCTGGCCGTGCTGGACGACGTGGAGATCAACAAGTACCACGACTACCCTGACACCTACAAATAAAGCGGCCGCGTGGTGACCACTCCTTCTTTCACCCCTGCCGGCGTGCCCGCCACGCTGCAGCCCCCCATCGACACGGCGCTGCTGGCCAGCCTGGCGACGGCGCTGTTTGCCGCCGCCCCTGGCGAGCAACCCCGCTTCGCGGGGCCGGCGGGTGCCTTGCCGTCCACGCCACCAGGCTCGCCACCAGGCTCGCTGCCTGGTGCAGGGCAGGGTACGCCCTGGCCGCCCGGCGTGCAGGCGCCCGTCAACATCGCGCCGGCCGGCTCGCCCCTGGTCAGCCCTGCGGGCTTCGGCCCTGGCGTGCCCGGTACGCCCATCCCGCAAGGGCTGGTGCCGGGTGCCAACCTGGTGCCTGCCTCGCCCACACCGCTGGCGCACCGCGCGCCGGCCCTGCTGCCGCATGCGGTGGCGGGCAATGGCGTGCCCGATTCGGTGATCAGCACCTTGCCGGCCTACGAGCCGCGCTTTGGCAGCGCCGTGCTGGGTGTGCCGCAGGCCGCGCACCCGCAAGCGGCCCTGCCTCCGAGTCCATCCGCGGCAGTACCAGCCCAGGGTGCATCGCCGTACTACTTTCTCGGCGATCGCCACGGCCATCCGCTGGCGGCAGACCGCGCGCCCAGGCTGACCCCGCCCGACGGGCATGGCGCCGCTCCTGGCGGGCTCGATGCCTTGGCACGCCTGCCGTTCGCGGCGCCCGAAGTGCCGCGCGTGGGCTCGCCCACGGCCGGTACCGGCGTGCCCAGCACCGTGCCATCGACCGAACCCCGGTTCTACTTTGCCGACGCCGTGGTGCTGCCCGGCGGCTACACCACGCCTGGCCGTGCCCCTGCGGCCAGCAGCAATGTCCCCCATGCCGACCGCAGCGCCCACCCGGCGTTCGACGTGCATGCGGTCCGCCGCGACTTCCCGGTGCTGCAGGAGCGGGTGAACGGCCGCCAGCTCGTCTGGTTCGACAACGCGGCCACCACGCACAAGCCGCAGTCGGTCATCGACCGCATCAGCCACTTCTACGCACACGAGAACTCCAACATCCACCGTGCGGCGCACGAGCTGGCTGCGCGCGCCACGGATGCCTATGAGGGTGCACGCCAGCGCGTGCAGCGCTTCATCAACGCGCCCGACGTGAACGAGGTGATCTTCGTGCGCGGCACCACCGAGGCCATCAACCTGGTGGCCAAGAGCTGGGGCGCGCAGCATGTGGGCGAGGGCGACGAGATCATCGTCAGCCACCTGGAGCACCATGCCAACATCGTGCCCTGGCAGCAGCTGGCGGCCGCCAAGGGCGCACGCCTGCGCGTGATCCCGGTGGACGACTCGGGCCAGGTGCTGCTCGATGAGTACCAGAAGCTGCTCAACGACCGCACCAAGATCGTCGCCGTCACCCAGGTCTCCAACGCCCTGGGCACCGTGGTGCCGGTCAAGGAGATCGTGGCGCTGGCCAAGCGGGCGGGCGCCACCACCCTGGTCGATGGTGCGCAGTCGGTCTCGCACATGCGGGTGGACGTGCAGGACCTGGGGGCCGATTTCTTCGTCTTCTCGGGCCACAAGGTCTTCGGGCCCACCGGCATCGGTGTGGTCTGGGGCAAGCGCGCGGTGCTCGAAGACATGCCGCCCTGGCAGGGCGGCGGCAACATGATTGCCGACGTGACTTTCGAGAAGACGGTGTTCCAGCCCATCCCGAACAAGTTCGAGGCCGGCACCGGCAACATCGCCGACGCCGTGGGCCTGGGCGCCGCCATCGACTATGTGAACCGCGTGGGCATCGAGAACATCGCGCGCTACGAGCACGAGCTGCTGGTCTACGGCATGCTTCACCTCTCCGCCATCCGTGGCGTGCGGCTCATCGGCACGGCCGACGACAAGGCCAGCGTGATGTCTTTCGTGCTCGCCGGCTACTCGACCGAAGAGGTGGGCAAGGCGCTCAACGAGGAAGGCATTGCCGTGCGTACCGGCCACCACTGCGCCCAGCCCATCCTGCGCCGTTTCGGCGTTGAGACGACGGTGCGGCCATCGCTGGCGTTCTACAACACCTTCGACGAGATCGACCGCCTGGCGGCCGTGGTGCAGCGCCTGGCGGGGCAAAGGCGGGCGGGGTAAGCAGGAGGTCTCAGCCCTTGGCGCAATTGCTATACAAAATATAGCAATTGCGCTGAGGCTGCTTCATCCTCAGGCCACGGTCTGTGGCTATCATGGCAAGCGCTTCGTGCTGCAGGGTTGGGAGACCCTGCAGTGCTTCTCTCCGTGTCGTCCCACTCACAAGGAGTTTCCATGAGCAATGTCCAGATCGCCGTCATCGTCGGCAGCCTCCGCAAGGATTCGTTCAACCGCAAGCTGGCCACCGCCATCGAGCGGCTGGCCCCGGCCGATTTCCAATTCACGCACCTGCGCATCGATGACCTGCCCCTGTACAACCAGGACGACGACGGTCAGCAGGCGGCATCCGTGCTGCGCCTCAAGGGCGAGCTCAAGGCGGCCCAGGGCCTGCTGTTCGTGACGCCCGAGTACAACCGCTCCATCCCCGGCGTGCTCAAGAACGCGCTGGACCACGCCTCGCGCCCCTACGGCCAGAGCGCCTGGGGCGGCAAGCCCGCCGGCGTGATCGGTGCCTCGGTGGGCGCCATCGGCACCGCGCTGGCGCAGCAGCACCTGCGCAACGTGCTGGCCTACCTCGACGTGCCCACCCTGGGCCAGCCCGAGGGCTTTATCCATGCCAAGGAAGGCCTGTTCGACGCCGACGGCAACGTGGGCGAAGGCAGCAAGAAGTTCCTGCAGGGCTGGGTGGATGCCTATGTTGGCTGGGTCAAGAAGCACATCTGAGCTTCTTCTGAACGCTCCATGAAAAACGCCGCCCTTGAAGGGCGGCGTTTTGCTGTGTGAACCGTTGGCCGGATCAGGCGGCCTGTGCCACTTGTGGCTGGTTGGCGGGCACGGCGGTCTGTGCTGCGATGTCCTTGTCGGCATTGGCAAAGGCCAGGGCCTTGGCGTCAGGGCCCATGCCCACGCCTTCGGCGCGCACAAAGCGCACGTCGGTGATGCCGAAGAAGCCGAACACCACCTTCAGGTAGCTTTCCTGGTGCTCCATGGCCTGGCCACCTTCGCTGGTGGAGTACACGCCGCCGCGGCTCGATGCCACGATCACCGTCTTGCCGCCGGCCAGGCCCACGGGGCCCTTGTCGGTGTACTTGAAGGTGCGGCCGATCTGGGCCACGCGGTCGATCCAGGCCTTGAGCTGGCTGGGGATGGTGAAGTTGTACAGCGGGGCGCCGATCACGATCACATCGGCCGCCAGGAACTGGCTCACCAGGGCTTCGGACAGGGCGTTTTCGCTGCGCTGCGCATCGGTCGAGGCTTCCTGGCCGGTGCGGAACCCCATGGCGTCGGCCGTGAAGTGGGCCGGGGCCTGCGCAGCCAGGTCCAGGTACTGCACCGTGGTGTTGGCGTGGCCGGCCTTCCAGGCGGCGACGATGCGGCGGGTGAGTTCGCGCGAAACGGATTGTTCGCCGGTGATGGCCGAGTCGATGTGAAGCAGTTGCATGAGGGAATCTCCTGTGGGTGGCAGCCACAGCGTGTGGCCATGGGTGAATTGTGGAGACGCACTCGTTTGTTGATAAGGCATTGAACTTGCGATAGATTGTCCTATCAGTAGAACGGTGTACTTTATGCAAGACCTCAACGACATGCTGTATTTCGCCGAGGTGGTCGAGCGCGGTGGCTTTGCCGCCGCCGGCCGCGCCCTGGGCATTCCCAAATCGCGCCTGTCGCGCCGCGTGTCGGACCTGGAGGCGCAGCTGGGCGTTCGCCTGCTGCAGCGCACCACGCGCAAGCTCTCGCTCACCGAGGTGGGCGAGGCCTACCTGCGCCACTGCCAGGCCATGCGCGAGTCGGCCCAGGCCGCGGCCGACACCGTGGCCCAAGTGCAGACCGTGCCGCGCGGCACCGTGCGGGTGAGCTGCCCGGTGACCCTGGCGCAGACGGTGCTGGCCGAGATGATGCCCCCCTTCCTGGCGCGCTACCCCGAGGTGCGGGTGGACATGATGGTCAGCAACCGCGCCGTGAACGTGGTGGAGGAGGGCATCGACGTGGCCCTGCGCGTGCGCCCTTCGCTGGAGGACAGCGGCAGCATGGTCGTCAAGCGCCTGGACATGACCAGTACCATCCTCGTGGCCAGCCCTGATTTGCTGATACGCCAGGGCACCCCCACCACGCTGGAAGACCTGTCCCGCATGGACAGCGTGGCCATGTCGGCCCCCGATGGCCGCGCCACCCTGAACCTGATGGGCCCCGGCGGCGCGCACCAGGTGGTGCACCACACGCCGCGCTACGTGGCCGACGACCTGCTCACCCTGAAGTTCGCCGTGCTGGCCGGCATCGGCATGGGCTGGATGCCCGACTACATGTGCCACGAGGAGATGCGCGAGCGCCGCCTGGTGCGCGTGCTGCCCGAGTGGGTGCCGCCGCCGGCCATCGTGCACGCGGTGTTCCCCTCGCGGCGCGGGCTGTCGCCAGCGGTGCGCAGTTTTCTCGACTACCTGGGCGAAGCCATGCCAGGGCGCAACAGCCTGACTGCGCGCGATGGTGGGGCAGGTCTGGATGGGGCCGGGATATAACACGCGCAATACGCCATGTGGCGAAGTCCGCCAAGCGCGCGGGTCTCTGCCGAGCGGGCGTTTTCAGGCCACAATGCAACCAGTTGCAACTGACCGGTTGCCTGCGCGCCACCCCTGCGCAGGTGCCCAGGGCGCGCCGTGAAAACCTCCCATCCCATCGACACCCACCTCCAGAAGGCCCGCGTCCACCCGTCCGTGCGGGCCATCGTGATACCGCCGTGCCCGGAATCCCTGGTGCGGCTGCAGCAGATCGTGGCCGCGCCCGAGCTCGACTCGGGCGCGCTGGAGCAACTGGCCTCGTCCGACGTGGCCATGGCCGCCGCCCTGATGCGCCAGGCCAACAGCCCCCTGTATGGCCTGGCCCAGCCGGTGCAGACCATCGGCATGGCGCTCACGGTGCTCGGGCTGAACCCGGCGGTGGAGCTGCTCTCGGCCTTCATCACGCGCAACGCGCTCATGGTGCGCTCGCCGCTGCTCGAGCATTTCTGGGAAAGCTCGCAGCGCCGCGCCATTGCCTGCGAGCACATCGGGCGCCAGCTCTACAGCTTCGACCCCGGCCTGGGCTACAGCTTCGGCCTGTTCTGCCACGTGGGCATGCCGGTGCTGGTCAAGGCCGTGCGCGGCTATGGCTCCACAGTGACCGAGGCCCTGGCCCGCAAGGACCGCACCTTCACCCAGACCGAAAACGCCAACCACCACACCGACCATGCGGTGATGGGCGCCATGGTGGCGCGCACCTGGCACCTGCCCGGCGACGTGGCCCAGGCCATCTGGCTGCACCACGATTTTGCGGCCCTGCAGGACGAGCGCTTCAACCCCACCGTGCGCCACCTCGTGGCCCTGGGCCTGCTGGCCGAGTACCTGGTCAACCACCATGACAACCTGCAACCCACCCGCGACTGGCTGCAGCACGGCCAGGCCTGCATGGACCACCTGGCGGTTTCGGAGGAGGAGCTGGACCACTGGGTGGACGAATTGCATCCTGCCTTCGAGGCCGTGCGATTCTGATCCGCACGCCGGCCCGTTAGCATGGCGGCACCATGCTTGCCGCCAAACCCTATCTCCAGAGCGTCTGCATCCGCCCCGATGCGGAGGTGGATTTCGACAGCTACCCGTACAACATCCCCGCCATCCGGGAAATGGGCCTGGTGGAGTTCCACCCGGACGTGACCTTCCTCGTGGGCGAAAACGGCTCGGGCAAGTCCACTCTTCTTGAAGCCATTGCGGTGGCCCTGGGCTACAGCCCGCAAGGCGGCACCCGAGATTTCATGGTGGGCACCACCAAGTCCGTATCTCCGCTGCATGAGTCACTCAGGCTGGCGCGGAGCTTTCGCCAACCCAAGGATGGGTACTTCCTGCGGGCCGAGAGCTTCTTCAATGTCGCCACCTTTGTGGACGACAACGGTGTTCCCGACGCCTACGGCACCCATTCGCTGCATGGCATCTCGCACGGCGAGGCCTTCATGTCCCTGCTCGCCCACAAGTTCCGCGGCAAGGGCCTGTACCTGCTGGACGAGCCCGAAGCCGCGCTGTCGCCCAACCGCCAGCTGGCCGCGCTCTCGGCCATCCACCAACTGGTGGAAGACAAGTCGCAGTTCATCATCGCCACCCACTCGCCCATCCTGCTGTCCTACCCGCACGCCAAGATCATCCAGTTCGACGGCACCGGCCTGTCGGAAGTGGCCTTCGAAGACACCGAGCACTACGCCGTGACCCACGACTTCCTCAACAACTACCGCGAACGGCTGGATCGGCTGCTGGGAGACGAAGACTGAGTTTGTCGCGCTTCGATAGACGTTTTTGCGATTAAGTCAGAACAATATATTCGTTTGGGTTTTAAAGACCGGCTCGCAGAATGGCTCCAACAGACATTGAAGGAGCATCTCCATGGCCACTTTGCGACTCGGCGACACCGCCCCCGACTTCACCCAGGAATCCACCGCCGGCCCCATCCATTTCCATGAGTGGGCGGGCGACTCGTGGGTGGTGCTGTTCTCGCACCCCGCCGATTTCACGCCCGTGTGCACCACCGAGCTGGGCAAGACGGCCGCCCTGGCCACCGAATTCGCCAAGCGCAAGGTCAAGCCCATAGCCGTGAGCGTGGACCCCGTCGATTCGCATAACCGCTGGGTGGGCGACATCAACGAGACGCAGAACACCACCGTCAACTTCCCCATCCTGGCCGATGCGGACAAGAAGGTGGCCGACCTGTACGACATGATCCACCCCAACGCATCGACCACGGTCACGGTGCGCAGCGTGTTCATCATCGACCCCAAGAAGGTCATCCGCACCACCTTCACCTACCCGGCGAGCACGGGCCGCAATTTCGACGAGATCCTGCGCGTGATCGACTCGCTGCAGCTGACCGACAGCCACAAGGTAGCCACGCCCGCCAACTGGAAGGACGGCGACGACGTGATCATCGTGCCCAGCCTGCAAGACCCGGCCGAGATCGCACAGCGCTTCCCCAAGGGCTTCAAGGCAGTGCGCCCCTACCTGCGCATCACGCCGCAGCCCAACAAGTAAGTAAGCAAGCCCGGCTGCGGCCCCTGCATGCCTGCCGATGCAGGCCATTGCAAGGGCCGCGCCAGGCGGTACACCTGTGAACCCCACTTCCATCATCATCGTCCCCGGCTGGCGCGACTCCGGCCCCGGCCACTGGCAAAGCCTGTGGACCGAGCGCTTGCCCGAGGCGCGCCGCGTGGTGCAGGACGACTGGATCACCCCCACCCGCAGCGCCTGGGTCGGCACGCTCGAAAAGACCGTGCTGGCCGCCCCGCACCCGGTGGTGATCGTGGCGCACAGCCTGGGCTGCATCGCCACCACGCACCTGGGGCCCGAGGCGGCGGCGCGCATCCACGGCGCGCTGCTGGTGGCGCCGGCCGACCCGGAGCGCCGCGCCATCCTCAACGACTTTGCACCCGTGCCCTACGCGCAACTGCCTTACCGCAGCGTGGTGGTGGCCAGCAGCAACGACCCGTACTGCCCCATCCGCCTGGCCGGCGCGTACGCCCGCGCCTGGGGCAGCGAGTTCGTTCGCATGCAGCAGGCTGGCCACATCAACGTGGAATCGGGCCATGGCGAATGGCCTTTGGGCTGGGCGCTGTTGCAGTCGCTGACGGGTGAGCAGGGCGGGGTGGGTGCCCCGGCCCCCGCACCCACGGCCTGGCAGGCCACAGCCTGAGGGGCTGCAGGGCTGCTGAAGGGCAGCCCTTGTCATTTCTATATTCCAAAAACAGCTTAATTAACAAGAATGTATTCTTTTGAGTTTTAAGGCGCTGTGTGGACAATGGGGCATCTTCTGCTTTTCCTTACAGGCTACGCCACATGACTTCTTTGAAACTCAAGACTCTTCTGGCCACTCTGGCGCTCACCGCCAGTGGCATGGCGCTGGCCCAGGACTCGCTGCTCAACGTGTCGTACGACGTGGCCCGTGAGTTCTACAAGGACTACAACGCCGCCTTTACCGCGCACTACAAGAAGACCACCGGCAAGGATGTGAAGATCGACCAGTCGCACGCCGGCTCCAGCGCCCAGGCGCGCGCCGTGAACGACGGCCTGGCGGCCGACGTGGTCACCATGAACACAACCACCGACGTGCAGTTCCTCGCCGACAGCGGCGTGGTGGCCAAGGACTGGTCCAAGAAATTCCCCAACGACGCTTCGCCCACCACCTCGACCATGCTGTTCCTGGTGCGCAACGGCAACCCCAAGGGCATCAAGGACTGGGACGACCTGATCAAGCCCGGCGTGCAGGTCATCGTGGTCAACCCCAAGACCGGCGGCAACGGCCGCTATGCCTACCTGGCCGCCTGGGGCGCCGTGCGCGAGAAGGGCGGCACCGAAGAGCAGGCCGCCGAGTTCGTGGGCAAGCTGTACAAGAACGTGCCCATCCTGGCCAAGGGCGGGCGCGATGCCACCGCCACCTTCCTGCAGCGCAACCAGGGCGACGTGCTGATCACCTTTGAATCCGAAGTGGTCTCCATCGACCGCGAGTTCGGCGCCGGCAAGGTCGATGCGATCTACCCATCGGTGAGCGTGGTGGCCGAAAACCCCGTGGCCGTGGTCGAGCGCACCGTGGCCAAGAAGGGCACGGCCGCGCTGGCCAAGGCCTACCTCGATTACCTGTACTCCGAAGAAGCCCAGGAAATCGCGGCCAAGCACGCCATCCGCCCGCGCTCTGAAACCGTGCTCAAGAAGTACGCCGCCACCTTCAAGCCCTTGAAGCAGTTCACCGTGGCCAAGTACTTCGGTTCGCTCAGCGATGCACAGAAGGTGCACTTCAACGACGGCGGCCAGTTCGACAAGCTCTACACGCCCGGCGCCAAGTAAGCCATGACCGCTGCGACCTCTGTGGCCGCGCGGGGTGCCATGACGGCCCCTGCGCAGGCCGGCCGGCGTGCGTCCAAACGGGTGCTGCCCGGCTTTGGCCTGACGCTGGGCTACACGCTCTTCTACCTGAGCATCATCGTGCTGATCCCGCTGTCGGCACTGATCTTCAAGACCTTCACCCTGACCTGGGAGCAGTTCTGGGCCGCCATCAGCGCACCGCGCGTGATGGCCTCGTACCGGCTGACCTTCGGCGCATCGTTCATCGCGGCCCTCGTCAACCTGTTCTTCGGCCTGCTCATCGCCTGGGTGCTGGTGCGCTACAAGTTTCCCGGCAAGAAGATCGTCGATGCGCTGGTGGACCTGCCGTTTGCGCTGCCCACCGCCGTGGCCGGCATCTCGCTGACCGCGCTGCTGGCCAGCAACGGCTGGGTGGGGCAGTACCTGGAACCGCTGGGCATTCAGCTGGCCTTCAAGCCCGCAGGCATTGTGATCGCGCTGATCTTCATCGGCCTGCCCTTTGTGGTGCGCACGGTGCAGCCGGTGCTCGAAGACGCCGAAAAAGAGCTTGAAGAAGCCGCCACCTGCCTGGGCGCCACACGCCTGCAGACCTTCACCAAGGTCATCCTGCCCTCCATCACCCCCGCGCTGCTCACCGGCTTTGCCATGGCGTTCGCGCGGGCGGTGGGCGAATACGGCTCGGTGATCTTCATCGCCGGCAACATGCCCATGATTTCCGAAATCACGCCCCTCATCATCATCGGCAAGCTCGAGCAGTATGACTATGCCGGCGCCACCGCCGTGGCGGTGGTCATGCTGGTGATTTCGTTCATCCTGCTGCTGGTCATCAACGCGCTGCAGGCCTGGCAGCGGCGCCACGCGGGGGCACCATCATGAGCGCAGCGCTGAACCGCTTCAAGCAAGCTCGCACCGCAGTGCGCAGCACGGAGGTTTCCCAATGAGCGGTGCGAACTCCCGCACGGTGCGCCGCGCCCGCGCCGGCACAACCGAGGCGCCCTGGGTGCGCTACACGCTGATCACCGTGGCGCTGCTGTTCATGCTGCTGTTCCTGGTGCTGCCGCTGGCTGCGGTGTTCGCCGAGGCGCTGCGCAAGGGCTTTGGCGCCTACCTCGATGGCCTGCGCGAACCCGATGCCTGGTCGGCCATCAAGCTCACGCTGATCACCGCGCTCATCGCCGTGCCGCTGAACCTGGTGTTCGGCGTGGCGGCGGCCTGGTGCATCGCCAAGTACGAGTTCAAGGGCAAGGCCTTTTTGACCACGCTGGTGGACCTGCCGTTCTCGGTATCGCCCGTGGTGGCAGGCCTGGTCTACGTGCTGATGTTCGGCGCGCAGGGCTGGTTCGGCCCCTGGCTGCAGGCGCACGATATCAAGATCATCTTCGCCGTGCCGGGCATCGTGCTGGCCACCGTGTTCGTGACCTTCCCCTTCATCGCGCGCGAGCTGATCCCGCTGATGCAGGCCCAGGGCAACGACGAGGAGCAGGCCGCCATCGTGCTCGGCGCCACCGGCTGGCAGACCTTTTGGTACGTCACGCTGCCCAACATCAAGTGGGGCCTGCTGTATGGGGTGATTTTGTGCAACGCCCGCGCCATGGGCGAGTTCGGCGCGGTGTCGGTGGTCTCGGGCCACATCCGCGGCCAGACCAACACCATTCCGCTGCACGTCGAAATCCTCTACAACGAATACCAGTCGGTCGCTGCGTTCGCAGCCGCCTCGCTGCTGGCGCTGCTGGCGCTGGTCACCCTGGTCATCAAGTCGATTGCCGAGTGGCGCAACGAGCAGCAAATGAAGGCCGCAGCCGAGCTGCCGCCCGAGCGCCCCGCGCCCGCCACCGCCCCCTCTGCGCGCTGAAGGAAGAAGAAAGCACACCATGAGTATCGAAATTCGCAACGTCAGCAAGCAGTTCGGCGACTTCCATGCCCTGCGCGACGTGAGCCTGGACATCGCCTCGGGCGAGCTGATCGCACTGCTCGGCCCCTCGGGCTGCGGCAAGACCACGCTGCTGCGCATCATCGCGGGGCTGGAAACGGCCGACGTGGGCACCATCCACTTCTCGGGCGAGGACACCACCGACGTGCACGTGCGCGAGCGCAACGTGGGCTTCGTGTTCCAGCACTACGCGCTGTTCCGCCACATGACGGTGTTCGAGAACGTGGCCTTCGGCCTGCGCGTCAAGCCGCGCAGCGAACGCCCGAGCGAGGCCCAGATCAAGAAGAAGGTCACCGACCTGCTCAAGCTGGTGCAGCTCGACTGGCTGGCCGAGCGCCACCCCTCGCAGCTGTCGGGCGGCCAGCGCCAGCGCATTGCGCTGGCCCGCGCCCTGGCCGTGGAGCCCAAGGTGCTGCTGCTCGACGAGCCCTTCGGCGCCCTCGATGCCAAGGTGCGCAAGGAGCTGCGCCGCTGGCTGCGCCGCCTGCACGACGAACTGCACGTGACCAGCATCTTCGTGACCCATGACCAGGAAGAGGCGCTGGAAGTGGCCGACCGCGTGGTCGTGATCAACCAGGGCCGCATCGAGCAGAGCGGCTCGCCCCAGCAGGTATGGGACAACCCGGCCAGCCCGTTTGTCTACGGCTTTTTGGGCGACGTGAACCTGTTCCAGGGCCGCGCGCACGAAGGCCTGGTGCACCTGGACGGCATGCAGCTCGACGCCCCTGAGCATGCCGATGCGCAGGACACCAAGGCCTTTGCCTATGTGCGCCCGCACGACCTGGACGTGCAACGCTACGCCCCGGGCGCCGGCATCGACGCCGCAGGCCGCCCCCGCGGTATCGTGGCGCAACTGAGCCGTGCCATCGTGGTCGGGCCCATCGCACGGCTGGAACTTATTCCTTCGGACGATCACAAACCAGCGGACAATTCGAATCCCGAAATGCTGATCGAGGCGCAGATCCCCGCGCAGCAGTTCCGGGAGATGGGTTTCAAGGAGGGCGAGACGCTGGTGGTGACGCCGCGGCGCGCCCGGGTTTTTCTGGACCACGCTGCCAACATCTGACGCTTGTCGCCCCGTGCCCCTTGCGGGCCGGCGCAAGCCGGATGCTGGGGCTCAAGGGATGATAAGAATATGGTGTTCAAGTGGATCGACAATGCGCCGCGCCGCATCCTCGGGCTGATCAGCCTGGCCTGCGTGGCCATGCTGGCCTTCGGCATGTACCTGCAGCATGCGGTGGGGCTGGAGCCATGCCCCATGTGCATCGTGCAGCGCTATGCGCTGATCGGCGTGGCCATCTTCACGGGCCTGGCTGCTGCGCGTGACTCGCGCGGCTGGTGGATGTCGCTGGCCGGCATCGCGGTCCTCATCGCTGGCTTTGGCGCCTTCGTGGCCGCGCGCCAGAGCTGGCTGCAGTGGTACCCGCCCGAGGTCGCCACCTGCGGGCGCGACTTCTACGGCATGATCGAAAACTACCCCATCAGCCGCGCCATCCCCATGATCTTCCGCGGCTCGGGCGACTGCGCGGCGATTGACTGGACCTTTCTGGGCGGCTCGATTGCCAATTGGTCGTTTGTCTGCTTTGTGGGCTTTGGCCTTGTGATGCTCGTGCTGCTGGCGCGGCATCTCAAGGGTGGGCGCCGGGGTGGTTCGGGCTACTCGATGGCTTGAGTTTTCTCTGCATGCATGACAAAGGCGCTCCTCGGAGCGCCTTTTGTTTTCTGGTCATGGCGGCTGTCCGAAAGAGCAGCTAACGCACGGATACAGCGGGCGGGCTCCACGCACTTCATTCTCACCTCACACACGCTCGCCATACTTTCGCGCACGGCCTCGCCTCGCTACTTCAGGATCGGCCGGGGTTCGCAGCCAAGCCGCCCAGGCGGCTTTTTCGAGGTACCCATTCGCGCGCGAGGAACCCCATGCTCCCAGCTTTGACGTTCGCCCTGCTGCTTGCCATGTCTTCAATCCCGGCACTGTTGCCACGCCGCAAGCACGCGGCAATTGGCCTTGTTATGGTTTTCGGGCTTTGGATCGCAGCCGGTGCCTATCTGCTCAATGACCTAAGAAAGAACCCAAGCGGTGGAGATGGACCTGCCTTCTTCGCCATTGCATTTTTGATTGGCCTGGGCAAGGGGGTGGTACTGTTGTCGCTCGCCGGGCGCGTCCTGGCAGAGTTGCTGGTGTCAAGGATCGCACAACCCGATGCCAGCCAGTGATCGGCGCTCTGCTGGGCATCGCGTCGGTGTCCGTGGCGATGGCGGTGCTGTTTTGGCACTACCCGTTGCTGCTGGGCCTGGCGACGGTTGCGAGTTTTCCGTTCATCTGGCTGAGTATGGCCATGGCACTGCTGGTCAACCGCGCTTCCAAGCAGAACCTGCTTCGTGCGTGAACGCACCGCGGCCACCCTGCAAGAGGCGCGCTTGGGAGCGCCTCTCGTTTTTGCGAGAGAGCGGCCAACAAAACTCAGCGAAGCGGTTCTGCCCAGGCGCTGCGTAGCAGGCAGTACGGCCCGTACGACAAGACGCAGCAACGACGCTAGAAGTGTCTCGTTGGCGGACCGTGCGCATCGCGCGGGGCAAGCTCGGTCGGCTGGATGTAACTAACTTCGCTTGACCCATCTTGATAGGCATGCGATATTCATACACCATAAAACCGATTTCAGCACATTTGGAATAATTATAGGTGCATTACGGCGAAAATCGCAAAATGGTTCAACACCGAGATCCTATGATAAAAAGTACGGAAAATAATGTTGAAAAATTGCCTGGAACGAGGATCCCAGATCTGGCGCCGGAATTTATTATCGGCGTAACTGGAACAAGCGGGAAGACGACGTCCACCTTTCTGATCAACAGCATTTTAATGGCCCATGGAAAAATGACGGCACTTGTTGGTACTATCGAAAATAGAATTGGGGCGACCAGATTCATAACCAACTACACAACGCCCCCTGCAGAAGTTTTTCGTCAACTTACTCGTCAGATGGTTAGTCAAGGCGTCACACACCTTGTTGCAGAGATTTCATCGCATGCCCTCGTCGAAGGCAGAGTCGACTGGCTAAATTTTGACGTTGCCGTATATCTCAATCTCTCGCATGAGCACCTCAGATTTCACAAATCCATGCAGGCGTATGCAGAGGCGAAAGCAAGGCTATTCAACCGATTGCTTCCTGTAAGCCAGAAGGAGCACAAGGTCGCAATCGTCTGTGTTGACGATGACTGGTCGTCGACGATGTTGGAAGGAATCCCAACCGGCGTCGAGTTGGTGACAATATCGACGAGGCGTTATGATAGTTCGGCGTTCGTCCGCGAGGTCTCGACAGCGTCAACGGGGATTTCGCTGCGGGCAAACGTGATGGGTGAGGATTATGTTGTGCGATCAAAGCTAGTTGGCCGTCATAACGCGGGAAACATCTTGGCTGCATTGACAGTTGCTCACATCATGGGTATTCCTCGGGCGATCATTTGCCAAGCGATTGAAGCAGCCGAGCTACCGCCAGGCCGATTGCAGTGCATCGGGCGTGGTCGACCAACTGTGTTCGTTGACTACGCGCAAACACCTGCAGCGCTGGCTGCAGCTTTGCAGACGATGCGAGAGCTTATTCCAACTGGAGGTAGGCTCATTACAGTGATCGGCTGTGGGGGTGATCGCGATCCCGGCAAGCGACCGATGATGGGGAGCCTTGCCGCAACTCGGTCGGATCTAGCCATTTTCACAGCCGACAATCCGCGATCAGAAAGCGTCCAGATGATCATTAACCATATGGCGAGTGAGCTTGATAGGAGCAGTAGCACTATAAAAATTCACAGTCGCTCGAGAGCCATCAGATGGGCAATAAAATCAGCAAAAAATGAGGACATTGTTTTGGTCGCTGGAAAGGGGCATGAGTGCGTGCAAGTGCTGCGCTCCAGCCAGCGGTTCTTCAGCGACGAGGTGGAAGTCCGTAGGCGCCTGATGCTCAGGGCTAGCCTACGAGTTCACTGCTACGATGTTCCCAATAGTTTGCAAATGGACTTGGGTGAATTGCAGCGGCTTGTTGGTGGTCATAGTCAAGCTATTGAGACAGACAAGATTTTTGATTCCATCGGTCTCGGACTTTCGGTGCAACCTCATCGTGTGGCAATCCTGTCTCCTCGCAGGCCGGCTAGCTACGCAGAGACCTTCATCGGACGTGCATTGCACCTCAACGCAGTTGCGGTGGTGGTGCCGCGCCAGCTAATGACTTGGTATCGGAGTGTAGGGAGCGGTGTCCCACAACTGTCGATCATAGAAGTCGCGGATGTCGTTATCGCAATTGAAAAAGTGGAGCGGCGATTTGGGCGAAGGTTGTGGAGTCAAGCAGGCTCCCATGCTCTTTCGGACAACTCCAATCTGGCGTTTTGAGGAGGGCACTGCTTTGGTCACGACAGAAACTGTGCGGCTTGTCGCTGGTGGCGATGTGGAATGGTCCGGGATGGTTAGTCGTAGCCCGTTCGTCTTTGACCGTCGCCGACCAGAAGGTGACACATGGCCGGCTATGCCGCGGCTGCGAACATCCATTCCCCGTCGAGAGATGACCGAGTTGGCCGACCGCACTGACGCGCACTATCACAGCTCGATTCTTAATAGAAAGGATTTTGGGCGGTCTGAGCGTATGGACCAAAACCCGTTAGAAGGGGTGGCAGCTGTCTTCCGCGCTGCAGACATTGGCTTTGTGAATTTGGAGATGCCTTTGGCTAGTGCCGTCCGTCGAGTCGGGGACTTTCAGGGGGATCCCCAATTTTCCGTCACCCTCGCAAAGGCTGGTGTGACTGTAGTGTCACTGGCCAACAATCATGCGTTAGATGCGGAAGGCGCCGGATTGGATAAGACTATCGCAGCACTTCGTGGAAGTGGCATCAATCCAATTGGCGCTGGTGTCGATTTGGAGCAGGCACGCCTCCCATCGATTATAGAGTGCAACGGGATTTCTATAGCGATTTTGGCTTATACGCAAATCCCTTGCGAACAGTCAGGCGCAAGCTTCGCGACTTCCTACCGATCAGGTATGGCACCCTTAGATCCAGTTCTTATCGCGGCAGACGTGCGTAAGTGGCGGAGGGCCGTCGACTTTATTGTGCTGTCTTTTCACTGGGGCATTGAGGGCTCATCTCAAGTACACCCGCGCGCTAGAGAGATAGCGAGGTCCGCGGTAGAAGCAGGTGCATCACTTATATTGGGGCATCATCCACATTTGCCGCAAGGAATCGAGCGAATTGGAGATGCCTTCATCGTTTATTCAATGGGGAATTTACTATTTGGACATTCGCATGACTATTGGAGCGATAATATTTTGATGGATGTTATTTTCAATAGAAATGGGATTTGCCACCTGCAGGTTTGGCCAATCGCTGGTGCGGGCCGAGAACTATTCAGACCAAGGGTCTTGGAGGGTGAGCGAGCTGTACGATTACTTCGGCATATTGCCAACTTGAGCCGTCCTCTGGGGGTGCGCTTCCGAATGCACAAGGGTTGCGGAGTTGCGGTCTGAACGCCACACAAATGCCTTGGTCCGATACTTACTGGAGGAACGAATGCAACACGCTGTCGAGAAAATACTGTTTGAGGTTTCGTCGCTCGCTGAGCCACTCTTGGAGGCCGTTGGCCAAGCCAAAGTTCGGCCCCTGACTGTGCGGCAATCGCACGATGCTGTGCTTGCGTACTTGGATCAGTTTCAAGACAACGCACTTATCGACGCTGTGCTGGAAGCTTCCAAAGTGCAGAAACTTCGGGATCGGCTCGTACAAGCCAATGCGCACTTCCACTCTAGTGTTGAAAAGGAAAAAGCTCGCTCGTTCTTGGCCAGTGAACGATTGGACCCTTTTGAGGGTTCATGGATAAATAAGGGCTTTACTGACTTGCTACAGGGCCAGTTAAGTCAGTGGGCGCGATGCGGAGTTAATTTCAGAAGCCCCGGATTCTCTATTGCCATAGTTGGAGGTGGCGCCCTGCCTCAGACGCAAGCGTTTTTACACCGTGCGCTGGGGTGTCGGGTGGTCGGAATCGATTGGGATCCAGAAGCCACCGAACTGTGTGCAGGTGTGTTAAGGAGGATCGGCATGGGCCACCTCGAAGCAGAGACTGCGGACGGCGCCACTTACGACTACGCGGAGTTTGACATGGTGATTGTGGCCACGTTGGTCACTGACAAGGCGAGCATCGGTCGGACGGTGGCCAGCGCAGTTAACGCAGCGGAATTCTGTCCTCGAATCCCAGTGCGGATGCATCGAATTTGGCGCGAATCAATTGATTTGGAAAAGCTCTGTTCAACTATGGACTTGCTCGACACCTTTGCGCCGGAGGGCTCTAGTGTGGGGTCGTTGCTGTTAAGGGCTCGCCGCGGGAGGCGCATGTGAGCTTAGTAGCGCAGTGTGTCTTCATCGACCCCGATGTACGGTGGATTTTGACGATAGCAAAGGCGCGGGAACGGGGCTTTTTGACAACTGCTGTTCACTCTGCACTCTTTGGCACAGTTTATCCGACGGCAACGCGAAGCGCTGACCGTGCAGCGCTGGCTCAAACAGACGACATCGAATCCCTAACAGAAGTATTTTGCATGCTCTTGAAGCAGGGGCCGATATGTGCAGTCTTGGTTGGACGGGATGCCGTCATCGAGCAAGTGGCACGCGTATGCGAACTACTTGGCATACCCTTCACACCGACCGCCTGCCTAGATGTGACTCGCGACAAGGTGGAGACGCGTAAATACTTGCAGGCGGCGGGGTTACCCAACGCTCAGTATGCCCATGCTCCTGATGTGGAGGCTTTGCACAATGCTGTCGAACGACTGGGATATCCCTGCGTCATAAAGCCGGTCAAAGGACACGCTAGCATTTTGGCTTTTCGAGTTCGCAACGAGTCCGAGCTGTTAGGCGCAGTGCGAAAAATTCGCTTGTGGGTAAAATCGGCCGATCCTTCGGAGCTTTGGATTCTTTCGCGAGGGTTTATTTGTGAAGAATGGCTACGCGGCCCAGTTATCTCTGCGGAAATATGCTGCTCACCCAGTGGGCATGTGCCAGTGACTTTGGCGATCGGAACTACCTATCGGCAAAATATATGTTCCGGCTACGGTAACATTATTCCATTTGTGCCGGACTACCATCTCCAAGAGGCTTGCTTCGACTACGCCATCGCAGCATGTGGCGCAGTTGGTGCGACATTTGGCATGTGTGACGTTGAGATGGTCTACACGACGAGCGGCCCCATACTTCTTGAGATCAATGCTAGAAAAATGGGAGGCGAGATGGTGGATGCCTATGAATTAGCCACGAAGTGCGACTTCAGCGACATATTGCTCGATGCCTATCTAGGACATGCCGCGCGAATTCCTTGTAGCGATGGGAGCCGTTCTACCGTTATAAGGAAAGTAATAGCTCGACGAGGTGGGACAGTTGTTGGGCTGCCTACCCGTTGGCTTCGGAGTTTGCGCGATAGGTATCCTAATGTATTGTTCCGAAACTATAGTCTGGTGCCAGGCAGGACCGTGCGCCGTGGGCAGGTAGTAGCTCGCTTCCTTGTTGCACACCATGATCCGAAGGAGGCATTTAAGTTTGCCGATTGGGCGCTGGAGCGGCTAGAGAAGGCTTCACAGATCCCGATGATACGTGGTAAGCTCCCTACGCTGGCGCGCCGCCAGTGCAATTCACCAAATGGAGGCGAGATGAGTACACCCGATCCAACCCCTGTTATGTCACCAGCCAAGAAGAAGGCAAAAACCCCAACTAAGCGAGCTGCAACCTCGCCAACGAAGAAGAAGTAACAGCCGTTCAGCACAATTGTGACTTGGGGAGCGTCATCAATGGCCTTTGGATTGTAAACCTAACGCCTAGGCGCTCAACTCTTTGCCTAGTCAATCAATTTACATGGAACTGCAAATTCCACTCGCGACCCGCTTTCCGTCGGATCGGGCTGCGATTTATTCTATAGACAACTTCTTGAGTGTTGGGGAATGTTCGCGGCTCTGCCGGATTGCATTCGCGCATCTTTCTCCTTCGGCTACTACATCGGGTGAGACTGGTATCCAATACAGACGTAGTAAGACAGCGCACCTCGGTCTTATAGACTCGGTTCTCGTCGCTGATGTTGATCGACGCGTAAGCGAGTTGCTCGGATTAAGTGGGTCTCCGTCGGAACCGCTTCAGGCCCACGTTTATCAACCCGGAGATGAATTCAAGCCGCATACGGACTACTTCAAGTCGATTGAATTGAAGCGTTTTCGGCTCACTCCAGGACAGCGTGTGCTGACCGTCCTTATCTACGTTCAGGAGCCCGATGAGGGTGGGGAAACTGTCTTCACAGAGATCGGCTTGTCGATTCGTCCAAGGCAAGGGAGTGTCCTCATTTGGTCCAATCTAGCATTGGACGGAGAACTAAACCCGTATACGAGGCATGCCTCTGCCCCTGTTATTAGGGGTCAAAAGGTTGTATTGACCAAATGGTTCAATCAACGCGAGGAACCTTTAGTTGTATCCAAGGATCCGGGTGAGGAGCTTCTGCCGCTTACCCGTTCTGGATTTGTAAAGCGTTCGATTCCTAACGGTTTATGGCGGTCAATTATTGACTGGTACACGCTGAGTTGCCATTTGGCCAAGCCTGAGCGCGCTGCGCGACGTTACCTGCAGCAGACGCCCGGTGGTGAAAGGTTGCCAAGCAAACTTCTTGAGTTGCCGGGCCACCTTCGAGAGAGAATTAAGCTAGAATTGACCCCGATTGTGGAGGATTGGTGCTCTTCAAGCGTTAGGCCTACTTGGGTGTATGGAGCTCGAATCTATCGCCGTGGGGTGAAATTGCTTGCCCATCGAGACAGGCTAGATTCTCACATTCTGGGTGTGACGATGAACATCTGTCAGTCAGACAGCTCCAAATGGCCCATCAGAATTCAGGATCACGTATATCGATGGCACTCAATATCTTTGAGTCCAGGACAAATGATCCTCTTCGAGAGCGCTAAGTTGCTGCATGAACGCTCTCAGCCACTTAGCAGCGATCATTATGTTAGTGTTTTTTGTCATTTTCTACCAGTTCCCAAGAGTTAATTGGCGGACTCTAATTGATGCAAATTTGCAACAAAATTTTGAGGGCCTCTTGAGGGCACGTTATGTTAAATCAAGCTACGCCAAGCTACCATCAGTTAGCTACGCCTCAGGCTAGGAGTTCAACGTGTGGTCGCCACTGACCGCCCCCCGCTGCGAAGCAGTCGCTCTGCCCGGGTCGCAAAAGGTCCGGTTGGGCCGAGGCTGCGTGAAACGCACGTTACACTCTGGAATTGACCCACTCATAAGTCAACTGCCCAGATCGTCCTACACGTAGGATCTCGATGCAAGCGAATGGTTGAAATAACCTCGCAAAAGTCCTCCATCGACGTTTTCACAAAGCATAGGCCCGACGCAGACGTAAACGCCACCTGTAAAAAAACGCTCTTCGGAACGACTTTTTTGCAAACCGGCAACTTTACCGATCAAACGCCGCCTGCAACTCCGCCTTGCTGACCTTGCCCTGGTGCAGCATCAGCATGAGCAACAGCCGCGCCTTCTGAGGATTCAGGTCACCGGCCATCACCGCTCCCGCCTCGAACGTGGTTTTGCCGCCGCCCGGGAATCCATACAGCGGATAGGTGCGGCCGTTGTGCACGCGGGTAGAGATAACCACCGGCACACCCTTGGACAGCGCGTACTTCACCGCCTCGAACATCGAGACGTTCATGTTGCCCATGCCCACGGCCTGCACCACGATGCCCTTGGCGCCCTGGTCCACGGCGTAGCGCATCAACCCACCGTCGGCGCCGCCGAACATGGCCAAAATTTCGACGCGGGGCATCTCGGCAGTGCCGATGTCGATGTGCTGGCGGCGCAGCGGTGCGCGCGAGAACACGACCTTGTCGTCCCACACCTCACCGAGGAAGCCGAAGTCGCCCGATTTGAAGGTCTCCACGTTGCCGGTGTGCGTCTTGGTCACACTGCGCGCGGCGTTGATCTGGTTGTTCATGGCGACCATCACACCCTTGCCCGTGGCCTCGGGGGTGGTGGCGATGCGGATCGCGTTGAGCAGGTTGCGCGGGCCGTCGAAGTCGGGGGACGATGCATTGCGCTGTGCGCCGATCATGACCACGGGCTTGTTGGACTTGACGGTCAGGTCCAGCCAGAAGGCCGTTTCTTCCATCGTATCGGTGCCCTGGGCGATCACCACGCCGCTGACTTCGGGCCGGGCCAGCGCGTCGTCCACGGCCTTGGTCAGGCGCGTCCACCACTTGGCCTCGACGTAGTTGGCCGACATGGCGGAGAAGTTGTTCACCTCGATGGTGGCGTACTTGCCGGCATCGGGCACGGTCTGCATCAGGTCGTCACCGGAGATCGCGGGCACCACGCCCTTGGTGACCGGGTCGACCTTCATGGCGATGGTGCCGCCGGTGGCGATGAACTGCACCACCGGTTTGGCGGGGGTCTGCGCAAATGCCGCGCCGCAGGCGAGGCACAAGGCGGCGAGGGTGGCGATGGAAGGGCTCAGTGTCATGGTCGTTGTCTCCAGTCTGTTGTGGAAAGCGAGGGGGGGCCGGGGCTGGGCACCTGCGCAGCAGGGGGCTGCTGCGATTGTGCCGGGGCAAGGCTTCGTCGCAATCGCCGTGCCAGCAGGCGCATTGCTGCGGTGCGCCGCCGGGCGCAGAGGGCCGCGCAGGCGGCTTCCGGGAGAAAGGCCGGTATTTCCGCCGGAACGCGCTGCCCTGGCATGCACCCAAGGCGACTGCATTGGCCGGAAAACCGGAACCGGGCGGCGAACCTGTGCGGAATTCCGCAACGCCGGCTGCCCGGTTCCGGTTCCGGTGCCCTCAGCGCTTGGCAGAGAGCGGGGCGCTGCAGATGCCGCCCTGGCGCGGCGGCGCCTTGCACAAAAGCACCATGCGGGCCGAAAAGCTGCCGTTGCCCACCCCGCTGGACGAGGCGCGCAGCCACGGCGCCTGCTGGCCGATGCGGGCGAGTGCGGCCTTGGCATCGACCTCACCGGCGCGGCCTTCCAGCAGCACCTCGCCGCCTTCGCGCAGCTGCAGCCGGGTCAGCTCTACCTGCGCACCCAGCAGGGGCAGCAGCTCGCCGCGGATCTGCTCTTCGGTGTAGGCACTGCTGCCACCGTTGCCTGGCAGGCAGACGCTGGGCTCGCCCGGCGCCTGGCAAGCCAGGTCGACCAGCACCCGAAAAGTCACTTGCGCACCCTGGGGGCGGGTGTAGGCCACCTGGGCATAGATCACATCGGGAGAGCGGCCCAGCGACTGCACCAGCGTGCGCACGGCCGCCACGTCGGGTGCGGTGCCTTCCATCGCGCCGCCGGCCTTGTGCAACTGCACCGAGGCCAGTTCCACGCCGGGCGGCAGATAGGCCTTGAAACCGTCGGCCACCAGCTGGCGCGGTGCGGTGGCTACCGGCGCACCGGGCGCCAGCGCGGCTGGTTCGGGTGACGGCAGCACCGGCGGTGGGCCGGCACGGCCCAGCACCTCGTCGCGCAGAGCCTGCGCCTCGTGGCGGATGTCCGGCGTCAGCGCCATGGGGTGCACGCGGCTGGCGGGTACGTCCAGCGCCTCCAGCGCGCCGTCGATCCAGATCGGGTACAGCTCGGCCAGCTTGCCGGGTGCGCGGGCGGGCTGGTAGTAGCCCGCCTTGGTCTCCGGGCCGATGCGGATGGAGTAGCGCGCCCTGGTGGTCAGGCTGCTCACGCCGATGTGCCGGGCATTCACCTCGTGGAACAGCATCGCGGTGCTGCTTTGGGTACTGCTCAACTGCAGCCACTGCACCTGGCCGGTGCCGCCCGCCAGTGCACCGGCGTTCGACTTCAGGCTGAGCAAGCCCATCTTCACGTCTTCAAACCACACGCGCAGTTGCGAACTGGGGTTGAAGTAGATGCGCATCGCCGGCTGCTCCACCCGGTCGAACAGGTAGGCCGCGTGGTCGCCGCTGAGAATGAGGTCGTCGGCCGTGGCCAGCTGGAGCGTGAGGCAGGGCGTGCCACGGGGCTGCTGCGCACCGCCGCGCACGCGCAGCACCACATCGCGCGGTACGGCCTTGTCGCCCGGGTTGTAGCGGTCCTCGCCCACCTCCACCTTGTCGCGGGGGCCGATCAGCCGGTTTTCCGGCCCCGATACCACGCGCACCGTGCAGCCGTCGGCCACGATGCGCAGCTGCCTCAGGTTGCCCAGCCGCCCCGAGGTGGGGTCCCACACCCGGTCGCGCGATTCGCGCAGCAGGCGGGACTTCTCGATCAGGGTATCTGGCATGTCAGGCAGCGGCGCCGCGATGGCGGCCAAGCCGCTGCCCAGGGCCAGTGCCGCCAGGCCGGCGCGCGTGAAGGAAAGGAGAGGCATGCCGGCATTGTGTGCCGTTGCCGGGTGTTCAGGCGCCGCCGGTGGGCGGCTCGGTGCCCTCGGGGTGCGGAAACACCACACCCTTGGTGCCATCCACCCAGGCGGGCAGCTTGGGCATCACACGTTCGAACAAAGTACCGGCCTGCCATTGCACAAGCCAGGCCTGCAGCCGGGGCCAGGTTTGCGCGGCCCACCAGTCGGCATCGATGCCGGCGAACTGCCGCACAAAGGGCGCAATCGCCATGTCGGCCAGCGCAGCGTGGTCGCCCAACAGAAACGGCTGGCCGGCCAGCCGCGCCTCCAATCCCTGCAGCCATTCCACAGCCTGCGCATGTGCCTGGACCGCATCCGCCTCGGGATACCGGCTCGGGTACTTGCAGCGGTCCAGCGCCTGCTTGAAGGGACCATCGCATTCGGCGATCAGCGCCAGCATGGCTGCCTCGGTGCCGTGGCTGGGCGTGAGCCAGCCGGCGGGGTCGTTGCGGGCCAGCGCCCAGCGCATGATGTCCAGGCTCTGCTCCAGCACCTGGCCATCGGGCAGCACCAGCACGGGCACCGTCGCCTTGGGCGATGCCTGCAGCAGGCCCTGGGGCTTGGCGCGCAGCACCACCTCACGCAGTTCGCAGGCCTGGCCGCTCACGGCCAGGGCCAGCCGGGCGCGCATGGCGTATGGGCAGCGGCGAAAGGAATAGAGGACGGGCAGGGCGCTCATGCAGGCCCGCCTTCGTCCCCGCTGCCGCCCCCGCCGCGAGGCGGCGTACCGGGCTGGCGCGCGCCGATATGCTCTTCGCCGCGCGCCTTGGCCAGCTGCATCTGGCGCTCGCGTTCGGCCAGGGCCTGCTCCTGCTCGGGCGTGCGCGTGCCGTGGCAATAGGGGCAGCTCACGCCGGCCACGTAGTGGGGCGAAGCCAGCTCGGCCTCGCCCAGGGGCATGCGGCAGGATCGGCACAGCTGGTGGTGGCCGGGCGCGAGGCCATGGCCCACCGAGACGCGCTCGTCGAAGACGAAACAGTCGCCATGCCAGAGGCTGTCTTCCTCGGGCACGGTCTCCAGGTACTTGAGGATGCCGCCTTCGAGGTGGTAGACCTCGCCGAAGCCTTGGGACTTGAGCAGTGCGGTCGATTTTTCGCAGCGGATGCCGCCGGTGCAGAACATGGCCACGCGCGGCTTGCCTTCGAGCACGCCGCCGGGGGCGGACTGCTCGGCCACCCAGGCTGGAAACTCGGCGAAGCTCTTGGTGTGCGGGTTGATGGCACGCTCGAAGCTGCCGATGCCCACCTCGTAGTCGTTGCGCGTGTCCACCACGACCACGGCGGGGTCGGCGATCAGGGCGTTCCAGTCCTCGGGCTTGACATAGGTGCCGGCGTTGCGCGCCGGGTTCAGGCCGGGCACGCCCAGGGTCACGATCTCGCGCTTGAGGCGCACGCGCATGCGGTAGAAGGGCTGGCGCTCGCCCAGGGCCTCCTTGTGCTGCAGGGCGGCAAAGCGGGCATCGCTGCGCAGCCAGGCCAGCACCATGTGCACGCCTTCGGGCGGGCCGGCAATGGTGCCGTTGATGCCCTCGGGCGCCAGCAGCAGCATGCCGCGCACGCCGTGGGCGTCGCACAAGGCCTGCAGCGGGTCGCGCAGGTCCGTAAAGTCGGGCAGGTCGACGAACTGGTACAGGGCGGCGGTGAGGATGGATGGCGTGACAGACTGCACGGAGGCGGGTGTAAAACAGGACAGAAGGCCTGATGATAGCGGTCACTTTTGGTTACGATGGGTGGTCGCCAACGCCGCAGCCAAGGTCGCCATGAGCAAGGAATCCACCGTCCATCTTTTTCGCCGGCTCGAGCAGCTCAACGGCATCGGTGCCGCGCTCTCGCGCGAGCGCGACATCGACCGGCTGCTGGAGAACATTCTGGAGGCCGCCAAGGCCATCACCGGGGCCGATGGCGGCACGCTCTACAGCGTGACCGAGGACCAGACGGCCCTGCGCTTCGAGATCGTGCGCACCGATTCGCTCGATATCCGCCTGGGCGGCACCACGGGCCGGCCCATCGATTTTCCGCAGTTGCCGCTGCGCAATGCCGATGGCTCGCCCAACGATACGCTGGTGGCGGCCTATGCGGCCATCCACGACCGCACGGTGAACGTGGCCGATGCCTACAGCGAAGAGGGCTTCGACTTTTCGGGCACGCGGCTGTTCGACCAGCGCACGGGCTACCGCTCGCAGTCCTTCCTCACGGTGCCCATGCGCAACCATGACCGCGAGCTCATCGGCGTGCTGCAGCTCATCAATGCGCGCGACCCCGTGAGCGGGGAGGTCACCGAGTTCTCGACGGCCGACCAGAGCCTGGCCGAGTCGCTGGCCTCGCAGGCCGCCATTGCGCTGACCAACCGGCTGCTGATCACCCAGCTCGAACGCCTGTTCGAGTCGTTCGTGAACCTGATCAACCTGGCCATCGACGAAAAGTCACCCTACACCGGCGGCCACTGCCAGCGCGTGCCGGCCCTGACCATGATGCTGGCCGAGGCGGTGAACACCACGCAGGAGGGGCCGCTGGCATCCTTCACCATGACCGAGCGTGACCGCTACGAGCTCAAGATGGCCGGCCTGCTGCACGACTGCGGCAAGATCACCACGCCCGTGCACGTGGTGGACAAGGCCACCAAGCTGCAGACCCTGTACGACCGCATCGGCCTGGTGGACACGCGCTTCGAGGTGCTCAAGCGCGATGCTGAACTGGCGGCTCTGCGCCGCCAGCTGGCGCTGCGCCCGGTGGTGGACGCTGCCGCCGAGGCGCAGGAGCTGCAGGGCCTGCAGCACAGCATCCACACGCTGGAGGAGGAGCGCGAGTTCATGCGCCGCTGCAACCAGGGCGCCGAGGCCATGCGCGCCGAGGACCAGCAGCGCGTGCGCGACATCTCGGCCGCGCGCCAGTGGCGCAACCCGCAGGGCGTGCAGACCAGCTTTCTCACGGCCGAGGAGGTGGAGAACCTGACCATCCGCTCGGGCACGCTCACCCAGGCCGAGCGCGACACCGTGAACTACCACATCGTTGCCACCATCAAGATGCTGGAGACGCTGCCCTGGCCGCGCCACCTGAAGAACGTGCCCGAGTACGCGGGCGGCCACCACGAGCGCATGGACGGCAAGGGCTACCCGCGCGGCCTCACGCGCGATCAGATGTCGGTGCAGGCGCGCATGATGGGCATTGCCGACATCTTCGAGGCGCTCACGGCCGCCGACCGGCCCTACAAGAGCGGCATGACGCTGTCGCAGGCGCTGGCCATCATGTGCAAGATGCGCGACAACGGCCACATCGACCCCGACCTGTTCCAGGTGTTTGTGCGCGAAGGAGTCTATGCGCGCTACGGCAAGGAATTTCTGGAGCCAGCGCAGGTGGACGAGATTCCCCCTGAGGTGATTGCCAGGGCGCTGGTTGCCTGAGGCCTCACGCCACTTGCGCCATCAGCCATTGGTGGAAGGCCTCCATCGCCGGGCTGGGCACGCGTGATTTCAGCCGCGTGAGCCAGTAGGCGCCGCGCTGCAGCTCCAGCGCAAACGGGCGCACCAGCCGGCCCTGCTGCAGCTCGCGCGTGAACATGCTCACGGGCAGCAAGGCCACACCCGCGCCCTGCACGGCCGCCTCGGCCAGGGTCAGGGACGAGTCGAACACGGCGCCGCGCACCACGGGGCAGGGCGCGCCGGCCGCCTCGAACCAGGCCACCCATTCGTCCACGCGGTAGGTGCGCAGCAGCGGCTGGCGCGCGAGGTCTGCCGGGTGGCGCAGGTGGTGGGCCAGGGCCGGGGCGCACATGGCCGTCATGGGGGCGTGCAATATGCACTGCGCCTCGGTGCCGTGCCAGGCACCGTCGCCAAAGCGGATCGCATAGTCCAGGCCCTCGCCGGCCATGTCCACCCGGTTGTTGTGCGTGAGCAGGCGCAGGTCCACAAAGGGGCAGGCCTGCTGAAAGTCGCGCAGCCGCGGCAGCAGCCAGCCCACGGCAAAGGTGCCGACCACGCCCACGGTAAGCACCTCGCGCGGGCGGGCGTCGCTCATGTGCTCCAGCGCGGCCGCGATGCGCTCGAAGGCATCGCTGAGCACTGGCAGCAGCGCCTGGCCTTCGTCCGTGAGGGCCAGGCCCCGGGGCAGGCGGCGAAACAGCGGCTTGCCCAACCGGTCCTCCAGGTTGCGGATGTGCTGGCTCACGGCCGTCTGGCTCACATTGAGCTCGTCGGCGGCGCGCGTCAGGTTCAGGTGGCGTGCAGACACCTCGAAGGCGCGCAGGGCGTTGAGCGGCAGGTGCATAAGTTTTTCTTGGGTCTCGGGTCGATTATTGTCGATGGTGCGCTGTGCGTCGAATCGGTATCGTTGCGGCTATTCCGTTCAACGACAGAGGTAAATGATGATTCGACGAGATTTCGTAGCTGCTTTCGGCCTGATCCCCCTGGCCAGCTTGGCCCAGACCAGCCCGCAGAAAAACAGTGGCCCTGAGGCCGACGCCGCCTGGCTGGCAGACCTGAAACGCATCGAGGCCAGCGTGGGCGGCCGCGTGGGCGTGGCTGCGCTCGATACCCACACCGGCCGGCAGATTGCGCACCGGGGGGGAGAGCGCTTTCCCATGGCCAGCACCTTCAAGCTGCTGCTGGCCGCGCAGACCCTGCGCCGCGTGGACCAGGGCCACGACAAGCTGGACCGCCGCGTGACCTATACCAAAAAAGACCTGGTGACCTACTCGCCCGTGACCGAACCGCACGCCGATGGCGCCGGCCTCACCGTGGAAGAGCTGTGCGCCGGCACCATGACCCTGAGCGACAACACCGCCGCCAACCTGCTCCTGGCCAGCAACGGCGGCCCACCCGCGCTCACGGCCTATGTGCGCTCGCTGGGCGACAGCATCACGCGGCTGGACCGCAACGAGCCTTCGCTCAACGAGGCAAAACCCGGCGACCCGCGCGACACCACGACGTCCGTGGCCATGGTGCACTGCATCCAGGCGCTGGCATTGGGCCAGGCCCTGTCACCGGCCTCGCGCGAGAAGCTGCAGGGCTGGCTGCTGGGCAACAAAACGGGCGACAAGCGCCTGCGCGCCCGCCTGCCCGAGGGCTGGAAGGCCGGGGAGAAGACCGGCACCGCATCGCGCGGCACCAGCAATGACGCGGGCGTGTTCTGGCCGCCAGCGCGCAAGCCCATCGTGGTGAGCTGCTACCTGACCGGCGGCGAGGCGCCGCCCGAGCAGCGCGATGCCGCCATGGCTGAAATTGGCGCGCTGGTGGCCCAGTGGGCCCTGGCAGCTTAGGGGATGGGTCAGCCCTGCAGTGCCAGCAGGCGCTGGGCATGCAGGGCCATCATCTTCTCTTCGTTGGCGGGGATGACCAGGGTTTCGAAAACGCCCAGCATCTGCAGGCGCGCCAGCACCGCGGCACGCACCGGCTCGGCGTTCTCGCCGATGCCACCGGTGAACACCAGGGCATCGAGCCCGCCCATGGACACGGCCAGCATGGCCGTGTACTGCGCCACCTTCAGCGCAAAGTAGTCGACCGCAAAGGCCGCCTGCGGGTCGGCGCTGGCCAGCAGGGCCTGCATGTCACTGCTGACGCCGGACAGGCCCTTGAGGCCCGATTCCTGGTACAGGGTGTGCTCTACCTGCGCGGAATCCATCCCCAGTTCTCGCTGCAGGTAGATGACGGCACCCGCATCGATGGCGCCGCTGCGCGTGCCCATGGGCAGGCCATCGAGCGCGGTCATGCCCATGGTGGTGTCCACGCTGCGGCCTGCGTGCATGGCGCACAGGCTGGCACCGTTGCCCAGGTGCGCGGCCACCACGCGGGCCTGCTGCAGGTCAGGGCGCGTGCGGGCGATCTCGTGCGCCAGCCATTCGTACGATAGGCCATGGAAGCCGTAGCGGCGCACGCCCTGGGCGCGCAGTGCCTCGGGCAGCGCAAAGGTCTGGAACAGCGGGTCCATGCGCGCATGGAAGGCGGTGTCGAAGCAGGCGATGTCCAGCGCATGGCTGGCCAGGCGCTCCGATGCGGCAATGCCGGCCAGGTTGTGCGGCTGGTGCAGGGGCGCCAGCGGGGCGAGGGTCTGGAGACGGGCCACGATGTCGGGCGTGACGGCCACCGGCTCTCGAAAGTCCGCACCGCCATGCACCACCCGGTGCACCACGGCTGCCAGGTGCCAGCCGTCGTCGTGCTGGTCGATCAGCGCGATCACGGCCGCCATGGCAGTGTCGTGGTCGGCAGCGGGCAGGGGCGTGCGCAGCGGGGCCTCGGCCCCGGCCAGTTTTGCAGACAACTGCGCGCTGGTGCCGATGCCAGTCACCTTGCCCGCCATCAGCACGGCGAGCGACTCGCGCTCGAACACCTGGAACTTGATGCTGGACGAGCCGACGTTCAGCACCAGCAGCACGGGCGTGGCCTTCTTCATTTGATCAGCCCCTGGCTGCGGGCATGGGCCAGCAGCAGCGCCACGGCGCACGACAGCAGGCGGGCCCGCTGGCTATCGGCCCGGCTGGTGAGGATGATGGGCACGCGCGCGCCCAGCACGATGCCGGCGGCCTCGGCACCACTCAGAAAGATGAGCTGCTTGGCCAGCATGTTGCCCGCTTCGATGTTGGGCACCAGCAGGATGTCGGCGTTGCCCGCTACCGCCGAGACGATGCCCTTGGTGCGGGCCGCCTCCACGCTGATGGCATTGTCGAAGGCCAGCGGCCCGTCGATCAGGCAACCCGTGATCTGGCCCCGGTCGGCCATCTTGCACAGGGCGGCGGCATCGAGCGTGGCGATCATCTTCGGGCTCACGGTCTCCACCGCCGCCAGTACCGCCACCTTGGGCAGCACGTCGGCACCGAACAGCGCATGCCAGAGATCGACGGCGTTCTGCACGATGTCGACCTTGGTGGCCAGGTCGGGCGCGATGTTCACCGCCGCGTCGGTGATGATGAAGGCCTTGGAATAGCTCTCCTGGTCGATCAGGAAGGCGTGGGAGATGCGCCGCTCGGTGCGCAGGCCGGCGTCGCTCTTCACCACCGCGCCCATCAGCTCGTCGGAGTGCAGCGAGCCTTTCATCAGCGCATCGACCTCGCGGGCGGCGGCCAGGGCCACGGCCTTCGCAGCCGCGTCGTGGCTGTGCTCGGCATCGATCACCTGCCAGGCCGAGATGTCCACGCCCGCCGCTTCGGCCGCCTCGCGCGTGCGCGCGGCGGGCCCCACCAGCACGGGGGTGATCAGCCCGGCCTCGTGGGCCTCGCGCGCTGCCTGCAGCACATTGGCGCTGACCGCGTGGACGATGGCAGTGCGCGCAGGGGCCAGCGTGCGGCAACGGGTCAGCAGGGTGTCGGCATCAAAGCTGTTCATCGGGGGATCACCAGGGTTGGTTGGAAAACAAACAGGACGCCGGACCGGGTCATATATTGGTGCTCATACGAATTTGCATTCAATCGGATAACTAGGCGGGGAGCCGCAGACAGTGCTGTAGCACGGCAAGGCTCCCCAACGACGTTAGCCGGTTGAAGGCAAATTCGTCAGAGCTTCTTGACCAGCACCTGGCTGCGCCGGTCCCAGTTGTACTTGCGCTTGCGCGCCTCGGGCAGCCAGTCGGGGTCGGCCGGCTGAAAGCCGCGTTTGATGAACCAGTGCATGGTGCGCGTGGTCAGCACGAAGATGCTGTCCAGGCCTGCGGCGCGCGCGCGCTGCTCAATGCGCTTGAGCAGCTTTTCGCCATCGCCCGTGCCCTGGCTTTGCGGCGACACGGTGACGGCGGCCATCTCGGCCGTCTTCGCCTCGGGGTAGGGGTAGAGCGCCGCGCAGCCGAAGATCACGCCGTCGTGGTCGATGATGGTGTAGGCGGAGATGTCGCGCTCGATCTCGGTGCGGTCGCGCTTGACCAGGGTGCCGTCCTTCTCGAATGGCTCGATCAGCTGCAGGATGCCGCCCACGTCATCGATGGTGGCCTCGCGCAGCTCTTCGAGCTTTTCATCGATCACCATGGTGCCGATGCCGTCGTGCACGTAGACCTCCAGCAGCAGCGAGCCATCCACCGCGAACGGCAGGATGTGGCTGCGCTCCACGCCGGCCTTGCACGCCTTGACGCAGTGCTGCAGGTAAAAGCCGGTGTCGGTGGGCTGCTGCGCGGTGGGCAGCGTGGCCAGCAGGGCCTGGGCTGCGGCCAGCGGCAGCTCGGTGTCGATGGGGTTGTCATCGCCCTCGGGCTCGCCGGGCAGCATGCGAATGCCGGGCACCTCGGTCAGAAAGATCAGTTTGTCGGCGCGCAGCTCGATGGCCACGCTGGTGGCCACTTCTTCCATGCTCAGGTTGAAGGCCTCGCCGGTGGGCGAGAAGCCGAACGGCGAGAGCAGCACCAGCGCGCCCATGTCCAGCGTGCGCTGGATGCCAGCCACATCCACCTTGCGCACCAGGCCCGAGTGCTGAAAGTCCACCCCATCCATGATGCCCACCGGCCGTGCCGTGAGGAAGTTGCCCGAGATCACGCGCACCGTGGCACCGGCCATGGGCGTGTTGGGCAGGCCCTGGCTGAAGGCGGCCTCGATCTCGTAGCGCAACTGGCCGGCGGCCTCCTGCGCGCAGTCGAGCGCCACCGAGTCGGTGATGCGGATGCCGTGCGAGTATTTGGCCTCATGCCCCTTGGCCGCCAGTTGCTCGTTGACCTGCGGGCGAAAGCCGTGCACCAGCACGATCTTCACACCCATGGCCTGGATCAGCGCCAGATCCTGCGCGATGTTGTGCAGCTTGCCGGCCGCGATGCCCTCACCCGTCAGCCCGATCACGAAGGTCTGGTTGCGAAACTTGTGGATGTAGGGCGCCACCGAGCGGAACCAGGGGACGAAGGTGAAGTTGAAAACGGCGGACATGGGCAGCGAGGGGTGGGGCGACCGAACAATAAGAATGCGTTGGCAGGCCGGCATCATAAGGGCGTACCCCGCCCCACGCTGCAGGCCGGATCACACGGCCTGGCGGAACGCCCCCAGTTTGGCCGCAAACGGCTCCAGCACCAGGCCTTCGTCGGGCAGGCCACCCTGCACCGGGGCCGCCAGCGCAATGCCGCAGTCTTTGAGCAAGGCCACCATCTCCACCGGGGCGATGGTGCCCTGGTGCAGGAGCGCGTCCACCGTGCGGCCCAGGGCCTCGCCATGCGTCTGCAGCAGTTCCTGGGCGCGCCGGTACTGCTGCTGCATCAGCGCCTCGATGGCCTCGTTGCTTGGGGCCACGTCGGTGTTGACGTGGTTGTCCATCTCCACCGTCACGTCGGTGCGCGCCAGGCGCGCACCGAAGCCGTGGTGGCGGATGTAGCGTGCCGCCTCGGCCGTCACCTGCTTGTAGTCCTGCTCGGCGCCGGTGGTGCAGGCCATTTCGCCGAACACCAGTTCCTCGGCCACGCGGCCGGCCAGGCCCACGCACATCATGTCCAGCGCGTTCTGCCGGGTGGTGGCCTTGAGGCTGGAAAAGCTGTTGTACCCGCCCTCGAACGAGGCGATGTTGATCTTCACCTCCTGCGGGGCATGGCCGAACAGCACGCAGTACGCCAGGCCGTGGCCGGCCTCGTGCACCGCCAGCAAAGCGCGAAAGTCGGCGTTGGCGCGCTGCTTGAGGCGGTTCAATTCCAGCACCACCGGGAAGGTAGTTTCTGCCGGCCCCTGCGGACCCAGGCCCTGCACCAGCAGGTGGCGCTTGCCAGGCGCGAGGCTGATGGGGAATTCCTGCCCCAGCGGCAATTGCTCCTGCATGACCCACAGCGCCGCGTTGACCAGGTTGGCGCTCAGGATGGCGTGCACCGACGAGAACAGCGGCCGCGTGCCCTGCGCCGGAAAGACGGCATTGGCATACAGCTCATCGAGCACGTCCTGCCCGATGGCAAAGCGCACGCCGCACTGCGCAGCGATGTCGTCCACATAGCGCGTGCACAGGTTGCGGATGAGCTGCTCGTAGGTCGCCTTGCTGAACGAGGGGTAGATCACATGCTCGTTGCCCAGGCGCGCGATCTGCTCGGGCTTGAAGCGTTCGCCCAGCGCCTTCTTCACGTCGATCAGCGACAGCTTGCGCGTGAGGCGGTGGAAGATGTCGGCGTCGGTATCGCAATCCTCCACGCGCTGGGCGGTCTCGTGGTACATCTCGTCGAGGTTGCCGCAGACGAAGACCAGCAGCTTGCTGTAGTCGGTCTCCCAGGAGTGGTGCGACTGCTGAAAGCGCGTGAACAGCGCCTGCACTTTGGCGGGCGGCCACTGCATGATCTCGGCCAGCGGCTCCTGCAGCTTGAGCATGCGCTTGAGCTCCTGCCCGTCCCAGGCGTCGAGCTGGAAGCGGTAGGGGGCCTTGCCCGCACGCGCGTCATCGTCGGTTTCGGCGCGCTCGGCCTCGTAGTGGGCATCGGCCAGCTTGCGCTCGATGTTGGACAGCGCGCTCAGCGCAGGCGGCAGGCGCCCGTCGGAGAGCAGCGTCCACACGTCCTGGTAGCGCTCGACCTTCACGTCCTCGCCCTTGCGGTCCATGGTGCGAAAGCGCTGGAACTCGTCCAGCACCAGCACGCCCGGTGCGCCTTCGTGGATGCCCGAGTCGCCCAGCATGCCCGAGATGGTGGAGCTGCGGTAGCTGGCGCCGTGGCTGAAGCCGTCCATCTGCACTTCCACGAAGCGGTCATAAAAGCCCAGCAGCTGCGCCAGGCGCCGCGTGAGCTGCGTCTTGCCGGTGCCGGTCAGGCCCCACAGGCAGACGATGACCGGGCGGCTGATGAGCTGGGGCAGCACGTACCAGGCGCGCACGGCATCGATCACGCGGTCGATCACGTCGTCGATGCCGAAGAGCTCGGCCTTGAGCTGCGCGGCTGCCTGGGCCAGCGCCTGCTGGCGCACGGCCAGCTCGGCTGCAGTCACGGCGCCCGCAGGGGCAGCCCCCCCATGCGCATGCACGGGTGCCGGTGCTGCCTGCGCTGCGGTGGTGGGCGCCCCGCCCGCGGCCAGGGCCACGGTGGGGTGCAGGGGGTGCCGCAGGTGCGGCGGCACGTCGTTGGTGAATGGATTCATATCGTCAATCAATCAATCGTTCTGTAGCTTGCCTTGGGTCGCCTTGCGCAGGGCGACGTTGTCCGCGCGGCGCTGGGCCCCGCGGCTGCGTATGTGCTTGCCTGCCGCGCTGGACAGGCTGCGCCGGGCCAGCGCGGTGGCCACAGGGTTTCGGGGCGGGCCCGAGGGTTCGAGCTTCAGCACCAGGGGCTGCTTCATGCGGCGCAGCTTTTTGATTTCACCCTGGGCGTAGGCGCGGGACAATTTTTGGGCACTCATGTGCACTCCACAAACAAAAAACCCCGGCAAGGTAGCCAGGGCTTGTGGAGCGCTGCACTGGGTGCAAGGTGCGCTTGTTTGCCGTGGCTGGACTCGTGAATGCACAGTCCAGCCGGGGCGGTGGACTGTGGTCAGGCAGGAGCGAACAAGGGAACAAACATAGCGGTGACCTCCAGGGCTTTCAGCGGTGGCCGACATGGCCAAGCGTTGCGGAAAGAAGGCGCAATTGTGGCGAGCCGCGCAGCGTGTGGCAAGCCGGGGGTGTTGCAAAAAACGCTGACTGTCGCGTGAAAGGAACAGTGACGGCGCGCGCCGGTCAATCGCCCTGGCGATAGACCCAGCCCGCAGCGTGCAGCCACTCCTGCTGGTCCTGCGTCCGTACGACCAGTTCGACCAGGTCGCGGCCTTCGTGCAGCGGTACCTGCACCGCCATGCCCGCGCGGTCTGCCGATAGGGGGAGCAAGAACTGGCGGTCATCCCAGAACAGGTAGCCGCGCAGCTCGGGCAACTCCCTCAGGGTGGCGGTGGCCATGCTGCCGGCTGCCAGCAGGATCGATTCCGGCGCTTCGTTGGCCTGGATCCAGGTGGTGTCCAGGCGGTCGGCCCAGGCGGCGGGCAGCGGGGCGCTTGCGCGGGGCATCTGCTGTGCCATCGGCGTGGTGACCCAGTAGTGCCCGGCGCGGGCCGGCTCGCGCGACAGCAGGTAGCGGCGGCCATCGGCCTCTTCCCAGCGGTAGTGCGTGCCGGGCTTGGCATCCGCCCACCACCAGCCATCGCTGCGCAGGCGCAGGCCGTCGCACAGCGGCTCCCAGTCCTTGAGCGCTGCGGACCACACCGAGATATCGACTTGCTGGCTGTCGGGCGAAACCACCTTCAACGGCTTGGACGCACGCCCATAGATGCCGAGCACGGCATCGACGTCGGCGGTGGATGACGTGGCCACCGAAGGCACGGTGGTGCTGACCTTGGCAGGCAGGGCCTGCAGCTGGCCGGTCTCCTGCAGGGCCCGCAGCAAGATGCCTTCGGCGATGGGGCCGGGGCGAAAGCCCGGTGCGTTGCCCGTGAGCAGCAAGGCCATGCCGGCCTGGGGCAGCACGTAGAAGTCGCTTGCGCAGAACACCGTGCTGCCGCTCTTTTGCCAGGCCCGCACGCCGGCGGCGTCCAGGCCCGGCTGCTGCGTGCTGTCCCAGCCCAGGCCCCAGTGCCAGTCGGGGGCCAGGTCGATGCGCATGCCCTGGTTCTGGTCGCGGCCCATCTCCGCCACGCCGGCCTTCGAGACCACGCGCTGGCCATCCTGCTCGCCACCCTGTATCAGCAGTGCGGCAAGCCGCATCATGTCGCCGGGCGTGGTGCACAGCCCGCTCGTGGCGTAGCCCATCACGAACTCCTGGCCTTGCCGCGCCTGGCCGATGTAGCCCGGCGCGAAGCTGCCTTCGGGCAGGGGCCGCAGCGTGAAGCCTGAGCGGCCCATGCTGAGCGGTGTGAGGATGGCAGACTGCACGAACGCGGGGTAGCTCTGGCCCGTGACCGCCTGCACGATGCGCTCGATCAGGGTGAAGCCATCGTTGCAGTAGACCGCCATGGCCCCGGGGGCATGCTTGAGGTGCATGTCGGCCAGCGCGGCCTCCACCCCGGCTGCATACCCTGGAATCGGGGCAAACGCGAACATGTTGTGCAGGTAGGTGCCGGGCAGGCCCGAGGCGTGGCTGAGCAAATGCCGCACCGTGATGTCGCGGTAGCCGGACGACAGCATGCTGAACTGCGGCAGGTAGCGCACCACCGGCGCATCGAGCTGCACCAACTGGCGGTCCACGAGGACCATCACGGCCAGCGCCGCGACCACCTTGCTGACCGAGCCGACGTTGAACCGCGTTTCCGGCGTGGCGGGGGCGGCCGGGCTGGCCGGGTTGGCAGAGGTGTCGCGCAGCACCCCGAAGGCCTCCTGCCAGACGATGCGGTCACCGTACATCACCGCAATCGAGGCGGCCCGTGTCTCGCTGGCCTGCATGGCCTGACGGATCTGGCGGCGACCCCAGGCCATGGTGGCATCCAGGTTGGGCGCGGGGGCGCCGCTGCCACCGCAGCCGGGCAACCAGGGGGCAAGGGCCGCCGTGCCGGTCCATGCCAGCCAGTCGCGGCGCGATGGGGTGGGGTGGCGTTCGTCCAGGGGAGGCTTGGAAGCAGATGTCTGCGGGGGCATTCGGGATATTCTGGGGTGCGCGCAGCGTGACGACATTGCCGGTGGGTGATGGGGTGATTACATCCTGAAAATCGCCTGCTCCGGCCGTTGTTGCGCACCGAAAAGCTTACCCGGTGGCGCGGCCACGTGCCCCCTGGCCGCTCGCTCATGGCCGGTGTTGCACAAGGCCAACGCCCAGCCTCGGATAATGCGGGCTTCATGACCGACTCCACGCTTCCCCTTTCCCAGCCCGTCCAGCCCGTCGCGCCTGCCAGGCCCCCCGCCAAGCTGCACATCGAGTTCCCCGAATCCCTGCCCGTCTCGGGCAAGCGCGAGGAGATCATGGCGGCCATCCGCCAGCACCAGGTTGTCATCGTCTGCGGCGAAACCGGTTCGGGCAAGACCACGCAGCTGCCCAAGATCGCGCTGGCCCTGGGCCGGGGCAAGTGCAATGCGCCGGCAGGGCACAAGGGCCAGATGATCGGCCACACCCAGCCGCGCCGCATTGCGGCCAGCAGCGTGGCCAAGCGCATCGCCGAAGAGCTCAAGACGCCGCTGGGCGACGTGGTGGGCTTCAAGGTGCGCTTTCAGGACCGGCTCTCGCGCGACGCCTCGGTCAAGCTCATGACGGACGGCATTTTGCTGGCCGAGACGCAGACCGACCCGCTGCTCAAGGCCTACGACACCATCATCATCGACGAGGCGCACGAGCGCAGCCTGAACATTGACTTCCTGCTGGGCTACATCCGCCAGATCCTGCCGCGCCGGCCGGACCTGAAGGTGGTGGTGACCTCGGCCACCATCGATGCGGACCGGTTTGCCAAGCACTTCGAGTCGGCCAAGGGGCCGGCGCCCATCATCTATGTATCGGGGCGCACCTTTCCGGTGGAGCAGCGCTGGCGGCCCTTCGAGGACACGCGCGACTATGGCCTCAACGAAGCCATCGCCGATGGCGTGGACGAACTCTGGCAGGGCAATGCGGCCGGTGACATCCTGATCTTTCTGCCCGGCGAGCGCGAGATCCGCGAGGCCGCCGACCACCTGCGCAAGCACCTGGCCCACCAGCCAGTGATGCGCAATGCCGAGGTGCTGCCCTTGTTCGCCCGCCTGTCGCAGGCCGAGCAGGACCGCATTTTCGACGGCCACACCGGCCGCCGCCTGGTGCTGGCCACCAATGTGGCCGAGACCTCGCTCACGGTGCCCGGCATCCGCTACGTGATCGATGCGGGCACGGCCCGCGTCAAGCGCTACAGCTTTCGCAGCAAGGTGGAGCAGTTGCTGGTGGAGCCCATCAGCCAGGCGGCGGCCAACCAGCGCGCCGGCCGTTGCGGCCGGGTGGCCAACGGCATCTGCATCCGCCTGTACGACGAGGCGGACTTCAACGCCCGCCCGCGCTTCACCGACCCGGAAATCCTGCGCAGCTCGCTGGCGGGCGTGATCCTGCGCATGAAGTCGCTGCACCTCGGTGACGTGGTTCAGTTCCCCTTCATCGAAGCGCCCTCGGGCCGCGCCATTGCCGACGGCTACCAGCTGCTGGGCGAGCTGGGCGCGGTGGACGAGGCCAATGAGCTCACTCCCATGGGCGTGGAGCTGTCGCGCCTGCCGCTCGACCCGCGCGTGGGCCGCATGATTCTGGAGGCACGCGACCGCAAGGCGCTCGACGAGGTGCTGGTGATCGCCAGCGCCCTGAGCGTTCAGGACGTGCGCGACCGCCCCCTGGAGGCGCAGCAGCAGGCCGACCAGGCCCACGCCAAGTTCGACGACGAGAAAAGCGAGTTCAGCGGCTACCTCAAGCTGTGGAAGTGGATCAACGAGGCCCGGGGCGGGGCGCCCACCTTGCCATCGGCCCGCGCGCAAAAGGCCATGGCCAACCAGCGTGCGCCCTCGCAGGCCTTTTTGCCTGTAGCGCAGCGCATGGTGGCCGCTGCAGCCCCCGCGCCCGCCGTGGCCAGTGCCGAGGCACCTGCGCCCACGCACAAGCTGAGCAACCGCCAGTACGAGCAGTTGCTGCGGCAGAACTTCATCAGCATCCGCCGCCTGCGCGAGTGGCGCGACATCCATACCCAGTTGCTCACCGTGGTGGCCGAGCACAAGTGGGCCATCAACAGCCAGCCCGCAAGCTACGAGCAGCTGCACCTGTCGATGCTGGCGGGCCTGCTGGGCAACGTCGGCGCCAAGGGCGAAGAGGAAGACTGGTACCTGGGCGCGCGCGGCATCAAGTTCTACAAGCACCCCGGCGCCCACCTGTCCAAGAAGCCCGGCCGCTGGATCGTGGCGGCCGAACTGGTGGAGACCACACGCCTCTTCGGGCGGGGCATTGCCGCCATCGAGCCGCAGTGGCTCGAAGAGGTGGGTAGCCACCTGCTCAAGAAGCAGTTGCTCGACCCGCATTGGGAAAAGAAGTCGGCCGAGGTCACGGCGCTGGAGCGAGCCACGCTCTACGGCCTGGTGGTCTACAACGGCCGGCGCATCAACTTCGGCAAGATCGACCCGCATGCGGCGCGCGAGATCTTCATCCGCGAAGCGCTGGTGGGCGGCAACTGGGAGAGCAAGCTGCCCTTCCTGGCCGCCAACCAGAAGCTGATCGCCAAGGTGGCGGAGCTCGAGCACAAGTCCCGCCGCCAGGACGTGCTGGTGGACGACGAGCTGATCTACGCCTTCTACGACCAGCAGCTGCCGCCCGACGTGTGCAGCGGCCACGGCTTCGAGTCCTGGTACCGCGAGGCCTCGCGCCAGCAGCCCGAGCTGCTCAAGCTCACGCGCGAGGAGCTCATGCGCCACGAGGCGGCGGGCATCACCAGCAACGCGTTTCCCAAGACGGTGCGCCTGGGCGGGGTGGACTGCGCCGCCACCTATCTGCACGAGCCGGGCGACGCGCGCGACGGCATCACCGTGACCATCCCGCTGTTCGTGCTCAACCAGGTGAACGACGAGCGCTGCGAATGGCTGGTGCCCGGCATGCTCAAGGACAAGATCCAGGCCCTGCTCAAGAGCCTGCACCAGCGCCCGCGCAGCCGCTTCGTGCCGCTGCCCGAGAACGCGACCCGCCTGGCCGGCCTGCTGGGCACACCCGAGCGCTTCGGCATGGGCAGCCTGACCGACGTGCTGCTCAAGCAGGTGCGCGACGAGACCTCGCTCGATGTGAAGCGCGCCGACTTCAAGCTCGACATGCTCAGCCCGCACCTGTTCATGAACTTCCGCGTGGTGGACGAGCACGGCCGCCAGCTCGGCCATGGCCGCAACCTGGGGGCCTTGAAGGCCGAATGGGGTGCCAAGGCGCGGGGTGCCTTCCAGGCGCTGGCCGGGCTCAAGCTGGCCGCAGGCGTACCGCCGCAGCCAGAAGTTCCGGCGCCTGCAGCCAAAAGCGGGTCTGCTGCGGCCCCGGCATCGGGCAAAGGGCAGCCCCCGGCGCCGGCACAGCCGACAGCCAAGCCCGCTGCACCTGCTGGTCAGCGCTATACCGCCTGGACCTTTGGTGAGCTGCCCGAGCTGATGGAGATCAAGAAGGCCGGGCAGACGCTGATCGGCTTTCCGGCCCTGATCGATGGCGGCGACGCCGTGAGCATCGAGGTCTTCGACGAGCCCGAGGTGGCCGCTGCCAAGCACCGCGCCGGCCTGCGCCGCCTGTTCGCGCTGCAGATCAAGGACGCGCTCAAGTACCTCGAGAAGAACATCCCCGACCTGCAGAAGATGGCCGTGGCCTACATGCAGGTGGGCCGCAACGCCGACGGCACCGGCGGCGGCACCCAGGAGGAGCTGCGCAGCCAGGTCATCGACGTGGCGCTGGACCGTGCCTTTCTGCTCGACCCGCTGCCCACCGACGAGTACGCCTTCAAGCGCCGGCTGGAAGAGGGCAGGGGCCGCCTGACCCTGATCGCCAACGAGGTGGCGCGCCTGGCAAGCACCATTCTCATCGAGTTTGCCGCCGCAGCGCGCAAGATCAAGGACACCAAGAACGCACCCGAGGCCACGCAGGACGCCCAGCAGCAACTGGCGCGCCTGATGCCCAAGAACTTTATCGCCATCGCGCCCTGGACGCAGCTGGCCCACTACGCGCGCTACCTCAAGGCCATCACCCTGCGCCTGGACAAATACCGCGCCGACCCCGCGCGCGACGCCGCCAAGCTGGCGGAGGTCCGCCCGCAGGAGCAGCGCTACTGGCGGCTGGTAGCCGAACGCAAGGGCCAGGTGGACAGCCGCATGCAGGAGCTGCGCTGGCTGCTGGAGGAGCTGCGCGTGAGCTTCTTCGCGCAGGAGCTGCGCACGCCGCAGCCGGTGAGCGTCAAGCGCCTGGAGAAGCTGTGGGCGCAGGTGAACAGTTGACCTGTCCTTGCAGGCGCGCGCAGGTTTTCATCGCCGGGTCTCGCTGCCACCACTCAGACCGAGAGCCCATTGCCGACGCGCGGGCTCGCTGAATCTGTCTTTTCTGCCGGGGCGGAGTGCCCACAATGGCCTGTCTCGTCGCGTGGCACCCGGCCCTGGCGCGCCCGGATCTGGAAGTCTGATCAGGGCGCTGCACGTCTTTGCGGGCATAGGTGGGCCGCAGATTGCGCAGGGACTGGCAAAAATGGGTTAGGCTGATTCGCTCCATTGCGCAAGCGCCCACTCTTTCAAAAGGAGACTCCATGGACATCAAGGCCATCGCTGTCGACACGGGGGGAACCGTGCTGGACTGGCACAGCGGTGTTCGCGCTGCATTCCGCCGGACAGGCGGTGCGCACCGCCTGCAAAGAGACTGGCATTCCATCACCAACGACTACCGGCGCCGGGCCATGAACCGCATCGTGGGGCAGGTGGGGCCGAAATTCAACATGGACGACGTGCACCGCTCGTGCCTGTCGCAGGTCGTCGCCGACCATGGCCTGCAGGCGTTCAGTGAACAGGAGCGCGGGCAGCTCGCCGATAGCTGGCACCGCCTGCATGCATGGCCTGATTTTCCAGACGCACTGGCACGCATGCGCACCCGCTTTCCCGTGGTCTCGTTCTCCATGCTCCCTGTCGCCTTGCTGGTCACTGTCTCCCGTCGCAACGACATCGCCTGGGATGCCGTGATCTCGTGCGAGATGATCGGTGCATACAAGCCCAACCCAGAGGCCTACCTGCAAGCGGCCGAATGGATGAACCTGCTGCCTGCCGATATTCTGATGGTGGCCTGTCACAACTTCGACTTGAACGCTGCCCGCGCCTGCGGCTTCAAAACCGCTTTTGTCCGACGCCCCGATGAATGGAGGCCTGAGGGTCCTCCCGATCCAACGGCGCATCCCGACTGCGACATCGTGGTCGACGAATTCACTGCGCTTGCGCAGGCCCTGGTTCCCTGGCGTGCCTGTCTGGCGCCGCTTTGGACCGTGATTGCCACCTTCACGAGAGTACTTATGCCCATTTCAGACCCTTTGCGATGTGGATTCCGCGCGGCATCCGGCGCTCACAATCCATGAAGGCGCGCTTTCGCCAATTTCTGAGTGCGCTCGGTGACTCCTTCTGGCTGCTGCCCGCAGCGCTGGTGGTGCTCGGGATTGTGCTGGCGTTCGGGCTGCTGCGCCTGGACCGGAGCGACCTTCTGCCAGCATGGCTCATCGGCAGCACCTGGATCTACAACGGCGGGGGAACCGGTGCGAGAACGCTGCTGGGCGTCATTGCCTCATCCGCCATTGGCGTTGCCGGGACCGTCTTTTCCATCACCATCGCTGCGCTTTCGCTGGCAGCGGGGCAAATGGGGCCGCGCCTGCTACACAACTTCACCCGTGACCGCGGCGTTCAGATCACGCTGGGTGCATTCCTGGGCACATTTTCCTATGCGCTGATGGTTCTGCGCAGTGTTCGCACCCAGGAAGAAGGTCCCTTCACGCCCCACCTGGCATTGACGTTCGGCATTGTCCTGGCCTTGGCCTGCGTCGGCACACTCGTCTACTTTGTTGCGCACATGGCTGGCCGCATCAATGTCGACACCGTGGTGAACCTGGTCAGCGAAGATGTGCGCTCGGCAGTGCAGGGTGTGCTGGCCGATGAGCCGCCAGCGCAGGTTCCACCTGGCGACTTCTGGGCACAGGCGACGCCGGTGGTGGATGCCCGGCAGGGCTATCTGCAGCAACTCGATGAAACCAAACTCGCCGACTGGGCCTCGCAGCATGGCACTGCCATCAGGTTGCTCGTGCGGCCAGGGGACTACGTTTTTCCGGGCGCACCGATTGCCCTGATGACGGTCCATGTTCCGGGCGCCGAAGCCGCCATACGCGATGCCACGGCCCTGGGCAACACCCGCAGTGGAGGCAATGCAGAGTATGCGATCCGACAACTGGTCGAGGTGGCGGTGAGGGCCCTTTCACCGGGCATCAATGACCCCAATACCGCCATGAGTGTGCTGGATCGCCTGGGAGCTGCGCTGTGCGATATCGCCGGGCACCATTTGCCCAGCGGGGTGTCTACGCGCGGCGACAGCGTGGTGTTGGTGGTGCCGGATATCGGATATGCCGGCCTGGTGAATGTGATGTTTCACATGATCCGGCAAAGCGCGGCCGCCAATGCGGCCGTGCTGATCAAGCTCCTGGACGTATTGACTGCGGTGGTCGTCTGCGAATCTGCCACTGATCGCAAGGAGTCGCTGGCCCACCACGCCGAGTTGGTGTGGGCGGACGCGCGGCGCCAGTTGGGCAACCGATCCGATCGTCAGGACGTGCACCGCCGCTATCGCAGTTTTCGAAGTGCTGCGGCCTACGGTGTACTCGGTGCCGTCGGCGTGAAAACGGAACACTCGGAGATACGGATTTAAAACATGCTTGATATTGCCGCGATCTGCCTCGTCATCACTGCGCTCCTCGCGTACCTCAACCACCGCCTGACCCGGCTTCCCACCACCATTGGTGTGATGGCGATTGCGCTGGCACTTTCCCTGGCCATGGTGGGGCTTGACGCAGCCGGGTTGGACCATGGCCTGCGCCGGTACGAAGAGTCGTTCATCCGGTCCATCGATTTTTCCGACGTACTCATGCAGGGCATGCTGTCGTTTCTGCTGTTCGCAGGCGCGCTGCACGTGGACCTCGGCGCCTTGAAGAAATTCCGCTGGCAGGTGGCGGCGCTTGCGCTGGTGGGAACGGTCGTGTCCACCGTCGTTGTGGGAGGGTTGATGTGGCTGGCTCTGCCGCACATCGGTCTTCCTTTGCCCTTGCTGTATTGCCTTCTGTTTGGCGCCCTGATCTCGCCAACCGATCCCATCGCGGTCATGGGCATTCTCAAGTCCGCTGGCGCACCCAAGGAGCTTGAACTGGTCATCGCAGGGGAATCTCTGTTCAACGATGGCGTCGGCGTGGTCGTCTTTGCACTTTTGCTGGGTGTGCTGTCCAGCGGAGAGACGCCAACGTTTGCAGCCGCCGGCACGTTGCTGCTGCGCGAGGCAGGGGGAGGCATTGCCTTTGGCCTGGTGCTGGGCTACGTGGTCTTTCGCATGCTCAAGAGCATCGACCAGTACCAGGTCGAGGTGCTGCTGACCTTGGCGGCGGTCATGGGCGGGTACGCGTTTGCCAGCCACCTGCATGTATCGGGGCCGCTGGCCATGGTGGTGTGCGGCCTGATCATCGGCAACGGTGGACGGGCGCGGGCAATGTCCGATAGCACGCGGCGCTACATCGACATGTTCTGGGAGCTCGTGGACGAGATCCTGAATGCAGTGCTCTTCGTGCTGATCGGGCTTGAGGTGATTCTTATCGCTTTTTCGGCACCATTGGTGTTTGGCGGCATGTTGGCCATTGGGATCACCCTCTGCGCCCGGTGGCTCACCGTAGGCCTGCCTGTCGCCCTCGGGCGCGGGTGGTTCGCGCTTCCTCCAGGTGCGGCCCATGTCATGACCTGGGGCGGGCTGCGCGGCGGCATTTCTGTCGCGCTGGCACTTTCCCTGCCGGGTGGTGCGCAGCGTGAGATCGTGCTGGCACTGACTTATTGCGTGGTGGTCTTTTCCATTCTGGTGCAGGGCTTGACGATTGGCCGGGTCACCCAGAAGGCTGTCGGAACGCCTGCGGTCACCCGCTTGCCATAGCAACGACCGGTCAGGCCCGCGCGCACGGCCACGGGCAGCACTGCGGCATGCTGCCCAGGCGATGCCGTCTGAAGTGATGGGGCGCAAGGAGGACGCGGCCGCATTCCTCCTTGCGCAGCGGACGGTGGGCGGCCCCAACTTCTCCGCTATGGGGTACATTTAACATTCCATCCAGATGGTTTGTTTTAATGACCGAAGCCCACCGACGCCAGAAGCACCCCGAACTGGTGCGCAGCCAGTTGCTGGCCGTGGTGCGTACGCTGCTGGTCGAGCAGGGGCCCCATGCGGTCACGCTCGATGCAGTGTCGGCCCGCGCCGGCGTGACCAAGGGTGGGCTGCAGCACCACTTTCGCAGCAAGCAGGCATTGCTTGATGCGCTGAGCGACCAGTTGTTCGAGGAATTCCAGCAGGGCTATGCCCAGGCGCTGGCCATGGAAGAGGAGGGCCGGCCGGGCCGGCATGCCCGCGCCTATGTCCGCACGGCGTTCGACGAGGGCACAGATTGCAACCGGGTGGAGGCCCAGCGCGCCATCGGCCTGCTGGCGCTGACCTTGCCGCACTGTCGGGAGCAGTGGAGCGCCACGATGCAGGCCGCCCTCGCTGAGGATGGCGATGACCCGCAGGTGGCCGACCGCCTGCTGGCCTGCCGCATGGCGGCCGACGGCTACTGGTTCAGCCAGATGCTCGACGTGTACCCGATGGACGAAGCGCGCAAGGCCCGCATCCTGAAAACCCTGCTCGATCTGTGCAACTGATTTCAAAAAGCGAGTACCCATGAATCTCACCGCTGCCTACCTGTTGCTGGGCATTGCCATCGTCTCCGAAGTGATCGGCACCTCGGCGCTCAAGGCCTCCGAGGGCTTCACCCGCCTGGGGCCCAGCGCCATCACGGTGGTCACCTACAGCCTGTCTTTCTACCTGCTGTCGCTCACGCTCAAGACCCTGCCTGTCGGCATTGCCTATGCGATCTGGTCGGGCGTGGGCATCGTGCTGATCTCGGCCGTGGGCTGGGTGGTCTACGGGCAGAAACTCGACCTGCCGGCGGTGATCGGCCTGGGCATGATCATTGCCGGGGTGCTGGTCGTGAACCTCTTTTCCAAGAGCGTGGGCCACTGAGCCCGCTCTTTCTTTTCTGATTTATGGTGATGCCATGACCGCTTCGTTCGCCTGCTCCTCCTCCGCTGCCACCTCGCCTGCGGTCGCGCCCATCATGGGCCAGACCCTGGCGCGGGCCGACGTGTTGGCCCTGTTGGAGCGCGGTGCCGGCCCACTGCACTTCGAGCAATGCGACTTCGAAAGGGCAGACCTGTCGCGGCTGGAGCTGCGCGGGGTGCAGTTCACCGAGTGCGTGCTGGCCGAGGCGTCTTTTGAAAAGTCGAACCTCACCGACAGCCGCTGGCTGGGCTGCCGCGCCGGGCTGGCCAACTTCCACCTGGCGGACTTGACCGATGCGCGCTGGTACCGCTGCGACCTGAACAACACCAGCTGGGCACGCAGCAAGCTGGGCTCGGCCGTGTTTGCCGAGGTCAAGCTCACCGGGGCGGGCTTTGGCGAGGCGCACACGCTGGGCCTCGCGTTTCACGATTCGCTGCTGGTGGGGGCGGACCTGCGCGGCATGTCGTTTCGCAAGCAGACCATTGGCCAGTTGGACATGAGTGACGCCGACCTGGGCGCCTGCGACTTCCGCGATGCCGTGTTCGAGGGCGGCAGCCTGCGCGATGCCAACCTCAAGAACGCCCGCTTCGACGGCGCCGACCTGCGGGCCGTGGATCTGGGCGGGCTGCGCATCGCCAATGTCGCGCAGTTCTTCAAGGGCGCCGTGATCTCGCAGGACCAGGCGGCGGCGCTGGTCAGCGAGTTAGGGGTGCGGGTGATGTGATACGGATTTGCCTTTGACCGTCTAGCGTCGTTGGTTCGCCTTGCCGTGCTACAGCACTGCCTGCGGCTTCCCGCCTAGCCATACGGTCAAATGCAAATCCGTACGGGTCTCCCCGCGGCAGCGGTCAGCTCGGATCGCGTTGGATCTGGTCCGGCTCCGGCGAGAACAGATCCCAGGTCGCCATGAACAGCGCCGCGATCACCGGGCCGATGACGAAGCCCGTCAGGCCGAACAAGCCCAGACCGCCCAGGGTGGAGATGAGCACCACGTAATCGGGCATCTTGGTGTCCTTGCCGACCAGGATGGGGCGCAGGACGTTGTCCACCAGGCCGATGACGCCGATGCCGAAGGCGATCAGCACAACGCCCTGCCACACGGCGCCGGTGGCCAGGAAGTAGATGGCCACGGGCAGCCAGATCAGGCCGGCGCCCACGGCGGGCAGCAGCGACAGAAAGGCCATGAGCACGCCCCAGAGCACGGGGCCCTGGATGCCCAGGATCCAGAAGATCAGCCCGCCCAGGGCACCCTGCGAGGCGGCGACCACGATGTTGCCCTTGACGGTGGCGCGGATCACGGTGGTGAACTTGGTGACCAATTGGCGCTTGTGCTCGGTCTCGAGCGGGATGGCGCGGCCGATGCGCGCGCCCAACGCCGCGCCGTCGCGCAGCAAAAAGAACAGCAGGTACAGCATGATGCCGAAGCCCACCAGAAACTCCAGCGTGTTCTGGCCAATGCTGACCGCCTGGGTGGCGATGAACTGGCTGGCCTGCACGGCCACGGACGACAGCCGCTCCTGGAGCTGCGCCACCGAGGTCAGGTTGAAGCGGTCCAGCAGGTTCACGGCCCACTGGGGCAGGGCGGCGATGACCTGCTGGAAGTACAGGCCGAAGTTGAGCTGCCCCGTGCGCGTGCGCTCATAGATGGCCGTGGCCTCCTGGACCAGCGAGACGGTGAGGAAGGCCACCGGCAGGATCACGATCACCAGGCACAGCCCCAGCGTGATCAACGCGGCCAGGTTGGTGCGCGGGCGCAGGCGCCGCAGCACCTTGCGGTGCAGCGGTGCGAACAGGATGGCCAGCACCATGCCCCAGAACACTGCGCCGTGGAACTGCCAGAGGATGGCGCCGAAGGCCACGGTGACCAGCACCAGTAGCAGCAGGAAAGTCTTGTCTTGGAGTGTGTTGGGGCTCATTGGAACCTGTTGAGAACGTATACCCGCCCTATCGCGTGTACCCGCAATGTACGCGAGGTGCCAGTCGGCCCTGCATGTCCACGGTGCATGAATACATATGGGCTGCGCTTAGAACCTGTTTGCGATCTCCCAGGGGTCGCGCAGCGGCCTTGGCGGGTGGGGTGCTAGGCGCGGTGCGCAGCCAATAGCTCGGCTATTGGCAAGCGCCGCAACGCCGCAGACCGCCCGCCAAGGCCGCTGCCCGAAGGGTTGGGGCGAAATCGGGCGATTGAATGCCCCTGCTGCTTGCATGGGCATGAGCCCATACTGCGCATCCGAAGCATCCACTCATCCCGATTGCGCTCCACCGCGATCCCCTGCGAGATCGTAAACAGGTTCTTTGGGCTTGATGCAGATCAGTGGCACAATGCAGCCCGTACCAAGGCCCTTCCCCAGCCACAGTCGCATCCGCCAACCGGTCCAGCCGTGTCGCGGAAGGTTTCTCAACCAGCTAATGCTTCCCTCAGGGAAGCGGAGGTCAGCGGAATATGAGCGATACGACATCCGTCTATCAAGCCTACCAAGGCAACACCTACCTCTTCGGCGGCAATGCGCCCTATGTCGAAGAGATGTACGAGAACTACCTCGCCAACCCCGGCAGCGTGCCTGACACCTGGCGCGAGTATTTCGACGCACTGCAGCACGTGCCTGCCGTCGATGGCTCCAATGCCAAGGACGTCCCCCACCTTCCCGTCGTCAACGCCTTCGCCGAGCGCGCAAAGCAGGGCGGCACCAAGGTCGTCGTCGCCACCGGTGCCGATTCGGAACTGGGCCGCAAGCGCACCGCCGTACAGCAGCTGATTGCCGCCTACCGCAACGTGGGCCAGCGCTGGGCCGACCTCGATCCCCTGAAGCGCACCGAGCGCCCTGCGATCCCCGAACTCGAAGCCTCGTTCTACGGCTTCAGCGACGCGGACCAGGAAACCGTCTTCAACATCAGCAACACCTTCTTCGGCAAGGAATCCCTGCCGCTGCGCGAGCTGATCAACGCCCTGCGCGAGACCTACTGCGGCTCCATCGGTGCCGAGTACATGTACGCCACCGACCAGAACCAGAAGCGCTGGTGGCAGGAAAAGCTGGAAACCATCCGCAGCAAGCCCAGCTTCGGCGCCGAGAAGAAAAAGCACATCCTCGACCGCCTGACGGCCGCCGAAGGCCTGGAGCGCTTCCTGCACACCAAGTACGTCGGCCAAAAGCGCTTCTCCCTCGAAGGGGGCGAAAGCTTCATCGCCGCCATGGACGAGCTGATCCAGTCCGCCGGCGCCAAGGGCGTGCAGGAAATCGTGATCGGCATGGCCCACCGTGGCCGCCTGAACGTGCTGGTGAACTCCATGGGCAAGATGCCTGCGGACCTGTTCGCCGAGTTCGACCACACCGCCCCCGAAGACCTGCCCTCCGGTGACGTGAAGTACCACCAGGGCTTCAGCTCCGATGTGACAACCCCTGGCGGCCCAGTCCACCTGTCGCTGGCGTTCAACCCATCGCACCTGGAAATCGTGAACCCCGTGGTCGAAGGCTCCGTGCGTGCCCGCATGGACCGCCGCGCCGACCCGCTGGGCAAGCAGGTGCTGCCCGTGCTGGTGCACGGCGACGCGGCCTTTGCCGGCCAGGGCGTTAACCAGGAAACCCTGGCGCTGGCGCAGACCCGTGGCTATTCCACGGGCGGCACGGTGCACATCATCATCAACAACCAGATCGGCTTCACCACCTCCGATCCGCGCGACGCACGCTCGACGCTGTACTGCACCGACATCGTGAAGATGATCGAGTCGCCCGTGCTGCACGTCAACGGCGACGATCCCGAAGCCGTGGTGCTGGCCACCCAGCTCGCCCTTGAATTCCGCATGGAATTCCAGAAGGACGTGGTCGTGGACATCATCTGCTTCCGCAAGCTGGGCCACAACGAGCAGGACACCCCCGCGCTGACCCAGCCGCTGATGTACAAGAAGATCGGCCAGCACCCCGGCACGCGCAAGCTGTATGCCGACAAGCTGGCGGCCCAGGGCATGGGTGAGACGCTGGGCGACGACATGGCCAAGGCCTACCGCGCCGCCATGGACGCGGGCAAGCACACGGTCGATCCGGTGCTGACCAACTTTAAGAGCAAGTACGCGGTGGACTGGAGCCCGTTCCTGGGCAAGAAGTGGACCGATGCGGGCGACACCGCCATCCCTCTGGCCGAGTGGAAGCGCCTGTCCGAGAGGATCACCACGATTCCCGAAGGCGTGACGCCGCACCAACTGGTCAAGAAGGTGTACGACGACCGCGCCGCCATGGGCCGTGGCGACATCCCGGTGGACTGGGGCATGGGCGAGCACATGGCGTTTGCCTCGCTGGTGGCCAGCGGCTTCCCGGTGCGCCTGTCCGGTGAAGACTGCGGCCGCGGCACGTTCACGCACCGCCACTCGGTCATCCATGACCAAAAGCGCGAGAAGTGGGACATCGGCACCTACGTGCCGCTGCAGAACGTGAGCGAGAACCAGGCTCCGTTCGTCGTGATCGACTCCATCCTGTCCGAAGAGGCAGTGCTGGGCTTCGAATACGGATACGCATCGAACGACCCCAACACCCTGGTGATCTGGGAAGCCCAGTTCGGCGACTTCGCCAACGGAGCACAGGTCGTGATCGACCAGTTCATCGCCTCCGGCGAAGTCAAGTGGGGCCGTGTCAACGGCATCACGCTGATGCTGCCGCACGGCTACGAAGGCCAGGGCCCCGAGCACAGCTCGGCCCGCCTGGAGCGCTTCATGCAGCTGTCGGCCGACGCCAACATGCAGGTGGTGCAGCCTACGACGGCCAGCCAGATCTTCCACATCCTGCGCCGCCAGATGGTGCGTGATCTGCGCAAGCCGCTGATCATCATGACGCCCAAGTCGCTGCTGCGCAACAAGGACGCCACCTCGCCCCTGTCCGAGTTCACCAAGGGCAGCTTCCAGACGGTGATTCCGGAGCAGAACGAAGCCATCGTGAAGAAGGCCGCCAAGGTCAAGCGCGTGATCGCCTGCTCGGGCAAGGTCTACTACGACCTGGTCAAGAAGCGCACCGAGCGCGAAGACGACGACGTGGCCATCATCCGCGTCGAGCAGCTGTACCCCTTCCCGCACAAGGCGTTTGCCAACGAGCTCAAGCGCTTCCCCAACGCCACCGACGTGGTGTGGTGCCAGGACGAGCCACAGAACCAGGGTGCCTGGTTCTTCGTGCAGCACTACATCCACGAGAACATGCTCGACGGCCAGAAGCTGGGGTACTCCGGCCGCGCGGCGTCCGCATCGCCTGCCGTGGGCTACTCGCACCTGCACCAGGAACAGCAAAAGGCACTGGTGGACGGCGCGTTTGGCAAGCTCAAGGGTTTTGTCCTGACCAAGTAAGGCCGGCAACCCCCGATTACACAGAACAGAACCCCATTCCGAAAGAATTGATATGGCTATCGTAGAAGTCAAAGTCCCCCAGCTGTCCGAGTCCGTGGCAGAAGCCACCATGCTCACCTGGAAGAAGAAGGCCGGTGAAGCGGTCGCAGTGGACGAGATCCTGATCGAGATCGAAACCGACAAGGTCGTGCTCGAAGTGCCCGCCCCCTCGGCTGGCGTGCTGGTTGAAATTGTGCAGGGCGACGGCGCCACCGTGGTGGCCGAGCAGCTCATCGCCAAGATCGACACCGAAGGCAAGGCCGGCGCAGCTGCGCCTGCGGCCGCTGCCGCTGCCGCAGCAGCACCTGCCGCTGCGACCGCATCGGCCCCTGCTGCCGCACCAGCGGCTGCCGGTGGTTCCAAGGGCGACGTGGCCATGCCTGCGGCTGCCAAGCTGCTGGCCGAGAACAACCTGTCCGCATCGGATGTGGCCGGTTCGGGCAAGGATGGCCGCGTGACCAAGGGCGACGTGCTCGGCGCGGTGGCCGGTGGTGCTGGCGGTGCGGCCAAGGCCGCCGTGGCAGCCCCCAGTGCCATCCCCACGGGCGTGCCGACCAAGGCACTGCCCCAGGTGTCGGCACCGGCTGGCAAGGAAGACCTGAGCGGCCGCCCCGAGCAGCGCGTTCCCATGAGCCGCTTGCGTGCCCGCGTGGCCGAGCGCCTGCTGCAGTCGCAATCGACCAACGCCATCCTGACCACGTTCAACGAAGTGAACATGGCGCCGGTGATGGACATGCGCAAGAAGTTCCAGGACGCGTTCACCAAGGAACACGGCGTGAAGATCGGCTTCATGAGCTTCTTCGTGAAGGCGGCCGTGCATGCCCTGAAGAAGTACCCCGTGCTCAACGCCTCGGTCGATGGCAACGACATCGTCTACCACGGCTACTTCGACATCGGTATCGCCGTGGGTTCACCCCGTGGCCTGGTGGTGCCCATCCTGCGCAATGCGGACCAGATGAGCTTTGCCGAGATCGAGAAGAAGATCGCCGAGTACGGCCAGAAGGCCAAGGACGGCAAGCTGGGCATCGAAGAGATGACCGGTGGTACGTTCTCCATCAGCAACGGCGGCACCTTCGGCTCCATGCTGTCCACGCCCATCATCAACCCGCCGCAGTCGGCCATCCTGGGCGTGCACGCCACGAAGGACCGCGCCGTGGTGGAGAACGGCCAGATCGTGATCCGCCCGATGAACTACCTGGCCATGTCCTATGACCACCGCATCATCGACGGCCGCGAAGCCGTGCTGGGCCTGGTGGCGATGAAGGAAGCGCTGGAAGACCCATCGCGCCTGCTGTTCGATATCTAACACGATCAAGGCGATTTTTATGCTCCCTTTCTTAAGGCGTATTTTTCGGATTGCTGAAAAACCTGCCATTGATCGGGAGTATTTTCAAAATTTAATTCAAACCAGGAAAATTGAACTCGCGCAAGAAAACGCAAAGGCACTAAATGGTGTGAAGTGCGGTAATTTTGTAAGTTATCAGCAGCCTGCAAGTGGTGGTGAAATCTTTTTGGGAAAATTTCTTTTCAAACGGGATGATCTAGCTGCAATTCTTGAAAAAAAACTCCTACTCATCCCAGTTCTACAAGGGGACGATGAGGGCGCAATTTTCAAATGGGTGAGCGATTTCGATGAGACAAAATTTGATCCTGTGTCCGTTCCATCAATTTGGGGTCGATTCATCTATGTTGCTGATGAGTTGGTAAGGGCCGGGGAATCCGATGTTGTCTGCATGGAATGCAGAAAGAAATACTCGACTGGTAGCTTGATTCCGCGCGATGACAAGGGACTCCCGAGTTGGAACTTCAATAGATTGAAGTGCCCAAATGGACACCAACTATTAAAAGTCGCGAGACTGCATATAAATAGGCGTTTAAATGCTGGCGATTCGAGCGCCTGACCTGATTTAGAAGGAAATATATATGAGCAAACAATTCGACGTGATCGTCATCGGTGGCGGCCCCGGCGGCTACATCGCCGCCATCCGCGCTGCCCAGCTGGGCTTCAACGTGGCCTGCATCGACGAGTGGAAGAACGACAAGGGCGGCCCCGCACCGGGCGGAACCTGCACCAACGTGGGCTGCATCCCCTCCAAGGCGCTGCTGCAATCGTCCGAGCATTTCGAGCACGCCAACAAGCACTTTGCCGAGCACGGCATCACGGCCACCGGCGTGAAGATGGACGTGGCCAAGATGCTGGCCCGCAAGGACACCGTCGTGAAGCAGAACAACGACGGCATCCTGTACCTATTCAAGAAGAACAAGGTCAGCTTCTTCCACGGCCGCGGCTCGTTCGTGAAGGCCGCCGAAGGTGGCTACGAGATCAAGGTGGCCGGTGCCGCCGAAGAGTCGATCACGGGCAAGCAGATCATCATTGCCACGGGCTCCAACGCCCGTGCGCTGCCTGGCACGCCGTTCGACGAAGAATTCGTGCTGTCCAACGACGGCGCGCTGCGCGTGGGCGCCGTGCCCAAAAAGCTGGGCCTCATCGGCTCGGGCGTGATCGGCCTGGAAATGGGCTCGGTGTGGCGCCGCCTGGGTGCCGAAGTCACCATCCTCGAAGGCCTGCCCACCTTCCTGGGCGCGGTGGACGAGCAGATCGCCAAGGAAGCCAAGAAGGCCTTCGACAAGCAGGGCCTGAAGATCGAGCTGGGCGTGAAGGTCGGCGAGATCAAGACCGGTAAGAAGGGCGTGAGCATCGCCTACACCAACGCCAAGGGCGAATCCCAGGCGCTGGAAGTGGACAGGCTCATCGTCTCCATCGGCCGCGTGCCCAACACCATCGGCCTGAACACCGAAGCCGTGGGCCTGGCCCTGGACGAGCGCGGCGCCATCGTGGTCGATGCCGACTGCAAGACCAACCTGCCTGGCGTGTGGGCGGTGGGCGACGTGGTGCGCGGCCCGATGCTGGCGCACAAGGCCGAGGAAGAAGGCGTTGCCGTGGCCGAGCGCATCGCCGGCCAGCACGGCCACGTTAACTTCAACACCGTGCCCTGGGTCATCTACACCAGCCCCGAGATCGCCTGGGTGGGCCGCACCGAGCAGCAGCTCAAGGCCGACGGCGTCAAGTACAAGGCCGGCAGCTTCCCGTTCCTGGCCAACGGCCGCGCACGCGCACTGGGCGACACCACCGGCATGGTGAAGATGCTGGCCGATGCCGACACCGATGAAATCCTGGGCGTGCACATTGTGGGCCCGCAGGCCAGCGAGCTGATCTCCGAGGCCGTCGTGGCCATGGAGTTCAAGGCCAGCAGCGAAGACATCGCGCGCATCTGCCACGCCCACCCCAGCCTGAGCGAAGCCACCAAGGAAGCAGCTCTGGCCGTGGACAAGCGCACGTTGAACTTCTGATCTCCTCCCACGGGAGATAGATGGCGCCGTCGCCCTGTGAAGGGCGGCGGCGCTTTATGCCTTATTCATTCCTAGCACCAGGGCGAGCGCACCGTGACTGTCAAACAGACCTACCTGGCCGAACTCGAGGCCAAGGGCTTCCAGAGCGACCCTGCACAGCTGCGCGCCGTGGATGCGCTGCAGCGCTGCGCCGACGAGTGGGCCACCTACAAGGAGCGCCGCTCCAACGCCTTCAAGAAGCTCATCAACCGCCCGGACATCCCGCGCGGCGTCTACATGTACGGCGGGGTGGGGCGCGGCAAGAGCTTTCTGATGGAATGCTTCTTCGACGCCGTGCCCTTGAAGCGCAAGGTGCGCCTGCATTTTCACGAATTCATGCGCGAGGTGCACCGCGAGCTGGCGGCCCTGCAGGGCACGCAGAACCCGCTCGATGTGCTGGGCGAGCGCATCTCCAAGCGCTACAAGCTGATCTGCTTCGATGAATTCCACGTGGCCGACATCACCGACGCGATGATCCTGCACCGTCTGCTGGCGTCGCTGTTCGAGAACGGCGTGGGCTTTGTCACCACCTCCAACTTCAAGCCTGACGACCTGTACCCGGGCGGCCTGCACCGCGACCGCATCCTGCCTGCCATCGCGCTGCTCAACGAGCGCCTGGAGGTGGTCAATGTGGACAACGGCACCGACTACCGCCGCCGCACCATGGAACAGGTCAAGCTCTACCACATGCCCCTGGGGCCGGAAGCCGATGCGCAGATGAACGAGGCCTTCAACCAGCTGGCCGAGGTGCACGACGAAGACCCGGTGCTGCACATCGAGGCACGCGAGATCCGCGCCAAGCGCAAGGCCGGCGGGGTGGTATGGTTCGACTTCCGTGAACTGTGCGGCGGGCCGCGTTCGCAGAACGACTACCTGGAGATCGCCACGCAGTTCCACACGGTGCTGCTGTCCGACGTGCCCTACCTGCCGGTCGCCATGGCCTCGCCCGCGCGGCGCTTCACCTGGCTGGTGGACGTGCTGTATGACCGGCGCGTGAAGCTCATCATGTCGGCCGCCGTGCCGCCCGAAGCGTTGTACACGGAAGGCCCCCTGGCACACGAGTTCCCGCGCACCGTATCGCGCCTGAACGAGATGCAGTCCAAGGAATTTCTGGCGCTCGAGCGCCGCATGGTGGATACAGGCTTGACATGAAGACCAGGACAATGCGGCAGTTCATCATCATCCCGGCGCTGTGCCTGCTGGCGCAGATGGGCATGGCCTCGCATGCCCTGGCCCAGGCGGCAGCCGAGCCCGAGTCGCCCGAGCGCAAGGCGGCCCATGCCCACCGGGCTACCGAACGCGCGCACATCGCGCAGGAGCGCAAGGCCGTTGCCGCCCGGCGCCTGGCGGCTGAGACCGAGTGCTACAAGCTGTTTGCGGTGGAAGACTGCCTGCGCGTGGAACGCAACCGGGCCCGCGAGGCGGAAGCCGGCCTGCGCTCGCGCGAGATGCAGATCAACGATGCCGAGCGCAAGGAGAAAGCCGCCGAGCGGCGGCGCAGCATCGCGGAAAAGCAGAGTGCCCAGCCCGGGCCGCCGGGTGAACCCCCGGAGGTGGGGATCGGCGTGCGTGGCCAGCCGCACGTGCAGGCCCCGCGCACGCCGCGCACACCCAAGACCCCCGTGGTACCCACCCCGCGCGCGCAGAACATCGAGCAGCGCGAGGCCGAGCAGACCCATCGCGCTGCCGAAGCCGCCCAGCGTGCGGGCCGTGCCCGCGAGCGCCATGCCGAGGAGTTGAGGGCCGCAGAAGCGCGCCGCGCCCGCCTGGCCCGCGACCAGGCCGCCGCTGCCGCCTCAGGCCGCAAGCCGGCCGCGCCACTGCCTGTGCCTGCGCCCTGAAGCGCAGGGGGCCGTCTCCTACGGATTTGCATTCAACTGTATAACCAGGCGGGAAGCCGCAGACAGTGCTGTAGCACGGCAAGGCGGACCAACGAAGTTAGCAAATCCGTATCAGGCCTTGCTGGTGGCGCCTGCTGGAACGGAGGGATGGGTGCCCATGCCCATGCCCTGCACGGTCTTCTTCTCTTCGACCAGGGCCTCAATCTTCACGATGACCAGCGACAGGTTGTCACCGCCCCCACGGGCCCGCGTGCGGGCCTTTTCGATCAGGAACTCCGTGGCTTCGCGCGGCGACAGCGATTCGACCACCGAGGCCAGCTCGGTGGGCGAGAAATAGTGCCACACGCCATCGCTGCAGGCCATGAGCGTGTCGCCCGGGTGCAGCTGGGCAATCATGTGCGTGGTGATGGGCGGGTCGCTCTCGGTGCCCAGGCAGCCCACCAAGATGTTGGAGTGTGGGTGGTTGTTGGCCTCGGCCTCGGTCAGCTCGCCCCGGTCCACCAGGGCCTGCACGTAGGAGTGGTCGCTGGTGCGGTGCGTCAGGCGCCCGCCCTGGAAGTGGTAGATGCGCGAGTCGCCGGCATGCACCCAGTGGCAGTCGCCGCGTGGGTTGATCAGGAAGGCGGCGATGGTGCTGTGCGGCTCCTGCTCGGCCGAGATGGCCGTGAGGCGAATGACGATGTGCGCCTCTTCCACCATGCTCTTGAGCATGGCGGCCGGGTCGTCGGTCTCGGGCGAATAGCGCTCGAACAGCTGGCGGGCCGTCATCATGACCTGGTCGGAGGCCTTGCGGCCGCCGCTGCGGCCCCCCATGCCGTCGGCCACGACACCCAGGACACAGCCGTTGTGCCGTTCATGCGAGATCAGGGCCACCTGGTCTTGCTGGTACTCGCGGTCACCCTTGTGGATGCCGGTGGAGGCGATGAGGCGAAACGCTTTGGTCATGCTGGTGATTGTGGTGTGCCGACGGGCCTGGCTGTCGTTTGGGTGCTCTGGAGCGCGTATTATCCGCCCGCCTGTGGCATTTTTGCCATGACTGCCGTGCGCCTCCTTTGAAATCCACCCACCCCTCGCCCCTGCGGCCACCGATCGCGCTGCGCATGGAGCGCTTGCTACAAACCCGGGAGCCCGCCTGATGCCGTTGGCCGAGGTGGTGCAGGAGGTGTTTGCGCCCGGCGGCCTGCTGGCACGGGCCGATGCCCAGTTTCGCCCGCGCGAAGGCCAGACCCGCATGGCCGCCGCCGTGGCCCGCACCATGGAAGAGGGCGGCATGCTGGTGGTGGAGGCGGGTACGGGTGTGGGCAAGACCTTCTCCTACCTGGTTCCCGCCCTGCTCAGTGGCGAGCGCGTGTTGCTCTCCACGGCCACCAAGGCGCTGCAGGATCAGCTGTTCGCGCGCGACCTGCCTCTACTGGCCGAGGTGCTGGGCGTGCCGGTGCGGGCCGCCCTGCTCAAGGGCCGGGCCAGCTACCTGTGCCTGCACCGCATGGTGCAGGCCCGCCAGGACAGCGCGGTAACAGATCGTAATGTGGTGCGTGTGCTGGCCAAGGTCGAAGACTGGTCGCGCAGCACGCGCAGTGGCGACCTGGCCGAACTGACGGGCCTGGACGAGCGCTCGCCCGTCATCCCGCTGGTGACCTCCACGCGCGAGAACTGCCTGGGTGCGAGTTGCCCGCGCGCGCGGGAATGCCATGTGAACATTGCCCGGCGCGAGGCCCTGGCGGCCGATATCGTGGTCATCAACCACCACCTGTTCTTTGCCGACATGGCCGTGCGCGAATCGGGCGTGGCCGAACTGCTGCCCACTGTGCGCGTGGTGGTCTTCGACGAGGCCCACCAGATCAGCGAGACCGGCGTGCAGTTCCTGGGCCTGCAGCTGTCCTCGGGCCAATTGCTCGACTTTGCGCGCGACCTGCTGGGCGCAGGCCTTCACCACGCGCGGGGCCTGGCCGACTGGCTGGCCCTGGCTGGCCGGGTGGAGCAGGCGGTGGGCGAGCTGCGGCTGGCCGGCGGCAGTGCCAGCGCCCAGGGCAAGCGCGGCTGGACAGAGGCCGCACCCGAGGGCGCTGACGTACCGGCCTGGGACGCCGCGCTGCGCCGGCTGTCGACCGCCTGCGCCCAGGCCCAGGAGGCGCTCGATCAACTGAGCGAGACCGCCCCGGACCTGGAGCGGCTGTACGAACGCAGCACCGAACTGCTGGCCCGCCTGGCCCGGTTCGTCGGGCCCTGCGGCCAGGACGCGGTGCGCTGGATCGACCTCGGGAGCACCCAGGTGCGCCTGGTCGAATCGCCGCTGGACATATCGCACGCCATGCGCACCCGGCTGCTCACGCAGCCCACGCACAGCGCACGCGACGACGAGTGGCCCGACCCCGAAGGCGAGCGCCCCCGTGCCTGGATCTTCACCTCGGCCACGCTGGGGACGGATGAGGGGCTGACCTGGTTCGTCGAGCGCTGCGGCCTGGAAGGCGCCGAAATTCTGCGGGTGGACAGCCCGTTCGACTACGCCACGCAGGCCGCGCTGTACGTGCCGCGCCACCTGCCCAAGCCGGCCGACCCGGCCCACAGCGCCGCCATTGCGCGCCTGGCCGGCGATGCTGCCGCGCGCATTGGCGGGCGCACCCTGGTGCTGACCACCACGCTCAAGGCCCTGGCCACCATTGGCGATGCCTTGCACCGCCGGTTTGGCGACGGCCAATCGTTGTCGGTGCTGGTGCAGGGCGAATGGCCCAAGCGCCGCCTGATGGAGCGCTTTCGCGAAGGCAGCGGGCACGGCGCACCGGGCTGCATCCTGGTGGCGTCGGCCACGTTCTGGGAGGGGTTCGATGTGCCGGGCGATGCGCTGCAGCTGGTCATCATCGACAAGCTGCCGTTTCCGCCGCCCGGCGATCCGCTGGTGGAGGCGCGCAGCCAGCGCATCGAGGAGGCAGGGGGTAGCTCGTTCCAGCAGGTTTCGGTGCCCGAGGCGGCGGTAGCGCTCAAGCAGGGGGCGGGTCGGCTGATACGGCGCGAATCGGACCGGGGTGTGCTCGTGGTCGGCGATACGCGCCTAGCCACCATGGGCTATGGCAAGCGGCTGCTGCGCACCCTGCCACCCATGCGGCGCCTGGAAACCCCCGAGGATTTCGACGCCGCGCTGGATGATCTGCTGGCAGCCAGTTCAGACCCGTTCTGAACAGGTTCAGGCGCTTACCAGAACTTCCACCAAGGATCCGTCTTGCCCTTGAGTCCGGCGCGCACGTACTCGCTCTTCGGGTACGAGGCATCCATCACGCGGCGGGTGTCGTCGCGCAGTTGGTCCATGCCCAGGGCATCGTAGGACTGCATCAGGATGTACAGCGCTTCTTCCACGGCGGGTACGCCCTGGTAGTCGGCCACGGCCACCTGGGCGCGGCTGATGGCGGCCACGTAGGCGCCGCGCTGGTAGTAGTAGCGTGCCACGTGCACTTCGTACTGGGCCAGCGAATTGACGATGTAGGTCATGCGCTGGCGCGCATCCTGGGCGTAGCGCGAATCGGGGAAGCGCGTGGTCAGCTCGCTGAAGGACTCGAACGAATCCTTGGCCGCCTTCTGGTCACGCTCGGACAGGTCCTGGCGCGACAGCCACGAGAACAGGCCCAGGTTGTCGTTGAAGTTGACCAGGCCCTTCAGGTACAGGGCGTAATCGAGCGCAGGGCTGGCGGGGTGCAGCTTCATGAAGCGGTCCAGCGTGGCCACGGCCTGGGCCTTTTCACCGGCCTTGAAGTGGGCATAGGCCTTGTCCAGCTGGGCTTGCTGGGCCAGCGGCGTGCCGGCGGCACGGCCTTCGAGCTTTTCGAACAGGGGCACGGCCTTGTCGTAGCCGCCGGAGTTCATTTCATCCTTGGCTTCGGAGTAGATGCGGTTCGGGCTCCAGTTGGCGGTCTTGTCTTCGGTGGTGGTCGAGCACCCGGCGAGGACACCTGCAGCCAGCAGGGCGGAGATAAACGGCAGTGGGGCACGAAGCATCGCAAGCAGCTTTCAGGCAAAAAGAGGAAACGGGATGTTCCAGGGGCTGGCGGCGAGGAAGGGGTCCCCGCAGGCGTGCACCCCAGCGTACACCTGACGGCGCATTGTACCGGCGGCATCCGGCTCCTGAATCCCCCTGTCGCAAACGTTTCGGTTACGGGATGCAGTGGGCTTTCTACAATGGAGCCCATGTTTGTCCACTTGCGCCTGCACACCGAATATTCCGTCGTCGACGGTACCAACCGCATCGATGAGGTGGCTAAGGCCGCCGCCGTCGATGGCCAGCCCGCCCTGGCCATCACCGATCTCAACAACCTTTTCGGCGCCATCAAGTTCTACAAGGAAGCCCGGGGCAAGGGCGTCAAGCCCCTGCTGGGCGCCGAGATCTTCCTGGAGGGGGAGGGCACGGCCACGCCGTCGCGCATGATCGTGCTGGTGCAGAACCGCCAGGGCTACCTGAGCCTGTCGGAACTGCTGGCCCGCGCCTGGACGCGCAACATCGTCAAGAACCTGGCCGTCTGCACCTGGGAGTGGCTGCAGGAGCTGTCCGAGGGGCTGATCGTGCTCTCGGGCGCCCAGGCTGGCCCCGTGGGGCAGGCCCTGCTCAAGGGCGATGACGCGGGCGCCGCCGACCTGGCGCTGCGCCTGGCGGGCCTTTTTCCGCACCGCTTCTACATGGAGCTGCAGCGCGCCGGCCGCCCCGACGACGAGGCCCACGTAGTTGCAGCGGCCCAGCTGGCTGCGCGCCTGCACCTGCCGGTGGTGGCCACCCACCCGGTGCAGTTCGCCGATGCCGAAGGCTACGAGGCCCACGAGGCGCGCGTGTGCATCGCAGAGGGCGAGATCCTGGCCAACCCGCGCCGGGTGCGCCGCTTTACGCGCGAGCAGTATTTCAAGTCCTCGGCCCAGATGGAGGAGCTCTTCGCCGACATTCCCTCGGCCATCGCCAACACCGTGGAGATCGCCCAGCGCTGCAACCTGACGCTGGTGCTGGGCAAGCCGCAGCTGCCGGACTTTCCCACGCCCAACGGAATGCCGATCGACGAGTTCTTCCGCTTTGCCTCGTTCGAGGGGCTGGAGGAGCGCCTGAAGATGCTCTTCAAGAAGGAGGCCGACCGCGATGCGCAGCGCCCGCGCTATGTGGAACGGCTCGAATTCGAGATCGGCACCATCCTCAAGATGGGCTTTCCGGGCTACTTCCTGATCGTGGGCGACTTCATCAAATGGGCCAAGGAAAACGGCTGCCCGGTGGGGCCGGGTCGGGGGTCGGGCGCCGGCTCGCTGGTGGCCTATGCGCTCAAGATCACCGACCTCGATCCGCTCGAGTACAACCTGCTGTTCGAACGCTTTTTGAACCCCGAGCGGGTGTCCATGCCCGACTTCGACATCGATTTTTGCCAGTCCAACCGCGACCGGGTGATCGACTACGTGAAGGACAAGTACGGCAAGAACGCCGTGAGCCAGATCGCCACCTTCGGAACGCTGGCGGCCAAGGCCGCCATCCGCGACGTGGGCCGCGTGATGGACATGAGCTACATGTTCTGCGACGGCATCTCCAAGCTCGTGCCGGGCAAGCCCGGCATGTCCTACACGCTGCAGTACCCGCCCGCCGTCAAGAAAGAGGGCGACAAGAACAACTACGCGCTGGAGCTCGAACCCCTGCTGGCCGAGCGCGTGGCCAAGGAAGAGGACGTCCGGACCGTCATCGAGATGGCGCAAAAGCTCGAAGGCATGACGCGCAACATCGGCATGCATGCCGGGGGCGTGCTGATCGCCCCGGGCAAGCTCACCGACTTCTGCCCGCTGTACCAGCAGCCCGGCAGCGAATCGGCCGTGAGCCAGTACGACAAGGACGACGTGGAGGCCATCGGCCTGGTGAAGTTCGACTTCTTGGGCCTGGCCACGCTGACCATTCTGGAGATCGCGCGCGAATTCATCATGAAGCGCCACAAGGGCCAGGAGAACTTCACCTTCGAAGCCATCCCGCTCGACGACGGGCCCACCTACACCCTGTTCTCCGACGGCAAGACCGAAGCCGTGTTCCAGTTTGAAAGCCGCGGCATGCAGGGCATGCTGCGCGAGGCGCGCCCGAGCCGGCTGGAAGACCTGATCGCGCTGAACGCCCTGTACCGCCCCGGCCCCATGGACCTGATCCCCAGCTTCGTGAACCGCAAGCACGGCAAGGAAGTGGTGGAGTATCCGCACCCGCTGGTGGAAAAAGTGCTGGCCGAGACCTACGGCATCATGGTCTACCAGGAGCAGGTGATGCAGACCGCCCAGGTGCTGGGCGGCTACAGCCTGGGCGGTGCCGACATGCTGCGCCGGGCCATGGGCAAGAAGAAGGCCGAGGAGATGGCCGAGCACCGGCTGATCTTCCGCGCCGGCGCGGCCAAGCAGGACATCAGCGAGGCCAAGGCCGACGAGGTGTTCGACCTGATGGAGAAGTTCGCGGGCTACGGCTTCAACAAGTCGCACGCCGCCGCCTACTCGCTGCTGGCCTACCACACCGGCTGGCTCAAGGTGCACTACACGGCCGAGTTCTTCTGCGCCAACATGACGGTGGAAATGGACGACACCGACAAGCTCAAGGTGCTGTTCGAGGACGCGCGCAAGAACTTCGGCATCACCTTCGAGCTGCCCGACGTGAACCGCGGCATGTACCGCTTCGAGCCGGTGACGGACAAGGTCATCCGCTACGGCCTGGGCGCGGTCAAGGGCGGCGGGCAGGCGGCCATCGAAGCCATCGTGGCGGCGCGCGAGGGGCGAGGCGAGGGGCCCAACGGCTCCACCAAGGGCCCCTTCAAGAGCCTGTTCGACTTCTGCCTGCGCGTGGACCGCGCGCGCATGAACAAGCGCACGGTGGAAGCGCTGATCAAGGCCGGCGCCTTCGATTCGCTGAACCTCAACCGCGCCTCACTGCTGGCCTCCATCGACCGGGCCTTCGACTTTGCCGCGGCCAGCCTGTCCAACATCAACCAGGGCGGCCTGTTCGACATGATGGGCGACGATGCCCACGGATCGAGCACGCAGGAGCCCGAGCTGGTGGACGTGACGCCCTGGGGCATCAAGGAGCGCCTGACGCTGGAGAAGACGGCGGTGGGCTTCTACCTGTCGGGCCACCTGTTCGACGAAGTGGCCACGGAGGTGCGCCGCTTCGTGCGCACGCAGATCGACGAGCTGCTGGACAGCCGCGAGCCGCAGATCCTGGCCGGCATCATCAGCGATTTGCGCGTCATCAACGGCCAGCGCGGCAAGCTCGCGCTGTTCAAGCTCGACGACAAATCGGCCGTGATCGAGGCTTCGGCCGACGAGGCGCTGATCAACACCTACAAGAACCAGCTCAAGGAGGACGAGTTCGTGGTGATGATGGGCCGCCTGCAGCTGGACCGCTTCAGCGGCGGCCTGCGCGTGAAGGTGCAGCAGGTGTGGGACCTGGCGGGTGCGCGGGCGCGCTTTGGCAAATACCTGCACGTCGTTGTGAGCGACAAGGCGCCCGAGGTGCAGAAACTGCTGCGCGAATTTCCTCCCCGCCGGGAGGAGGCGCCCGAGGGCGACCTGCTGCACGGCCTGCGCGTGCGCATGGGGCTGCGCTGCACCGGCAGCGTGGGTGGGGCCGCCAGTACCTCGGCGGTCGCCGAGGTACAGCTCTCCGAAAGCAGCCGCTTTTACCCCAGCGATGCCGCACTGGCCGCCTGGAGCGCCCAGGTCGGGGCCGGGTCTGCTACGGTGGTCTACGAGTGATCGTGCAGCAAAGGGCAAAGGTATGCGCGAGGAAACAACATCCAACCGGTGCCTGGCAGGGCATGCACCGCTGCCTTTTTCACGCCACGCCCTGTGCCACCGCAGGGCATTTGGCAGGGGTGGAGGCAGGGGCGAACAGGGCCTGGCAAGAATATTGCTCAGGCCAGCCTTGAAAAAAAACGGATGAACATCAGATTTCTCTTGCGGCAGCGGTACGCGCGGGTCGCTAGAATGAAATTCATGGCAACAAAACCACCTTCTCCCAAAGCCGCGCCGCCTGTCAGCAGGCCTGCGCGGGATGACGGCGGTTCGGTCGTGCTGGAAAGACGCACGCAAAAGACCCAGCCCCCCCAGATGTACCAGGTGGTCATGCTCAATGACGACTACACGCCCATGGAGTTCGTCATCGTGGTGCTGCAGGAGTTTTTCAGCAAGGACCGGGAGCAGGCGACCCAGATCATGCTCAAGATCCACCTCGACGGCAAAGGCGTGTGCGGCGTGTATTCACGCGACGTGGCCGCCACCAAGGTCGAGCAGGTGCTGGATGCGGCCCTCAAAGCGGGGCACCCGCTGCAATGTGTCAGTGAACCTGTTGAATAACAGGTTTTTCATCCCGATCTACAGTTATCCATTCCACGCAAGCACAAAGGAGTTCACATGATTGCCCAAGAACTGGAAGTCAGCTTGCACATGGCCTTTGTTGAGGCCCGCCAGCAGCGCCACGAGTTCATCACCGTGGAGCATCTGCTGCTGGCACTGCTCGATAACCCCAGCGCAGCGGAAGTGCTGCGCGCCTGTTCGGCCAACATCGATGACCTGCGGTCGTCGCTGTCGAACTTCATCAAGGACAACACGCCGCAGGTGGCAGGCACCGACGAGGTGGACACGCAGCCCACGCTGGGTTTCCAGCGGGTGATCCAGCGCGCCATCATGCACGTGCAGTCCACCGGCAACGGCAAGAAGGAAGTCACGGGCGCCAACGTGCTCGTGGCCATCTTCGGCGAGAAGGACTCGCACGCCGTGTACTACCTGCACCAGCAGGGCGTGACGCGGCTGGACGTGGTCAACTTCATTGCCCACGGCATCAAGAAGGGCGAGCCGCCGGAACCCGCCAAGGCCGAGAACCAGGCCGAAGGTGAAGAGGGCGCTGCCGCCGAGCGCAACGAGAAGGCTTCGCCGCTGGAGCAGTTCACGCAGAACCTGAACCAGGCCGCCAAGGAAGGCAAGATCGATCCGCTGATCGGGCGCCACTACGAGGTGGAGCGCACCATCCAGATCCTGTGCCGCCGCCGCAAGAACAACCCGCTGCTGGTTGGTGAAGCCGGCGTGGGCAAGACCGCCATCGCCGAGGGCCTGGCCTGGCGTATCACGCAGAACGACGTGCCCGAGATCCTGGCCGAGGCCGTGGTCTACTCGCTCGACATGGGCGCGCTGTTGGCGGGCACCAAGTACCGCGGTGACTTCGAGCAGCGCCTGAAGGGCGTGCTCAAGTCGCTCAAGGACAAGCCCAACGCCATCTTGTTCATCGACGAGATCCACACCCTGATCGGTGCGGGTGCGGCCTCGGGCGGCACGCTCGATGCATCCAACCTCCTGAAGCCGGCGCTCTCCAGCGGCCAGC
>NZ_LMIH01000027.1:83809-99740 GCF_001428645.1 Acidovorax sp. Root217
TCAAGTGCATCGGCGCAACCACCTTCACGGAATACCGCGGCATCTTCGAAAAGGACGCTGCGCTGTCGCGCCGCTTCCAGAAGGTGGACGTGGTCGAGCCTACGGTGCAGGAAACCATCGACATCCTGAAGGGCCTGAAGTCGCGCTTCGAGGAGCACCACAGCGTGAAATACGCTGCGGCCGCCCTGCAGGCTGCGGCGGAACTGAGCGCCAAGTACATCAATGACCGCCATCTGCCCGACAAGGCGATCGACGTCATCGACGAAGCCGGTGCTGCCCAGCGCATCATGGTGCCGAGCAAGCGCAAGAAGACCATCGGCAAGGCCGAGATCGAAGAGATCGTGGCCAAGATCGCCCGTATTCCGCCGGCCAACGTCTCCAACGACGACCGCGGCAAGCTGCAGACCCTGGAACGCGACTTGAAGAGCGTGGTCTTCGGCCAGGACAAGGCTCTGGAAGTGCTTGCCAGCGCAGTGAAGATGGCGCGCTCGGGCCTGGGCAAGGGCGACAAGCCGATCGGCTCGTTCCTGTTCAGCGGCCCCACGGGCGTGGGCAAGACCGAGGCCGCCAAGCAGCTGGCCTACATCATGGGCATCGAGCTCCTGCGATTCGACATGTCGGAGTACATGGAACGCCATGCCGTGAGCCGCCTGATCGGTGCTCCTCCGGGCTATGTCGGGTTCGACCAGGGTGGCCTCTTGACCGAAGCCATCACCAAGAAGCCGCATTCGGTGCTGCTGCTCGACGAAATCGAGAAGGCGCACCCGGACATCTTCAACGTGCTGCTGCAGGTGATGGACCATGGCACGCTGACGGACAACAACGGCCGCAAGGCCGACTTCCGCAACGTCCTGATCATCATGACGACGAACGCTGGCGCCGAGACCATGAACAAGGCGACCATCGGCTTCACCAACCCGCGCCAGGCGGGCGACGAGATGGGCGACATCAAGCGCCTGTTCACGCCCGAGTTCCGCAACCGGCTGGATGCCATCGTCAACTTCAAGGCGCTGGACGAGCAGATCATCCTGCGCGTGGTGGACAAGTTCCTGCTGCAGCTCGAAACCCAGCTGGCCGAGAAGAAGGTGGAAGTCACCTTCACCGACACGCTGCGCAAGCACCTGGCCAAGAAGGGCTTCGATCCGCTGATGGGCGCCCGCCCGATGCAGCGCCTGATCCAGGACACCATCCGCCGTGCGCTGGCCGACGAACTGCTGTTCGGACGCCTGACCGAGGGTGGCCGCCTGACGGTGGACATCGAGATGAAGACCGACGACAAGGGCGTGGAAACACCCGAAGTGCTGCTCGACATCCAGCCCCTGCCCAAGAAGGAGCGCTCGGCCAAGTCGGAGCCTGCAGAGCCGGAAGAAGCCACGGCCGATTGAGTCCTGGCACCCATGCATGGCCAAAGCCCGCAGCACCCGCTGCGGGCTTTTTTTCATGGTGCGTTGGTGTGATCGCCTGGCCTTGGCAGCCGCGCGCTCCTGCGCATGCAATGACTGCATGCCCTGTGCGTGGCGCGCGCATGGCGCTGGCCTGCCCCATTGCAGCGCAATACCGCGCACAACAAGGCCCCGCCTGGCTCGCCGGGCATCGTCGGGCCCGCAACCCTGCAGGCTATCACACGCTTTGTTGCATGAAAAAGAAAGGCCGCTCAGTGTTTTCCTTCAGGGGAGGGCCGTATTTCTTGGGTAGAGTGGCGTGGAGCGCATCACTAAACAAGGAGTAATTACATGAGCCAGAAAGTCGCGTACGTCACCGGCGGCATGGGGGGCATCGGAACGGCTATCTGCCAGCGCCTGCACAAGGAAAACTTCAAGGTCATTGCGGGCTGCGGCCCGACCCGCGACCATGCCAAGTGGCTGGCAGAGCAAAAGGCGCTGGGCTATACGTTCTACGCATCGGTGGGCAATGTGGGCGACTGGGATTCCACGGTGGAAGCCTTCACCAAGACTAAGACCGAACACGGCAGCATCGACGTGCTGGTGAACAACGCCGGCATCACGCGCGACCGCATGTTTCTCAAGATGTCCCGCGAGGACTGGGATGCCGTCATCGAGACCAACCTGAACAGCATGTTCAACGTCACCAAGCAGGTGGTGGCCGACATGGTGGAAAAGGGCTGGGGCCGCATTGTCAACATCAGCAGCGTGAACGGCGAAAAGGGCCAGGCCGGCCAGACCAACTACTCGGCCGCCAAGGCCGGCATGCACGGCTTCTCGATGGCCCTGGCGCAGGAGCTGGCCACCAAGGGCGTGACGGTGAACACCGTGAGCCCGGGCTATATCGGCACCGACATGGTCAAGGCCATCCGCCCCGACGTGCTGGAAAAGATCGTCGCCACCGTGCCCGTCAAGCGCCTGGGCGAACCCAGCGAGATCGCCTCGATCATTGCCTGGCTGGCTTCGGAAGAGGGCGGCTACGCCACCGGCGCCGACTTCTCGGTCAACGGCGGCCTGCACATGGGCTGATGCCCAGAGGCTGGATCCATCCACAAAAAACCCGCCTCGGCGGGTTTTTTGTTCTTTGCTGTCAGCGCAGCGGTTCTGGCCAGGCGCTGCGCCGCAGACAGTACTTCTGGTACGGCAAGGCGCAGCAACGACGCCAGAAGAGCTTTGTTCAGGCCTTAGCCCACAAAGCGGCCGTTGGAGCCCATGATGCCCAGGTCGATGAACTTGGAACCGACATACGGTGCGCCACCTGCATAGTCGACCGTGAAGCCGCCCAGGTCGTTGCTGCGCAAACCGGCCAGTGCCGAGCGCAGCTTGGCACGGCTGAGGTCGCGGCCGGCGCGGTCCAGGCCATCGATCAGCACGCGGGCGTTCACGTAGCCCTCGAAGCTGCGCGACGAGAATTCCTGCTGGTTCACGGCACGCATGGCGCGCTGGTAGTCACGCACCAGGGCGACGCTGGTGCGCGACGCATCGGGCATCACCATCGACAGGGCCAGACCGCCGGCCTTGGTGCCCAGCTGGCGGATGTTTTCGCCGCTCAAAGCCACGCTGGTGGCCGCCAGAGGCGTGCTGGCCGATACCTTGCGGAATTCGCTGATCAGCGCGGCACTCACGTCGCCTGCCGTGCCGAGCAGCACCGTCATGGGCTTGGATGCCAGGGTCTGCTGGACCACGGTGGCCACTTGCTCCCCCTTGGCGTCGAGCTTGAAGGCCTTGGGCGCGGGCTGGTTGACGGCCTTGAGTGCATTGTTCACATCGGCCAGGAATTCCTTGCCGAACGCGGTGTCCTGGTAGACCACGGCCAGGTCGGTGATGCCCATGGCCACCAGCTTCTTGGCCAGGCGCTGGGCTTCGTCGGAGTAGCTGGCACGCACGTGGAAGACCGAGCGGTACTCGGGCTTGCGCAGCGACGATGCGCCGCTCTGCGGGGCCACGTAGGGTATCTGCGCCTCGTCCACCAGGGGCATGATGCGCTGGTTGTTGCTGGTGCCCATGCACGACAGCAGGGCCGCCACGTTGCCGTCGGCAATCAGCTTGCGCACGTTCTCTTCGGAGCGTGCTGGATCGTAACCGTCGTCCAGCGCCAACAGGCGCAGCTCACGCCCGCCCGTGCCGCCGCTGCGCGCATTGGCCTGTGCAATGCCGGCGTCCAGGCCCTGCTTGAGTTCCTTGCCCAGGCTGGCCAGGGGGCCCGACAGGCCCAGCGAGCAGCCGATGGTGACCATCTTGGCGTCGATGGCGTCCTGTGGGCCGGCCCATGCCGAGGGGGCGAGCGAGAGACCGGTGGCGGTGGCAAGAAGGGACTGGGTGAACTGGCGACGTTGCATGGAAGGAGGCGATGGATCGAAGAAGAGGAGGGGCGCTGCCACGGGATACCGCGGTGGCCGAGTGGCCCTGGCCGCGTGGATAGCGCAACCATAGGGGAAAACCCTGATTCTATCGGTCAATCGTGACAGACGTCAAAAAACGTTTCAACGCGAGGGACAGGCGGGTGGCTCGGGGCGATGGCCGGTGCGTTCCCTTGCCGGCGGGACCCGCCCGGCCTGGAGCAGGGTCACGTGCTCAGCGTGCACAGCGCGCCAGGTAGGCATCCTCGAAACGCTTGAGGTCATTGCGCTCGCCTTCCGTCAGGTCGGTGCGCGCCTTCTTGATGTTCAGGATGCGGCGCGATTCGGCGCACTGCTGTCCCCGGCGGGCTTCGTTGGCCTGCGACGCCTGCTGTGCCTGCTGCGCCTGGCGGTCCTCGTCGCGCTGCTGCAGGCGTGCTTCGCGCCGCTCCCTGTCGTAGCGGGAGGAGGCTTCGCTCTCTTCTTCACGGCAGTCGCGGTTGTATTCACGGCGCATGCCCTCCTGCACGTCGGCCTTGATGCCCCGGGAGTAGGCCGATCGCATGGTTTCGTTCAGCGTGCGGCAGCGCTCGCTCATGTACTGCTGGTGGTCCGGTGCGGGCGAGGAGGACACCGACCGGCTGGGCGAGCGTTCGGAGCGGTACTCGCTGGCCGTGGGCCCTGCCGATACCGACGTGGTCTTCATGCCCTGGGGGCAGGCACGCGAGGAGGTGTAGTTGTTGCCGTTGTCGTCCCGGCAGGTGTAGCGCGTCTGTGCGCTGGCTTCGGACGGTGCCAGGCAGTGCAGGGCTGCCAGCAGCAGGCCGGCGCCAGCGAAGCGCAGACCATGCCGGATGCGCGCCGTGCGGGCCAAAAGGTGGTTCTGCATCTGCATCGGGGTCTTCCTTTCCATGGATTGAATCTAGGGCGCCAGCAAAGAGCTCGCCGCGCCGCCTCCCGACCCGGTGTCGAGACCGTGGGGTGGGGCAATGCATGGATTGTTCTGCGGCAAGGCCTGGCGGGCGTTCTCTGCCTTGTCCACCGGCCCGGTAGCAGCGCTTGACAATGTGTCCACCGGCGGGCGTGTGGCGGCCGCGCAGGCGTGGGCAGGCCACCGGCTACGGCATGCGCAGGGCCTGGGACGAAGGTGGTGAGCGGGAGGTGGGCGCTGAACGCTCCCGGGGCGCCGCGAAGGGCTATGAAAGCGGGCTATGCAGCGGTGGCGGCAGCCGCGAAGGGCGCGTTGCGGTCATGGCCTGGGCTGGACGCAAAAAACCCCGCAGTGGCGGGGCTTTTCTGGTGGAGTGGGTTGGAATCGTCAAAAAGAAGGGGCGGCCCGGTTTGGAAACCGGGGCTGCCACACCCTCAGAAGCGGGCCGGGGCGCGCTTGCGGTCGCGTTCGTCTTCGGGCCAGGCGGACATGATTGCGGTGGTATTCATACTGGAAAACTCCTGTGATGTACCAACAACGCGTTCACTCCCGGCTTGGTTGACAGCGTTTCGCAAAAAAATGCAACCTAAATGGAAACGTTTTTTCGCCGCCAAGCACTGCAAAATTCATAGCAACAATTTCAAGCCTGCCGAGTTGCAATAGCTGGAAACATAGGTAATCGTTTACAGGGTTTTACACTTCACGCGCCGGAAGCCGCCGAAATTTCTTCAAGCGCTGATGAAACTTCCAGCCAGCGTTCTTCCAGCCGCGCCGTCTCGTCATGGCCCGCCTTCAGGCGGCGCCCGCACTCGGCGATCTCGGCTGGCGGCAGGGCTTGGGTGAGGGTCTGCTCCAGTGCGCTGCGCTCGGTTGACAGGGTCGCCAGGCGCTGGTCGATCTGTTCCAGCTCCTTTTTCAGGGGGCGCGTCTTCTCGGCCAGTTGCTGGCGGCTTTGGGCATCGAGCTTGCGCTGGTCGCGCCCTGCCGCAGGCGTGGCGGCCGGTGCCGGTGTGGCGGCCTTGGCGACCACCGCAGGTGGGGCGGCTACCGGTGCGGGGGCGGGCGCAGGAGCGCTCGCGGCGGCGGCCGCCGCCTTCACGGCAGCCGCTTCGGCCTGGCGCGAGTATTCGCGCAGGCGCTTGGCCTCCTCGAGCAGGTAGCGCTGGTAATCGTCCAGGTCGCCGTCGAACGGGCCCACCACGCCGCGGCCCACCAGCCAGAACTCGTCGCACACGGCGCGCAGCAGCGCCCGGTCGTGGCTGACCAGCATGACGGTGCCTTCGAACTCGTTGAGCGCCATGGACAGCGCCTCGCGCGTGGCCAGGTCCAGGTGGTTGGTGGGCTCGTCCAGCAGCAGCAGGTTGGGGCGCTGCCAGACCATCATGGCCAGCACCAGGCGGGCTTTTTCACCACCGCTCATGGTGCCCACGGCCTGCTTGACCATGTCGCCGCTGAAGTTGAAGCTGCCCAGGTAGCTGCGCAGGTCCTGCTCGCGCGAGGGTTCGCGGGCGGCAGCGCCCATGTCGCGCGCCAGGCGGATCATGTGCTCCAGCGGGTTCTCGGCGGGGCGCAGCACGTCCAGTTCCTGCTGGGCGAAGTAGCCGATGGACAGGCCCTTGCCCTCGGTCACGGTGCCCGCAATGGGCGCCATCTCGCGGGCAATGGTCTTGACCAGGGTCGACTTGCCCTGGCCGTTGGCGCCCAGGATGCCGATGCGCTGGCCGGCCAGCACCGACTTGCTCACGCCGGTGAGGATGGTTTTGATCTCGTCGTCCGTGGTGTAGCCGAACGCCGCGTCGCTGATGGACAGCATGGGGTTGGGCAGGTTCACGGGCTCCTTGAACTCGAAGGTGAAATCGGCCTCGGCCAGCAGCGGGGCCACCTTCTCCATGCGCTCCAGGGCCTTGACCCGGCTTTGCGCCTGCTTGGCCTTGCTGGCCTTGGCCTTGAAGCGGTCGATGAACTTCTGCAGGTGGGCGATCTTGTCCTGCTGCTTGGAGAAGGCCGCCTGTTGCAGTTCCATCTGCTGGGACCGCAGTTCTTCGAACTTGCTGTAGTTGCCGCCGAAGCGGTTGAGCTTGGCGCTGTCGATCTGCAAAGTGACGTTGGTGACGGCGTCCAGGAATTCGCGGTCATGGCTGATCACGATCATGGTGCCGGCGTACTTCTTGAGCCAGGCTTCGAGCCAGACCAGGGCGTCCAGATCCAAGTGGTTGGTGGGTTCGTCCAGCAGCAGCAGGTCGGACGGGCACATCAGCGCGCGCGCCAGTTGCAGGCGCATGCGCCAGCCGCCCGAGAAGCTGTTCACCGGGCGCTCCAGCTCGTGCGACTGGAACCCCAGGCCCAGGATCAGCGCCTGCGCGCGGGGCACCGCGTCATGGTCGCCCGCGTCGGCCAGGTCGGTGTAGACCTGGGCAATGGCCATGCCGTGGTCGGCGTCGTCGTGCGCGGCATCGCTCTGGTCGAGCTGCGCCAACTGGGTGTGCAGCTCGGCCAGGCGCGTGTCGCCGGCCAGCACGAAGGCGGTGGCGCTTTCATCGGTCTCGGGCATGTTCTGCGCGACCTGCGCCATGCGCCACTGGCGGGGGATGGAAAAGTCGCCTCCATCCTCGTGCAGGCTGCCGTTGAGCAGCGCGAACAGTGTGGACTTGCCGGCGCCGTTGCGGCCCACCAGGCCGACCTTTTCGCCGGGGTTCAGGGTCACGGAAACGCTGTCCAGCAGCACCTTGGCTCCGCGCCGCAGGACGATGTTCTTCAGGTTGATCATTCAGTACTCAATCACGGCGCCTCGGCTGCATCGTGCAGCGCAAGGCCCAGGTAAACCAGGTTGGGGATCGGATGATCCTTGAAAGGGGTGATGGGCCCGAAGCCCATCTGCCGGTACAGCGCCAGCGCGCGTTCGTTGTGGTCCCAGGTGTTGATGCCGGCACGGTCGTAACCCGCGCCCGCACACTGCCGCACCAGGGCCCGCGTCAATTCACGGGCAATGCCCTGGCCGCGTGCGCTTTCGCGCACATACAGCCGCTTGATCTCGGCCAGGCCAGCCACTTCTGTCGGGGCAAACGCGCCGCAGGCGGCAAGTTCACCCTGCCGATAGGCAAGAACCGCACCACCGGCAGGATGGGCATACCGGCCCGGCAGACCGGCCATGTCCGCCCAGATGCTGCTCTGGCCGGCGTTGGCATGGTCGCGCTGTGCATACTCGAGCAGCAGTTCCCTGAAATGCCGCCAGCCGTCTTCGGTGTCGACTGCGATGATCTGCAGCATGCTCGGGTTCCAGTGTCCGCGTGGGTGCTTTTCTGGAGCGGCGACACCCCAGGCAACCCGGTATTGTCGCCGATACCGGGCAAACCCTGTAAGAGAGGCCTACGGCGCCGCGCCAGCCACCTCGTACCAGGCCCAGCCCTCGTACTTGCCCAGCAGGCGCAGGCGGGGGTTTTCGCCCAGCTCGAAGATGCGGTCACCGCCCACCACCACCTGTGCACCCGTCTGCGCGAAGTCGAAGCGCCGCGGGTCCACCATCACGCGCACGGTGTCGGGCGTGGGGTTGATCACCCGGTAGGCGGCCGGGGCCTGCATGGTTTCCTGCACGAAGGTCAGGTGCTGGTAGCGGTTCACCGTGTCCTGGTCCGCAGCCGGCAACTGCATGCCGCGCCACACGCTGGGCTGGGGGTAGTAGAAAACGCCATCCACCACGGGAACACCCGCCGCGGCGAGCGTCATGGCGAGCGAGGTGCTGGGCAGCAAGGCCAGCACCCGCCGGGGCTTCGCGGTGCCGTCTGCAGATGCCGGGCCTGCCACATAGCGCTGCACGGTGTCGTTCAGGGCCACCTTGGCGGGGGCCAGCCCCAGTGGATTGAAGTCGGCGACGGCGATGGCGTACACCACCACGGTGAGCGCAATCGACTGCGCCACCTTCCCGTGCACCAGCCAGTACGCCATGAAGCCACCGGCCACGGCCATGCTGGCCAGCATGGCCACGCTCAGGCCCGGATAGAAGTCTTCGGGAATGCCGGCCACCACGAGTGCCGCCAGGGCCGCCGTCAGCAGGCCCAGCACCACGGCCGCCATGCGCGCCGGGCGTGGTGAAGCCACCGCCCCCTCGCGGCCACCCGCCAGCGCCATGACCAGCAGACAGGACAGCGCCAGCGCCAGATCGATGCGCGACGACGACACGTAGTGCCAGAACATGGCCTTGGACAGTGCCAAGGGCACGCCCCAGACCCCGAACACCACGCTGAACGCCGAGAACGCTGCGCACGCCGCCAGCAGCCAGGGGTAGGGCTTCCTGTCCCGGATCTGCCGCAGGCACAGGAACCAGGTGGCCAGCAGCAGCAGGAAGTACGAACCGAACTCGCTCTCGTTGAACACGCTGCCCTGCAGGTTGGACAGCGTATCGGCATTGCTGAACCCGCGCAGCAGCACCAGGGGGGACAGGTCGCCCCCCTGCAGCGCCGCGCGCTGGCCGGGGTAGACGGTGCTGCGCATGGTGGCAATCGCCTCGCGCGCGTCGTGCCACCAGAAATAGAGCAGGGCGCCCATGAGTACTGCGGCCAGCCCGAAGGCCAGCGGGGTCTGCCAGCTCCAGGCCACCTGCCGGCGGTGGTCAGCCAGCCACGCGGCCAGCACCAGGGCGTAGAGCGTGGCCACGGTGATCTGCCAGGGCGGGTAAAGCACCAGCGCAAACCCGGCCAGGAACCAGGCCAGTGCCAGGGCCAGCCACCACAGGCGGGCACCGGGCTTTTGGCGCAGCATCAGCAGCGCGGCGGCCAGGGCCCCGGACGGGAAGAACACCACATACAGTGGCCACTGCGACCAGCCCGCCGCATAGGGCGCCAAGCAGAACACGAAGGACAGCGCCAGGTTGCGCCCAGAGCGGCCGGGGGCCAGCACGTCCAGCAGCCACCACAGCGCCAGCAGGCAGGCGAAGAACGGGAAGTACCAGTACCAGCCCAGCGCCATGTCCAGCGGCAGCGCGAAGAACCCCCAGGTGGCCGGGCGTGCCAGGGCTGACACGTGCAGCACGGGCACACCAGTCATGCCGATGACCAGCATGTTCTGCCCGTCCAGGCCCAGGTTGCGGTTGATCACCGGAAAGCGGGGGTCGTGGCTGGCCTGGGCCAGCGCGCTGGCGGTGATCACCATCCACTCGTCGGAGCGCACCCCGCGTGGCTGGCCCGCCAGGGGGGTGACGGCGCTGTCGGCCGATACCACAGGGTGCTCGCTCTGGTCGGTGCGGCCCAGCAGCAGTTCCAGCGAAGAGCCGGTGGCGCCGATGCCCACGAGCACCAGGAAGACGCCGGCAATGCCGCCGGCCACCATGCGCCTGTGGCCACCGACCCACTGGCCGCAGCGGTCAAGCACCCGGCCCGTGGCGCCAAGCAGCAGCAGCACGATGGTGGCCGCCACCGCAGCAGCGATGAGCCAGTGCCGCGGGGCAATGTCGGGGCCGAGCACCTTGCCGGCGGCGGGGGAGGATGGCTCGACGTTGAAGCGCGCGGTATCGTCGAAGCGGGCGATCACGCCCACTGGCTGCTCGCCGCCCCCCAGGTAGCGCGGGTAGCGCACTTCGAGCGAGAACTCCAGCGGAATGCTCTCCCCATCCTTGAAGTAGACCGCGACGGAGGGACGGGTCTTGCGCGTGGGAATGGCGATGCGCTTCTCGGTGTCCCCGATGCGCACGGTGAAGTCCTTGGGCAGGCGCTGGTTCTGCGAGTCATAGCACCAGCCGGTGATGCGCACGACGCCTTTGGCCTGGTCGTACTCCACCGTGTCGACGAAGCCGTAGGTGCCGGGGGCCAGGGGCTGCTGGGCGCGGGCGGCCTGCGGCAGCCACAGCAGGGCGAGCAGCAGCGCCGCGAACACAGCGGCAAGCCAGGCGGCGCCCAGCGGATGCAGGTGGTACCCGCGCCTCGGCATGGCGCTGCTCATCGGGATGCGGCCACCGTGACCGCGATGCCCGACATGATGAGCGCCGTGCCGATGAAGTAGCTGGGGGCAAAGCGCTCACCGAAGAAGAAGCGGCTGGCCAGCGGCACGATGACGAAGGCCAGGGCCATGAAGGGGTAGACCTTGCCCAGCTCGGCCTTGCGCAATATCAGCACCCAGCCAATGGAGGTGATGCCGTACAGCACCATGGTGGCAAAGAACACGGCCAGGGTTTCGATGGCGAAGAAGCTGCCGGTCTTGTTCATGGAATTGGCGCTGACCTTGAACAGGATCTGGCCGATGGCGATGCCCACCACACAAAGGATGGTCAGAAGATAGACGTACATGGATCGGGATCTCGGGTGGGAGTGATCGGGCAGGGGCCCGGCGATGTTAAAGGAGCCGCAGGGCGTAACGCTCGGACAGGGTCGTGGCCATGATGTAGAGCGAAGCCAGGGCGAAGGTGGCCGTGAGCACGTTGGCCACGGTCCGGTGGGTGGGCGAGGCCGCATGGCCCATGGGCCCCAGCGCTGTGGCGCCCAGCAGGGCGGGCACAATGAAGTAGCGGCCCTGGACGCCGCTGATGATGGCCACCGGGTAGTCGTTCCAGCTGATGGCCAGGGCCAGGAAGACCAGGACGCAACTGGCCAGCGCCACGAGCAGGAGCAGCGCACGGGCAGCCGCATCACGCCGCAGCCAGCGCGCCGACCCGAGGGTCGCGGCCAGCGCAACCGCCAGGCCATACCAGACGGCCTTCATCGCATCCTTGGTGATGGACGCATCGAGCCAGCCCATCATGCCGACGAAGGAATAGGCGTAGAAGTACCCGGTCTTGCCGTCCAGCAGCGTATCGAGGACGAGGCGGGTGAAACCGAGTGGGTGCTGCAGATAGATCGCCAGTATCTCGATGGTCGCGTGGTTGCGCACCAGGCGCGCGTCCGCCGTGGTGGCGATGCCGTAGAGCGTCCAGCCGGCGCAGGCCGCGCAGAGCGCGATCCAGGCCAGCAGGTGCGCGGCCGAAAACCTGCGCACCAGCAGCCACAGGGGCAGCAGCAGCAGGGGGGCCAGATTGACGCGGGAAGTCACGAGCAGGACGATGCAGGCATAGAGCGCGTATTCCTGCAGCGGGTTCGCGTCGCTGCGGGGGGCCATGCAGCGCACCGAGAACAGTGCGGCCAGCAGCAGCGCTGCGGCGATGCTCAGCCCGTCGATGGTGGGCGAGATGATCTGGAACATGGCCATGGGCATCAGCACCAGCGCGCGCACCAGCAGATTGGGCGTGAACAGCCGCCACGCCCATGCGATCAGGCCCAGGGCTGTGGCCGCCACCAGCAGGCGCGTCAGCTCGTAGCTTGCGCGCATCGACAGGTCGAGCGCGCGCGCGGTGCGCAGGCCCAGCGCGTGGGGCAGGTAGATGAAGGGCGCGTAGTAGCCCGTGCCCACGGCGTTGACGAACAGGTCCTTGTGCGCCCAGCGCTCCCCCGCGGCCTGGGCCATGAGTGCGCTGGCCGAAGCCGCGTAGTCGCGCTCGGTGCCGGAGATCGCCCGCATGCGCGACGTGAACGCCACGAAGTTCCGGTCCACATAGCCGCCCTGGTTGCCGAACTCGTCCGGCTCATCCTTGCGCAGGGTCCACTGGCCGTGGGCGATCATGTCGGCGCGCAGCAGGTGCACATTCTCGTCAGGCGACTGGAAGGCCGGTACCAGCCGCATCAGGCCCCATGCCACCACGAGCGCCAGCAGCAAGCCGCCCACCAGCGCAGGCAGGCCTGCCGTGCGCAGGTCGATGCGGGATTTCAGGTGGCGCGTCCCGGTGCGCGCGGCGGTGGCCTGGACGGAAACACCCATCCTTCAGCCATTCTTGGCGAGATCGATCTTCCTGTGCAGCACCTTGTGCAGCGGCTTCTGGGGCACCGAGGCGATGTCGTGCCCGATGAAGGCCAGCAGCAACTGCAGGCCGGCAATGACGGGCAGGGCCGCCAGCATCACGGTGCCGGCCGACGAGTAGGACTGGTGGGCGCTGGAGCTGATCCAGTGCAGCAGGCCGAAACAGGTGCCAAAGCCCAGCAGCAGCAGGCCCAGCGGCAGCTCGATGGAGGCCAGCGACATGTCGCGCAGGTAGTAGTTGTAGAAGATCCGCTTGCTGAAGTTGCGCAGGTGCTTGACAGTGAACTCGGGCAGGATCTTGCTGATCTTGAGGTTGCTTTCCTCGTCGGCGTAGTGCGCGTTCATGGGCACGTCCACCACCACGGCGCGCAGGGTGTTCAACCTGAACAGCATGTCCGTCTCGAAGAAGTACCTGCGGCTGATCTTGTCGAACGGCAGGTGGCTGGCCACGCGCGCGTGGATGGCCGTGTAGCCGTTGGTGGGGTCGAACACCTGCCAGTAGCCCGACGAGATCTTGGTCAAAAACGACAGGGCCGCATTGCCGAAGATGCGCATGCGCGGCATCTGGTGGATCTCTTCGAGGTCGAAGAAGCGGTTGCCCTTGGTGTAATCGGCCTCGCCGTTCAAGATGGGGGCGATGAAGCCGGGCAACAGGCGCGGGTCCATCTGGCCGTCGCCATCGACCTTGACGATGATGTCGTACCCCGCCTCGATGGCGCAGCGGTAGCCATGCATCACGGCACCGCCCACACCCAGGTTCTCGGGGTTGAAGACCACCTGCACGCGCGGATCGGTGCAATTCTGCTGGATGAAGGCGCCGGAGTTGGCCGGGCACTTGTCGTCCACCGCAAAGATGCCCTGCACCTCGGGGCCGATGCGCTCGATGACGCCCAGCACGTGGGCCGTGACCTTGTAGCAGGGAATGACCACCGCGACACGCACGGGCGCCGGGGAAACCGAGAGGGAAAGGGGGGCGGTGATGGTCAGAGGGGTGGAAATGCCGTTCATGCCTGGACCAGCGCCTCCCGGGTGATCAGCAGCACCTGGTCTTCGCCGGCGCTGGTGTCGATCCAGTAGACCGGCAGGCGTGGGAAGGCAGCTTCGAAATGCTCGCGCTCGTTGCCGATCTCCAGCAGCAGCACGGCGTTTTCGGCCATGCGCGAAGGCGCATCCTTGAGCAACTGGCGGATGAAATCCATGCCGTCCGCGCCCCCAGCCAGGGCCAGCTCGGGCTCGGCCCGATACTCGGCCGGCAACTGGGCCATGCTGGTGGTGTTGACGTACGGCGGGTTGCACAGGATCAGGTCCCAGGGGCCGGGCAGGGCGGCGAGACCGTCCGACAGCTGCAGCGTGATGCGATCCTGCAAACCGTGGCGTTCCACGTTGATGCGGGCCACGTCCAGGGCATCGGGCGAAATGTCGGCGCCCGTCACGGCAATCTCGGGCCAGGCCATGGCGGCCAGTACCGCCAGGCTGCCGTTGCCGGTGCACAGGTCCAGCACCCGGTGCGTGTGCTCGCCCAGGAATTCGTCCACGCTGCCGTCGGCCAGCAACTCGGCAATGAAGCTGCGCGGCACAATGGCGCGCTCGTCCACGTAGAAGGACACGCCTTGCAGCCAGGCTTCGCGCGTGAGGTAGGCGGCGGGCTTGCGGGTGCTGATGCGCTCGTCCAGCAAGGCCTGCACCTCGCGCAGTTGGTCCGGCGAGACATCTTGGCTGCTGATGGAGCCGGGCTCGTCCGACAGATCGCTGTCCAGGGGCAGGCCCAGGCGCCACAGCACCAGCCAGGCGGCCTCGTCGTGTGCGTTGGCGGTGCCATGGCCGAACGCGAGGCCGGCCGATGCCAGCAGGGCGGCGGCGGACTGCACCACGGCACCCACGGTGCCCCCGTTCAGCACCGCGCTCATGCCGGCACCGCCGCAGCCGCGAGGGCCTGGGCATGCAGGTTGTCCAGGGTGCGGCGGTAGATGTTGGTGAGCGGCTCGATGTCGGCCACCACGATGTGCTCGTCGATCTTGTGGATGGTGGCGTTGGGCGGGCCCATCTCGATCACCTGGGGGCAGACCTGGGCGATGAAGCGCCCGTCGCTGGTGCCGCCCGTGGTGGACAGTTCGGTGGTGATGCCCGTCTCGGCCAGGATGGCCTGCTGCACCGCCGTGACCAGTTCGCCCGGTGTCGTCAGGAACGGCTGGCCGCCCAGGGTCCAGCGCAGCTCGTAGTCGAGGCCGTGCGCGTCGAGCACGGCGTGCACGCGCTGCTTCAGGCCCTCGGCCGTGGACTCGGTCGAGAAGCGGAAGTTGAAATCCCACACCACCTCGCCCGGGATGATGTTGGTGGCACCGGTGCCGCCATGCACGTTGCTGACCTGCCAGCTGGTGGGCGGGAAGAAGGCGTTGCCCTGGTCCCATTCGGTCGCGGCCAGTTCAGCCAGCGCCGGCAGGGCCTGGTGGATCGGGTTGCGTGCCAGTTGCGGGTAGGCAATGTGGCCCTGGATGCCGCGCACCGCGAGCTTGCCCGACAGCGTGCCGCGCCGGCCGTTCTTGATCATGTCGCCGGTGCGCTCCACCGAGGTCGGCTCGCCCACGATGCAGTAGTCCAGGCGCTCGCCGCGTGCGCTGAGCTGCTCGACCACGACCTTGGTGCCATCCACCGAAGGGCCTTCCTCATCGCTGGTGAGCAGCAGGGCCAGGGTGACATGCGGTTCGGGTGTTGCGGCCAGGAAGTCTTCCACGGCCACCACGAAGGCGGCGATGGAGGTCTTCATGTCGCTCGCACCGCGGCCAAACAGCTTGCCGTCACGGTGCGTGGGCACGAAAGGGTCGCTGGTCCATTGGCTGAGCGGGCCGGTGGGCACCACGTCGGTGTGGCCGGCAAACACCAGGGTCTTGGCGGCAGCACCATTGGCACCCGCCCGGCGGGCCCAGAGGTTGCTTACGCGAAAGTTGTCAGGGCCGCTGTCGATGCGCTCGCACACGAAGCCCAGGGGGGCGAGCCGTGCTGCCAGCACCTCCAGGCAACCCGCGTCGTCGGGGGTGATGGAGGGCAGGGAGATCAGCTGTTCGGCCAGGTGCAGGGTACGGGACATCGCAGGCAAATAAAGGACAAAGACAAAAAGAACATGGGGGCGCTGCGCGCCCCCGCCTCAGGCGGCTGGCTTCACGTCCAGCACGATCTCGGTGAACGAGGGCATGTCATCGGGCGTGTCGCGCGACTCCTTCTGCGCCTTGGCGGCATTGGCCGCCAGCGAGAAGTCGTTCTGCAGTCGCCACATCAGGTTGGTGGGCGAATCGGCGAAGGCCATGCCTTCCTTCCTGTCGATGCGCTTGTCCATGATCATGCGCGCCAGGTCTTCCTCGAAGGTCTGCGAGCCTTCGGCCATGGACTTTTCCATGGCTTCCTTGACG
>NZ_LMIH01000027.1:99750-117653 GCF_001428645.1 Acidovorax sp. Root217
CCGCCGAAATCGCCCTTTTCGATCAGGTCGGACACCAGCTTGGTGTTGAGCATGACCTCCACGGCCGGCAGGCGGCCCCCATCCAGGGTGCGCACCAGGCGCTGCGAAATCACGGCCTTGAGGGCCGAGGCGAGGTCGCCGAGCATGGTCGGGCGTACTTCCACGGGGTAGAAGGACAGGATACGGTTGAGCGCGTGGTAGCTGTTGTTGCCGTGCAGCGTGGCCAGGCACAAATGGCCCGACTGGGCGTAGGCGATGGCTGCGGACATGGTTTCGCGGTCGCGGATTTCGCCGATCAGGATCACGTCGGGTGCCTGGCGCAGCGCGTTCTTCAGGGCAGTCTGCAGCGACTGGGTGTCGCTGCCGATCTCGCGCTGGTTGACGATGGATTTCTTGTTGCGGAACTGGTACTCCACCGGATCCTCGATGGTGAGGATGTGGCCGGTGAGCACCTCGTTGCGGCTGTCGATCATGGAGGCGAGCGAGGTGCTCTTGCCCGAGCCCGTGGCGCCTACCATGAGGATCAGGCCGCGCTTTTCCATGATCAGCTCGGTCAGCACCGGGGGCAGCCCCAGTGTGCTGATTTCGGGAATCTGCTGCGAGATGAAGCGGATCACCACCGCATAGCTGCCGCGCTGGCGCATGGCGCTGATACGAAAACGCCCCACGCCCGAGAGCGGCACGCCCATGTTGAGCTCGCCGGTCTCTTCGAGCTCTTCGATGCGGTCGGGCGTGATGATCTCGGACAGCAGGTTGCGCGGCGCATCCGGCGGCAGGATCTGGTTGTTGATCGGCACGCACTCGCCGTTGATCTTGATCAGCGCCGGAGCATTGGCCGACAGGTAGACGTCCGACGCCTTCTTTTCGCTCATCAGGCGAAGAATCCGCTCCATCGTACTCATGGTGTTTCCCCTCTCATTGTCGGTCTGTCTGCCGGCGCTGGCCGTGCGTGCTGGTAGGCGCTGCGGGACTGGGATCAGTCGCGCAGCAGGTCGTTGATGCTGGTCTTGGAGCGGGTCTGCGCGTCCACCTGCTTGACGATGATGGCAGCATACATGCTGTAGGGGGCGCCGTTGGCCGCCGTCTTGGGCAGGTTGCCGCTGACCACCACCGAGCCCGTGGGCACGCGGCCATAGCTGATCTCGCCGGTGGCACGGTTGAAGATCGGGGTGCTCTGGCCCAGGTACACACCCATGCCCAGCACCGAGTGCTCTTCGACGACCACGCCTTCGACCACTTCGGAGCGCGCGCCGATGAAGCAGTTGTCCTCGATGATGGTCGGGCCGGCCTGCAGGGGTTCCAGCACGCCGCCGATGCCCACGCCACCCGAGAGGTGCACGTTGGCGCCGATCTGCGCGCACGAACCCACGGTGGCCCAGGTGTCGACCATGGTGCCTTCGCCCACGTAGGCTCCGATGTTCACGTACGAGGGCATCAGGATCGCGCCCTTGGCGATGAAGCTGCCGCGGCGGGCCACGGCTGGCGGCACCACGCGCACGCCGGTGGCCTTCATCTCTGCTTCGTTCAGGTGGGCGAACTTGGTCTGCACCTTGTCATAGAAACCCAGGTCGCCGGCCTTGACGACTTCGTTGTCCTTGAGGCGGAAGGACAGCAGCACGGCCTTCTTGATCCACTGGTGCACTGACCACTGCCCCACGGCCTCGCGGGTGGCCACACGCAGGGTGCCGTTGTTGAGTTCGGCAATCACGTGCTCGACAGCGTCCGCGACTTCCTTGGGGGCTGCGGCAGGCGAGATGGTGGCGCGGTTCTCCCACGCGGCGTCGATGATGTTCTGGAGTTGTTGGGTCATGGTGTCAGACAGTACGGGATTGGATGAATTGGACGATGCGCATTGCGGCCTCCGCGCATTCTTCGGCCTCGGCCACCAAGGCCATGCGCACGCGCTGGGCGCCGGGGTTGGCACCACCGGACTCGCGGGCCAGGTAGCTGCCCGGCAGCACGGTGACATTGTATTGAGCCAGAAGCTCGCGGGCGAACTCGGCGTCGGTCATTTGCAGGGCGTCGGGCACCTTGGCCCACAGGTAAAAGCCCGCGTCGGGCAGGGCCACGTCCATCACGCCGGCCAGCAGCGGCGTGACCTGGGCAAACTTCTTGCGGTACAGCGCGCGGTTCTCGGTCACATGCTGCTCATCGCCCCAGGCGGCAATGCTGGCGGCCTGCACGATGGGACTCATGGCGCTGCCGTGGTAGGTGCGGTACAGCAGAAAGGCCTTGATCAGCTCGGCGTTGCCGCCCACGAAGCCGCTGCGCAGCCCGGGCACGTTGCTGCGCTTGGACAGGCTGGTGAAGGAAATCAGGTTCTCGAAGTCCTTGCGGCCCGCCTGGATGGCGGCCTGCAGGCCGCTGAGCGGCGGCTCGTCACGGAAGTAGATCTCGCTGTAGCACTCGTCCGAGGCAATGACGAAGCCATGCCGGTCGCTCAGCGCAAAGAGCTTCTGCCACTCGTTGAGCGGCATCACGGCGCCCGTGGGGTTGCCGGGCGAGCACACGAAGAGCAGTTGCGTGCGCTTCCAGACCTCGGCAGGCACGCTGTCCCAGTCCACCGCGAAGTTGCGCGCGGGATCGCTCGGGGCGTAGTAGGGCGTGGCACCCGAGAGCAGGGCTGCACCCTCGTAGATCTGGTAGAACGGATTGGGGCAGACCACGACCGGGTCGGGCTTGGTCGGGTCGACGATGGTCTGGGCAAAGGCGAACAGCGCCTCGCGCGAGCCGTTGATGGGCAGCACCTGGCTGGCCGCATCGAGCTTCAGGGCATAGCGCTTGTGCAGCCAGGCGGTGAAGGCCTCGCGCAGGCGCGGCTCGCCGGCCGTGGCCGGGTAGCTCGCCAGGCCATTGAGGTTGTTACTGAGTGCGTCCTTGATGAACTGCGGTGTAGGATGGCGCGGCTCCCCCATGCCCAGGCTGATGGGGGAATACTGGGCCGGTGGCGTCACTCCGGCAAAAAGCTTGCGCAGCCTCTCGAACGGGTAGGGCTGCAGGTGGGAAAGCAGGGGGTTCATGGGGCGCCATTATGGGTGATGCCGTGCACGCAAGCCGGTGCGCGCCGTCACAAGGCCGCCTTGTCGGGCCACCTTGTCAATCCGGCGTAAGAGCGCGTATCTAGTATCGCGGCAAAGCCCGCTGCGGCCTATAACGATATTGGAGACAACATGGCAGGATTCCTTCCCTTGCGGCCTGGGCTGTGGTGGATGCGCCGGCTGCGCCTTCCCGGCAAGCTGGCCACGCTGGCCGTGCTCATCGCCTGCACGCTGGCGGCAGCGTTGCTGGGGGCCCCCATGTGGGTGGACCTGGCGGGCGCCGGGGTGGTGCTGTATGCGCTGCTGGCGCTGTACCTGAGCCTGGTGGATGACATGGCGGCCCTCTCCGGCGCCATGGCGCGCATCACCGATGGCGACCTGTGCGTGCACGCCGGCACGGGCGGTACCGACGAGATGGCGCAGATGGCCCAGGCGCTCGATGCCATGGTGCTGCGGCTCTCGTCCATGGTGGCCGACATCCGCAGCAACGCCGCGCTGGTGGCCCATGCCGGCCAGAGCCTGGCGCATGGCAACCGCGAGCTGGCCGACCGCACCGAGCAGCAGGCCGCCAACCTCGAAGAAACCGCCGCCAGCGTGGAGCAGCTGTCGTCCACCGTGCAGAACAACGCCCAGACGGCCCAGGGCGCCGACCAGCGCGCCGGCCAGATGCGCCAGGCAGCCGACACCGGCGCCGAGGCCATGGGCCGCGCCGTGCAGTCGGTGCAGGCCATTCAGCAGGGCGCGCGCCGCATGACGGAAATCATCGGCACCATCGACGCGATCGCCTTCCAGACCAACATCCTGGCGCTCAACGCGGCGGTGGAGGCAGCCCGGGCGGGGGAGCAGGGCCGCGGTTTTGCCGTAGTGGCCTCCGAAGTGCGCATGCTGGCCAAGCGCTCGGCCGATGCCTCGCGCGAGATCCGCGACCTGATCAATGCCTCGGTCACGCAGGTGGAGGCCAGTGCAGGCCTGATCCGCACCGCAGGCGAGGGCATCACCGACATGGCCGGCGGCATGCGCAGCGTGGCGGCCAGCATGTCCGAGATATCCAGCTCCAGTGCCGAGCAGAGCACGGGCCTGCGCGAGATCAGCAGCGCCGTGCAGCAACTCGACCAGATCACCCAGCGCAATGCGCAGATGGTGAGCCAGGCGGTGGGGCAGGCCGAGGCGCTGGAAAGCCGCGCCTCCACGCTGTCGCGCGCGGTGTCGGCGTTTCGCCTGCAGCAGGGCACGGCCGAAGAGGCGGTGGCCCTGGTCAAGCGCGCCGCAGCCCTGCACAAGGGCAGCTCGCGGGACCAGTTCCTGGCGCGCATCACCGACAAGAGCCAGCCCTTCAACGACCGGGACATGTATGTCTTCGTGCTCGATGCCGGCGGCACCTACCGCGCCTTTGGCGGCAACCCGGCCAAGGTGGGCACCCGGGTGCAGGACATTCCCGGTATTGACGGTGACCGGTTGATGGCAGAAATTGCGGCCCAGGCAGACATCGGACCAGGCTGGGTGGAGTACGACATCACCAACCCGGCCAGCGGCGCGGTGCAGACCAAGATGTCGTTCGTGGAACGTGTGGGAGACCTGTACCTGGGCTGCGGCGTGTACAAGGCACTGGCCGCACGCTGACGCCTTCCGGGCCCGAACCGCCTAGCGCTGTGCGCGTTGCTCCCGGGCGCGGGCCATGGCGGCGGCAATGGCCGCCTTGCGCGCCTGGGCTGCGGCATCCGCCGCGCTGGCCGTAATGGCTGCAGCATCGGCTGGCGCGGCAGCCTCTTCGTCGTCCAGCTCAGGCGTGCCTGCGGCCACCCGTGCCTTGTGCACCGCATAGCGCCCGCGCGCCTGGTCCGCCAGCTGCGGGCTCCACGCGGCCCAACCCGTGGCCCGGCCGGTCACGGTTTCCAGGCTGATGCAGTCCACCGGGCACACGGGGAGGCACAGCTCGCACCCGGTGCAATGCGGCTCGATCACGGTATGCATGCGCTTGTTGGCGCCGACGATGGCATCCGTCGGGCAGGCCTTGATGCACAGCGTGCAGCCGATGCACCAGTTCTCGTCGATCACGGCCAGGGTGCGCGGCGCCTCCAGGCCATGGTCGGCACTCAGCGGCAGCACCGGCTGGCCGGTGAGGGCCGCCAGCCGGGCGACCCCTTCGGCCCCGCCGGGGGGGCACTGGTTGATGGGCACCGCCTCGAAGGCGATGGCCTGCGCATAGGCCGCGCAGTCCGGGTAGCCGCAGCGGGTGCACTGCGTCTGCGGCAGAGCGGCGTCGATGCGCGACGCCAGCGCATGCGCAGCCGGCCCTGCAGGCGGTGAAGGGAGGGGTGTGCGAGCGTCCGGCTGCGGATTCAAGCCTTGCGGGCCGCCGTGGTGCGGCGGGTGCGTGGTGCCGGCGCTGCGGTGACGGCGGCCTTGGCGGTGGGCACGGCGTCCGGCTCGGGCGCGGCGGCGGCCCCGGTGGCGGGTGCGGCTTGCACTGCTGCCTTGGCCGGCGCAGGCACGGCCTTCACGGCCACCACCGCCGGTTTCTTGGGGGCAGCGGCCTTGGCCGCCGGCTTCACGGCCGCTTTGGCGGGCGCCGCCTTCTTCACTGCCGGTTTGCTGGCGACTACCGCCTTGCGGGGAGGCACGGGCGGGCTGTCGTCCGGCAGTTCGGTCACGGCGACAGGGCGGGGCGCCTTTTTCTGGGGCACCTCGTGCGCGAGGATGAATTTGCGCACCTCGGGGTACACGATGTCGCGCCAGCGCCGGCCGCTGAAGATGCCGTAGTGCCCGGCGCCCTTGGCTTCCAGGTGGCGCTGCTCCTTGCGCACGATGCCGGTGCACAGGTCGTGCGCGGCTTCGGTCTGGCCCGAGCCGGAGATGTCGTCCAGCTCGCCTTCCACCGTGAACAGGGCGGTGGTGGTGATGTCCTGCGGGCGCACGCGCTCGACCTTGCCTTCAGGCGAGCGCACGTCCCAGGTGCCATGCACCAGGTTGTAGTCCTGGAACACGGTCTTGATGGTTTCCAGGTAGTAGTCCGCGTCCATGTCCAGCACGGCGTTGTATTCGTCGTAGAACTTGCGGTGGGCCTCGACGCTGGCATCGTCGCCCTTGATCAGGTCCTTGAAGTAGTCGTAGTGGCTCGTGGCGTGGCGGTCCGGGTTCATGGCCACGAAACCCGTGTACTGCAGGAAGCCTGGGTACACGCGGCGCCCGGCACCGGGGAAGTTGTCGGGCACGCGGTAGATCACGTTGTTCTCGAACCACTCGTAGCTGCGGTTCATGGCCAGGTTGTTCACCGCCGTGGGCGACTTGCGCGCATCGATGGGGCCGCCCATCATGGTCATGGTCAGCGGGGTCTTCTCGCCGCGGCTGGCCATCAGCGACACGGCCGCAAGCACCGGCACCGTGGGCTGGCAGACACTGATGACGTGGCAGTTGCCATAGGTGGCCTGCAGGTGGCGGATGAACTCCTGCACGTAGTTCACGTAGTCGTCCAGGTGGAACGCGCCTTCGGACAGCGGCACCAGGCGGGCGTTCTTCCAGTCGGTGATGTAGACCTTGTGGTCCTTGAGCATGGTGCGCACGGTGTCGCGCAGCAGCGTGGCATAGTGGCCCGACAGCGGCGCCACGATCAGCACCACGGGCTGTGCCTTGATCTTGACCAGGGTATCGGTGTCGTCCGAAAAGCGCTTGAAACGGCGCAGTTCGCAGAACGGCTTATCCAGCTCGATGTTTTCGTGCACGGCCACGCCCACGCCGTCCACGTCCACCGTATGGATGCCGAAGACCGGCTTTTCGTAGTCCTTGCCCAGGCGGTACAGCAGATCGTAGCCCGCAGACATGCGCTGCGCGAACGTCGTCTGGCTCAGGGGCGACATGGAGTTGCTGAAGAGCTTGGACGCCGCTTGCGCAAAGTCGGTGAGCGGCTCCATCAGGGAGCGCTGGGTTTCGTAGATCTGGTAGAGCATGGGGTCGAAACTCCGTTATGTTGCAGTGCAATATAGCAGCACTTGGTTACCTCTGCATGCGGGATAACCACCTAGGCCCAGTCGCGTTGGTGACAGCGCTGTCCAACAACCGGACATGGGCCGGGGCAGTGCAGCTGTGAAAAGCTTCGCTGCTATGATTTTGTTCAGAAAAACCCTGCCCGCAACCAGGCCCCCCTGTCCGCGCCACGCGTGGTGCCTGCTCAACCGTTGTCCGCCAGCCAGGATTCGAAGGCCTCGCGCGCCACGTTGCGCAGCGCGGGGCGGAACTGCGTGCGGTTGGCCAGGTACAGGCAGTGCCGTATCACCGTGTAGGGGTTGAAGCTGCCCTGGGGGTTCTGCTCCTCGAAGTGCTGCTTGTAGCGCTTGACCGTGCCCACCGTCTCCCGCATCAGGGTGTTGAAGCGTGCGCGGGTGATGCCGGGTGACCAGGCCTGGATATCGTCCACGAAGCTGTCCACCTTGGAAGGATCGAACTCGAAGTCCTTGAAGAAATGCGTGGCGATCTTGAGGAAGGTGAAGGCATTGAGCTCGCTGCCCAGGGAGGAGTACTTGGGTGCCGTGGCGGCATCGCCGTCCATCTCCGCGCCCACTTCCTCCGTCTCATCGGGGGCCTGCAACAGTTCGGCGGCCGTCTCGTCGCGGATCTGGCGGAACTCGCGGTCGGCCAGTTCGAACAGGGCCGAGAGCACGTTGATGCGCCGCTTGAGCTGCCCGGGGATGGACTTCTTGTACTTGATCTTGTGGTCCAGCACGCTCCAGGAGTCCTGGATGATGGTGCGCACCTGCAGCTCGAAAGGCTGGTCGGCATGCACCGCCAGCGCCGGCAGATCGCGCTGGCCGGGGCGCAGGTCCAGGTGCAGGCCCTTGTAGCCAAAGGAGGCCTCGGTGCTTTCCACGGCCGAGGCCTTGTCGGTCACGTCGATCACCGCAAAGTGGCTGCGCACGATCTGCGCCACCTTTTCCAACTCGTCCTCGTACAGGCAGACCACGCGTACGCCGACCAGATCGGTGATCCAGTGCTGGATCTCGTAGGGGGTGTTGCTCTCTTCCAGGCCGGGCCGGTACTTGCGCGCAAACTTGCGGATGCATTCGTCCACGTCCTTCACGCGCCCCTCTACCTTGGACACATCCACGCTGCGGGCATCGCCCACCACCCCGGCGATGGCGGCGGTGAAGGCCGCGCACGCCTCCTCCAGCACGGGTTTCTGGGCTGCGTAGAACGCACGGAATCGGGACTCTTCCCGTTCAAAATCAAGCGATGCCATGGTGGGGTCTGCAAAGAGGCGGGTGGTGCCGGGAATGCGAAAGAAATGCCACGCGAACGATACCTGCATTCTGGCAGCCGCGATGTCAGCCGATGCCGCGCTCCCGGTACAAGTTCACACGCATGCCGTCTGCGCCGCGCATCGGGTGACCTCGCTTGGCAGGGCCGCGCGAAACCTGATAATGAGAACGCACGTTACCAGCGCCCCGGTGGGGCGCTGCAGCAGCCGCCTGCCCCATGCGATGACACCAGAACAACACCAGCCCCCCGCGTTCACGGAGTCCGAGACGCTCCAGGACGCCCCCACCAGCCCGCGCTGGCTGGTGCTGGTGTTGCCGCCGCTGATGGCCTGCATGATGCTCGGGGCCACCGGCCTGTACTGGTACCGGGCGCACAGCGAGTCGGCGGACAAGCGGCTGCGCAATCTGCATGCGGCAACCGAGCAGATCGCCTACAACCTGCGCGACCGCATGGCCACCTACGAGGTGGTGCTCCGGGGCGTGCAGGGCTACATGGACGGGTCCGAGCGCATCGACCGGGCCGAATTCCACAACTATGTCGATGCCCTGCAGCTGCAGCAGACGCGGCCCGGCCTGCAAGGGGTGTCGCTGATCATGTACGTGCAGGGCAGTCCCCTGGAGGCCCATCTGGCGGACGTGCGGGGCCGGGGCTTTTCCGGCTACACCGTGCATCCGCCCGGCGAGCGCGCCCAGTACGCGCCCATCACCCACATCGAACCCCTGCAGGGGCGCAACCTGGAGGCCCTGGGCCTGGACGTCCTGACCCTGCCTGCAGCGCGCGAGGCGCTCGGGCGCGCGCGCGACACCGGCCGGCTGGCCCTGTCGGGGCTGCTCGGGGCCTTCGCGCCGGGCAGTGCTCTGCAGGGCGAGCTGGGCATGTTCCTGCCGGTGTACGCCCCGGGCCTGGAGGCCGAGTCCCTGCCCACCCGCCGCCACGCGATCCGGGGGTGGGTGGCCGCCCCATTCCGGGTGGGTGACGTGGTCCAGGGGCTGGCGCGTGAGTTCGACCCCGACATTGCCCTGGCCATCTACGATGGCGTAGATCCCACGCCCGAAGCCCGGCTGTACGGCGACGCAGGGCTGCAGTCGCAAGCCCTGGCGCGCGGCGCGCTACCGATCCAGCGGCGCCTGGAGGTCGGCGGACGCAGCTGGACTCTGGTGATGGCGCCCTTGCCCGCATTCGATCTGCGCCATGACGACGACGGCTACTACCTGGTGGCGGTGATGGGGGTATTCGTGAGCCTGCTGCTGGGCTGGTTCGCCTGGGTCCTGGCCACCGGGCGGGAGCGCGCCATGGCACTGGCACGCCGCATGACGGCCGAGCTGCGCGGCACGCGCGATGACCTGGAAAGCACGCTCAACGCCATACCCGACCTGCTGTTCGAGCTGGACGCGCAGGGCCGCATCCACCATTGCCGCTCGGCGCGCCTGCAGCTGCCGGTGCTGGCGCCCGAGCGCTTTGTGGGCCACCGGCTGCAGGACATCGTGCCGCCCGGCGAGGCGGCCGGCAGCCTGGCTGCCGTGCAGGCCGCGCTTCAGAATGGCTACTCGGCGGGCCACCAGTTCCACCTGGAGCTGGAGGGGCGCACCCACTGGTTCGAGCTGTCCGTGGCCCGCAAGGACAGCGCCAACCCGGGCGCCGGCCCGCGCTTCGTGGCGCTGGCCCGCGACGTCACCGAGCGCAGGGTGGCGCAGGAGCGCACGCACCAGTTGGCCTACTTCGATGCCCTCACGGGCCTGCCCAACCGCCGCATGCTGCTCGACCGCCTGGGGCTGGCCCTGGCCGCCGCACGCCGCAGTGGCCAGGTCGGGGCGCTGCTGTATGTGGACCTGGACAATTTCAAGCAGATCAACGACGCGCGCGGCCACTCCCTGGGCGACCGCTTGCTGGTGGAGGTCACCCAGCGCCTGACGCACCTGCTGCGCCCCGGCGACACCGTGGCGCGCCTGGGGGGCGATGAGTTCGTGCTGCTGCTGCAGGGCATCGCAACCGACATGTCCACCGCAGGGCGGCAGGCCCTGCAGGTGGCCGAGCGCGTGCGCGAGGCGCTGGAGCAGCCCTACGCCATCGACACCCACCTCTACAGCAGCACGGGCAGCCTGGGGATCACGCTGTTTCCCAAGCGGGAGGAGGGCGTTGAAGACCTGCTGCGCGAGGCGGACACGGCCATGTACCGTGCCAAGGACCTGGGCCGCAACCGCATCCGCTTCTACGAGGCCGCCATGCAGGCCGACGTGCAGGAGCGCCTGGCGATGGAGCAGGACCTCAAGAAGGCCATGGCCGAAGGGCAACTGGCCGCATTCGTGCAGCCGCAGGTGGATGCGCAGGGCGTGGTGGTGGGCGGCGAGCTGCTCATGCGCTGGAGCCACCCGGTGCGCGGCAGCGTGCCGCCGGCGCGCTTCATCCCCATCGCCGAGTCCTCGGCGCTGATACTGCCCATGGGCGCGTGGATGATCGAGAAAGCCTGCGATGCGATTGCACAGCTGCACGCCGCCCGGTTGGTCCGGGGCGGCGTGGGGGAGCCGCTGTCGATCTCGGTCAACGTCAGCCAGCGCCAGTTCCGGCAGGACGACTTCGTCGAGCGCGTGCGCAACGTGCTGGCCCAGACCGGGGCCACGCCGTCATGCCTGATCCTGGAGGTCACCGAAAGCCTGCTCATCGAGAACCTGGACGACACCATCGCCCGCATGACGGAGCTGGTGCAGCTCGGGGTGCGCTTTTCCATCGACGACTTCGGCACGGGCTATTCGAGCCTGGCCTACCTCAAGCGGCTGCCGCTGTACGAGCTCAAGATCGACAAGAGCTTCGTGCAGGACACGCCCGGCGACCCGAGCGACACGGCCATCGTGCAGTCCATCATCTCGGTGGCGCGCCACCTGGGCCTGCGCGTGGTGGCCGAAGGGGTGGAAACCCGTGCCCAGGCCGACTTCCTCGTGGCCAGCCACTGTGAATGCCTGCAGGGCTACCTGTTCTACCGGCCGGAGCCGCTGGATGGCTGGCTGAAAACCTTTTTACGGTCTTAGACGGGTTCCGGGATCAGGGTGGTGGCCAGCGCCAGGGCATGCACCTCGCGTGCGGGCCGGTCCTTGAGCAGGTGGTTGCTCCAGACCTGGCGCCACAGACGTGCCCCGCGCAGGCCATGGCGCAGACCCAGCATGTGGCGGGCGATGTGCGGCCAGGGCGTGCCGTGCAGCGCGGCCTCACGCTCCATGTAGTCCACCATGGCCAGCTCGACCTCCTCGCGCGTCAGGGTGCAGGGCTCGCCGCCGTAGTAGAGCTGGTCCCAGCGGGCCAGCCACCAGGGGTTGTGGTAGGCCTCGCGGCCGATCATCACGCCGTCCAGGCGTGCCAGTTGCCCGTGCACCACCTCGTCGGCCTGGATGCCGCCGTTGATGGCAATCGTCAGGTGCGGGAAATCGGCCTTGAGCTGGTGCACCACCTCGTAGCGCAGCGGCGGGATGTCGCGGTTCTCCTTGGGCGACAGGCCCTGCAGCCAGGCATTGCGCGCATGCACGATAAACACCGAGCAGCCCGCATCGGCCACCGTGCCCACGAAATCGCGCACGAAGCCGTAGTCTTCGCCCTTGTCGATGCCGATGCGGTGCTTGACCGTCACGGGCACGTCCACCACATCCTTCATGGCCTTCACGCCATCGGCCACCAGCTGGGGCGCCTTCATCAGGCTGGCACCGAAGGCACCGCGCTGCACCCGGTCGCTCGGGCAGCCGCAGTTCAGGTTGATCTCGCCATAGCCCCATTGCGCACCGAGCCGCGCAGCCTCTGCCAGCCGGTCGGGCTCGTTGCCGCCCAGCTGCAGTGCCACAGGGTGCTCCTCGGCATTGAAGCGCAGGTGCCGCTCCGTACCGCCATGGATGATGGCGCCCGCGTTCACCATCTCGGTGTAGAGCAGGGTCTGGCGCGTCAGCAGCCGGTGGAAATAGCGGCAATGGCGGTCCGTCCAGTCCATCATCGGGGCCACGGACATGCGCCAGGGGCTGAAGGTGGCTGGAGGGGTTGCGGCAGGGGAGGTGGGGCTGTTTTCCAAGGCGAGAAACCGGTGTTGCAAGGGCGAAGGGGCCCCAAAGAGGTGCTGCCCGCATTTTCTCAGGTCTTGGAGCAGCATATGGGTTCAAGGGCTTCAGAGGCCCGAGACAGGCGTTCCTCTGCGCGAATTTGCACTCTGTTGACGCACATGGCCGCGCATTGTCTTTAGTATGGGGGAGCCGCATCCGGTGCCGCGAACGCCGCCGGGGCCGAATCAGCCATTTCTTTCTTTGAATCGCCTGCATGTGGAAGAACCCCGGTATCGCCGTAGCGATCGACCCGTCCCAACTCACCGTCGGCCTGTACGTCTGGCTCGACATGCGCTGGGACGAGCACCCCTTCATCGCCAACCGCTTCATGGTCCGCACGGCGAAGGACGTGGCGGTGATCCAGTCATTGGGCATCGAAGGCCACCTGTACCACCACCCGGACCGGAGCACATCGCAGCCGCTGCCCCTGGTGCCCATGGCCGCGCACCCACCGGAGCCGGAGCACGCCGACGGGCAGGCCGCCCTGGCCGCCGAGGTGCGCCAGCGTGACCAGGCCAAAAAGGAAAAGCGCCAGCGCCAGCGAGACGCCGCGGCGCGCGCCGACCGGGCCTGGGAGGACGCCGCGCGCCAGACCCGGGAGGCGCTGCTCACGCTCACGCGCTCGCCCAAGGCGGCGGGTCGGATCCTGGCCGACCTGTCGGGCGAGACGGCGGCCCGCATTGCCCAGAGCAAGGAGGTGCTGCTGCACCTGCTGGGCGACAAGAAGGACCAGGGCCCGCAGTTCCATGCGCTCAACGTGCTCACCCTGTGCATGCTGGTGGGCAAGAAGGCCGGCCTTACCGAGCGCGAACTGGCCGACCTGGCCATGGCGGCGCTGGCGCACGACGTGGGCAAGTCCAAGGTGCCGCCGCAGCTGTTCAAGACCTCCCGGCGCAAGCGCCACGAGGAGGAGTTCGTGCGCCAGCATGTGATGTACAGCACCCAGCTGGCGTCAGACTCGGGCGCCTTCAGCAAGGAGGCGCTGGCCTGCATCGCCAGCCACCACGAGGCGGCCGATGGTTCGGGCTGGCCGCGCGGCCAGCGCGAAACCCAGCGCCTGGCGCTGATCCTGGCGCTGGTCAACCGGTATGACAATCTGTGCTCGCCCGAGGCCCGCGACGTCGAGCCGCTGATGCCGGCCGAGGCGCTGGCGCACATGTTCAAGAACGAATCGGGCCAGCACGACCCGGCACTGCTCAGTTCGCTCATCAAGCTGCTGGGCGTGTACCCGCCGGGCACGGTGGTCCAGCTCACCGATGGCGCGCTGGCGCTGGTGGTGGCCCCGGGGCCCGAGGCCCTGCGCCCCCAGGTGCTGGTCTACACCCCCGAAATCCCCAAGGACGAGGCGCCGCTGGTGGAGCTGCACACCGAGCCCGACATCCGCGTGGCCGAAGCGATCCGGCCGTCCACGTTGCCTGCCGAGGTGCTCGACTGGCTCAATCCGCAGCAGCGGCTGTCGTACTTCTACTCGGTCGAGGACTGAGTTCTTCCCCCGTGCACTACCTGCGGACGGTGAAGTCCTCGTTGATGTAGACCAACGGGTCCATGGGGCTCTCATCCCCACAATTGAATCCGCGCAGGCGCAGGACGGCAGGCTGCTTGAGCGGCGCCTTCAGGTCCTTGCGCTTCTTGCCGGCAATGCGGGTGTAAATGGCGACCTTGGCCAGGTAGTTGACGCTGGCCCGGTAGGACGATCGGGCGTCGTAGTTCTCCGCCAGGTCTTCCCTGCCGATGAGCTCGAAATCCCGGAGCTTGGGGTTGTAGCGGAACTGCATCGTGAAGCTGTCCATGCCCGAGGGTTCAGCGCGCCAGACCCCCTGGACCAAAAGGGAAGTCGCGGTGATCTCAAGGTTGTAGAACTTGTTCGCCTCGCAGAACTGTCCAGAGACGGAAAGCGGGGTGTAGCCGCCGCCCGGCGTGCCGGCCAGCACCAGAAGCCGTTCCTCGCGCGGGCCTTCCCCGGAGAGGTTGACCACCACCGCCGCCAGGTCCGCGATCCCATCACCGTCGAGGTCACCTTTGGCGCTGGTCCAGATGCTGAATCCCTTGGTGGGCAGGGCCGTATCAACGGCGGCCTGCAGCTGGGCAGCGCGCTGTGCGGCGGTGTCCTGCGCCAGGGAGGCACCCGCAGCACAAATCAGGGCGGCAAAGGTGCATGGCAAGCGCCGGGAAATCATGGCGCAAGTCTACAACCCCAGGGGCCTGGCCCGCCCGGTGCTGGTTCAGCGCGCCCCTGGTTTTTGCTGGTACATGCCCTCGATGGCCTGCCCGAAGTGCGCCATGAGCGGGGCGCGCTTGAGCTTGAGCGTGGGCGTCATGAAGCCGTTCTCGATGCTCCAGGGCGCCAGCGTCAGGTGCACGGCGCGCGGCACGGCATAGCGCGCGAAGCTGGCCGTGCTCTTTTCAATGCGCGCCAGCACGGCGCGGTGCACGGCAGGGTGGTTCAGGCTCTCGGGGTCGGCTGCGGCCAGGCCCAGGTCGCCGGCCAGGCGCTGCCACTCGTCGCGCTTGAGCACGGCCACGCAGGCGATGAAGGGGCGGTTCTCGCCCACCACGAAGGCCTGCTCCAGCAGCGGGTCGGCCAGCAGGGCCAGTTCCAGGTCGCCCGGGGGCACCTTCTCACCGGTGGAGGTGACGATGATCTCCTTGATGCGGCCGCGGATGAAGATGCGCCCGTCCACGATGTCGGCCTGATCGCCCGTGCCCAACCAGCCATCGGCCGACAGAATGCGTGCCGTGTCCTCGGGCCGCTTCCAGTAGCCCTGCATCACGATGGGGCCGCGCACCTGCAGCTCGCGGTTCTCGCCGATCCGCACCTCCACGCCGGGCAGGGCGCGCCCCACGCAGGCCGGGTCGTTGTCCTGGAGCGAGTTCACCGACACCACCGGCGCCGTCTCGGTCATGCCGTAGCCCTGCACCAGCGGCAGGCCCAGGCCCAGAAAGCATTTGGCGATGGTGGGTGACAGCGGCGCGCCGCCGCTCACGGCCACGCGCACGCGGCCGCCGAACTGGGCCAGCAGGGGCTTGGCCACCAGGGCCTGGAGCAGGCCCCAGGGCAGGACGGCCATCCAGCCGCCGGCTTGGTCGTCTTCGGGCCGGGCCAGCCCCTGCGCGGCGCAGAACTGCTGCCAGCCGCGGGCCTGGGCGGCCTCGTAGAGCTGCATCTTCCAGGGCGATGGCGAGAGCTTTTCGAGCAGCTTGGCGTGGATGCGCTCGTAGATGCGTGGCACCGAGACCAGCACCGTGGGGCGAATGGTCTGCAGGTCCTCGGCCAATTGCTGCACCGAGCGGGCATAGGCCACGCAACTGCCGGCCGCAATCGGCAGGTAGTAGCCGCCAGTGCGCTCGAAGGTGTGCGACAAGGGCAGAAAGGACAGGAACACGTCGTCCACCGTGGGGGCGATGCGCTCGAGTACGGCCTTCACGTCGCTCACCACATTGCGGTGCGTGAGCATCACGCCCTTGGGCTTGCCGGTGGTGCCCGAGGTGTAGACGATGGCGGCCAGGTCTTCGGGGCCGGGGGCCTGCGGCGGGGCCTGTTCCACCGCCTGGGCTGCGCCTTCGAGCCATTGCGCAAGCGAGCCCACGGCGGGGCTGTGCGCGCTGGGAGCGCTGGCCTTGAACGAGGCGTCCGTGTCGGTCACGATCACCGCCCGCAGTGCGGGGAAGTCGGTGCCCGCGGCGCGGATCTTCTCCCACTGCTGGGCACTGCCCACGATGAGCATCGACGCCTCGCAGTCGGCCAGGATGTAGGCGATGCTGCCGGGGTTGTCGATGGCGTGCAGCGGCACGGGTACGCAACTGCTGGCCAGGGTGGACTGGTCGGCGCACATGGCGTCCAGGCTATTGGGCAGCAGGATGGCCACGCGGGCACCGGCCGGCAGTTGCAGGGCCACCAGGGCCCGCGACCAGCGGGCCACATGGGCGGCGGTCTCGGCCCAGGTCCAGGTCAGCCAGGCCTGGCTGGCGGCATCGAAGGCGCGAAAGGCAGGGGCGTCGGGCGTCAGGCTGGCGCGCCACGAGAGAAGCTGGGGCAGCGTCTGGACGCTGCCGATGTCGGGAAGGGAAGAGGTCATCGGATGGTTGGGTGCCGGGGCGGCGTGCGGCGTGCCAAGGTGGTGCCATGCTGCACCACCCTGGGGAAAACCCGCGGAATCATACCCATCCGGGCGGCACAAGCTGTGCTTCTTTGTTTCGCGCGCCAAAGAGTGCTCTGGGGGCGGGCCCCGGTCGGCCACAATCCCTCCATTGCCACAGCTGCGTCCTGCCTGCCCGCGCCCCCTTCGGTCCATGGATCCCATCACCATCTTTATCGTCGCGACGCTGATGATGCTGGCCAATGGTGCGGTGCTGGGTTTCATGCACAAGGACTTGCCGGTGTCGCTGCAGCCCTGTGCCGAAACCTGGCGCATCGCCACCTTGCTGCTGGCAGGCAGCGCCGTGCTGTATGCCGTTCAGTACGAATTGCCCCTGGGCCTGGTCTCGCCCATGGCCAATGGCATGGTGATGCTCGGCTGCACGGGCTACTGGCGTGCGCTGCGCCAGTTCGATGGCGTGCCGGACCGCTGGTGGATGCTGTTGCCGGCCGTGGCGGGCATTGGCGGCGTGGTGTGGTTCGCGGGGGTGCGGCCCGATACGCCCAGCCGCATCCTGCTGCTGTCGGGCGTGGTGGCTTTCGTGCTGATGGCTGGCACCCTGCAGCTGGTGCGGGGTGGCACCGGGGAGCGGGCGCGCAGCCGCAGGGCGCTGGCGGGCCTGTTTTTTCTGGTCGGCCTGTTCGTGGCCTTTCGCGCCGCGTACTTCCTGGTGCGGCGCGTGGGGCCGTCGTTCGACATCACCGGCGAGGGCGCCTGGATCAACGCGGCCAGCCCGCTGGTCACGGCCCTGTTGCCCGTGGTGGGCACCACGGCCTTCTTGTTCATGTGCTCGCAGCGCATCGGCCGCCAGTGGGAGCTGGCCGCTGCCACCGACTACCTGACGGGCCTGGCCAACCGCCGCACCTTGCTCGCCGAAGGCGCGAAGCGCTTTGCCACGGCACGCCAGGGCGGCACCCGCCTGGCGCTGGCACTGATCGACGTGGACCATTTCAAGGCCATCAACGACGGCCATGGGCACGAGGTGGGCGACAGGGCGCTGCAGCATGTGGCCGACCAACTGCAGGCCTCGGCACGCGGGCTGGACTTCGTGGCCCGCCACGGGGGGGAGGAGTTCGTGGTGCTGCTGGACGTGGCCCAGCATGGCGACGCCCATGCGGCCGGAGAGCGGCTGCGCCTGGCCGTGGCGGGCACGCCGTTCACCACGGGTGGGACATCGTTGCCGATCACCATTTCTGCGGGTATCGCGGCGCAGGCAGATGGCGATGCCAGCCTGGACCAGATGCTGCGACGCGCCGACGACGCGCTGTACGCCGCCAAGCGCAGGGGGCGCAACCGGGTGGAAATGGCGGAAAGCTGACCGAGCGGCAGGTGCCGGTAGGGCGTCATACGGATTTGCATTCAATCGTATAACTAGGCGGGAAGCCGCAGACAGTGCTGTAGCACGG
>NZ_LMIH01000027.1:117710-158772 GCF_001428645.1 Acidovorax sp. Root217
GCCGCTGCTTCCAGCCCCTGGGCGAAGTGGGCCTGCATGGCCTGGGCCGTGGCGGCGCCATCGCGCCGGGCCAGGGCGGCCATTACCGCACGGTGTTCGCTCAGCGAATCCTCGATGCGCCCCTGCTTGAGCAGCGAGTTGTGGCGGTTGAGCTTCATCACCTTGCGCAGGTCGGCCACCATCTGGCTGCGCCAGCGGTTGTCGGCCAGCTCCAGCACCCGCATGTGAAAGCGCTCGTTCACGGCAAAGAAGCGCTCGCGCTCGCCGGCTGCGGCCTCCAGCTCGGCATGCAGAGCCTGCAACTCGTGCAACTGGGCCGGGGTGGCGGTGGTGGCTACCACCGCAGCGGCGTCGCTCTCCAGCAGGCTGAGCAGGTGGTAGACGTCGCGCAGGTCCTTGTCCGACATCTCGGTCACATAGGCGCCACGGCGCACCTTCATCGTGACCAGGCCTTCGGCGGCCAGCACCTTGAGCGCCTCGCGCAGGGGCGTGCGGCTGATGCCGAATTCCTCGGCGATCTTGAGCTCATCGATCCAGCTGCCGGGCTCCAGCTCGCGGCGGAAGATGCGCTGGCGCAGTTGCTCAGCCACTTCTTCGTACAGGGCGCGGGGCGTGAGGGTCAATGCAGACATGGGTGGATTGTAAGCTGCGAAGAATATTTTGAATCAATAATTATGAATGATGTAAACTTGCCGCCACATCGGGAACAGCCCTGACAACGTCCAACGCTTCCTCGGAGACCGCTTCGCCATGAGTGCCACGCCCCCCAACAGCCCCCCTGAATTCGCTGCCTCCTCGCTCGAGGACTGGGCGAAAGCCGCTGCCAAGTCGGCGCCGGGTGGCGATGTCAATGCGCTGAACTGGGTCACCCCCGACGGCATCACCGTCAAGCCGCTGTACACGGCGGCCGATACGGCCGACCTGCAGTACGCCAACACCTTGCCGGGCTTCGAGCCCTACCTGCGCGGCCCCCAGGCCACCATGTACGCGGTGCGGCCCTGGACCATCCGCCAGTACGCGGGCTTTTCCACGGCCGAGGAATCCAACGCCTTCTACCGCAAGGCGCTGGCCGCCGGCGGGCAGGGCGTGAGCGTGGCCTTCGACCTGGCCACCCACCGCGGCTACGACAGCGACCACCCGCGCGTCACCGGCGACGTGGGCAAGGCCGGCGTGGCCATCGATTCGGTGGAGGACATGAAGATCCTGTTCGACCAGATCCCGCTGGACAAGGTGTCCGTCTCGATGACCATGAACGGCGCCGTGCTGCCGGTGCTGGCCGGCTATGTGGTGGCGGCGGAAGAGCAGGGTGTGTCGCAGGACCAACTGAGCGGAACCATTCAGAACGACATTCTGAAAGAGTTCATGGTGCGCAACACCTACATCTACCCGCCCAAGCCGAGCATGCGCATCATCGGCGACATCATCGGCTACACGGCACGCAACATGCCGAAGTTCAACTCCATCTCCATCTCCGGCTACCACATGCAGGAGGCGGGCGCCAACCAGGCGCTGGAGCTGGCCTTCACGCTGGCCGATGGCAAGGAGTACGTGAAGACGGCCATCGCCTCGGGCCTGGACGTGGACGAGTTCGCCGGCCGGCTGTCGTTCTTCTGGGCCATCGGCATGAACTTCTACCTCGAAGTGGCCAAGATGCGCGCGGCGCGCCTGCTGTGGTGCCGCATCATGAAGGAGACGGGCGCCAAGAACCCCAAGAGCCTGATGCTGCGCACCCACTGCCAGACCAGCGGCTGGAGCCTGACCGAGCAGGACCCCTACAACAACATCGTGCGCACCACCATCGAGGCCATGGCGGCGGTGTTCGGCGGCACGCAGAGCCTGCACACCAATGCGCTCGACGAGGCCATAGCGCTGCCCACCGAGTTCTCCTCGCGCATCGCGCGCAACACGCAGCTCATCATCCAGGAAGAGACGCACATCACCAACGTGGTCGACCCCTGGGCCGGCAGCTACATGATGGAAAAGCTCACGCAGGACATGATGGATGCCGCCTGGAAGATCATCGAAGAGGTCGAGGCCATGGGCGGCATGACGCAGGCCGTGGACAGCGGCTGGGCCAAGCTCAAGATCGAGGCCGCCGCCGCCGAGAAGCAGGCGCGCATCGACAGCGGCAAGGACGTGATCGTCGGCGTCAACAAGTACAAGCTCAAGAAGGAAGACCCGGTCGACATCCTGCAGATCGACAACGTGATGGTGCGCGACGGCCAGATCGCGCGCCTCAAGGACATCCGCGCCAAGCGCGACACGGCCAAGGTGCAGGAGGCGCTCGACGTGCTCACCTCGGCTGCCGAAACCGGCGAGGGCAACCTGCTGGACCTGGCCATCAAGGCCGTGCGCCTGCGCGCCACGGTGGGCGAGGTGTCGGACGCGCTCGAAAAGATCTACGGGCGCCACCGCGCCGATACGCAAAAGGTGACCGGTGTGTACGCTGCCGCCTATGACTCGGCCGAGGGCTGGGACAAGCTCAAGAGCGAGATCAGCGATTTTGCCGAGGCCGAAGGCCGCCGCCCGCGCGTGATGATCGCCAAGCTCGGCCAGGACGGCCACGACCGCGGCGCCAAGGTGGTGGCCACGGCCTTTGCCGACCTGGGCTTCGACGTGGACATGGGCCCGCTGTTCCAGACCCCCGAGGAATGCGCGCGCCAGGCCATCGAGAACGACGTGCACGCCGTGGGCGTGAGCACGCTGGCCGCCGGCCACAAGACCCTGGTGCCGGCCATCATCCAGTCGCTCAAGGACCAGGGGGCGGACGACATCATCGTCTTCGTCGGCGGCGTGATCCCGGCGCAGGACTACGATTTTCTGTACGAGGCAGGCGTCAAGGGCGTCTACGGACCGGGCACGCCCATCCCGGCCAGCGCCAAGGACGTGCTCGAACAGATCCGCAAGGCCATTGCCGCATGAGCGTGCGCCAGACCAGGGGCCGTACGGAGATCGACCGATGAGCGCGTCCGTGTTCGTGCTGCACCCCGTTGCCGAAGACGACTTCGAGCCCATGCTGGCGCTGCGCACCGCCGCCATGCGTGAAAGCCTGGAGCGCGTGGGCCGCTACACGCCCGAGCGCTCGCGTGAGCGCCTGCGCGCTGCCTTCACCCCGGAGCACATGCAGCATCTGGCCTCGCCCGGTGGCCAGCGCATGGGCTTTGTCACCGTGCTGCCCGAGGGGGCGGGAACCCTGCGGCTGCAGCATCTGTACCTGCACCCCGACTGGCAGGGCAGCGGCATCGGCGCGGCGGTGCTGGCCAGCGTGCAAGACCGTGCGCGCCGCGAAGGCGCCGTGCTGCGCGTGACGGCGCTCAAGCACAGCAATGCCAACCGCTTCTACCTGCGCCACGGCTTCGTGCAGACCGGCGACGAGGATGTGGACGTGCACTACGAGTGGCGGGCCGGGGAGGCTGTGGAATGAACGTGCCCCTGCCTTTGGCCGACCTGAAGCCTCCTTCCAGCACATGGTTCGATGGCATTCTGCACGGCACCCAGCCCGTGCAGCGCCGCGCCATGGCCAAGGCCATCACCCTGCTCGAATCCACCCGTGCCGACCACCGCGCGCAGGGAGACGAATTGCTCACCGCTCTGCTGCCGTACACGGGCAAGGCCTTCCGCCTGGGCATCAGCGGCGTGCCGGGGGTGGGCAAGTCCACCTTCATCGAGGCGCTGGGGCTGTTCCTCATCGGCCGGGGCCACCGCGTGGCGGTGCTCACCATCGACCCGTCGAGCACCGTCTCGGGCGGCTCCATTCTGGGCGACAAGACGCGCATGGAGCAGTTGTCGATGCGCGAGGAGGCCTACATCCGCCCCAGCCCGTCGAGCGGCACGCTGGGCGGCGTGGCCGAAAAGACGCGCGAGGCCATGCTGGTCTGCGAGGCCGCAGGCTACGACGTGGTGATGGTCGAGACCGTGGGCGTGGGCCAGAGCGAGATCGCCGTGGCCGGCATGACCGACATGTTCGTGCTGCTGCAGTTGCCCAATGCGGGCGACGACCTGCAGGCCATCAAGAAGGGGGTGATGGAAATCGCCGACCTGGTGGCCATCAACAAGGCCGACATCGACAAGAATGCCGCCACCCGGGCCCAGGCGCAGATCACCTCCAGCCTACGCCTCCTGGGCATGCACGGCAACCCCGACCATGCCACGCACGGGGCCCTGTGGCAGCCGCGCGTGGTGCAGATCAGCGCGCTGCTGGGGCAGGGCGTGGACGGCTTCTGGGATGCCGTCACCCAGTTCCGCACCCAGCAGACCGACAACGGCCGCCTGGCCCTGCGCCGCGAAAAGCAGTCGCTGGCCTGGATGTGGGAGCGCATCGACGCCGGGCTCAAGCAGGCGTTTCGCCAGCATCCGCAGGTGCGCGGCCTGCTGCCCGCGCTGCAGACCGACGTGGCCGCGGGGCGCATCGCGGCATCCACTGCTGCGCGCACCCTGCTGGCAGCATCCCATACCCCTACACCCTAGATAGACAACCACAGCCATTTCACCGAAAGAGCGACCATGCAAGACATCCTGGAGCAACTGGAGAAGAAGCGCGCCCTGGCGCGCCTGGGCGGCGGGCAAAAGCGCATCGATGCGCAGCACGCCAAGGGCAAGCTCACGGCGCGCGAGCGCATTGAGCTGCTGCTGGACGACAACACCTTCGAAGAGTGGGACATGTTCGTCGAGCACCGCTGCACCGACTTCGGCATGGAGGACAACAAGATCCCCGGCGACGGCGTGGTCACCGGCTACGGCATGATCAATGGCCGCCTGGTGTTCGTCTTCAGCCAGGACTTCACCGTCTTCGGCGGCGCGCTGAGCGAGACGCATGCCGAAAAGATCTGCAAGGTGATGGACCAGGCCATGAAGGTCGGCGCCCCGGTGATCGGCATCAACGACTCGGGCGGCGCGCGCATCCAGGAGGGCGTGGCCTCCCTGGGCGGCTATGCCGACGTGTTCCAGAAGAACGTGCTGGCCAGCGGCGTGATCCCGCAGATCAGCATGATCATGGGCCCCTGCGCCGGCGGCGCCGTGTACTCGCCGGCCATGACGGACTTCATCTTCATGGTCAAGGATTCGAGCTACATGTTCGTGACCGGCCCCGAGGTGGTCAAGACCGTGACGCACGAGGAAGTCACCGCCGAGGAATTGGGCGGCGCCGGCACCCACACCACGCGCAGCGGCGTGGCCGACATGGCCTTCGAGAACGACGTGGAGGCGCTGATGATGCTGCGCCGCCTTTACAACTACCTGCCGCTGAACAACCGCGAAAAGGCGCCCGTGCGCCCGAGCAACGACCCGGCCGACCGCATGGACCGCAGCCTGGACACCCTGGTGCCCGAGAACGCCAACAAGCCCTACGACATGAAGGAGCTGATCGCCAAGGTGGTGGACGACGGCGACTTCTTCGAGCTGCAGCCCGACTACGCCAAGAACATCGTGATCGGCCTGGCGCGCATGGAAGGCCAGACCGTGGGCATCGTCGCCAACCAGCCGCTGGTGCTGGCAGGCTGCCTGGACATCAAGAGCTCCATCAAGGCCGCGCGCTTCGTGCGCTTTTGCGATGCCTTCAACATCCCCGTGGTCACCTTCGTGGACGTGCCCGGCTTCATGCCCGGCACCAGCCAGGAGTACGGCGGCATCATCAAGCACGGCGCCAAGCTGCTGTATGCGTATGCCGAGTGCACCGTGCCCAAGATCACCGTCATCACGCGCAAGGCCTATGGCGGCGCCTACGACGTGATGAGCTCCAAGCACCTGCGCGGCGACGTGAACCTGGCCTGGCCCAACGCCGAAATCGCCGTGATGGGCGCCAAGGGCGCGGTGGAGATCATCTTCCGCGAGGACAAGAACGACCCGGTGAAGCTGGCTGCGCGCGAAGCCGAGTACAAGGAGCGCTTTGCCAACCCCTTCGTGGCCAGCGCGCGCGGCTTCATCGACGACGTGATCCTGCCGCACGAAACGCGCAAGCGCATCTGCCGCAGCCTGGTCATGCTGCGCGACAAGAAGCTTGAGAACCCATGGCGCAAGCACGGCAACATTCCTCTCTGAGCGGCACTGCCACAGCCCTTGAGGCGTCGTTGCCGAGCCTGGTCGTAGCGCTGCTACTGCCTGCGGCCCGGCGCCTCTCCTCAACCGCTTCGCTGGGCTGTGCCAGCACCTAACCCAACCAGTTCCGGGTCGTACTTTTAGAAAAGAAGATCGCTATGTTTACCAAAATATTGATCGCCAACCGGGGCGAAATCGCGTGCCGGGTCATTGCCACCGCGAAGAAAATCGGCATCGCCACCGTGGCCGTGTACTCCGACGCCGACAAGGAGGCCCGCCACGTGAAGCTGGCCGACGAGGCCGTGCACATCGGCGCGGCACCAAGCCGCGAGAGCTACCTGCTGGCCGACAGGATCATTGCGGCGGCCAAACAGACCGGCGCGCAGGCCATCCACCCGGGCTACGGTTTCCTGTCGGAGAACGAGGCCTTCGCCAAGCGCTGCGAGGACGAGGGCATCGCCTTCATCGGCCCGAAGGCGCATTCGATTGCGGCCATGGGCGACAAGATTGCCTCCAAGAAGTTGGCCAACGAGGCCAAGGTCAACACCATCCCGGGCTACAACGACGCCATCAGCGGCCCCGAGCAGGCGGTGGAGATCGCCAAGGGCATCGGCTACCCCGTCATGATCAAGGCCTCGGCCGGCGGCGGCGGCAAGGGCCTGCGCGTGGCCTTCAACGACAAGGAGGCCTTCGAAGGCTTCACCAGCTGCCAGAACGAGGCACGCAACAGCTTTGGCGACGACCGCATCTTCATCGAGAAGTTCGTGCAGCAGCCGCGCCACATCGAGATCCAGGTGCTGGGCGACAGCCAGGGCAACGTGATCTACCTGAATGAGCGCGAGTGCTCCATCCAGCGCCGCCACCAGAAGGTGATCGAAGAGGCGCCATCGCCCTTCATCACCGATGCCACGCGCAAGGCCATGGGCGAGCAAGCGGTGCAGCTGGCCAAGGCCGTGAAGTACCAGAGCGCCGGCACGGTGGAGTTCGTGGTCGGCAAGGACCAGGACTTCTACTTTTTGGAGATGAACACCCGCCTGCAGGTGGAGCACCCGGTGACCGAGTGCATCACCGGCCTGGACCTGGTGGAGCTGATGATCCGCGTGGCCGCTGGCGAGCCGCTGCCGCTGACCCAGGCCGACGTGAAGCGCGACGGCTGGGCCATCGAGTGCCGCATCAACGCCGAAGACCCGTTCCGCAACTTCCTGCCCAGCACGGGGCGCCTGGTGCGCTTTCAGCCGCCGGAAGAATCGATGTTCCAGTCCGACACGGCCAAAAAGCTGGGCGTGCGCGTAGACACCGGCGTGTACGAGGGCGGCGAGATCCCGATGTTCTACGACTCGATGATCGCCAAGCTCATCGTGCACGGCACCGACCGCGACGATGCCATCCACAAGATGCGCGCGGCGCTCAACGGCTTCGTGATCCGCGGCATCAGCAGCAACATCCCCTTCCAGGCAGCGCTGCTGGCGCACCCCAAATTCGTCTCGGGCGACTTCAACACCGGCTTCATCGCCGAGAACTACAGCCAGGGCTTTGCGGCGGAAGACGTGCCGCACGAAGACCCGCTGTTCCTGGTGGCGCTGGCTGCCTACATGAACCGCCGCTACCGCGCGCGCGCCTCGGGCATCAGCGGCCAACTGGCGGGCCACGAGGTGAAGGTGGGCGAGCAGTTCGTCGTGGTCACGCTGGGCGCCGAAGGCAAGAACATCCACCACGAAGTGTCGGTGACGGACTTCGAGGACAAGTCCGGCTCCAGCGCGGTGATGGTGGAAGACAAGAGCTACAAGATCAGCAGCTCGGCCACGCTGGGCCAGGTGCGCGTGCAGGGGCAGTGCAATGGCCTGGGCTTCACCGCCCAGGTCGAGCGCGGCCCGGGCAAGAACCCGCTGGCGCTGCGCATCGCGCACAACGGCACGCAGATCGATGCACTGGTGCTTTCGCCTCTGGGTGCGCGCCTGCACCAGCTCATGCCCTTCAAGGCGCCGCCGGACCTGAGCCGCTTCTTGCTCTCGCCCATGCCCGGCCTGCTGGTGGACGTGGCCGTGCAGCCCGGCCAGAAGGTGCAGGCCGGCGAGAAGCTGGCCGTGATCGAGGCCATGAAGATGGAGAACATCCTCTTTGCCGCGCAGGATGGCGTGGTGGGCAAGATCGTCGCCGGCAAGGGCGAATCGCTGGCCGTGGACCAGGTCATCCTGGAATTCGTGTGAACCCAGGGCGCGCATAACCGTGTTCGTGACGGTGGATGAGTGGTCGAGCAGACCACGCGAGCGCTGGCCGCTGCTGCGCCTGGCCTGCCTGCTGGCGGGCGCCGTGCTGCTGGCCGATGGCCTGGTGCTGATGTCCATGGGCTTGCATTGGGGCTGGCCCTGTGCCTGATCGCCTGGGGCTGGCACCCGCTGCAGGCCCGATTGGGTCGGGCAGGGTGGACGCGGCGCGCGTGGCGCGCGGGCTGGCTGCTGTTTCTGGCCTGGGTTGCCAGCGTCGCCCTGTTCTGGAATGCGCTGGCCGGCCAAGTGCAGGCTTTCAACGCTGCGGCGGGCGATGTGCCCCTGAAGGCTATCATCGTGCTGGGCAGCGGCACGCCCAACGGCCAGCCCTCGCCGGCCTTGCGGGCGCGGCTGGACAAGGCGCGCGAGCTGGCCGCCGCCCATCCCGCCGCCTGGGTCGTGGTGTCGGGCGGGGTGGATTTCGGCGAAACCGCGAGCGAAGGCCGCATCATGGGCGACTACCTGCGCGCCCAGGGCATGGCCGCCGAGCGCATCCTGCAGGAAGAGCGCAGTACCAGCACCGAGCTGAACCTGCGCTACAGCCTGCCGCTGCTGCAGGCCAAGGGCCTGGGACTCACCAGCCCCATGGCCGTGGTCACCAGCGACTTCCACACCGTGCGTGCCCAGCGCATCGCCCGCAAGATCGGTTACACGCAATCCGTGGTGGCGGGGGCCCCCACGCCGCTCTACCTGCGCTACAACGCCTGGCTGCGCGAATACTTTGCCACGGCCAGCAGCTGGATCCTCGGTGAAGTCTGAAACCATTCCCTTGTTCTTGAAAGATCTGCCATGAATACCGCCGTCTCCCGCCCCTTCAAAGTCCTGGGCATCCAGCAGGTCGCCATCGGCGGCACCGACAAGGCGCGCATGAAGACCCTGTGGGTTGACATGCTGGGCCTCACGCAGACGGGCACCTTCCAGAGCGAGCGCGAGAACGTGGACGAGGACATTCTGGCCATGGGGCAGGGCGCCTGGAAGGTCGAGGTGGACCTCATGCAACCGCTCGACATCGACAAGAAGCCCGCCGTGCACACCACGCCGCTCAACCACATCGGTCTGTGGATCGACGACCTGCCAAAAGCGGTGGAATGGCTCACCGCCAAGGGCGTGCGCTTTGCGCCGGGCGGCATCCGCAAGGGGGCTGCGGGCTTTGACATCACCTTCTTGCACCCCAAGAGCAACGACGAGTTCCCGATTGCGGGCGAGGGCGTGCTGATCGAGCTGGTGCAGGCGCCGGCCGAAGTGATCGCCGCACTGGGCTGAGCCCGCTGCAGCCGATGGCCTTCATGGGGCGAGCCCGGAGCGCAGCAGCGCTGCTGTTTGCGCTGGCAAGTCCCACCCTCTGGGCCTCAGGTGGCACAGGCACCTCCCCACTCGACTGGGGGCACGCTGGCGAAACGCTGGAATACCGCTCCTGCGGCTGCGCCGACAGCTGCTGGGTGGCCGAGGTGAAGAACCGCCGCACCCGGCAGACCCTGGCGCGGCTGCGCTGCGACTGCGAACGCCTGTTCTCGCAGACGGGCGCACGCGGCCCCGAGGTGGAGCGCGCCCCGAGCTGCGCTGCCTTCGAGGGCACGGCGGACAAGCCGGGCGCCATCCGCCAGGCGCTGGAGAAACTGCTCAAGCGCTGACCCAGCAGTGCGCCCATGACCTGGCGGGTCATGGATCCACATGCCGATGAGGGATACAACGGGGACATTCCGTCCCTTTCTGGAGTTGTGCCCCATGCGTATCCTCACCACCTTGGCCTTGCTGGTCGTGGGCGTCATCCATCTGATCCCCTTGTCGGGCGTACTCGGGCATGAACACCTCGCCCGTCTGTATGGGGCCGCGCCCTCCGACCCCAGCGCCCTGATCCTGATGCGCCACCGTGCCGTGCTGTTCGGCATCGTGGGTGGCGTGTGCGTGCTGGCCGCGTTCAAGCCCGCTTTGCAGTGGCTGGCGCTGGTCCTCGGGGGCTTCAGCGTCGTTTCCTTTCTCTGGCTGGCCTGGTCCACCGGCGGGTTCAACGCCCACCTGCAGCGCGTGGTCCTGGCCGATGTGCTGGCTTTGCTGTGCCTGGTGGCCGGTGCGGGCGCTCTGGCGCTGGCCGAACGTGCGCCAGGAACGCGCTAACTTGCACTAACGTCGAGGCACGCGGCGTGCCCTGCCATGGGTGTTGGATGCCGAAGCTGAACATAGGCGGCAAGTTCTGACAACGCATTTCCGAGTGCCTTCAATATGCAACCTACATCTGCCAATTGCTGGCTTCGCCGCTCTTCATGCATGGGTAAATGAGCGAGGTTGTTCGCGAGAATTCAGTGGCACTTTTTGTGACCCATGAGGGTGCATTTGAACCAAAACCTCATTCAAAATCATGGTGATAGCAACATGAGGCTTCGCTCCCGCAGGTACAGGGGTGGCGCCTTGTGTGGCATCTGATCCGCTTGATGAAAGGACCGAACCCATGGTGAACACCGCACTTTCCACCCCCCAGCCGATCCAGCTGCACCGACCCGTCTCCGCACCGGTGGTGCGTGGCGAATGGACAGTCGCGGCCATCCAGGCACTGCTCGACAAACCCTTGATGGACCTGCTGTTCGAGGCCCAGACCGTGCACCGCCAGCACTGGCCCCAGGGCGACATCGAGCTGGCCACGCTGCTCTCGGTAAAAACCGGCGGCTGCCCCGAAAACTGCGGCTACTGCCCGCAGGCGGCCGAGTTCGACACCGGCGTGAAGGCCGAGAAGCTGATGGCGGTGGACGAAGTGCTGCGCGCCGCCCAGGCCGCCAAGGACGCGGGCGCCACGCGCTTTTGCATGGGGGCCGCCTGGCGCGCCCCCAAGGACCGCGACATCGAAAAGGTGAGCGAGCTGATCGGCGCCGTCAAGGGCCTGGGCCTGCAGACCTGCGCCACCCTGGGCATGCTCGAATCGCACCAGGCCCTGGCGCTCAAGGACGCGGGGCTGGACTACTACAACCATAACCTCGACACCGCCCCCGAGTACTACACCGACGTGGTCAGTACCCGCGCCTACCAAGACCGGCTCGATACCTTGCAGCATGTGCGCAGTGCCGGCATCAGCGTGTGCTGCGGCGGCATCGTGGGCATGGGCGAGGCGCCCGTTCACCGCGCCGGGCTCATTGCCCAGTTGGCCAACCTCAACCCCTACCCCGAGTCCGTGCCCATCAACAGCCTGGTGCGCGTGCCCGGCACGCCGCTGGCCGACAGCGAGCCCATCGACCCGCTCGATTTCGTGCGCATGATCGCCGTGGCCCGCATCACCATGCCCCGGGCCCGCGTGCGCCTGTCGGCCGGGCGCCAACAGATGGGCGAGGCGGTGCAGGCGATGTGCTTCCTGGCGGGGGCCAATTCGATCTTCTATGGCGACAAGCTGCTGGTGACGGGGAACCCGGATGTGGAGGCTGATGAGCAGTTGCTGCGCAAGCTGGGCCTTTGCGCAACCGGCCAAGCATGCGCCAGGGAGCTGGAGCTCAACTGAATTTGAAGTCTGGCGACGGCGCGAGAGCGGAATCGTTTGGTTTCAAACTCACCCGTTTAGGTGAACCTCTGAAGCACCTGCTTCAACCCGTAGACAGCTAGCATCTCCCTAATAAGAGCGACTGTCGTGAGGGAGCGTGATGGACGAATTTCGGGAGGATACTGCGCACGCGGCTGGCGAGCCTCTACATAAGGCAGTGCATCCGCGAGACCGCAACCGCCATGCCGAAGTGCCCATCGCGCAAGTCATGATCGTCTCCAAACAGCGCGAACATGATGTTGAAGCCGTCTGAGATTATTATGACTCCAACCTTTTCTGATCGGTGCTACATGAGTCTTAAGATCAAAGTGGTATTTTCCAATTTTTTAATTTTCATATCGGCGTTTTGCTGCTTTCATATCGAGACAAGATCCGTACACGCTGGAATTCCGACATCCCCGCAAATCACTATCGAAGAAAGTTTGAGAAATGACACTGATTTCATTTTTCAGGGGCATTTCAAGCGCATTGTTTGGATAGACAAAAGTTTATACTACAAACTTTGGAAAAGAGGTGAGCCTATACCTATGGAGGAATTGGTCTTGCATGAGGAAAACGACGACGGTAGATCTGGCGCCTCCTTTGTCGAGGTGGTTGGGGTTAAATTGCTGTCCGTTCATCCAAATAACAAAAATGCCAAATCATATCAATGCGACCATGAGAAAATATACATACTCCGATCATTAGATGATGAACCGGTGGGACGATATCTTAGAAAACTCATAGGCAAGGATGTTATTTTGCGTCTGTCGCCAGAAACAAGTTACGCGGTTGGTTCTGCCAATTTCCCACAGCCATTTTTTCGAACAGCCGGTCGACAATTCAATTGGTTTGATGGAATGCCTCTGCCTATCGAGGAAAAGCCGACGATTGAAAGTATTTATAAAAAACTTGGCTACATTTCATCGGCAAATATCACTTGCAGCAAATAGGATTTTTTGCCATTGCGCCCATGCAATGCATGGCACTATGCCCAGCTCATGAAATAGTGCATGCACCACGCATGTTGGTCTTCGCCGCCTTTGAAGGGGGCAGTTGAGCATCTATTTCATTACCTTCACCCGCCCCGCAGGCCTTTTACCTCCGCCCGCAACCGCTCCACCTCCGCCTGCAGCCGGCTGTTCTCGTGCATCTGGTCAAAATCCTTCTGCAGCTGCTTGCGGTGCTCCACGTAGTACATGAGGTTGCTGACCCGCAGGCGCAGCAGCTCGGGCTCGATGGGCTTGAAGACGTAGTCGATGGCGCCCAGGCTCAGGCCCTGGTGGCGTGAGGCTTCGTCGGTCATCGCGGTGACGAAGATGATGGGCGTGCATTCCGAGGCATGGTGTTCGCGCAGGCGGCGCGCCACCTCGAAGCCGTCCATGCCGGGCATCATCACGTCGAGCAATATCAGGTCCGGCGGCGCGTCGGACTGGCAGATGGACAGGGCCTTCTCGCCGTTGTGCGCGATCTTGACCTTGAAGCGGTCGCGGAACAGGCCGGCGATCAGCTGCAGGTTGTCGGGCGTATCGTCCACCACCAGGATGGTCGCGCGCTCGGGTTCAGTGGAAAGTTCGGGGGGGGACTCCAGTGCAGGCGGGGGCGCCAGCGCGGAGACCAGGGATTGGGCGTCACGCTGCATCACGCGCTGCATGCGCTCGATGAGCCGGCGCACGGTAAAGGGCTTGACCAGCAGGTCGCCAATGCCCAGGCGGATGGCTCGGGCGGCCGAATCCCGGTCCAGCCCGCCCGACATCAGGATGAAGGGCAGGCCCGCCAGCTTGGGGTCGGCGCGCATGGCTTCGAGCACGGTGAGGCCGTCCATGCCCTGCATGTCCAGGTCGCAGATCACCACGTGCACGGGTTCGGCACGCAGCATCTGCAGGGCGCGTGTGCCGTCACGGGCCTGCAGTACCTGGCCGAAACCGAAAGTCTGCAGCTGGCTGGCCAGGGCCTGGCGCATGGCGCTGGCGCCTTCGGCCAGCAGCACGGTGGTCTTGGAAGGATGCATGTCTCAGGATGGGGTGTCTTGTGCGGTCAGTTCGATGTGCTCGGCGGGCAGATCCGTGGCCATGCGGTCTACCTGGGCGTGCAGTGCCTGCTCGCCATCGGCAAAGCGCTGGGCGATTTGTCGGAACTCTTCGGACAGCGCCAGGAAGGCGTCCACCATGTCGGGGTCGAAATGGCTGCCTCGGCCGTCGCGGATGATTTCCACGGCCACCTCGTGGGGAAACGCCTCCTTGTAGACGCGCACGGAGATCAGCGCGTCGTACACATCGGCCACGGCCATCAAGCGTGCGGACAGGGGAATGGTGTTGCCCACCAGCCCCTCGGGGTAGCCCGAGCCGTCCCACTTTTCCTGGTGGCTGTAGGCGATCTCCTTGGCGTAGCGGAAGAAGGGGTTGGTCTGCGAAGCCTCGCGCTCCGCAGCCACGATGGCGTCGCGTCCCAGCGTGGTGTGGGTCTTCATGATTTCGAACTCTTCGGGCGTGAGCTTGCCCGGTTTGAGCAGAATGCGGTCCGGGATGCCCACCTTGCCGATGTCGTGCAGCGGCGCCGACTTGAAGATCATCTCGATGGCCGCCTCGGTGAGCTCGTCCTGGAAGCGCGGGTGGTGCTGCAGCTTGCGTGCCAGCACTTCCACGTAGTGCTGGGTGCGGCGGATGTGGTTGCCGGTCTCATTGTCGCGCGTTTCCGCCAGCGAGGCCATGGCGCGAATGGTGCCGTCCTGCAGCTCCACTACCTCGCGCGTGCGCCGGGCCACTTCTTCCTCCAGGTACTGGTTCTGGCGCGCCAGCAGGTCGCGGGCGCGCTTGAGCAGCAGGTGGTTGCGCACCCGCGCCAGGGTGATGGCCGGGTTGATGGGCTTGGTGATGTAGTCCACCGCACCGAGCTCCAGGCCCACCGTCTCGTCGTCCGACGCGCTCATGGCCGTGAGGAAGATCACCGGGATGTCCTCGGTCTCGGGGTTGAACTGCAGGCGGCGCAGCACCTCGTAGCCATCCATCTCGGGCATCATGATGTCCAGCAGGATCAGGTCGGGCTTGCCGTCGCCCGCGACGATCTGCAGGGCCCGCTCGCCGCTGTTGGCCAGCTTGACCTTGTAGTCCGGGCGCAGCAGGCCGCTCATCACCGACAGGTTGTCGGGCATGTCGTCCACCACCAGCACGGTGCATTTGCCGCTCGTTTCCATGGGATTGCTCATGACGTGGGTCCTCCTTGTATCGCGGGGCGGGGCAGCGGGGCTGCACGCAGCAGCGCCAGTGCGTCGGTGAAGATGTAGCTGTCCAGCGCGCGCTTCATCTCGCCGTAGACGGGGCCAAGCAAGGCCTTGAGGGCGGGGCCCGAGTCCTTGAACAGTTCCACGGCGTCCGAATCGTCGTCCGCCAGCAGTGCCTCCAGGCGCGCGAGCAATTGCTGCGCCTCTGCGGCGTCCACCGGTGCCTGCTGGGCCGCGGCCTCCTCCGTGGGCAGTGCGCTGCGCAACGCTGCCACCAGGGCCTGACAGGCCGTGTCCACCGGCTCCAGCAGCGTGCTCACCACCTGGACATCGGCATCGGCCGCAATCGCGTGCTCCACCGCCTCGGCCAATTGGGCCAGGGGCGCGGCGCCGATGGTGCCCGCAGTCCCCTTGAGGGTGTGCATGGAGCGCAAGGCATCCTGCCGCTGGCCGGCAGCAAGGAGGGCGCTGGTGTTCTGCGCTGCGGCCGCCTGGCCGGCCACGAACTTGCGCAACAGGCTTTCGTAGGCAGCGGGCTTGCCCAGCACCCGGCGCAGGCCGGCGGCCGCGTCCAGCCCCTCGATGCGGGCCAGGGCTTCAAGGGCGAGCGCAGGCTCCGCCGCCGATATGGACGCAGCAGGAGCCAGGGCCGGGGCCCCGGCACGCGCAGGCACCCACTGCAGGAGCTGCGAAAACAGCTCATCGGGGTCGATGGGCTTGGCCACATGGCCGTTCATGCCGGCGGCCAGGCAGCTGTCGCGGTCGCCGCTCATGGCATTGGCCGTCATGGCCAGCACGGGCAGCTTGTGCCAGTCGGGGTTCTCGCGGATGTGGCGCGTGGCAGTCAGACCATCCATCACCGGCATCTGCATGTCCATGAGCACGATGTCGTAGGCGGCGCGCTGCTGCAGCATGTCCAGCGCCACCTGGCCATTCTCGGCCACCTCCACCACCAGCCCGGCGTCGCCCAGCAGGTCGGCGCCCACCTGCTGGTTCAGGTCGTTGTCGTCCACCAGCAGGACCCGGGCGCCACGTATGGGGCCGAGGTCGGGCGCAGTGGTCCGCCGCGTTGCTGCGTAGCCTGCCAGGCCAGCATCCTGCACCCCTCCCAGCGCGCGGATGGCGGTGTCGAACAGCTGGGATGGGCTGACCGGCTTGGTCAGCATCAGGGCGATGCCGGCCTTCTCCAACTCGCGGAACACCTCCTCGCGGCCATGCGCGGTGACGATCACCGGTACCGGCGGGTGGGGCAGCAGGGCCAGTTGGGCGGCTGTCTGAAAGCCATCCAGCCCCGGCATTCTCCAGTCGAGAAACGCGATCTCGCAGGGCAGGCCGGCCGCGTCGGCATCGCGTGCCGCAACAATGGCTTCTTCGCCCGAGGCGGCCGTGGTCACGGCAAAGCTCATGCTGGCCAGCAGGCCCGAGAGGATCTGGCGTGCCTGTTCGCTGTCGTCCACCACCAGCACGCGGCGCCCGCGCAGGTCGGGCTCGGGCATGAGCGGGCGCCCCGAGGGCGTGCCCAGGCCCACCCGGGCGGTGAACCAGAAGCTGCTGCCCTGGCCGGGCGTGCTGTCCACGCCCACCTCGCCGCCCATCAGGCCCGCCAGCTTCTTGGAGATGGCCAGCCCCAGCCCGGTGCCGCCGTACTTGCGGGTGGTGGAGGTGTCGGCCTGCTCGAACGAGCGGAACAGCCGCGACTGCTGCTCGGGCGTGAGGCCGATGCCCGTGTCCTGCACCTCGAAGCGCAGCAGCAGGCCCTCGGCATCGCGTGCCACCTCCAGCACGCGCACAACGATCTCGCCGGTGTCGGTGAACTTCACGGCATTGTTGCCATAGTTCACGAGGATCTGCCCAAGGCGCAGCGGGTCGCCCAGCAGGTCATCGGGCAGGGCAGGGTCCACGTCGAACATCAGCTCCAGGCCCTTGGCCGAGCACTTGTCGCCGATCAGGTTGGCCACGTTGTCCAGCACCCCGCGCAGTCCGAAATCGACGGTTTCCACTTCCAGCTTGCCGGCCTCTATCTTGCTGAAATCGAGAATGTCATTGATCAGCCCCAGCAGGTGCTGGCCCGAGCGCTGGATCTTCTCGACATAGTCGCGCTGGCGCGGCGAGAGGTCGGTGGTGAGCGCCAGGTGGCTCATGCCGATCACGGCGTTCATGGGGGTGCGGATCTCGTGGCTCATGTTGGCCAGAAAGTCCGACTTCATCTGCGATGCGTCTTCGGCACGGGCGCGGGCCACCTCCAGCTCGTCCTCGTGCTCGCGCAGGGTGGCGTTGGCCTGCTCCAGCTCCTCGGTGCGCTGGACCACCCGGGCTTCGAGCACCTCTTCGCTGCGCTTCAAGGCCTCCACCAGCTCGGCCTGCGCGGCCAGGGCCAGCGACTTGGCCTTTTCGCGTTTCAAGAACTGCCGGCCCATGGCCACGGCCAGCAGAAAAGTCAAAAGCGCCTGGAACGCCGTAAGCCCCGTGGTCAAAAGGGTCTGGTACTGCACCTCGGCGTTGCGCTGGTCTCCCAGCAAGGCCGAGATGCGCGAGGCGTTGAGCGACAGCTCCTGCACCGTCGCGCGCAGATCGACCAGGCGCTCGCGCAACAGCCGCATGTTGGCCTGGCTGGTTCGCACGTCGGCTGCCAAACCAAAATAGCTGTCGCCGGCTTCGACGAATTCCTGCAGCTCTGCCAGGGCCTTGGCGTAGATCGGCTCGTGCTGCATGAGGGTGCGCGCAGTGCCGCTCTCCAGTGCACTGAAGCGGCTCAGGAACAGGTCGTAGCGCAGCTGCAGCGCGTCCATCGAGGTGCTTTCGGGGTCTAACTCGTACTGGTGCAGGGCGTGGTCCAGCCGTTCGTGCTCCACATTGAGCTGCAGGAAGGACCACAGGGCGTTCACGTCGCCCCGGCGCATCACGGCTTCGACGCTGCGGTACTGGTGGTACTGGACGGCCGCAATGGACACGTAGACCACCACCAGGCTGGCGATGATCAGGGGCAGGAGGTGCTTGCTGCGCAGCATGGGGAGCCCACTAGTGCGCTGTCCGGCAAATAGATGACCGCGATAAAACCGATGGATTTCGCGCCAGGGCAAGGCGCAAACCGCATCGATAGCCGCAGCTATCGAGAGGATTTGCAACGCAGCCCTGGTGTGAAAGACGCGGTTTTATGGGCATTTATTTGCCGGACAGCACACTATCTGATCTGCAGGGTGCTGAGCTGCCAGGCAGAACGGTTGTAGTACAGCTCGGTACGCAATTCGGCCTTGGTATCGAAGGGGAAGACGATGAAGAGGGGGCCCTTCTCCCGGATCGGCATGGAGCGGTCGTTCATGAGCCGGGCCACGATCACATCGTGGCGCGTGGCATCGTCGAAAGGGATCTCGGTCTTGTAGTCGTTGAGCGCCACTGCCGTGATCTTGCTGCCCTTGGCACCCGCAGCCGCGAGCACATCGCGCAGCAGCGGCCCGGTGAAGGTGACGGGCTGGGGGTACCAGGGGGTCTGGGTGGTGAAGCTCTTCTGGGGCAGCTTTTCGAGCATCTTCATGTCGAACTGTGCCTTCTCCCCCTGATTCGTTTTGCTGACGCCCCCCTGGAGGGTCAACACCACAGGCCCTGCGGGCTTCTCCAGCGTCTGCGCCTGGGCTTGAAAAAGCATGCACGCCGCCACCAGAACGCCTGCTGCCAGGCGTGACAACGGGCCAGTGGCCCCCTTCGCATCGGTCATGGTGTTCCCCCTCGCCAGCCTTTGCGGCCGTTTCTAGGTGGAGTTATAACAGCCGGCGCGCATTCATGCACTCCCAAAATGACCGCCGGCAACGCCCGCGTGCCGTGGCCCTGTCCGTCAGTCGCCGGCCACGGCACCCTGCGCCCGCAGGGCGGCCACCTCGACGTCCGAGTAGCCCACCTCCTGCAGCAGCGCAGCCGTGTGCTCGCCCGCGCGCGGCGGCTGCAAACGCACGCCGGGGCGCATGCCGCTCAGCGTGAGGGGCAGCAGCGGCACCTTGGATTCAGTGCCGTTGTTCAGGCGGATGGGCGCCAGGCCCCCGCTTTGGTTGAGGTGCGGGTCGTCGAACAGCTCCTCGGGCCTGGTGATCGGGGCGAATGGCAGTTCGTTCGCCTCGAAGATGGCCGCCAGTTCACCTGCGCTGCGCCCTGACAGGTGCGAGCGCAACTGGGGCATCAGCCAGTCGCGCGCCTGCACACGCTCGTTGTTGGTTTTCAGGCGCGGGTCGGCCAGCAGGTCAGCCAGGCCCAGCGCCTCGCAGAAGATGGCCCACTGCTTGTCGCTCACGGCGGCCAGGAAGATCTGCGCGCCGTCCTTCACGGTGAACACGTCGTAGATGGCCCAGGCCGAGATGCGGCTGGGCATGGGGTTGGCCGCCTTGCCGGTGCTGGCGAACTGCATCATGTGCTGCGCCACCAGGAAGACGTTGTTCTCGAACAGCGCTGACTGCACCTCCGAGCCCTCGCCGGTCAGCTCGCGCTGGCGCAGTGCGGCCATGGCACCGATGGCACCGAACATGCCGCCCATGATGTCGTTCACGCTGGTGCCCGCGCGCAGCGGGTCGCCCGGGCGTCCGGTCATGTAGGCCAGGCCGCCCATCATCTGCACCACCTCGTCGAGCGCGGTGCGCTGCTCGTAGGGGCCGGGCAGAAAGCCCTTGTGGCTCACGTAGATCAGGCGCGGGTTGAGCTTTCGGAGCGAGGCATGGTCCAGCCCCAGCTTGGCCATGGTGCCGGGCTTGAAGTTCTCGCTCACGATGTCGGCCGTGGCAATCAGGCGCAGCGCGGCCTCAACGCCCTCGGGCTTCTTGAGGTCGAGCGCGATGCTCTTCTTGTTGCGGTTGAAGGTCGGGAAGAACCCCGCGCCCGAGCCCAGCAGGTGGCGCGTGCTGTCGCCCTCGATGGGCTCGACCTTGATCACCTCGGCGCCCAGGTCGGCCAGTACCATGCCGCAGGTGGGGCCCATGACCATGTGGGTGAACTCCACCACGCGGATGCCGGCGTAGGGCAGGGGCTTGTCGTTCTGCACGGCCTCAGACATGGCGGGCTCCCTGCACAAAGCCCTTGGGCAGGCCGGCTTCGGGTGTCATTCCATAGACAGGCTCGCCAGGCAGGCCGGCCACCAGCGGTGCGCGGGCGTCCATCAGCCGCTGCAGGTCGATGCCGGTGGTGATGCCGCTGGCCTCGAACATGAACACCAGATCTTCGGTGACCACATTGCCCGAAGCGCCTGGCGCATAGGGGCAGCCGCCCAGGCCGCCCAGGGAGGCATCGAAGGTGCGCACGCCTTCCTCATACGCCGCCAGGCAGTTCGCCAGGCCCAGGCCGCGGGTGTTGTGCATGTGCGCGGCGCCGGCCTTGTCACCCAGTTCGGCACGCAGGCGCTTGAACAGCCGGCGCACCTGCGCCGGGTTGGCATAGCCCACGGTGTCCGACAGGCCCGACTCGTCGGCACCGGCCTCGACGCACTGGGCCGCCAGCCAGATCACCTCGTCCTCGGGCACCAGGCCTTGCAGGGTGCAGCCGAAGGCGGTGGAAATGCCGGCTTCCAGCTTCACATGCGGGGCGATGTCGCGGCGCAGGTCGGCAATGGCGCGCACTTCCTCGACCATCTCCTCGCGCGTCTTGCGCACATTGGCCAGCGAATGGGCCGCACTCGCCGACACGGGCATGGTGAGCTTGTGTACCCCCGCGTCCAGTGCCGCCTGCGCGCCCTTGCGGTTGGGCACCAAGGCCATCACCGTGAGGCCGGGCAGGGTGATGGCGTGGCGCACCACCTCGGCCGCGTCGGCCATCTGCGGCAGCAGCCGGGCGGGCACAAAGGACGCCACTTCGATCTCGCGCACGCCTGCGGCGTAGAGCGCGTCGATCCAGCGCAGCTTGTCGGCCGTGGCCATGGTCGCCTTCACGGACTGCAGGCCATCGCGCGGGCCGACCTCGCTGATCAGAACATCGAAAGCATGGGGCACCGGGGTCTCCTGTAGTGTTCTATAAGAAAGAACTTCAATCTGTCTTATGAAATTATGGAGACCATCAACGAGAGGGTCAAGCATTGGCCGGCCAATAAAAAAAGCCGTTCTGCATAACAGAACGGCATGGCAGTCGACCCGTAACTGGTAAAGGTGCTACGCAGCGAGTGCCGCCGGCTTGCGCTTGCGTGTGGCCTTGGCGGGTGCCGCAGCGGCCGGCATGCCGATCAGTTGCTCCACCAGCAGGCGCACATGGCCCTGCATGGCCGGTATGGCCTTGGCGTCGCCGGCCATGTGCCGCAGCAGGCACTGCTGGAAGACGCCGTCGAACATGGCGTAGGTGAGGTCGATGGGCGCGCGCACCGGCAGCCCGGCCAGTTCGGACATGCGCGTGAGCACGCGCCAGACCATGTTCGCCAGGCTCTTGTCGATGGCTTCCACATCGGCGCGCAGCGCGTCCTCGAACAGCGACTGCGAACGGATGTCGTACCAGAGCCGGTGCATGGGCGCTTCGCTGCGCACCGTCTCGCCCAGCACCGCCACGAAGCCATCGACCAGCTCACCGAAGGTCGTGGAGTTGTTCGTCACCTCGTCATAGCGCGTCACGCAGCGCGCCTTGTACTGGCGCACGCTGCACAGGATGAGGTCGAGCTTGTCGGTGAAGTAGTAGTGCAGCACACCGTGCGAGAACGCGGAGTTCTGTGCGATCTCGCGCAGGCTGGTGCGCGCATAGCCCAGTTCGGCCAGCGTCTGCAGCGCGGCCTCGCCCAGTTCGGCGCGGCGTTCGGCGTATTTGTCACGGCGGGGTGCTCTTTCCATCGCGCCATTGTAGGCAGCGCCGGGCACTACGCCATGTCTTTTCATGCATGGGCTGCGGCAGGGCGATTGAATTTATGACAACTGTCAAGAAAATGTCTTGACAGTTGTCAAGTCGATTCCCAGAATCAATCCCGTTCCTCGAAGAACACGATCTGCGAATCAGCGATCTCTACCTATCCATCAGGAGACAAGACAATGACGAAGTTCGATTTGACCGGCCGCAAGGCCCTGGTCACCGGCGGCGCGCGCGGCCTCGGTGAAGGCATGGCCCAGGCACTCGCTGCCGCCGGGGCCTCGGTGATGATTGGCGACGTGCTCACGTCGCTGGGCCAGGAGGCGGCAGGCAAGCTGCCGGTGACCGGCGGGGCCAAGGCCGGCTTCGTGAAGCTCGACGTGACGCAGGAGGCCGACTGGGCCGCCGCCGTGCAGGCCACGGTCGATACATTGGGCGGCTTCGACATCCTCATCAACAACGCCGGCATCGAGGTCACGGCCCTGGTGACCGAGATCGAGCCCGATGCGTTGCGCCGCATGCTCGACGTGAACATCGTGGGCACGGCACTGGGCCTCAAGCACGCCTTCCGGACCATGCGCCCGGACGGCGCTGCAGGCAAGGGCGGGGCGGTGGTCAACATCTCTTCGGTCGCCGCCACCATTGCCTTCCCGGCGATCGCCGGCTACTCGGCCACCAAGTCGGCCGTCGACCGGCTGACCCGCGTGGCCGCCATGGAGTCGGGCAAGCTCGGCTACGGCGTGCGTGTGAACTGCATCTACCCCGGCCTGGTGCCCACCGAGATGGGCATGAAGCTGGCCGCCGACGTGGTCGCCGCCGGCCTGTTCGCGTCGCCCGAGGCCGCCGTGGGCGCCATCATCGAGCAGACGCCCTCGGGCCGCCTGGGCGAGGTGGCCGACATGGCCGATGCCGTGGTCTTCCTGTGTTCCGACGCTGCGCGCTTCATCAACGGCGCCGGCTTGCCGGTCGACGGCGGCATGGGCATGTGAGCAGCACTACAGGAGACAACAACATGGCCAACAACACCAAGAAACCCGTCGTGGTCTACGGCGCCTCCGGCTACACCGGCCGGCTGGTCTGCGAATACCTGCGCGAGTACAACATCCCCTTCATCGCCGCCGGCCGCAGCAAGGACAAGCTCGACGAGGCGATGCAATCGCATGTGCCCGGCATCGAAACCGCCAGCTACGAGGTGGTCGAGGTGGCGCATACGCGGGAGGCGCTCACGGCGCTGTTCGAGGGCGCCTCGGTCGTGCTCAACACCGTGGGGCCGTTCGCCAAGTTCGGCCATGAGGTGGTGCAGGCCTGCCTGGCCGCGAAATGCCACTACACCGACACCACGGGCGAGCAGGACTGGTTGATCACGCTGGATGCCGAGTACGGTGCACAGTTCGCCGCCGCCGGCCTGCTGCTGTCGCCGGGCCTGGCGCAGATGTACACCACGGGCGAGATCGCTGCGCAGCTGTGCCTGGAGACCCCTGGGCTCGATACCCTGGACATCGCGGTGTTCTGGGGCGGCAGTCCCACGGTGGCCTCCACCCAGACCATCCTGGTCAACGCCGCCACGTCCAAGGCCTACTACCTGGAGCAAAACCAGTATGTGGAGTGGCAGCCCGACGCCGGCCTCTACAGTCTGGCCATCCCCGGCCAGCACGAGGCGGCGCTGGCGCTGCCCTGGGGCGGCACCTCGCACCCGGTGTGGTTCAAGAAGGACCCGCGCGTGGCCAACGTCAAGGTGCTGGGCGGCGTGTTCAACAAGCCGCTGATGCTGGGCGTGCCGCAGATCGTGGCCGCCGCGCTCAAGGCCACCGAGGGCATGAACGAAGAGGACCGCTACGCCGCCCTGGCACAGACGGCGGCCGCCGTCATGGGCTCCATGCCGCCGCGCGAGAACCCCCGCATCAACAAGTCGGTGGATTCGGTGCATGCCTCGGGGCCGCTGGCGCGGGCGCACTGCGTGATCTTCGGCAACTGCAACTACAAGCAGACCGGGCTGATGCAGGCCTTTGCCGCCGCCTCGCTGCTGCAGCAGGCGCCCCGGCGCGTGGGCTTCGCCTCGGGCTGCCAAGCGTTTGGCCACCATGAGCTGCTGGGCGCGCTGCGCAGCTTCGGCCTGGTGCAGCCGCCCGTGCTCACGGTGCACCGCTGAGCGGGCCCCGCCATGCGCCTGATCGACTACCTCGACAAGGGGGCCATGCTGGGCGAAGGGTCGCCGTGCCTGACCTTGGGCACGGCCGACCTCTCGTACGGCGACGTGCAGCGCACCAGCCACAGCGTGGCGCGGGCGCTGCAGCGCTCGGGCATCGCGCCGGGCGACAAGGTGGCGGTGCTCTCCAGCAACGACGCCCTGGCCTTTGCCTGCGTGTTCGGCATCTCGCGCGCAGGTGCCGTGTGGTGCCCGGTGAACCCGCGCAACGAGGCGTCCGAAAACCGCTTTGTGCTCGACGCCTTCGACTGCAGTTGCCTCATCTTCCACAGCGCCTATGCGCCGATGGTGGAGCAGATGCGCGCGCAACTGCCCAAGGTGCGCCAGTTGGTCTGCCTGGATGCGGCATTCGGGTGGGCACCCTCCTGGGCGCAGTGGGTGGAGGGCGTGGGCGACGAACCCATCGCCATCGCCCCCGTGGACGACCTGGCGATGATCGCCGGCACCGGCGGCACCACAGGCCAGCCCAAGGGCGTCATGCTCTCGGGCCGCAACCTGGAGACCATGTCTGCGCTGACCCTGATGGGCTACCCGTTCGATGGCCGGCCGGTCTACCTGGCGCTGGCACCGCTGACCCACGCGGCCGGGGTGCTGTGCCTGCCGGTGATGGCTCTGGGTGGGCGTGTGGTCATCATGCCCAAGCCCGACCTGGGCGACTTCCTCGCATTGATCGAACGGCATCGGGTGACGCACACCTTCCTGCCGCCCACGCTGATCTACATGCTGCTGCAGCACGAGAAGCTGGCCAGCACGAAGCTCGATTCGCTGCAGTGCTTCTGGTACGGGGCGGCACCGATCTCGGCGGCGCGGCTCGAAGAAGCGCTCACGGCCATCGGCCCGGTGATGGCCCAGCTCTTTGGGCAGACCGAGGCGCCGATGATGATCTCCATGATGGCACCGCGCGAGCATTTCCACGCGGACGGCTCGGTGGCGCGTGAGAGACTGTCCAGTGCCGGCCGGCCCGGCCCGCTGGTGCAGGTGGCGACCATGGATGCCGACGGCAAGCTGCTTGCTGCAGGCGAGACCGGCGAGATCGTGGTGCGCAGCTCGCTGGTGATGATGGGCTACTACCAGGACGCCAAGGCCACCGCCGAAGCAGGCAAGGGCGGCTGGCACCACACGGGCGACATCGGACGGGTGGATGCCGACGGCTACTTGTTCATCGTCGATCGCGCCAAGGACATGATCATCACCGGCGGCTTCAACGTCTACTCGGTCGAGGTAGAGCAGGCCCTGATGCAGCACCCCGACGTGCAGGACAGCGCCGTCATCGGCCTGCCCGACGACAAGTGGGGCGAGAAGGTGGTGGCCGTGCTGCAGCTGCATGCCGGCCGTGCGGTGCAGCCCGAGGACATCATGGCCTTCGTCAAGGCGCGCATCGGCAGCGTGAAGGCGCCCAAGCTGGTGGAGATCTGGCCAGACCTGCCGCGCTCCAAGGTGGGCAAGGTGATGAAGAAGGACATCCGCGCCACGATGCTGGCGCGGCCAGCGCTAACCTGAGGAACGCCAACATGTCACACAAGGCATTCATCGCGGGCGTGGGCATGATCCCGTTCGTCAAACCGGGCGCCAACGAGCCCTATCCCGTGATGGCGGGGCGGGCCGGCCGGCTCGCGCTGGAAGACGCGGGCATCGCCTACGGCGCCATCGAACAGGCTTATGTCGGCTACGTCTACGGCGATTCCACCAGCGGCCAGAAGGCCGTCTATGGCCTGGGCATGACCGGCATTCCGGTCTTCAACGTCAACAACAACTGCTCGACCGGCTCCACGGCACTGTTCCTCGCGCGCCAGGCCATAGCGAGCGGCGCGGCCGACTGCGTGCTGGCACTGGGCTTCGAGCAGATGAGCCCGGGCGCCCTCGGCGCCGTGTTCAATGACCGGCCCAGCCCCTTCGAGGACTTCGACCGCGAGGCTGCCGAGCTGGTCGGCATGCCCGAGTTGCCCCTGGCGCTGCGCTACTTTGGCGGGGCAGGGCAGAGCCATATGCACAAGTACGGCACGCCGCTCGAATCTTTTGCCAAGGTGCGCGCCAAGGCCAGCCGCCACGCCGCGCGCAACCCGCTGGCGCTGTTGCGCAAGGAGCTGTCGGTGCAGGACGTGATGAACGCGCCCATGCTCTGGCCCGGCGTGCTCACCCGGCTCATGGCCTGCCCGCCGACCTGCGGCGCGGCGGCAACGGTGCTGGTTTCCGAAGCCTTTGCCAGACGCCACGGCTTGCGCTCCGACGTGTTCATTGCCGCCCAGGCCATGACCACCGACCGGCCCGATGCCTTCGACAGCCACGACATGATGAACCTGGTGGGCTACGGCATGACGGCAGCGGCAGCGCACAAGGTATATGAGCAGGCCGGCATCGGCCCCGAAGACCTGGACGTGGTGGAACTGCACGACTGCTTTGCGCAGAACGAGCTCATCAGCTACGAGGCCCTGGGCCTGTGCCCGCCGGGCGGTGCAGCCGCCTTCATCGATGCGGGCGACAACACCTATGGCGGCAGGGTGGTCACCAACCCTTCGGGTGGGCTGCTATCCAAGGGCCATCCGCTCGGTGCCACGGGACTGGCCCAGTGCTATGAGCTCACACACCAGTTGCGCGGCACGGCCGAGGACCGCCAGGTGCCCGGCGCACGCACCGCACTGCAGCACAACCTGGGCCTGGGCGGGGCCTGCGTGGTCACGCTCTACCAGTCCGCCTGAAGCCGGTCAGGCCGTAGCGGCGGCCTTGCCCCGGGGCTTCGGGGCGGCTGCTGCCTTTGCGCAATCGGCGCAGCGGCCGTACAAGGTCAGTTCGTGCCGCTCCACCGTGAAACCCTTGGGCGCCAGGTCACGCAGGTCGCCGGGGCAGTTGTGCACGTCGAACACGCGCGAGCACGCCGTGCACTGAAAGTGGTGGTGGTGGCCATGGTCGTGCTCGGCGGCTTCGTACCTCGGGCTTTCGCCCGGCAGGTGCACGGCCTGCAGCGATCCATCCTCCAGCAGCGCCTTGATGTTGCGGTAGACCGTGGCCATGCCCAGCCCCTGCACGGCTTCGCGTGCGCTGTCCAGCACCTCCTGCGGCGTGAGCGGGCGCTGGGCATCTGCAATGGCCGCCAGGATGGCGGTGCGTTGCCGGGTGGATCGTTCCATGGGGTGGGGTCGGTGCTGCAGGGCTTGTTGTTGATAACCAATTATCAGGGAAACCTCAGGTGCACGCCTGAGCCACGCACGGCAACTCCCTGAATACAAGGCAGCAGCATATTTCCGCTCGGTCACTATTAATAATGAAGAAAATTCATTATCTTTTGTGAGTGTCGAATTTTGACTGGGTCTTCCAGTGCCTGCTCATCGATTTCTGAAGCGCTGGTGTCGGCATAGAAAGGCGGCCCATCGTCGGCAATGGATGACAGGCGGGCGGCGGTGGGCTGGCAAGAATGGTGCATTCCCCTTAGGAGTAGCCCATGCGCACCACACCGCTCCCCAAAGCCGAAGTCGACAAGGCCGAACGCAAGATCGACAACATCCTGGAAGACCTGGAGGATGAGACCCACTCGGAAGTGCAGGACATCGATCTCGAAGACGTTGTCGAAACCGACCCTGCCACCGGTCAACCAGGCGTGCACAAGACCGTCGAGGTGACTGTACAGCCCCGGCCACAGCGCAAGTGGCTCAAGTAGGCAGGCGGTGCCATGAAAAAAGCCCCCGCATCCCCGCGCAATAGCGCCGCTACAGAGCAGACCGCCAAGAAGCAAAAGCGCATCCAGGCCGAGCAGGACGCCAAGGACGCTTCGAAAACGAAGGCATCTACAAGCAAGAAGCTGGCTCAACCGAAGAAGAAAGCCCTGGCTCCGGGCCCTGGTCGCACTGAACCAGGCAGTCCGTTGCCCAGCCAGCCGCTGGCCAAGCCCGGCATCGAGGCGCGCATGGCGCTGCCTCCGCGCTTCGAGGCCCCGCACTACAAGGGCAGTGGCAAGCTCGAAGGCATGTCGGCCCTCATCACCGGCGGCGACTCGGGCATCGGTCGGGCCGTGGCCGTGCTGTTCGCGCGCGAGGGCGCCGACGTGGCCATCGTCTACCTCAACGAGCACGAAGATGCGAAGCGCACCATCGAACTGGTGAAGGCGGAAGGCCGGCGCTGCGTCGCCATCTCCGGCGACGTGAAAAGCGCACGCTTTTGCAAAGGTGCCGTTGCCAAGACCGTCAAGGCCTTTGGCAAGCTCAACCTGTTGGTGAACAATGCGGCCTTCCAGGAGCATGTCGGCTCGCTCGAAGACCTGACCGAAGAGCGTTTCGACGAGACCTTCAGGACCAACATCTACGGCTACTTCCATATGGCCAAGGCTGCGCTGCCGCACCTCAACCGGGGCGATGCCATCATCAACACAGGTTCCGTCACAGGCCTGCGCGGCAGCAAGGAACTGCTCGACTATTCGGCCACCAAGGGCGCCATCCACGCCTTCACCAAAGCCCTGGCGCACAACCTGGCCGACAAGGGCATCCGCGTGAACGCCGTAGCCCCAGGGCCGGTATGGACACCGCTGAACCCGGCCGACAAGACGCCCGAAGACATCGCCCAGTTCGGCGCCAGCACGCAGATGGGGCGGCCGGCCCAGCCCGAGGAGATTTCGCCGGCCTATGTGTTCCTGGCCGCGCCGTGCTGCACGAGTTACATCACCGGCATCGTTTTGCCCATCACCGGCAATGCAGGCGACGGGGGCTAAGGCTCCGCTCAATTGCGGATGTTCGCGAACTCCACCACCCGCCTGAACTTCTGGATCTCAGCCTGCAGGAAGGGCACGAAATCCGTGCCTTCCATCATGGTCAGGCCTGCGGCTTCGAGCGTCTTGCGCAGTTCGGGCTCCTTGAGCAACTGCTGCAGTCCCTCGCGCAGCCGGGTGGTGATGGCCGGCGGCAGCTTGCCGGGGCCCAGCAGGCCGAACCAGACACCTGCATCGACCCCCTTGAACCGCGCATTCTCTGCCAGGGCCGGGATCTGGGGCGCCGCCGCAGAGCGCTCCAGCTTTGTCACGCCAATGGCCTTGACCTTGCCGTCCTTGATATGGGGCAGGGCGCTGGAAAGCACCATCACCGCAAAGTCCACGTCGCCGCTGTCCAGATTCGCGAGCATGGCACCGGCACCGCGCGAAGGCACATGCGCCATGCGCACCCCTGATTGCTGGCGAATGGTCTCGCCCGCCAGGTGCAGCGGTGTACCCATGCCCGACGAGGCATAGCGCATGGGCGCGGGCGCCTCGGCCGTGGCGCGCAGGAATTCGTCGATGCTGGCCACCGGCGTCTTCCTGCCGGCCACCAGCACCAGCGGCTGGCTGCCGACCAGGCCGATGGGGGTGGAGTCCTTGAGCGGGTTGTAGCCGTCGCGCCGGCGGCTCACCAGGTGGTTGATGCCCACCTCGGCGGGCGAGCCCAGCAGCAGTGTGTGCCCGTCCGGCTCGGCCAGGGCCACCCGGGCCGCGGCCAGCGCTCCGCTGGTGCCAGGGATGTTCTCCACGTTCACCGGCTGGCCCAGCCGGCGCGACAGGCCGGGCGCAATGGCCCGTGCCACCAGGTCCACGCTGCCGCCTGCCGGGTAGCCCACCACCAGGGTGATGGCCTTCCACGGGTAGTCCTGAGCCCAGGCCGCCATGCTGGACAGGGCCAGCACATGCACTGAAACAACGGTCCGGACCTTCTTCAAAATCATCGTGTCCATGGTATCCCTGTGGGTGAATTGGGTTACCCATGGTTACATTCGATGCAAAGGTGCGAGGTGCCGCTTTGGCACCGGTTGGTGCCGAATGGCTCCATTGCGAGCCGCTGTCCGCAAGGGGCGATGCGGCGCGACTACGCCGCGCGCTTGACCAGCGCGGGCTCAGCGCGGTAACGCGCAGCAAACAAGCGCTTGAGATGGGCCACCTTGGGCAGGTCGTTGACCACGATGTAGGGGTGGCGCGGGTTCTCGGTCAGAAAATCCTGGTGGTAGGCCTCGGCCGCGAAGAAGCTCGGGCCGCTTTCCACGCGCGTGGCGATGGGTTTCTTGAACACCTTGAGCGCATCGAGCTGGGCGATGTAGGCGCGCGCCACCTTTTCCTGCTCGGGGCTGGCGGCAAAGATAGCCGAGCGGTACTGGGTGCCCGAATCCGGCCCCTGGCGGTTGAGCTGGGTCGGGTCGTGCACCACCGAAAAGAAGATCTGCAGCAGGGCGCCGTAGCTCACCTGTGCGGGGTCGTAACTGATCTCCACCGATTCGGCGTGCGCCGTGCGCCCGCTGCTCACCAGGCTGTAGGTGGCGGTGGCGGCCGAGCCGCCGCTGTAGCCCGACACGGCTTTCTGCACCCCCTGGACATGCTGGAACACGCCCTGCACGCCCCAGAAGCAGCCGCCTGCGAAGATGGCCTTTTCCACCTTGGCATTGCCGGCGGGCAGGTCCTGCGCGGGAGGCGGGATCACCACGGCCTCTTCGGCGGAGTGGGCCAGGTTCTGGAACAGCAGGGCGCCGCCGGCCAGCGTGGCGCCACCGGCCAGAAGCTGCAGCAGGCCGCGCCGGCTGGGAGTGGATGCCGTGGAAGGGGTCGTTTTCATGGTGAGAGCGCCTTTATGGAAGGGGGTGGGAGTGTGATGCGGGTTCGCAGGAAATGTGCTCAACCGAAGGTAAAGGCGTAGGCGTCGACAGGGGCATCCAGGAATTCGATGCTGAAGGTGCGTTCGCGCACCTCGCCGCCCTGGCGCACCAGCTGGTACAGGCGCTGGTCGGTCACCGTGCCTATGCCGTCGGCGGCCACGTCGATGCCACGCGATTCGCCAGGGGCCTGGCCATCGACCGTGACCTTGAAGCGCACGGGCTTGCCGCCGGTGCCCGGCCCCAGCACCAGGTGCAGGTCCCGCGCCTGGAAGCGGTAGACGATGCGGCCGCTGCCGGCAGCCAGGGTGGCACGCTCGGCGCCCACCGTCCACTGGCCGGCCAGGCCCCAGGCATTGAGCGCCGGGCGGGCGGGGGCGGTATAGGTGGCCGCCCGGTCGCGCACCGCAGGCTCGGCCGAGGCGAAATGCTCGGCCCGCTCATAGCCCAGGTAGGTTTCGTGCGAGCGCACCGTGCCCAGGTCGGCCGGCTGGTGCACGCCCTGGGCGGCCACCTGGGCCAGGCTGTCCTGGGCCGGTGCTGTGGAGCCGGCCTCGCGCAGCAGTTGCTGGATGGCGCGCTCCGACTCGGCGTAGTTGCCCTCGCCGAAGTGGTGGTAGCGCATGCGGCCCTGGGCGTCGATCAGGTAGTGCGCGGGCCAGTAGCGGTTCTGGAAGGCGCGCCAGATGGCGTAGTTGTTGTCGATGGCCACGGGGTAGGTGATGCCAAGGTCGCGCACGGCCTTGGCCACATTGGCGGCGTCGCGCTCGAAGGCGAACTCGGGCGCATGCACGCCGACCACCACCAGGCCCTGGTCCTTGTACTTCTCGGCCCAGGCCTTCACATAAGGCATGGCGCGCAGGCAGTTGATGCACGAATAGGTCCAGAAATCCACCAACACCACTTTGCCGCGCAGGCCGGCCGTGGTGAGCGCGGGCGAGTTGAGCCACTGCACGGCACCGTCGAGCGAGGGCACCTCGCCCTGGTCCGGCAAGCGCCCGGCCGCGGCGTTGCCGGCAGCCATCATGGAAGGCCCGGCCCCTTCGGCGCCAGCGGCTGCCATCATGGCACCGCCGCCTTGCATCATCATCGACGGGCCGCCGCTCATGGCCATGGCGCCGCCCTGGGGTTCACCACCCAGCCGGTTCACCAGGGCCTGCTCGATGCCGCCGGTGGATGCGGTGGACAACCGGGCCAGCACGCCCGTGTCCAGCCCCAGCGCAATCGCCGCCACGCCGGCCAGCATGGCGGCGCCCAGGCCGCGTCGCACCCATTCGCCCACGCCCAGCGAGCGCTTGAGCGCGGCAAACACCCGGCCGCCGAGCAGCAGGGCCGCCGCCATCGACGTGGCCGCACCGGCCGCATAGGCCAGCAGCAGCAGGCTGGTGCCCACGCTGGCACCCTGCAATGCGGCGCCGGTCAGGATCAGGCCGAGCACCGGCCCGGCGCAGGGGGCCCACAGCAGGCCCGTGGCCACGCCGAGCAACAGCGAAGCGCCCACGCGCGGCTGGCCATCGCCCTGGGCCGTCTGCGACAGGCGGTCGCCCGCAGCGACCAGCGGGCGCGCCATGCGGTCGGCGAGGCCCGGCCACACCAGGGCCAGGCCGAACACCGCCACCAGCACCAGTGCTGCCCAGCGGCCATACTGGTTGGCGGCCACCACCCAGCCGCCGCCCACGGCGGCCAGCGTGGCCACGGCCGCGAAGGTCAGCGCCATGCCGGCCAGCAAGGGCAGGCCGCTGCGCACGAACGGCTGGCTGGCGCGCGAGAAGACAAACGGCAGCACGGGCAGGATGCAGGGGCTGACGATGGTCAGCACCCCGCCCAGGTAGGCCAAAAGGATGAGCAGCATGGCGAAGGTCCTCAGGCAGCGCCGGCCGCGAATGTGAGTGACAGGCCGTTCATGCAGTAGCGCAGGCCGGTGGGCTGGGGGCCGTCGTTGAACACATGGCCCAGGTGGCCGCCGCAGCGGCGGCAGTGCGCCTCGGTGCGCGCCATGCCCAGGGTGCGGTCCGTGCGCGTGGCCACGGCATTGTCCAGCGGCTTCCAGAAGCTGGGCCAGCCGGTGCCGCTGTCGAACTTGGTCTTGGAAGAAAACAGCGGCAGGGCGCAGCCCGCGCAGGCGAAGGTGCCGGCGCGGTGCTCCTGGTTGAGCGGGCTGCTGCCGGGCCGCTCGGTGTTTTCGTGGCGCAGCACGGCGTATTGCGCGGGCGTGAGCTTGGCGCGCCACTGGGCGTCGGTGAGGGTCACCTCGAAAACCTCGCTGGTGGCGGCTGCTGCCGGGGCGCGGCGCGGCGAGAACCAGGCGGCCAGGGCCAGTGCGCTGGCGCTGCCGGTGAACAGGAGATGGCGGCGGGTGGTGGTCATGGGGTCCTCGGTCGGTAGGGGGTTGGCCGGAGCTTAGGCCGGGCTCCATCGCGAAGTCCTCACGCAAACTTCAATAATTCGTGATAACTCGGCAGGCTGCGATTGCGCACAATGCTGGGCATCCCTCGCTTACCTGCCTTTTCATGTCCATACCTCCCTCCAAACGCGTGCTGCTGGTCGAAGACGATGCCCATATCGCCGACCTGCTGACCATGCACCTGCGCGACGAAGGGCTGCAGGTCGTGCATTGCGCGCGGGGCGACGAGGGCCTGGAGCAGCTCACGCAGGGCGGCGACTGGGACGCGCTGGTGCTGGACCTGATGCTGCCCGGGGTGGACGGCCTGGAAATCTGCCGCCGCGCCCGCGCCATGCCGCGCTACGTGCCCATCATCATCATCAGCGCGCGGGCCAGCGAGGTGCACCGCATCATGGGCCTGGAGATCGGTGCCGACGACTACCTTCCCAAGCCGTTCTCGGTGCTCGAACTCGTGGCCCGCGTGCGCGCCTTGCTGCGCCGGGCCGAGGCCATGGCCCAGAACGCGCGCCAGCAGGCGGGCAGCCTGTCGGTGGCCGGCCTGGCCATGGACCCGGTGGCGCGCGACGCGCGGCTCGCGGGCCAGCGGCTCGATCTGACGCCGCGCGAGTTCGACCTGCTGTACTTCTTCGCCCGCCAGCCGGGCAAGGTGTTCTCGCGCATGGACCTGCTCAATGCCGTGTGGGGCTACCAGCACGAGGGCTATGAGCACACGGTCAACACCCACATCAACCGCCTGCGAGCCAAGATCGAGGCCGACCCGGCCCAGCCCGCGCGCATCCTCACCGTCTGGGGGCGCGGCTACAAGTTCGCCAGCCCCGAGGGCACGCCATGAGACTCACCCTGACGCAGCGGCTGTCGCTGGTTTTCGCCGGGCTGCTGCTGGTGTGCAGCGGCACCTCGGCCTGGATGCAGGTGCGCTCCAACCGCATGCACGAGCTGGAGGTGGTGCAGGGCCTCTCGCGCGACCTGGCCGAAAGCATTGCCCGCGACGCCCAGCTCACCGATGCGAATGGCCTGATGCCCGGCGCCGTGCGCAAGCTGTTCAGCCAGCTCATGGTGGTCAACCCGAGTGTGGAGGTGTACCTGCTCGAACCCGATGGCCGCATTGCCGGCCACGCCGCACCCGAGGGCCGGCTGCGCCGCGACCGCATCGATCTGGCGCCCGTGCGCCGAATGATCGATGGTGCGCCGCTGCCCATCCTGGCCGACGACCCACGCAGCAACGTTGGGCGCAAGGTGTTCAGCGCCGCGCCGCTGCGCGTGCATGGGCGCGACGTGGGCTTCATCTACGTGGTGCTGCTCGGTGAGGCGCACGACCTGGTGGCGGCGCAGGGCTCCACCAACGCGGTGCTCACCACAGCGCTGTGGTCCATCGCCATGGTGGCGCTGCTGTGCCTGGCGGCGGGCCTCGTGGCCTTCACCCTGATCACGCGGCCGCTGCGCCGCCTGACCGAGACCGTGCGCCATTTCGACATGACCGGCGCGCCGCCGCCCCTGCCGGCCCTGGCGCCACCATCACCACCAACGCCGGACAGCCGCGACGAGATCGCCGTGCTCGGCGCCGCCTACCGCCAGATGGTGGCGCGCATCGGCGAGCAATGGCAGGTGCTCAGCCGCCAGGACCAGGAGCGCCGTGAGCTCATCGCCAATGTCTCGCACGACCTGCGCACGCCGCTGTCCTCGCTGCACGGCTACCTGGAGACCCTGCTGCTCAAGGACGCCACGCTGCAGCCCGCCGAGCGCCGGCGCTACCTGGGCATCGCCCTGGACCAGAGCCGCAAGGTGGGCGCGCTGGCGCAAAGCCTGTTCGAGCTGGCGCGGCTCGAATACGGCTTTGTCCAGCCAGAGGCGGAGCCCTTTGCCATGGCCGACCTGGTGCAGGACGTGTTCCAGAAGTTCGAGCTGGCAGCGCAGGAGCGCCAGGTGGCCCTGCAGGCGGACATCGCGCCGCAACTGCCACCGGTGCACGCCGACCTGGGCCTGGTCGAGCGGGTGCTGACGAACCTGCTGGACAACGCTCTGCGCCACACGCCGCCAGGCGGTACCGTGACGGTGGTGCTGGCGCGCGAGGGCGATGCCCTGGCCGTGCAGGTGCAGGACACCGGGCCGGGCATTGCTGCGGAGCTGCGCGAGGGTCTCTTCGAGCGCCCTTTCACCGTCGGCGGATCGCGGCGCGGCGGAGGCCTGGGGCTGCGCATTGCGCACCGCATCCTGGCGCTGCATGGCAGCCGGATCGCATTGGTGGAAATGCAGACGCCCGGGGCGGCATTCCGGTTCACCTTGCCCTGGGCCGCCGGGCCAACCGGCAGGCCCCTGCACATCGAAGAGAGAGATGTGGCCCCTCCAGCGCTGCCGCGCTAAGCGTTTTCACCTAGGGCCGGCCCTGTAGGACAACACCGCTAGCGGTCTGCGCAATGTAATTTTTTGCTACCGCCAACCGCCTGTCGGGTGTAAGAATGGGTCATCCTGACATAACAGGGTTTGGGGGGAGGCCCATTGCTGCTGCGCTCGAGCTTCGAATCGAAGGTTCTGGCGGCGTTCATCGCTGCCGCCGTAGTGGTGGCCGGCGTCACGGTGATGGGCTGGAAGCTGGCCGATGACGCCGAAGAGGCGACCCATTGGGTGGCCCACACGCACCAGGTGCTGGGCAACGTGGCCCATATCCGTGCCAACACCCTGCAGATCGAGCTGAGCACGCAGAGCTTTCGCATCACCGGAGACCCCGCGCACATCGCCGAGCGCGATGCCACGGCCGAGGCCCGCGAGGCCATGCTGTCGCAACTGCGCCAGCTCACCGCAGACAACCCGCTGCAGCAGGAGCGCTGGACCCTTTTGCGCCAGATGGTGGACGAGCGGCTGGCCATCTCCCGCCGGGTGGAAATGCTGCGCAAGACCCAGGGGCCTGAGGCCGCCAATGCCTATGTGGCCACGGCCCCCCTGCAGAAGACGCGCGACCGCATCCACGAGTTGCTGCGCGGCCTGGAGTTCGAAGAGGCCGCGCTGCTGCGTCAGCGCACCGAAGCGCAGCTGCATACCCGGCGCCTGCTGCTGCTGGCCAACGGGGTGGTGGCGCTGTTGCTGGTGGGGCTGCTGGGGGGCGCCTATGCGCTGATCAGGCGCCAGTTGGGCGAAACCCGCCAGACCCAGCGCGCCCTGGAAGACAGCGAGGAAAGCCTGGCCACCACCATGCACTCCATAGGCGATGCCGTGCTGGCCACCGACACCGAAGGCCGCATCACCCGGATGAACCCGGTGGCCGAGCAGTTGACCGGCTGGACTTTCGAGATGGCGCGCGGCCTACCCATCGACGTGGTGTTCTGCATCATCAACGAGATCACCCGCGAGCCTGCGGTGGTGCCCGTGGCCCAGGTGCTGGCCACCGGCGTGGTGCATGAGCTGGCCAACCACACCACGCTGATCGCGCGCGATGGGCGCGAGTGCCCGATCGCGGACAGCGCCGCCCCCATACGCTCCAGCGACGCAGAGGTGGTGGGCGTCGTCCTGGTGTTCCGCGACGAGACCCTGGCGCGCCAGGCCCAGCGCACGATCGTGCAGCACAACGCGCTGCTGGAGCAGCGGGTACAGGAGCGCACCGCGCAGCTGCGCGCCAGCGAAGACCACCTCTTCAGCGTGATCAACAGCGTGCCGGCCGTGCTGGCCTACGTCAATGCCGAGCAGCGCTACGTGTATGTCAACGCGCAACACAAGGCGCTCTATGCGCCGGGTCGCGAGGACGTGCCAGGGCACACGGTGCGCGAGATCCTCGGCGAGGAACGCTATGCCCAGGCCGCCCCGATGATCGAGCGGGTGCTGCAGGGAGAGCGCCAGAGCTACGACTGGCAGCCGTTTCCCGGCATGTGGCAGGCCATCGACTGCATACCCAAGTGCGATGACAGCGGGCAGGTGCTGGGCTACTACGTGCTCGGGTCCGACATCACGGTGCGCAAGCACGCCGAGGAGAAGGTGCTGGCGCTCAACACCGCCCTCGAAGACCATGTGCTGCGGCTGGAGCACACCACCCGGGCCCTGAAGACCCTGAGTGCCGGCAACCGCACCATGCTGCGCGCCGTGGACGAGCAGGGCCTGCTCTCCAGCATGTGCGAGGCCATCGTCACGGCGGGCGGTTACGCCATGGCCATGGTGTGGTGCCACGCCGCCGAGGGCACCGGCGGCCTTCTGGCGCCTGTGGCCGAAAGCACCGCCGCCCTGGCGCAGCCCTGGCTGCGCGCCCTGAATACCCGCTGGGAGGCGGGCGATACCGGCCAGGGCGTGCTGGGTGATGCCGTGCGTTCGGGTCTGGCCAGCGTGGGCCGGGGAGGGGAGCCGCCCGGCCCCGATGGCCCCGCCTGGCTGGCCGGCATGCCGGCGGCGGCCTCGGTACTGGCATGCCCGCTGCGGGTGGACGGCGTGGTGATCGGCGCCCTGGCGATCTACAGCAGCCGCCCGAGGATCTTCGAGCCCGACGAGATCACCTTCCTCGTCGAGTCGGCCGATGACCTGGCCTTTGGCGTGGCAACGCTGCGCCATCGCGGCGAGCAGGCCCGGGTGCAGGAGGCCATGCAGCAGATGCGCCGCTACGACACCCTCACCGGCCTGCCCAACGAGGCGCAGTTCACCGAGACCCTGGTGTCCGCCATCGACGCTGGCCAGCCGTTTGCGGTACTGCAGGCCAATGTGGAGCGGCTCAGCGAAATCAACGATGCCCTGGGTTTCTGCTACGGAGACCAGATCCTCAAGGAAGTCGGGGCCCGCCTCGTCCAGGCCGTTCCCGCTTCTGCCACGGTGGGACGGCTGCGCGGCGACGAGTTTGCCATCCTGCTGCCGCAGTGCGATGCGCAGGCCGCGGTGGCCATGGTACGAACCGTTGACGGCGTGCTGGCCCAGCCGTTTCCGATTGCCGACATCTCGATGGAAGTCTCCGTGACGGCCGGGGTGGCCCTGTTCCCCGCGCACGGAGAAACCCCGCACGACCTGTACCGCCACATGGACACGGCGGTGCACCAGGCCAAGAAGGCCGGGCTCGGGCATGTGGTGTTCGACCCGGCGCAGAGCCACCACCGCAACCAGGCGCACCACCTGCAAATGGCCGGTGAGCTCAGGCGTGCCATCGAGAACGGTGACCTGTCGCTGTACCTGCAGCCCAAGATCGACATGGCCGCAGGCCGGGTGTGCGGGGCCGAGGGCTTGGTGCGCTGGCGGCATGCAGAGCGCGGCCTGCTGATGCCGGGCGACTTCATCGGCCTGGCCGAACACACGGGGCTGATCAAACCGCTGACCGAGTGGGTGATCGAGGCCGCCTTGCGGCTCAACCACGGCTGGGCTGCCAGCGGGGCCGTGCTGCCCATCGCCGTGAACCTGTCCGCGCGCAACCTGCGTGACGACTCCCTGCTGCAGACCATCCGCCAGCTGCAGACCGCCTGGCCCCTGGCGCCGGGGCTGCTGGAGCTGGAGATCACCGAAACCACCGTCATGGAAGACCCCGAGCGTGCCCTGCGCGTGCTGCAGGCCCTGCGCGACCTGGGCATTGCGCTGTACATCGACGACTTCGGTACTGGCTACTCGTCGCTCAGCTACCTGCAGCAGTTGCCCGTGGAGTTCATCAAGATTGACCAGTCCTTCGTGTACAACATGTCGGTGAGCAAGGCATCGGCCGTGATCGTGCGTTCCACCATCGATCTGGCCCACGACCTGGGCCGCAAGGTGGTGGCCGAAGGCATCGAAACCCAGGCGCACTGGGATCAGCTGGCCGCCCTGGGCTGCGACATCGGACAGGGCTATTTTCTGGCACGGCCCATGCCGGCGCAGGACCTGCCGGGCTGGGTTGCGGGCTTTGTTGCGCCCGTGGCCCGTACCCAGCCAGAGACCATGTTCGTGATTTGATTCGTGAGCGCTGTAGCCCGTGTCCTACACCGTGTTGCGGCGCACAAGAAGCGCCCGTAGCTCCCTCCAAAAATAGCATGTAGCCATGGTCATGCAGGGCAGGGCCCTGGTGTACCGAATATGTGCCAATGGCGGGTCTGCGAATCTTCTTGCAGTGCGCGCCCACCCATTCTGGAGGGCCCCGCCATGACATCCCAACCATCGGAGTTTCCGCTCGGTCTGGAAGCCGCCCACAGCGCGCTGGCCATGCGGCGGCGCGAGGCCCAGGAAACCGTCATGCCATTCACGCGGGGACTGCGCGGGCACGCCAGCACCCATGAGCAGATCACCCGCGAAGAACTGGTGCGCAGGCTGGCCGACATCAAGGGCTGTGCCTACAGCACCGACGAGCTGCCACAGCCCATCTGGCAGGGCCGCACCTACTTGGTGCCCAGCGACACGCTGGTGGGCATGGCCACCGCACACGCACTCGGCGTGCATGGGCCGGACGACCTGTTCGGCGGCGTCGTGCCGCAGGCCTTCATTGCCACCAAGGCCATCACCCATCCCCTGGTGTCGTTCGAGGCCGCCGCGCCGGAAGGCTGGAACCCCGAGTTCTCCCGGCTCGTCAAGCGCTCGGTGCTGCCCGGCTACACCGCGTTCTCTCGTGCGGATGCGCTGCGCGCTGGCGAGGCGCTGTTCGCGCTTGGACCGCTGCGCGTCAAGCCGGTGGGTGAGACGGGTGGGCGGGGGCAGACCGTCGTCACCACCATGGAGGCCTTGGCCAACAGCCTGAACAGTTTGGGGGACAGCCTGCTGGAGAGGGACGGCGTGGTGCTGGAGCACAACCTGACCGAGGTGGAAACGCTGAGCATCGGTCAGGTGCGCGTGGCTGGGCTGCAGGCTTCGTACTACGGCTCGCAACGCCTCACACCTGACAACAGCGGGGCCCTGGTCTATGGCGGCTCGGACCTCACGGTGGTGCGGGGTGATTTCAATGCGCTGCTGGCCAGCACACCCTCGGGCCCGCTGCACGACGCGGTGACCCAGGCACTGGCCTATGACGAAGCGGTGCGCACCTGCTACCCGGGATTTTTCGCATCGCGCATCAACTACGACGTAGCCCAGGGCCTGAATGCGGCGGGCCAATGGTGCTCTGGGGTGCTGGAGCAGTCCTGGCGCGTGGGCGGGGCCAGCGGTGCCGAGGTGGCGGCGCTGGAAGCCTTCCACCAGAACCCGGGCCTGCGCAAGGTGCGCGCCAGCTGCGTCGAGAAGTTCGGCACGCCCCAGCCGATTCCGGTCGGGGCCACGCTGTACTACCAGGGTGTCGATCCCGAGGCCGGGGCGCTGACCAAGTACACCACGCTGGAGATCCATGACCACACGGCATAGAAGCATCCACATCCCTCTGGGTGACCGCAGCATCGCCGGTACCCTGGTGGCCCCTGATGTGCTGGTGCCTGGCGTGATGCTGGTGCATGGCTGGGACGGCAGCCAGACGCAGTACATCGAGCGGGCGCACCAGATCGCCGCCCTGGGCTGCATCTGCCTGACCTTCGACCTGCGCGGCCATGCCAACGACCGGGCCGAGCGCGAAACCGTGACCCGCGAAGACAGCCTGAACGACATGCTCGCGGCCTACGACCTGTTGGTGGGGCATCCGGCGGTGGACCCGGCCTCGGTGCTGGTGGTGGGCACCAGCTACGGCGCCTACCTGGCCGCAGTGCTCAGCGCCCTGCGCCCCGTGCGCTGGATGGCGCTCAGGGCGCCGGCGCTGTACAAGGACGAGGACTGGATGGTCTCCAAGATCAAGCTCAACCGCGCGGAGGTGGCCGCCTACCGCAGCCGTGCCATCGCACCGCAGAGCAACCGGGCCCTGGCGGCCAGCGCGCAGTTCAAAGGGGATGTGTTGCTGGTCGAATCGGAGAAAGACGATGTCGTGCCCCACCCGGTGCTGGAGAACTACCGCGCGGCCTTCCTGCAGACCCGCTCCATGACCTACCGGGTGATCGGTGGCGCCGACCATGCGCTGACCCGCCCCGAATGGAAAGAGGAATACACCGGCATGCTGGTGCACTGGGTGCAGGAAATGGTCAATGGGGCCCGGAAGAAGGCCAGGCCCGTTACCGGGCGGATTCAAAACTGAAGTGCAACACCTGCCACCCTGTAAGGTCCGCAGATGCACAACCCC
>NZ_LMIH01000028.1:0-18861 GCF_001428645.1 Acidovorax sp. Root217
AGGGGGACACGGGCAGCGGGGTCGTCTTTTCTTGGCCTACCTTCTTTTGACGAAGCAAAAGAACAGTAGGTGCGCCGCCGGGCGCACACCCCGGCCTCCGCCCTCGCCCAAAGCACACAGCAACCATCGCCCAAGGACCAGTACCAGGACCACTGGACCTGCACCCCCACCTGTGGCAGACTGCCCGACCCAGCTCCATCACAGCCCCTTCGGGAGACCAGCATGATGATGACCCCTCCGAGCACAGCGGCAACGCCAACGGCACCAGCCCTTCGCGAAATCCTCATGGTCACGACCACGGTCGCCACCGAAGCCGAAGCCAAACGCCTCGCCCACGCGGTGCTGCACGCCCGCCTGGCCGCCTGCGTGCAGGTGGAACCCATCACCGCCTACTTCCACTGGGAAGGTGCCCTGGAAGAATGCCGCGAACTGCGCGTGGCCTGCAAGACCGCCGCGAGCGCCATGCCCGCGCTGATGGCCCTGCTGCGCAAACAGCACCCCTACACACTGCCCCAGTTGGTGGTGCAGCCGGTGCAGGCCTCGGCCGAATACGGCTGCTGGGTCGATGAGCAACTGGTGCAGCAACAGCAGCAACAGCCCGCCCGCCAGCCTGCGATGGCAATGGCCTGAGTCAAGGGCGGCGCGCGCACCGCCGCAAGCGCGTGCAGCGGGCGCACCCTTGGCGCGGGCAGGGAGGTCCAACCGCCCTGCAACGTTGTTTCTAGTGCAATTGAATGAGGTACAAGCGGGCCGCACCTCGTCATAATCCGCCGCGTGGCTCCATTCAGCAATTCCTCCATGGGCGTCGTCGACGCGCCTGCACCCCCTGCCGCCGCCCGCGGCTGGCAGAACGCGGGCCACCGCATCCGCGTGGGCGTGGTGGAAGACGAGCCCGAGGAACGCGAAGCCTTTGCCGAACACATCACGGCCCAGCCCGACATGCAGCTGGTGCTGGTGGCCACCAACCGCGCCGAGGCGCTCGCGCTGCTGCCCCTGCACGCGGTGGACGTGCTGCTGGTGGACCTGGGCCTGCCCGATGGCTCGGGCCTGGACGTGATCGTCGCCGCGCGTGCCCGGTGGCCGGACTGCAACGTGCTGGTCAGCACCATCTTCGGTGACGAGGCGCATGTGCTGCCCTCCATCGAGGCGGGGGCCACGGGCTACCTGCTCAAGGACAGCAGCGCGCCGGGCCTGGTCGACGAGATCCGCAGCGTGCATGCCGGGGGCAGCCCCATCAGCCCCATGGTGGCGCGCAAGATCCTGGCGCGGGCGATGGTGCTGCCGCTGCCGCCCTCGCTGGCGGCACAGGCGGCCCCGCCGGCCGATGCCAGGGCGCGCGCGCAGGCACTGGGCGAGCCCGGCCTGCCATCCCACGAGGTGGCCCTGTCGGTGCGCGAGCGCGCCGTGCTGCAGCTGGTGAGCAAGGGCTTCAACACCGAAGAGGCGGCCGCCACGCTCGGTGTCTCCACGTCCACCGTGCGCACCTTCGTGCGGCGCATCTACGCCAAGCTGCAGGTCCGCTCGCGGGCCGGCGCCATCGACGTTGCGCGCCGCCATGGCCTTCTGGCCGACTGACACACGGATGCGCCGGCCGTCCTCTCGCCGACAATCGCCTTCACCCTCCCTGCGCTGGCTGGTGCTGCTGTGGCTGGCTTCGGCAGCATCGGTTTTCATCATGGTGGCCGGCGCGCAGGCACAACAGCTTGCGGCAGGGCAGGGCGCTGGCGCCACCCACCTTGGGCAGGCTGGCTTCTGGCCCGAGCCCGTGGGCGCCGGCTGGCAGGCACCCGCCACGCCGCCACCCGAGGTGCTGGGCGGCACCGTGCCCTGGGAGGTCGTGGCCTTGCCCCACAGCCGCCCGCGCAGCATGGCCGAATCGAGCGACACGGCAACCGCGCTGCCCCAGGTGGTGTGGTACCGGCTGCAGGTGCCTGCCGGCGCTGCGCCGGCCGACGGCACTTTCCTGTACCTGCCGCGCTGGCAGACCATTGGCGGCATTGCCGTGTATGCCGATGGCCAGCTGGTACACCGCTCGCGCGGCAGCCGGGTGTGGAACAGCTTCAACCGGCCCCTGTGGGTGCCGCTGGCCGACGCGCAGGGTGCGCCTGCACCGGCCACGGTGCTGGTGCGCATGGCCAGCCAGCAGGGCGTGGGCGGCGCCATTTCCACCGCCTGGGTGGGCGGCGAGGGCGAGCTGCTGTGGCGCTACCAGGTGCGCAGCTGGCTGCAGGCCGACTTCACCGCCATGGCGGCGGGGGCCTTCGTGGTCATCGGCATCTTCGCCTTTGCCGTGTGGTGCGTGCGCCGCAGCGAGGTGATGTACGTGCTGTTCTTCGCCACGTCGGTCACCAACGCGCTGCGCATGGTGCAGTTCACCATGGGCGACGTGCCGCTGCCGATTTCCGACGACTGGTTCGGCTGGCTCACGGCCAACTCCCTGGGCTGGTCGCTGGTGTGCGTGTTCCTGTTCACCGTGCGGGTGCATGGGCTGCGCATGCCGCGGGTGGAGCGCACCATCATCGCCCTCGTCACCGCCGTTTCGGTGGTCACGCTGCCGTGGCTGCCGCTCAAGGTGGAGACCGTGCTGCCCGCCATCTACCTGTGCATCGTCGGCGTCACGCTGATCGTGGCGGCTTCGGGCATGTGGGCGTCGTGGGTCAACCGCTCGCCCTGGGCCATGGTGCTCAGCCTGTGGGTCTCGCTCACGGTGCCCGCATCCATCTACGACACGCTGATGGCCAGCTACCGCGTGTCCATCGAAGGGCTGTACCTGGGCCCCTACGCCTCCATCGGCGTGTTCGCGATCTTCCTGGTCATCGTGTTCCTGCGCTACACCGGCGCACTGCGCGAGGTCGAGACGCTGAACGCGGGGCTGGAAAGCCGCCTGGCCGAGCGCGAGGCCCAACTGGCCGCCACCTACGCGCAAGTGAACCAGCTGGAGCGCCAGCGCGCACTGGATGCCGAGCGCCAGCGCATGATGCAGGACATGCACGACGGCATCGGCTCGTCGCTGATCAGCGCGTTGCGCATGGCCGAAGGCGGGCGCCTGCACGAGGGCGACATGGCGCGCGTGCTCAAGGAGTGCATCGATGACCTCAAGCTCTCCATCGATTCGCTGGACCACAGCGGCGCCGACCTGCTCAGCCTGCTGGCCGCGCTGCGCTTTCGGCTGGGGCCGCGCCTGCAGGCCGCAGGCCTCACGCTGCGCTGGGGTGTGCAGGATGTGCCCGCGCTGGAATGGCTCGATCCCAAGAGCGCCCTGCACGTGCTGCGCATCCTGCAGGAGGTTCTGACCAACATCATCAAGCACAGCGGTGCGCAGTCCATCGGCATCTCCACCACCTCGGACGCCACGGGCGTGCAGGTGCTGGTGCGTGACGATGGCCAGCCCTTCAGCCCACCGTCCGCCACCCCGCCGCCGGGCAGCACCGTGCCGGGCCGGGGCAAGGGGCTGGGCAACGTGCGCTCGCGCGTGCAGGCCATCGGTGCGCAGTGCACATGGACTGCCGGCAGCGGTGCGCAGGACGGGGCTGGCGCAGGCAATGTCTTTTGCCTGTCGCTGCCCCTGCAGCAGCCCTCTCGCCAGGCACCAGGCCCCGCGTAGTCCGGTAGCCCAAAGCCGCACTCCGCTTGCGGGTCCACACCGCAGCGGCGGTGCCTGCGGGGCCCAAAAAAAATCGGCAAATGTCATCTAGTTGGGGGACATACAAGCGCGTGCGAAAGGCCTAGCATCGCCGCTGCATTACCCAATAGCTCTTATTTCTATAGCTGCGTAAGAAGGCGCGGCGGGCGATGCGCTGCCTGTTCAATTTCAATTTGGGGATATTCGCCATGACACACCGCCGTTCAATTGCCGCCACCGCCGCCGCCGGCACCACCTTCACCGCCCGCCGCACCGTCGCCGCCATGGGCTGCATGCTGCTGCTCACCGCCGGTGCATCGGCCCACGCCGCCGTGTGCCGCGTCAGCAGCACCGGCACCGACGCCGGCGACGGCCGCACCTGGGCCGCAGCCACCTTGCTGCAGTCGGCCCTGGCCAAGCCCGCGTGCAGCGAAATCTGGATCCAGCAGGGCACCTACAAGCCCACCGAGGGCGCAGACCGCTCCATCGCATTCGCCATCAACCGCCCCGTCAAGCTCTATGGCGGCTTTGCCGGCACCGAGACCGCGCTGGCCCAGCGCAGCGCCGACAGCCGCCTCACCGTGCTTTCGGGCGACATCGGCACGCCCGTGGTCAGCGCCGACAACAGCCACCATGTGGTGGTCATCGGCGGCCTGGGCGCAGGCGCCAGGGCTGCATCGGTGGCCGGCATCTACCAGCCCGCCGACACGGTGATCGACGGCCTGAGCATCGTGCACGGCCGGGCCGACGGCGCCAGCCACGCCAGCGGCGGCGGCCTGTACTGCAATGGCGCGGGCCAGGGCAGCGTATGCAGCCCCAGCATCGCCAACGTCAGCTTCCGCGGCAACTGGGCGCGCGACGACGGCGGCGCTGTCTACTCGCTCGGCGCGGCCGGCGGTGCCAGCAGCCCCGGCATCACGCAGTCCACCTTCATCGGCAACGCGGTGGACGGCTACGGCGGTGCCATCGCCAGCGTGGGCCAGGGCGGCACCAGCAGCCCCGCCATCGCACAGTCCACCTTCATCGGCAACGCGTCGGGCCGCTACGGCGGCGCCATCGCCAGCCACGGCAACGCCGGCACCAGCAGCCCGCGCATCACGCAGTCCACCTTCAGCAGCAACTGGGCCGGCGACTTCGGCGGTGCCCTGGCCAGCGTGTCCAGCGGCAGCAGCGGTGTGAGCCGCCCCTTGCTCAGCCAGTCCACGCTGATCGGCAATGCGTCCGACGGCTACGGCGGCGCGCTGTCCTCACTCAACTTCGCGGGCGGCGGCGGTCAGGTCGCAGTGGTGTCCTCGGTCATCTGGGGCAACACCTCCGTGCATGGCGTGCAGCTGGACACCACCTACAGCGGCAAGACCAGCGTGCAGGCCAGCATCCTGCAAGGCGGCTGCGCGGCCGGCCCCGACTGCGTGGGCGTGATCAACGCCGACCCCACGCCCGGCAGCACCCTGGCCGGGTACGGCAACAGCGGTGGCAACGGCAACCAGGCCCTGCTTCTGCTGCCGCGCGCGCAGGCTTCGCTGCCTTGAAGCCAGTCTCTGTGGGCCCGGTTACGGTGTCACCAGCAGGCCTTCGGCCAGGCGTGAACCGGGCGCTCTGCGGTGCCCGGGCCCTCAGAAAAAGCCGCATTTGTCATCTAATTAGAGGACATACAAAACGGATCGAAAGACCTAGCATGCCCGCTGTATTGCAATGCATCGCGCGCGCTGGCTTCTACATCCGTACCGCTGGGCTCAGGCGCTGTTTGCAACCGTTTTGCTTTCACCAGACGCCTGTTGCCCATGACTACATCCATCGCCTGCGCTTGTCCCCTGCACCCATCTGCACGCAGGCGCAGCAGCGTGCGCACGCTGGCGTTCCTGGTGATCCTGGCGTGGGTGGTGTCTGCGGCTGGCGCTGCCCATGCAGCGGTATGCCGGGTGACCAATGCGGGGACTGGCGATGGCAGCACCTGGGCGACGGCTGCGCCGTTGCAGTCTGCGCTGGCGGATGCCAACTGCGACGAGATCTGGGCCAGCCAGGGCACCTACCTGCCTACCCTTACGGTGGATCGCAGCATCAGTTTTGCGATCAATCGCCCGCTGAAGCTTTATGGAGGATTTGCGGGGGGTGAAACCTCACTGTCGCAGCGCAGCAGCGACAACCGGCTGACAGTGCTGTCGGGCGATATTGGTGTTGCTGGGGACAACACGGACAACAGCCGCCACGTCGTGGTCATCGGTGCCGCAGGCAACGGAGTCCATCAACGAAGCGATACGGTGGTAGACGGGCTGAGCATTGTCGACGGAAACGTTTTCTCAATCGGCCAGTATTCCGAGACCAAAGGTGGCGGTCTTCTTTGCAGTGCTGTTGGCAGCGGCAGGGTATGCAGCCCGACCATATCCAATGTGTTGTTTCGCGGCAATTCGTCCATTCAGGCGGGCGGCGCGCTGGCGAGCATGGCCGGTTCCGGCGGGGTGAGCAGTCCTCTCATCCGGCAATCCACATTCACGGGCAACACGGCCAGTACTGGCGGCGGGGCCGTGTTTGTCTATGCTGGGACGGCAAGTACCGCCAATCCAGAAATTCTGCAGTCCTCGTTTGACGGAAATACCGTACCAGGTAATTTTGGGGTGGGAGTCGGTGGCGCCGTCCTTCTGTATGGCAATCTTGGACACGTGGTAACGCTGATTTCGCAGTCCACTTTCAATGGAAACTCAGCGACGGCTGCGTCCGGCGCAGGCGGTGCCATTGCAAGCTCTTCGGACGGTGGAGGAACCAGTGTCGCCACTATTACCCAATCCACCTTGGTGGGTAACTCTGCCACTTCCGGAGGGGCGGTGCACATCACCAGCAGTACCTTCGACGTGAAGTCTTCCATTGTGTGGGGCAATACTGCGGCGACCGGTTCGCAGTTCCATGTCAACGGAGGGAGCATCTCGGTGGACGGCAGCATTGTGGAGGGAAGCTGCCCGGCCGGCGTGACTTGCACCGGCGCTCAAAACCTGGACCCGCAGTTGGGCGTTCTGGCATTCAACGCAGGCTCCACCAAGACGATGATGCCCGGCCTTGGCAGCCCGGCGTTGAGCGTGGCGGGCTCATGCAGCGCGTCGGCCGTGGACCAGCGCGGCGCGCCGCGCCCCACCAGCGGCAGCTGCGACGTGGGCGCGGTGCAGCGGCAACTTGCTGCACCGGCTTCGCCCACCAGCTTCGTGGCTGCGGCGGGCAACTCCGCGCTGGCCCTTTCCTGGTCGCCCGGTGGGGGCGGCTGGCCCCACCACGAGGTGACCGACACCACGGGTGGTGGGTCCACCGCCGTCTGTTCCACCACCGCAACCACCTGCACCGTGCCCGGCCTGCTCAACGGCACGGCTTACACCTTCAGCCTGGTCGCGCGCAACGAAGCCGGAACCAGCGGCCCGGCAACGGCAAGCGGTACCCCCATGACCCTGCCGGACGCCCCGACAGCTACCGCCGCAACGGCAGGCAATGCCCAGGCCACTGTGGCGTGGACAGCCCCGGCCAGCAATGGCGGCAGCCCCATCACTGGCTACACCGTCACCGGCACCCCCGGCGGTACCTGCACGGTGGCCGCAGCCGCGCCCCGCACTTGCACCATCACAACCCTGACCAACGGCACACCCTACACCTTCACCGTGAGGGCGACGAACGCCGTGGGCGACAGCCTGCCATCGCTTGCCAGTGCGCCTGTCACGCCCACCGCACCGGTCGTCGTCGCCCCGCCCGCCGAAGACCCCGGACCGACCTCGACGACCATCAACACGCCCGGCAGCACGACCACCATCACCAACCCATCCCTGCCCGTGGTGGTGGGCCCGGGCGCGGGCGGCGGCACCATCGTGCTGCCCGGCACGGGCACCACGCCCACCACACTGCAGGTCATCGTCAACGGCCAGCCGCTCACCGTGCAGGCACTGCCTGGCACGCAGCTGCGCATTGCCGAGGTCAATGGGCAAAGCGTGTTGGTGCTGGTGGTGCTGGAAGGCTGGGCCTCCATGGCATCCAGCGCCGTGGGCCAGCCCATGGTGCTGGCCGGGCCGGTGCTGCTGAGCGCGGGCAGTGCAGGCACCCTCGTCGAAGCCCAGCCGCTGGCCGTGGCCGTGCAGGTGGGCTCGCTCACCGCCCCCACAGGCAGACTGCCTGTCGTGGGCAGCATGGGCCTGCAGGCTGGCGAGCGCCTGCAGGTCAACGACCAGGGGGCCGTGGTCGCCATCACCCTGGGCTCGCTCAAGGGCGAAACCAACCAAGCCGGTGACTTCATGGCGTTTGCCAACCTGCCGGCATCCATCACGGTGGACAACAAGGCCTTCGCACGCTTGAACGGCCCGCTCGCCCGCCTCTCGGGCGCCAACATGGCCCAGGGGCTGGAGGTGGCGCCCTCGGGCGTGTTCCTCGTGCGCGATGGCGGCAAGGTCTTCCAGCTGCTGCCCACCCAGCCCATCACCATCGACGCGCGCCTGCCCGACGGCATGGGCTTCACCCCGCTGGGCCTGCTGCGCTGGGTGCGCGGCGGCGTGGTGGTGCAGTTCGCCCCCGCCGTGGCCGACCTCGCTGGCCTTGCGGGTGCCGTGACATCAGCCTTGCCCGATGCCACGTTGAAGCTCGGCGCCGAAGGCGTGCTGCAGCTGCGCACCGGCGGGCAGACCTATGTGCTGCGGCCGGACTGGACGGGCAGCGGAACGGCCCCAGGCACGCCGCAGATCGTTGTGGACGAGCAAGGCCGCATCTACCTGCATACAGGGCAGGGCGCACGCCAGTTGCTGCTGCCCGCGCTGCTCAACGCCACCCAGGCCAGCAGCATAGTCACCACAGCGCTGCCGGGCGCGGTACTGGCGGTGCAAGCGGGCAGCAGCACGGGCGCGTTCACCCTCACCCTGGCGGGCCAGGCATGGCGCCTGGTACCACAGTGGCTGCTGCCCACCGGCAGCGCGGCCCAGGTGCCGCCGCAGGCGGGGCCGTGGTGGATGGGGGCCGATGGGTTGCTGTACCTGAAGCTGGGCACGCAGGTGCAGGGCGTGCGGGTCTCGGATTGAGGAGGGCCACCCGCCCGGCATGGCGGGCCGGGCTCAGGCTTCCTGCTGCTGCGACCGCATGATCTGGTGGCGCTGCCAGTAGTGGCCCACGGTGGCGTTGAAGTCGTCCTTCTCTTTCTTCAGGCCGCCGAGCTTGATCTTGCTGGTCTTGGCGCCGATCATCGCTTTTTCGGGGTGGGTGACGATCAGGGCGTTGCCCCAGGTGCTCTCCTTGAATTCCAGCGCCTTGATGGCGTCCCAGGCCACGGTCACGCCATCGGCCGAGGTGGCGATGCCCTCGATGCTCACAGTCACCGTGTCGCTGCCCTTCAATGCGAACTGCACCGGCGGAAAATACTGCAGCACCAGCGCACGCTCTTCGTCGTTGGCGGGCTCGTAGCGGTAGGCCAGGCTGCGCTCGTGCTCTGCTGCAAAGGCCTGCTCGTACGCGCCCCACATGCGCTGCTCGATGGCATCGGCCGTGAGGATCTGCTGCGCCCAGGTGGCGGCCGGCACGCGCACGACGATGGCGCCATAGTCGCTCTCGGCCAGCGCCACGCCCACGGAGCGCATGCGCTCGGGCATGGCGGGGTGCGAGTCGAACGGGTGGGGCACGTTGGCCGTCCTCATCTCCGAGAGGAAATCGGCCGATGCCGCATAGGGTGGCAGCCCTTGGGCCACATAGCTGGCAATGCCCAGCGCGGCGGCGTCGTGCTTGCGGTTCTGGCCGAAGAGCTCGCTCTCGATCTTGGAGCGGTACCGCGCATAGGCGGCGATCTTCACCAGTGATTGCGCAATCGCATCGGGCGAGACCAACTGGGCGGCAGTGCGGTCGGCCTCAAACTCGCGTGCGCGGCTTTCGCGCGCCAGCGCCACCTCGAAAATGGTGCGGTACAGGTCGATCAGGGGCAGGAACACGGCCGTGAGGCCGCCCTCGCGCATGGCGTGGCGGTAGTGGTCGTACTGGCTGATCTTGGGGCCCAGCAGCGCACTGCTCTGGGTATCGCCGCCGCGCAAGTGCGCCAGCTCGTGGCCCAGCACGGCATCGGCTTCTGCCTGGTCGAGCAGGCGCAGCAGGGGAATGCTGACGAACAGCGTGCGCCCGGTGAGTTGCTGGTTGCCCACGGTGAGGGGCGCCTCGGTCACGAAGAAATTGGCGTCGATGCCGGCCACGATGTTGCGCGGCGGCTCGGTCTTCAAACGCTCGGCCATGTGGCGGATGCGTGCCCACAGCAGGGGGGCATCGGCCTCGGTGAGCAACTCGCCATCCACGCCGTTGTTCAGCTGCACCCGCTTGAAGATGCCCACCACCGCCATGAACACCCCGCACGCGACCAGGATCCCCACCAGGATGATGAGCTTGGGCCAGTACTTGTGCATGAAGAACGCCGTCACCCAGAACGACAGCCACACCGCCAGCGCCCCCTGCACCACCAGCGAGGTGGCGCTGGCCCAGGTGGTCAGGTGCCAGCCGGTGACGAAGCTGGTGTACTGCAGCCTGCGGTTGACGAAGGCCAGGGCACCGAGGGCCAGCACGGCCACCAGCAGCACCACACCGGCCACCATGCTCCACAGCGACAGCTTGCGCACCAGGTTGAACTGCCACAGCTCGCCATAGGTCTCGCACATGGCCTCGCGGTAGTCGGCCACCTCGGGGTCTTTGTTGGTGCAGATGGTGGACGGCGGGTTGGTGCGGTAGAAGTCTTTCTGCACCTGCTTCTCGGCTGCGGGCATGGCCTTCTCGGCATCGATGCGCTGGCTGATGCGGGCGATGAACCGGGTGTCCTCGTCGCGCTGGGCATACCCTGTGAACAGGTAGGCGGCCAGTGGGATCAACAGCAGCGCGAGCAGCGAATAGGCCAGGTATTTGGCCAGGCCCAGGCGCAGGGCAGAAGAGATTTTCATAAAGGTACGCGATGGGTTGTGTGTGCTTTTTCGGTCCAGCATGGAGCCCCAGGGGTGCGCTCGCAGCGTGCCCCTTTTCCTCACTCCATGGCGGGGGATTATCTAGACGCGCACGCGCTGTGGTCGCGCCAACAAGTAACACTTGGAACGGCAGCACCGGTGTGTGAAATTTGGCACGGATGCCGCGAAAAATGAAGGGTGGCCTGCCCGGGCTGCAGCCACCAATGCCGGTCGCCTGGCCGGCTATCGCGAATTACTTCGGGCTTTTCAGCACGACTTCGGCAAAGCAGTAGTAGTGCATGTCGTCGTCTTCCTTCTGCTTGCAGTTGTTCTCGCCCACCTGCAGCCGGCGCGCGGTGGCCGGCAGGGCCTCGAACTGTACCTTCACGATCTTGCGCTTGCCCGGCCGGATGGTGTCCATCCCCCGCGCGCACGACCTGATCCCCGTGACGCCCCGTTGCCTGAGCACCCGTCCGCTGTCCAGGTCCTTGATCGTGAACGCTTCGGGGCGGTGGTTGGGGTGGATGCAAGCCTCACCGATTTCGTCTGTGGTGTTTCCCACCACGATGGTCACCGTGGTGCCCTTGGGCGTGATGGTGATGTCCCGCAGGACGGTGTCGCTGTCCTCGGGCAGCGGCATGATGAGCTTGTAGCTCTGGGCGTGGGCGCTGCCTGCGGCACCCAGGGTGATGGCTGCCAGGACAGCCGAGGCTGCCAGAATTTTGGTGAACACGGTGACTCGTTTCAAGGGAGGGAAGAGGGGGCGCAAGGGGTTCTCGGCGGCAGCGGGCATCACTTCCACTGCCGGCCGTCGCCAGCCGCGCAACCGTAGGGCGGCACGGACTTGGCAAACCGCTCCTGCAGCTGCGCGCAGCCCCAGCGGTTCAGTGGCCCCGGCGCGCGGGAGTTGAGTTCGATGCCGATCTCCTCATAGGGCGACTTGGCCTTGCTGACATAGTCGTACCAGCGTTTGCCGACGAAGAGCGTGATGGCCGCAACGCCGATGAGGACCACGAGGAGGGCCTTGAGTGCAGGGGATTTTTTCAAGAAAAGGGCCTGGTTGTTGTTGTGAAGCGCTTGGCAGATGCGATTGTGTTGGCGTTCGTCGGCAGGCCGGCCTTGCGCGGCGTATGCATGCCGCCAGTCGTGAAGCAATGCACAGAATCGGCACATGCCGTGCCCGTCAGTGGGTGGTGTCGCAACGCCCTCGGCATGGGTGAAAGCCGGTGTTGCGCGAATGCCCGTTTGTGGTCCAAGGTTGTCGGCATGCCTCTGAAACGGTTTTAAAATCGAACTGATTCTCGTTACGGTTGTTGCCGTATTCGTGTTGTCAGCCAGTGCCGGGTGGCCCTTCGCGGTCGTCCGATGGTTCGCACCAGCTGCGATCCACCTGCGCACCAGCCAGCCAATCCCGCTCCCCCCATCGACCGCCCCGCGTTTGCTGCCATTGCGTGCAACGGCCTGCATGCGCGCGCTGCCGTGCATTCATGCGTGAAGCGCTGCCGTGCAGATGGGGGCGTGCATTCCTCCACCTCTTTCGTACACAGGCCTTCGATGATGTCCCGATCCCCCTTGTCCTTCGCGCCCGTGGCGCTGGCCGTGATGGCCCTCGCCAGCGCCACCGCTGCCCGCGCGCAAAGCGTGGAATCCACCACCGCAAACACGGACGGCAAGGCGCCTGCCGCAAGCGCCAGCGGTAGCCGCAGCACCAACCTGCCCCCCGTCATGGTGCGTGCCCAGCAGGACCGCACCAGCACCGAAGGCACCGAGCGCTACAACAGCACCCAGGCCACGGTGGGCAAGGCGGCGGCCGAACTCAAGGAGATCCCCCAGTCCATCAGCGTGGTCACCCAGCAGCGCATGGAAGACCAGAACCTGCGCAATGTCGAGGAAGTGCTGGAGCAGACCGTGGGCTATGTGTCCGAGCGCTTCGACAGCGAATCGGCCTCGTACTCGTCGCGCGGTTTCGCCATCAACAACTACATGATCGACGGCGTGCCGGCCCCTGGCACCGCCGCCGCGTGGGACTCGGTGCTGTTCGACCGGGTGGAGCTGCTGCGCGGCCCTTCCGCGCTGTTCAGCGGCGTCTCCAGCTCCGGCGGTGCCGTCAACCTGGTGCGCAAGCGCCCGCAAGATACCTTCCAGGCGCGGGGTGCAGTGCAGCTCGGCTCATGGTCCACCAAGCGTGCCGAGGTCGACGTGACCGGCCCGCTCAACCAGGCCGGCACCATCCTGGGCCGCCTTTCGGCCGCCAAGCAGGAGGGCGGCACCTACCAGAGCGGCGCCCAGCGCGACCGCTATGCGATTGCCGGCTCGCTCGACTTCAAGCTCGCGCCCACCACCAGCCTGCTGGTCGGCGCGCACGCGCAGAAAGTCGACGGTTGGCTCACCGGCGGCCTGCCTTCGTACACCACCGGCGCGCTGCTCGATGTGCCGCGCTCCACCTGGCTGGGCGCGGACTGGAACCGCTCGGAGCAGGACGAGAAGTACGTGTACGCCGAACTCACGCACCGCTTCAACGACGACTGGCGCGCCCGCCTGCACTGGAGCGGCTACCGCAACGACCAGGCCACCAACTACCTGTACCTGCCCAACGGCCAGGTCACGCCCACCAACGGCCGCACCAGCCTGATGCTGTGGTTCAACCAGACGCGCATCGAGCAGAACGTGCTGGACGCCAACCTCACCGGCAGCTTCAACGCCCTGGGTCGCAAGCACGATGTGGTGGTGGGGGCCGACTGGCGCCGCAACACCAATGCCTCCACCTCGGGCCGGTATGCCAACTACTACGTGCAGGACGTGTATGCGCCCGACCACTCGGCCGTGCCGTACCCCGACCGCCCGGCCACGGCGCGCTCGCAGTCCGAAACATCGCAGTACGGCCTGTACGGCCAGACCCGCCTGCGCTTGGCCGACCCGCTCACGGTGGTGCTCGGCGCCCGCGTGAGCTGGTACGACACGCAAAGCCGCAACCTGCTGCCCACCACCGGCGCGTGGACCACCAGCCAGGTGGACCACAAGCTCAGCCCCTATGCCGGGTTGACCTATGCGTTCACCCCGCAGGTCTCGGGCTATGTGAGCTACAGCGACGCCTTCACGCCGCAGACGCAGCTGGCCTTTGGCGGCGGCGTGATCGACCCCATCGTCGGCAAGCAGCTCGAAGTGGGCATCAAGGGCGAGTTCTTCGACCGGGCGCTGACCACCAACGCCGCCGTCTACCGCATCCGCGAGGTCAACCGCGCCCAGGCCGACCCGGTCAACACCGGCTTCTCCATCGCCCAGGGCGAGGTGGAAAGCAAGGGCGTGGAGCTCGAAGCCTCGGGCCGCATCACCAAGCAGTGGAATGTCTACGCCGGCTACGCCTACAACGAGAACCGCTACGTGCGCGACACATCGAGCGGTGGCCTGCCGCTCAACGCGCTCACGCCGCACCACAGCGTCAAGCTGTGGTCGCAGTACCGCTTCAACGAGGGCCTGCTCGACGGCCTGAGCGTGGGCGCGGGCGTCAACGCCTACAGCAGCGCCAGCGGCGGCAACGCCACCACCAACACCCACCGCCCCGGCTTCGGCGTGGTGAACGCCGCCATCAGCTACCGCATCGACCCGCGCTGGACTGTGGCGCTCAACCTCAACAACCTCACCGACAAGGTCTACTGGCAGCGCGTGTACACCACGGGCCGCAGCAACTTCTTCGGCGAGCCGCGCAATGCGAGCGTGACGCTGCGGGCGAGTTACTGATCGGATGTGAGCCCCTCAGGTCGATAGCGGAAGGCCCCGGCTGGCGCTGCAAAGCGCTTGGTTGGGGTCTTTGGCGTTTCGCTGGTTATCGTCTCTGTCCATGGTGACGGCTTCGTGGACAAGCACGTCGTCCGGCGTTATGTCTGCGCACAAGCGCATGATTTAAAAGGGAAAACAGTCTGATTTACAATGAGCCACATGGACATCCAAGGCCGCATACTGCAATCGATCCGCCCCCGCCGCGACGGTCTGTTGCTCCGCTCTGACCTGAAGAACCTGGGCAGTGACAGCCAGGTGTCTGCGGCGCTCAACGGGCTGTGCCGCAAAGGTTTGATCCAGCGCATCGGTCGTGGCGTGTATGCCCACCCGGCAAAGCTTGCCGTGTTGGGCGAACAGGCGCTCCTTGACAGCGCGCGCGCACGGCAAATCCAGGCGCGCCATCAACTGGCGGTGCAAGAAAAGCGGCAGGCGCGGGCCATCACGCCCACGGCGCGCCATGTGATAGCACTGGCCAAGCGCCTGGGCATTGCCTATGTGCCGACGTTCAGCGATCGGTGGGCGGCGGCCGTCACCCAGCTGGCAGGAGACGAAGTCTCCAGCGATTCCACGGACGACCTGCTGGTGGCGCTCACCCGCGCGGGCAAGCTCTCTGCGGGTGACATGGCCCGGCTGGTCATGGAGCACCATCGCACGCTCAAAAAAGCGCATGTTTGACCCGTTCGGAGATTTCGAAACCGCAGGCTATCTGCGTAACTCGGGGGCGGAAAAGGATCCTGCAATCGTCCACGCCGTCGAGCATGCGCTGTTTCGTGCCCAGCTTCCGCTGGCTTTGGCCTACCTGGCCCAGCGCAAGAGGATTGGCTACGAGGATTTCCTGGCCGTTCATCGACTGCTGTTCGAAGGGTTCTATCCCTGGGCTGGCAAAGACCGCGCCGAGTTGATGCCTGAGAAGGCCATCATCAAAGGGGCTGTGTATTTTTGCCATCCACAAGACTGCCGGCGTGCGGTCGAGGATGGGCTGGCCCGTGGGCAGGACAAGACGCAGATGCGTACCCGCCCCGGGTTCATCATGGGCCTGTTCGCCTATGGCCATCCCTTTCTCGATGGCAACGGCCGGACCATGCTGCTGGTCCATGCCGAACTGTGCTTTCGGGCAGGCATGTCCGTTGACTGGAGCCGCACCCGAAAAACCCCTTACCTCCAGGCACTTGCGCGAGAGATCGAGGATCCCAATGCAGGCCATCTGGATGCCTATCTGGCGCCCTTCATCGACCGGCCCATAGCGCGTGGGCAATGGCAGACCGCCGTAGCGGCCCTACCCGGACTCGATGGTCTGGGCGCCCACGAGGATGCAGTGGCGAGGTACGCCGACCCGCAGGTCGCCGATGGATACGCCGCTTTCGAGCGCAAGCGTGGATACCGGTCGACTTGAGCTGTGGGCCTGCTGGTGCAGCTGCACAGCTGCACAGCTGCAGGTCTTCAGCATCACACCGCCGAGCAGCTGAAGCTCTCCGCCTTCGCCGGGTCGCCCTTGCCGTCATAGCGCGGGAACTTCGGGTACTCGCACACCGGGCGCTGCAGCACCGGGGCCTGCCGGCCGGCGCGCGGGTCGGCGGGCTCGTAGCGGGTGGCCACCAGTCTGTCGGGCGCGGTGCCGCGCTCCACCCAGGCATCCATGGCGGCCAGCAGGTCGATGCTCACCGGGTCGGTGCCCGGGCCGTCGAGGTTGTGGCCGTTGGAGGGTGAGGTCAGCATGCGCGCAAAGCCCTGCACCTTGCTGGCACCCAGGCGTTGGCGCACGCTGTCCAGGTAGTCCGCCGTGCGGTACACCGACACGCAGGCATCGCCCATGCCGTACCAGATCAGCAGCTTGCCGCCGTTGTCGGCAAAGGCCGAGAGGTCGGGGTTGGTCGCGTCGATCATGTTCGCCAAGCGCAGGTACGGGGCCTGGTACTGGATGGGGTCATGGCGCAGCAGGTCCGCAGTCGGGTTGCCTTCGACCAGGCGCGCGGCGGCCAGCGCGGCCATGTAGTTGAACGAGTCGCGCGCCTCGAAGCTGGGGCCGAACACATAAGCCTCCCAGTCCGATGTGGCGGCGCCGCCGCGCCCATAGCCGGGGTAGCCGCGCGCGCCCTGCGACAGGGTCACCGGCACGTCCTTGTTGGCGTAGATCAGGCGCACCGATTCGATCTGCCCGGCGGTCAGGCAGCTGTCGTTGTCGGCGCCCTTGCACAGCAGGTCCGTAGGCACGTAGTTGCAGGCCGCCACGTTGCCGATGATGCCGTCTTTGAGGCCATCAAGCCCATCGCAGGCCGCAGTCTCGGCCTTGGCGTACAGCGCGATCTTGGCAGGGCTCATCCAGTTCTCGGGCTTGGAGAAAACGTGGCGCAGCAGTGTGGGGCCCAGGTTGGTCTGGTGCGCCTGCTGGCTGATGGCCGGCTCCATGGCGACCACGCCGTCGTAGTCCTTGGGGTAGTTCTGCGTGGCGGCCAGCGCCGAGCGCCCGCCGTTGGAGTGGCCAATGTGGTAGCGGCGCGCAGGGCGCTTGCCGTAGAAGTCGGCGGCAATGGCCGTGCCCACCTCCAGCACGAAGTGGTTGGCGTCGAAGGCATGGTTGCGCAGCGCCACGTCGCTCACGCCCCAGGCAAAGCCGGGCGCCAGGTGGCCCGAGTCGGAACTCATCTTCACGTAGCTGTGGGCCGACGCACCGATGATGTGCTGGTACCACGGGTCGTCGGTGGGGATGAAGCCGTCGAACGCGCCGCCGCCCACCGTCAGGGTCTTGCCATTCCACACAGCGCCGGCCGGCAGCTCCACCGCCCAGTGGATGGTGGACTGGGGCGACGAGACGATCTCGCCGCGCACGATGCACACCTCGGGCAGCAGGCCCTCGGCCGCGCGCAGCTCGGTGCGGGTGATGGTCGCGCCATGGGGCAGGGTGGCCGTGCGGTAGGTCGGGCAGGCCTGGGCCAGCGGCTGGCTGGCAGCGGGCGCGCTGCTGTCGCTGCCGCCGCAGGCGGTGAGGGCCAGTGCGGCCAGGCTGCCCATGGTGGCCGCGAGCAGGGCCGAGCCTGCGGACGGTGGGGTTGAAAGCATGGAATGCGTCTCCTGTTGTTGCTTGGTTCTTCCGAAGCCTTGGGGCTCCGGGCGCAACGATAGGGACGGGTGGGTGTTTTGACGCCTCTGCAAATGCAGAGGGCCTGGGAAAACACCGAGCGGGTAGCGCCGCCTACTGCCGGCGCAGCGCGGCGACGAGTTCCACCTTGTTGCGCACCCCCAACTGCGCATAGGCGCTACGCAGGTAGGTGCGCACCGTGGCCGGTGTCAGGCCCAGCGTGGCGGCAATGTCCTTGTACGAATGGCCGTGCGCGTACAGCGTGGCCGCGCTCAGCTCGCGCGGGGCCAGCGGCGGCTTGCCGGCGTGGGGCGACGGGATGCTGATCGCCACCAGCGGGCCACAGGCCTCCAGCCGCAGCCGGCAGGCCTTGCCCACCAGCAGGCCACCCGGCAGGGTGGCGGGCAGTGCGGCCAGCAGCGCTGCGGGCAAGGCGGTTCCCGACCACTGCGGGTAGGCTGCCTGCAGCGCCAGCCCCACGCGCAGGCCCACGAAAAGCAGTTGGCCGGCAGCATCGGCCAGTGCATAGCTGTCCCACAGACCGTTGCCTGCGGGCGCCGTCTGCAATTGCTCCAGCCGGTGCTGCCAGTGGCCCAGCAGGTGCGGCACGAACTCGCCGAACAGCACTGCCTCCTGGTCCGTGAAGTTGGGCTGGCCCGGGCCGCGGTACATGCTTACGAAGAACATCAGCCCGCTGCGCGGCATGGCCACCGTGATCGCCATGCAGTGGTACAGGCCATGGCGCCGGCAGAATGCCTCGATGTCCGGCGGTATCTCCACGCCCTGTGGGGGCAGGTCGTCGGCGCTCTCGCGCAGTACCACGCCCAGCCGGTCCATGGACTGCTGCGCGAACATGTCGGCCATGGCCAGCGCATTCCACTCCGTGGCAAAGCTTTTGGACAGGCCGATGCTGCCATGCAGCCAGTTGCGCGGCGGCGCCTCAGCATGGCCGGCAGACACCTCGCCCCACCAGGCGGTGTCGAACCCGACCAGGGAGGTGCGCAGGATGTCGAGTGCCTCCTGCAGCATGGCCTGTGGCGGCGTGGTGCGCGCCACGGCGGCCAATTGCAGCAGGCTGGCGCTCAGCGCGCGCAGGGGCGCGAAGGCTGGGGCTGCCAGTGGCTGGGGCGCGCTCGTGGTGGGGTGGGCCTGCATGGTGGCACTTGTCTCCTGCAATGTGGTTGTTGTCGTCCTGATCGGCTCTGCCGCAGGGCGCATGGTACGCAGGTTCGTCCGCCCTGGGCCTGCGCGTCTGGGCAAAATTCGGTTGGAGAGGTCACACGCGGGTGATACGCTCGCCTAGTCCGCTGAGACCGAGAAATCGGCTGTGCGCCGGGGTGGCAGCGGGATGCAGCACAAGGCGCGGGCTGCGGCCAAGGCTGGCCGCCTTGGCAAAGCCCGCAACGCTGCGATGCTCCCGCTGCCACCCCGGCCCGAAGGGTGAGGGTCTGGCAGGGCCGCACTCTTCG
>NZ_LMIH01000028.1:18885-37867 GCF_001428645.1 Acidovorax sp. Root217
GCAACCCGGCTGCGCCCGCCGCCTAGATTGCGGCCCTGCCAGACCCTCACGCATAGCCGATTTCTCGGTCTCAGTGGACTAGAGTGTCTGGCCCGTCCTGCTGCCAATTTTCCCACCCATGGAACCTGCCATCCACTTCCTCACCCGGCTCTTCGACGTCTCGCTGGAGCCTGAGAATCCCATCAACCCCATCCGGGGCCATTCGCTGCTCGAATGGCTGCGCACGCGTGTGCCAGCGCAGCTGGAAATGACCGACGCGGACGCCGAGGACTGGGGCTGGTACGCGCATGTGAGTTGGGAGGGCCGCACCTACATGGTCGGCGCCGCCGCCAACGAAAGCCCGGACGGCAAGCACGAGTGGGTGCTGTCGCTGACCAAGCACCGCTCGCTCAAGGAGCGCGTGCTGGGCAAGGCCAAGATGGCTGCCGACGATCCGTGTCTTGTGTTTTTCCATGGGCTCATTGCGCAGGAGCCGGGGTTCGAGGCAGTGTCGGTGGAGGGGGGCACTTGAGGCCCGTCCAGAGAACTTGTTCGTACCGGTGATGGTTGGGCGCCGCGTTGGGATACTTGCCCTGTGGGCATTGGTGCTGTTGCTCGGTTTCGTCGTCGCAGCGTTGGGTGCCGGCGAATGGCTCAGCCATCCTGCCACCCGCACCATAGGCCCGCCACCGAAAGATTTTTTGGCGCGCGAGGTCCGCATCGACATCGCTCCAGTTGGCCATGTGGCTGGCTGGTTTGCACCGGGCCAGCGAGGCCGGGGCGCCGTGCTGCTGCTCCACGGCGTTCGCTCCGACCGCACTCAGATGCTGGGCCGCGCCAGGTTCCTGAATCGGGCGGGCTATGCCGCCTTGCTGATCGATCTGCCTGGGCACGGCCAGAGCACTGGCGACCGCATCACCTTTGGAGCGCGCGAGGCGGCAGGGGTGAAGGCAGCCCTTGAGTTTCTGCGGCGCGAAAGTCCGGGCGAACGCATCGCGGTCATCGGTGTCTCCCTGGGCGCCGCCGCCGCCGTGCTGGCCCTGCCTTCCCCTGCGCCGGATGCCGTGGTGCTCGAATCCATGTACCCCACCATCGAAGACGCGGTGGCCAATCGGCTGACCATGGTGCTGGGCCCTGCGGGCGCGGTGCTGGCCGGGCCCTTGCTGTGGCAGCTGCCGCTGCGCGCCGGGGTATCGACCGATGACCTGCGGCCCCTTGAGCGCATCGCCTGCTTGGGCGCGCCGGTGCTCCTTGCCTCTGGCGCACAGGACCGGCACACCACCTGGGCCGAGACCGAGCAACTCTTCGACGCAGCGGCGGGGCCCAAGGAACTCTGGCGGGTGGAGGGGGCTGGGCATGTGGATCTGCATGCCTACGGCCCTGGGGCATATGAGCGCCAGGTGCTGGGGTTTCTGGCGAAGTACCTGCGCTCCGAGGGGTGAGCCTGTGGGCTCGACCTCGCGCTTCACCAGGCGCTGCTGAAGGCCTGCGCCAGCAGGCTCGGGCAAACGGGCACAGCATGCTGCCAGAACCTGGCAGCACCTCCTTCTAACCTCGCTCCTTTCTTTTCTTACCCAAGGAGCTTCGCATGAAGTTTGCATCCGTCCGCCTCGTCACCACGCAATTCGAAGCGCTCGTCGCGTTCTACACCCTGCTGTCGGGCACCGCTGCCACCCGCCTGGCCGATGGCTTTGCGGAAGTGCGGCTCGAAGGCGCCACGCTGGCGATCTCCGAGGAGCGCCTCGTGCAGCTGTTCAACCAGGGCGCCGCAACGGCCGCGTCGAACCACTCGGCCATCCTGGAATTCGAGGTGACCGACGTGGACGGCGCATTGGCGCGCATGCGTGGCGACGCCAGCGCCGAGGTAGTCATGCCGCCCACGGTGATGCCCTGGGGCAACCGCTCTGCCTTGTTGCGTGATCCCGATGGCAGCCTGGTGAACATTTTCTCCAGGCCCGTTGTGTAGTGGGTCAATCCGCCCCAGGAAACCGCTCCACATGCACCTCCCCCTTGCGGCCGAAGTAGCTCACATGCCGCCCCGCCAGCCACACCATATAGCCCACGCACCCCGCTGCGCGTGAGAGCTCAAGGAACTCAGGATACATGACCTCGCCGCGCTGCGCGCCCCGGATGGCGGCCTGCACGCCCGCCGCGTCGAAGCCCTGTGCGATGGGCGTGGCAGGCGATTGCAGGGCCACGGCATGCGTTTCGCCACCGGGCAGGTAGTAGGTGGTCGCGTTGCTGCGGTAGTCGGCAAAATACGCCTCCACGCCGGCCTCGCTGAGGGCCTGCACGATGGCGCCGAAATGGGCCGTGCCGTCCTTGGATGATTGGGCGCTGCGTTCGATGGTGGCGATGGTCGTTTCGTTCATGGGCATCTCGCTGTGATGGGTTCTCGGAATCAGCTGCGCGGCACTTCTTGCCACTGGTGCAGGCGCACCATCTCCTGCAGCAGCCGCGCCAGCCGCTGGCGCTCGGCCGCGGGCAGGTGGCCGAAGAACTGTTCGTCGTTGGCATCGGCCTTGGCGGCCAGCACGGGCACCAGGGCGCGGCCGGCCGGTGTGAGCGACAGGGTGTGGCTGCGTGCGTCCCGCAGTGCATCCGCGCGGGCCACCAGGCCCTTGTCCTCCAGCCGGGCCACGACCTTGGAGACGGCGCCCTTGGTCATGCCCAGGGACTGGGTCAGCGTGGCGTGCGTGGCGGGGTTGTCGCCATCGTCCGCATCGAACAGCGTGCGCAGCGCCACCCAGTCGGTGACGGACACGCCCGATGCCTCCACCGCCTGCTGGAACCCGGCCGACACCTGGTTGGAGACAAAGCGCAGCCAGTAGCCCAGGTGGGCTTCGAGCGGTCTGGGGTGGGGCGATGGGATTTTCTTCATGTTTTGTTTCTGCGGAAACTATCTGTGGCTGAAATATAGTTTCCCAAGAAACAAATTGCAAGTGCCGCAGTCGTGTAGCCTGCCACCCCATGGATTCGCTCATCACCGCTGCCGCCCGTGCACTTGCCGCTGGCGATGCGCTGGGCGCGCTGCAGCGGGTGGCCCTGCGCGATGACCCGCCGGCGCTGGCGCTGCGCGGCATTGCCATGGCGCAGCTGGGCGAGCACCCCCGGGCGCGCGAGCTGCTGCGCCGCGCGGCCAAGGGGTTTGGCGCGCACGAGGAACTGGCCCGCGCCCGCTGCGTGGTGGCCGAGGCCGAGGTGGCCCTGGCCCAGCGCGACCTGAACGGCCCGCCGCATGCCCTGGTGGCCGCTGCGGCGGCGCTGGCGGTGCGCGGCGACCGGGCCAACGCACTGCAGGCAAGGCTCATCGCTGCGCGCCAATGGCTGCTGATGGGCCGGCTGGGCGAAGCCGCGGCCCTGCTGGCCACCATCGACCTGCAGGAGCCAGGCATGCCGCCCGCGCTGGCGGCGGTGGCGGGGCTCACGCTGGCCGAACTGGCCCTGCGCTCGCTGCGCGTGGCCGCGGCGCGCGATGCGCTGGCCCAGGCGCGCGAAGCGGCAGCGCGCGCCCGCGTGCCTGCGCTGCTGGCCGAGGTCGACGAGGCCCTGGCCGCGCTGCAGCGCCCCGCCGCGCGGCGCCTGCTGCCAAGCGAGGGCGATGGCGGCGGCGTGGCGCGCGAGCAGTTGCTGCGCCTGGACGACGTCGCGGCGCTGCTGGCCTCGGATGTGCTGGTGGTCGATGCCTGCCGGCACCGGCTGGGATCGGGATGGGTGGGGGCGCAGGAGGGCAGCGGTGCCGCCCCCACCTGGCTGTCCCTTGCGCGCCGGCCCATCCTGTTCGCTCTCGCCTACGATCTGGCCCAGGCCTGGCCCGGCGATGCCGAGCGCGACGCGCTGATCGCCAGCGCCTTTCGCACCCGGCACCCCGACGACACCCACCGCGCCCGGCTGCGCGTGGAGCTGGGCCGCCTGCGCGCACTGGTCAAGCCCTGGGCCCGCATCGAGGCCACGGCGCGCGGCTTTGCGCTGCGGCCCCTGGATGGGCGTGATGGCGGGCGCGCGGTGGTGGTGCTGGCGCCGCCCATCGCGGGCGAGCAGGCCTCGCTGCTGGCCCTGCTGGCGGATGGTGCGGCGTGGTCCACCTCGGCCCTGGCGCTTGCGCTGGGCGACAGCCAGCGCACGGTGCAGCGCGCCCTGGCCGAGCTGCAGGAGCAAAGCCGCGTGCGCTCCATCGGCCAGGCGCGTGCTCAGCGCTGGCTGGCACCGCCCCTGGCAGGATTCACGCCAATCTTGTTACTCCCCGCTGCGCTGCCGATTGAATAGAGTTCACCCATCGACCTCCTGAGCCGGGGCCGAACCGAAAAGGACCACACCATGCCCATCACCGACTGCAGCCCCGACAGCGCCAGCCGCATTGCACCGACCGGTGTCCCCGCCCGTCCCGCCGAGATCGTTAGTGAATACGGCCCCTTTGCCGGCGCCCGCACCGTGGCCGGCGTCACGCACGACGGCCAGCGCGTATGGGCCGCCACAGGCGCCAGCCTGGTCGCCTTCGACCCCGCCAGCGGCGAGACCACGCGCACCCTGGGCCTGCCCTGCGATGCCGGCACCGCGTTCGACGGCAAGCACCTGTACCAGATTGCAGAGTCGCGCATCGACAAGATCGACCCGGCCACGGGCGCTGTGGTGGCCTCCATCCCCGCGCCGGGCAAGGGCGCCGACTCGGGCCTGACCTGGGCCGAGGGCAGCCTGTGGGTGGGCCAGTACCGCGACCGCAAGATCCACCAGATCGACCCCGCCACGGGAGCCATCCGCCGCACCATCGAATCCAACGCCTTCGTGACCGGCGTGACCTGGGTCGATGGCGAGCTGTGGCACGGCACCTGGGAGGGTGATGCCAGCGACATCCGCCGCATCGACCCCGCCAGCGGCGCCGTGATCGAGCGCCTGGAAATGCCGGCCGGCATGGGCGTGAGCGGGCTCGAATCCGACGGCGCCGGTCTGTTCTATGCCGGTGGCGGCGAGAGCGGCAAGGTTCGCGCGGTTCGCCGGCCCAAGACCGCGCGGGCCTGATGCCCGGCGGGTGGTCAGCACCCGCCATCTCCCACCCACCCAACGCCCTGTGCAACAACCGCCTCCCCAGGCGGCGGTTGAAGCCGCTGCATGGGCGTGCCCTGTTTGACAACCCCCAAAGGAGCATCGCATGACCACCGCCACCCACAACCCCTCACTCCACCACCCCGTCGTTCCGCGCAGCGATTGGCTGGCCGCGCGCCAGGCCCTGCTGCTGCGCGAAAAAGAACTCTCGCGCCAGCAGGACCAGATCGCCGCTGAGCGCCGCGCGCTGCCCTGGGTGCGGGTGGACAAGCCCTACCTGTTCGACACCACCACCGGCCCGCGCACGCTGGCCGATCTGTTCGACGGGCGGCGCCAGTTGCTGGTGCAGCACTTCATGTTCGGCCCCGGCTGGGAGCAGGGCTGCCCGAGCTGCTCGTACATGGCCGACCACATCGACGGCATGAACATCCACCTGGCCCACCGTGACATCACCCTGGTGGTGGTCTCGCGCGCGCCACTCGCACAGATCGAGCGCTTTCGCGAGCGCATGGGCTGGCGCTTTCACTGGGTGTCATCGCTCGGCAGCGACTTCAACCACGACTACGGCGTGAGCTTCAGCACCGAGCAGGTGGCCCGTGGCGAGGTGCCCTACAACTACACGGTGCAGCGCTTTCCGGCCGAAGAGGCGCCCGGCATCAGCGTGTTCCACCAGGAGCCGGGCGAGGGCACTGAGGTTTTCCACACCTACTCCACCTACGGCCGCGGGGTCGAGGTGATGATGGGCGCCTACCCCCTGATCGACCTCACCCCCGCAGGCCGCAACGAGCGCAACCCCGAGTACACGATGGACTGGGTGCGCCACCACGACCGCTACGAAGGCGCCGTGCCCTTCCAGCCCGCGCCATCGCCGCTGGTGGCAACGGCGACCATCGCAGCGGCCACGGCCGGCGGCTGCTGCCACGCACAGGCCTGACCGGGGCATCGCCATGGAAGCGCTGTGGCCCTGGCTTGCCATGGCCGGCACGGGCGCCCTGCATGGGCTCAACCCCGCCACCGGCTGGGCCTGCGCAGCCGCCTGGGGCCTGCGCTCTGGCGGCAATCGGGTAAAGGCGCAGCCGCTGCGCGCCCTGCTGCCCATTGCCATCGGCCATGCTGCATCGGTGGCACTGGTGGTGGCTGCGGTGGTGTGGGGCTGGGCGCTGCCGCGCAGCGTGCTGCAGGCCGCCGCAGGCTGCCTGCTGGCGGCTGCTGTGGCGGTGTACCTGTGGCGCCGCGCGCCGCGCAAAGCCCGCACATCGGCCGGGCATGTGGGGCTGGCGCTGGGTGCGTTTCTGGCATCCACGCTGCACGGCGCGGGGCTCATGTTGGTGCCGGCGCTGGCACCGCTGTGCCTGGGCAGCGGTGCGGTGGGGCAGGGCGCCGGTGCAGCGGGTCCACTGTGGTGGGCGTTAGCGGCGGTGGCAGTGCACATGGCGGCCATGCTCGCGGTCACTGGCCTGGTGGCCACGGGTGTGTGCCGCTGGGTGGCGCTGCGCCGGCGCACACCTGCCCCGCTCTAACCGAGGCGCTTTTCCTGCCGCAGCTGCGTGCCGATGCGCCGGATCTCTGCCTCGCCCTGTGCCAGCGCGGCCCGGCTGGTGTGTACCGAGTAGCGGCCCATCACCAGTTCGTGCGGGTGCTTGGCGGCCGAGCCCAACACGAAGTGCGTGTCGCCCCTGGCCGTGAAGTCGATGGCGCCGTTCGATTCCTCGAACACCGCGAGCTCACCTGCGTCCACCGGCCCGCCCGCATCCAGCGCACCCGCTGCCACCGCCACCCAGGCCACGGTGTGGCCAGCGGGCGGCACATAGCGCCAGTGCTCGCCGTCGCGCAGCTGCACGGCCAGGTAGGTCATGGGTGAGGGGGCGTCGATGGGGCTGTGTACCGCACCGTAGCTGCCCAGCAGCACGCGGGCCGGGCCTGCCTGGGGAACCTCGTTCGCCGCCAGGTACTGGCTCAGCGCGGGCGCGTTCTCCAGCGCAGCGGGCAAGGCCACCCAGAGCTGAAAACCCAGCGATGGGGCATCGCCTATCGGCGCACCGGTATGCCACACGCCGTTGCCCGCGCGCATCCACTCCACGCTGCCTGCGTGCAATGTGCCGCTCTTGCCGGCAGTGTCCTCATAGGACATATCGCCCGCCATCAGATAGGTCAGCGTGGCAATGCCTGAATGCGGGTGCATGCCAAAGCCGCGAAAGGCCGCAGGCGAGTCCGATGCGAACAGGTCCAGAAAGACGAAGGGTTTGATCCACTCCCCCACGTCGCCAGGGCTCACCAGCCGCGTGATGGGCCCGTGCGAGCTGCCTCGCGTGCGGTAGGCGATGGCACGGCTTGCCACAGAGGCAACCGGTGCTTCGGCCAATGCGGTGTTCATACAGCCTCCCTTGCGGTCTTGAGCGCCTTGGCCCACCAGGCCATGTCGTCCAGCAGGCCCTTGGCCGACTGCGCCAGGTGCGGGTAATCCTCGAAGCGTTTGCCCTGCTGCCAGACCCCGAGGAATTCGACCATGCCCATGTGTACAGCATTGCGCACGGGTGCCATCTGCAGCTCGGTAGCCACCAGGCGCAACTGCTCCACGGCACGCGCCGCACCCACGCCGCCATAGCCCACAAAGCCGATGGGCTTGCGCGCGAACTCCTTGTACGCGTAGTCAAACGCGTTCTTGAGCACGGCCGTGGGGCCGTGGTTGTACTCGGCGGTGATCACCACCAGCCCGTCCAGCGTGGCCAGCTTCTGCGCCCAGCGCTGCGCGGCCTCGTTCTTCACCGGCGCCCAGGCAGGCGACAGTGCTTCGTCGAAGAACGGCATGGGGTAGTCGCGCAGGTCGATGAGTTCGGCCGAGACATCGGTGCGCTGGCTGGCGATGCCGTGGAACCACTGCGCCGGCTTATCGGCAAAGCGGCCCTCGCGGGTGGAGCCGATCACGATGCCGATATGGGGCAATTGCGAAATTGTCATAGGTGGGAGTCCTTCCTGGGAGTGGTGGAGGGGCCGTGCACCCCGATGCCTTGAAGATTAGGGCGTACCCCATTGGTTGACTAGATGGCACAATGGGATTGCACTCATCCATTCATGAAAGGTATCCGTGACCACACCTGCGCTCGACCTCAACGACGTCGCCCTGTTCGTGCAGGTGGTGCGCAGCGGCAGCTTTGCCGAGGCCGCACGCCGCCTTGGCGTGCCGCCCAACACCGTGAGCCGGCGCGTGCAGCAGCTTGAGGCGCAGCTGGGCACGCGCCTGCTGCAGCGCTCTACCCGCAAGCTCACGCTCACCAGCGCGGGCGAGGCCTTCCATGAGCGCTGCGCGGGTGCCGTCGATGGCCTGCAAGAGGCCGGGCAGGAGCTGCGCCTGGGCAGCGACGAGCCCACCGGCTCGGTGCGCGTGGCGGTGCCGGCGGATTTCTTCGACTTCTTTCCCATGGAGTGGATCGCCGCCTTCCTGGCCGCGCACCCGCGCGTGCGGCTCGACTTCGTGCTCAGCGATGGGCGCTCGGACCTGATTGCCGAGCGCATCGACGTGGCCTTTCGCGGGGGCGAGGTGGGCGACTCGGGTTACGTGGGCCGCCAGCTCTTTGCGGCCCGGGGCGACTGCCTGGTGGCCAGCCCCGTCTACCTGGCCGCGCGCGGCATGCCCGCCACGCTGGCCGACCTGGCCGCGCACGACGCCATCATGGCCAGCCACGCAGGCAGCAGCGGCTCCTGGCGCCTGGTGGGGCCCGATGGCGCCGTGCACGAGGTGCAACAGGCCAGCGGCCGCTTTGGTGCCAACACCGCCCAGGCCCTGCGCCGCGCCGCCGTGGCCGGCCTGGGCATTGCGCTGCTGCCCACCGGCATGTCCCGGCTCGACCTGCAGGCCGGCCTGCTGGTGCCCGTGCTGCCCCAGTACCAGCGCAAGGGCCAGGGCCTTACCGTGCTGTACCCCAGCCGCAGGCACCTGCCACTGGCCGTGTCGGCCTTCATCGCGCTGGTGGTGGACAAGCTCGGTGAGCTGGAGAAGACGCCCGAGGGGCGGTGCTGACGATGCAGGCTACTTGGAGCGGATAACAAAACTCAGCGAAGCGGTTCTGGCTAGGCGCTACACATCAGATGTCTTGCAGGCAGTACGCGTAGTACGACAAGACGCGGCAACGACGCCAGAAGAGTTTTGTTAGCCGCTCTTACCAGGTCGACGGCACGTACTTGTTGCCCGCCGCCTTATAGCTCTCGATCGCGGACTGCAGCAGTGCGTATTGCTGGCAGCCACTGGCGCCGCACTCGCTCCCGAGGGTGGCCAGGCGCGCCTGCGCCTTGCCGAGCTGGCCCTTCATCAGGTACAGCTCACCGGAGTATTCGAGCGTGTTGCGATGGCGCGGGTCGATGCGCAGCGCTTCATCGTAGTGCTTGCCGGCTGCAACCAGGTCGGGCTTCTTGCTGTGGCGCAGCGTGTAGCCCATCAGGTTGTGCCAGTCGGCGCTGCCCGTGTCGTTGATGCGCTTGAGCTCCTCGAACGCCGCAGACCACTGCAGCGAGCGGGTGAAGTAGCGCGCCTGGGCCAGCTTGTCTGCTGCCGGGGCTTGCGTATGCGCAGGCGGCTGGCTGGCGGGGCGGGTGGGTGCCGGCGGCGGCGGTGTCGGCGGCATGTCTGCCGCATAGGCAGTGGCGCCCGCCTGGATCAGCAGGGCAGACAGGGCCAGCAGCGTGCGTGTGGTCTGGGTGGTCATGGCGTGTTCCTCGGGGTGACGTTGTGCCGTAGCGCCACAGCATGCCCCTGCCTGCCGCTGAGCGCAAGGCTAATCGCCATCGCCCTGGCGTAAAAAAGCCCGCACTCCCCAAAGAAGTGCGGGCCAAGTTGCTGTGTCTCTGCCCTCCCACCAGTCAGGGCAGCAGCGGGCATGACGCCATCAGAAGTTGTGGCGCACCCCCATGGCAAACGAGCTGAAATCGTTGCCGGCGGCCGACACGCCGTAGTTGGCGGCCTGGTTGTTGTTGATGCGGGTGTAGTAGGTGTAGATCTTGGTGCGCTTGCTCAGGTGGTAGTTGTAGCCCAGCGTGTACTGGGTGGCAGCCGTGTTGTCCACGCGGGAGTAGTCGCCTGCGCGGCCCACGTTCAGGTGGAACTCGGACACGTCCACGATGTAGGCGGCCGACAGGCGCACGTTGGTGCGGTTGCCGCCGTTGGCGATGAATGCGTTCTTGTCGCGTTGCACGTAGGCGCCCAGCACGAACGGGCCGGTCGAGTACGAAGCGCGCACGGCAAACTGGCTTTGGTCATCGAGCTTGGAGTAGCCGGCACCCAGACCCAGTGCGCCGATGGCGTAGTTGGCAGCCAGGTCGACGCTGTTCTTGCCGCCGGTGCCGCTCACCCTCTCGTGCATGGCCCAGCCGGCCTCGAACGTGGCACCACCGAAGCTGGGGGTGCGGTAGGCGATCTTGTTCACGTCGCGGGCCGGGTAGGCATACAGCGCATCTGCCGACGAACCGGTGTCGTGGTTGTGGTTGCTGATGTAGTCGGCGGTGGCGTAGTACGACTCCGAGGTGAAGTTGCCCATGCGCAGCATGCCGAAGCCGCCGGAGAGGTTCACCTCGCTCTGGCGGGCGAAGACACCGCGGGAGTCGATGACACCGGTGCTGGAGTCAAAGCCGCTTTCCAGCTGGAAGCCCGCCTTCAAGCCGCCGCCCAGGTCTTCCTGCCCCTTGAAGCCGAAGCGGGAGGAGTTGTTGAACAGACCGGTCTTGGACACGTCGCCATCCTTCTGGCGCTCGAACGTGGTGTTGATCCGGCCGTACAGGGTCACGCTGCTCTGGGCAAACGCAGCAGACGTGCCCACCAGGGCCAGCGCTGCAATGGCGCAGCGATTCATCGTTTTCATTGGCAAGGTTCCCTCAATCAAATTGTGTTTGATGACAAATAATCACAAACCAGAAAATGCGGGTATGCATTTCCTGGTCGTCGCTACCAGCAAGTTTGATGCCGAGGACGCTGTGATCGTTGCAGGTTGCAACGAAGAGGGATGCTATTGGCCTGCGCCACGGGGCGCCACAGGGGTAAGTACCGCTGGCCCACAGTGACTGTCATGTGACAGGCAATGTGGCACATGGCACCAGGCCGCGGGCGGGAGTGCGGGCCTGCACCGCAATGACGCCAACCCGGGCACTGCTTTGCACGTCGGCAGCGCACGAAGCGGCTGCCGCAGGCGCAGCGGTTGCCGAAATGCCATCGCACCCGGTGCCGCTGTTTCCTTTCGCCCATTGACAATCAGGAATATGTGTAATAAAGTCATTTACACACAAGCACAAACGAATCCAATTTTCTCCATGCCCACCAGTACCCGCTTCGCCGTAGCAGTGCACGTCCTGACCGCCTTGGCCGTCAGCGATGGCACGCCCATGCGATCCGAAGATCTCGCGTACTCGGTGAACACCAGCGCGGTGGTGATACGGGGCCTGCTGTCGCGGCTGGGCGAAGCCGGATTCACCCGTTCGCAACTGGGCGCTGGCGGCGGGGCGATGTTGGCCAAGGCTGCTGCAGACATCCGGCTGCTGGATGTGTACGAGGCCGTCGAAGACCCCGAACTTTTTTCGCTCCATCGCACGCCGCCGTGCGAGAACTGCGCGGTGGGCGGCAATATTCTGCAGGCGCTGCAACCCACCCTGGGCCGGGCGCGCGGCGCCCTGGAGCAAGAGCTGGCCAAGACCACCGTTGCAGATGTCGCTGGCGAAGTGGCCCGGCTCGGCAAGTTCTCCATCCCTCTCGTCTGGTGACTTCGGACGTCCTATTTTTTGTTCAAAAATGTCATAGTGACAGTGACACACATTCATTAAAAGCCAGGTCTGCCTGGTTTTCATGGAGGGAGCTGCCCAGATTGCGAGGGGCGGGCAGCTCCGGTTTTTCATCCCCCTTCATACCTTCAAAGGAAATCAAATGACTATCGGCATCATCGGCTCCGGCGCCCTGGGCTCCAACTTCGCCCGCGCTCTCGCCAAAAACGGCATCTCGGCCACCATCGCCAACAGCCGCGGGCCTGAATCGCTGGCAGCGCTGGTCGCAGAGATCGGGCCCTCCATCAAGGCAGGCACCGTGCAAGAGGCTGCAAGCGCAGACATCGTGATGGTTGCAGTGCGCTGGACCGACGCGCAGAAAGTGCTGGGCGGCTTGCCGGCCTGGAACGGCCGTATCGTGATCGATGGCACCAACCCGGTGGAATTCATCGACCCGGCATCGCCAGACGCCAAAGACCCTGGCAATCCCCTTGCCGCCTACGGCATCAAGGCCGTGGACCTGGGAGGAAAGCACTCCAGCCAGATCATCCAGCAGTTTGCAGCAGGGGCCCGGGTCGTCAAGGCGTTCAACCACCTGGACGTGAACGTGCTGCAGCAGCCTGCGGTGGCAGGGGGCAAGCGTGTGTTGTTCTACTCGGGCGACGATGCCGCAGCAAAGGCCGAGGTGCGCGGCATCATCGAAGCCACCGGCTTCTTCCCGATCGACCTGGGCGCGCTCGACGTCGGTGGGCGGCTCGCCTCGCTGCCTTTTGGCGCACTGTCGATGCACAACCTCGTGAGGATCTAGGCTGTCACGGCGCACGCCGGGCTGCGGTTTTGCTCAAGGCCCTGTGCGGCTTTGGCACGGCGATTTCTGCCAGCCGCAGCCCGCACAGCCCCGTCAGCCCGGGATCCGGGCGATGACCTTGATCTCAAAGTCGAACCCTGCCAGCCAGGTGACCCCGAGCGCCGTCCAGTTGGGGTAGGGCGCGCTGGGGAAGACATCGTTCTTCACGGCCAGCACCGTCTCGAACTGGTTTTGCGGATCGGTATGGAAGGTGGTCACATCCACGATGTCGCCGAGGCTGCAGCCGCCTGCCTTCAGCGTCGCCTGCAGGTTGGCGAAGGCCAGGCGCACCTGGGCTTCGAAGTCGGGCTCGGGCGAGCCGTCGCTGCGGCTGCCGACCTGGCCAGAGACGAACAGCAGATCGCCGGACTGGATGGCTGCCGAGTACCGGTGGTTGGCATACAGATCCTGGCGACCGGCGGGGAAAATGGCTTTGCTTTGGCTCATTGGGGGCTCCATGGGTGGGTGGGTGCAGTCACTGTAGCCCTGGCGATTGTTTGGATAAAGCCACTATCTCCTGCATCACTGTTTGTAAAATAAGGATAATCTTTGGGAGAATCCTGTGGACAGGTTTGACGGCATGCGGGCTTTTGTGCGGGTGGTCGAGTCGGGCAGCTTCACCAAGGCCGCCGACAACCTGGGCTGGAGCCGCACCACGGTGACCCAGCTGGTGCAGCAACTGGAGGCGCGCCTGCAGCTCAAGCTGCTGCACCGCACGACCCGCCGGGTCAACGTCACCACCGACGGCGCCGTCTACTACGAGCGGGTGCTGCGCCTGCTGGCAGAGCTCGAAGACATCGAAGGCAACCTCCCCGGCGCCCCCACGGCGCCGCGCGGCTTGCTGCGCGTGGACGTACCCAGCCCCCTGGCCAACATCCTCCTGGCGCCGGCGCTGCCTGCCTTCCATGCCCGCTTCCCCGACATCCAGCTCGACATGGGCGCCAGCGACCGCAAGGTCGACCTGATCGGCGAGAACGTCGATTGCGTCGTGCGCGGCGGCGAGATCAAGGACCAAGGGCTGGTCGCGCGCCACGTGGGGGACCTGCAGCTCGGCGTGTATGCCGCGCCGGCCTACCTGGCGCAGGCGGGCACGCCTGTGCACCCCGATGAACTGCGCGACCCGCGCCACCGCATCGTGCGCTACCGGTGGGACGGGGACCTGCCCTACGCCATGCGCAAGGGCCGCGAGACGGCCAAGGTCGGCGGGCGCTACGTGCTGGCCATCGACGACGGCAACACCTACCTCACCGCAGGCCTGTCCGGCCTGGGCGCGCTGTGGCTGCCCCATTACATGGCCCGGCAGCATGTCGCCAGCGGTGCGCTGGTGCCGCTGTTCACGGACTGGCGCATCGATGCCATGCCCCTGTATGTGGCCTACCCGCCCAACCGCTATGTGAGCAAGCAGCTGCGGGTGTTCATCGACTGGATCGTGGAGCTGATGGCAGTGCATGCGCCGCGTGGCGGGTAGCCGGCATCGTTCTCGAAGCCGTCGGTGAGGCGGTGTCGTTTGAAGAGACGTGGGCAAGCACCGAAGGTAGGGCGGCTCCCTTCAGATCCATTGCTGCCGCTGCTGCGATGGCAGCTATCGACCGGGGCCATGTGAAAATGTCGATAGCAGACTTTTGCGGCGGTACTTCCACCATTGCTCGCATCGAGATCGTGCGTTGTAGGCCGATCTGAGCGGTCGACTTTTTGGCAGGCCGGCAAGTCAAGGGCGTAACGCGCGTTTTCACACAGCCGCAGCCATAAGCTGTGGCTTGAAGCGAAGCCGTGAACGACAACCGGCGCATTGCACAATTGCTATACATTGCACAACGTCACACACCTCCAAGAAGAAGGCCGCATGTCGATCACATCCACTCTGAAGTTCTCCGTTGCCGCACTGGCGCTCGTCACCGGCGGGTCTGTTCTTGCGCAGGGCACACCCATCAACGCGGCGGCGTTTGACGCGCTGGTAGCGCAGGGCCCCGTCGCCGATGCGGCGACCATCGCATCGAGCACCTGGGCCACCAAGGTGAAGCAGGCCGGCACGCTGCGCCTGGGCGGTACCCAGACCTCCAATCTCTTCTCGCTGCTGAACGAGAAGGACGGCAAGATTCGCGGTTTCGACGCGGGCCTGGCCCAGCTCGTCACGCGCTACATCCTGGGCGATGGGGCCAAGTACCAGTTCACCCAGGTGAACTCGTCCACCCGCGAGCAGGTGCTCATCAACGACCAGGTGGACATGGTGTTCGCCACGTATTCCATCACCCCCGCACGCGCCGAGAAAATTGCGTTCGCAGGGCCCTACTACACCTCGCAGGCCGGGGTGCTGGTCAAGTCGAACAACAAGGCGATCCAGTCGTACAACGACCTGGCCGGCAAGAAGACCGCCACGCAGGCCGGCTCCACCGGGCCTGCCATCCTGGCGCAGGTCGCGCCCAAGGCCACGGTGCAAGAGTTCCAGACGCACCAGGAGGCCCTGGACGCACTGCGCCAGGGGCGCGTGGATGCCTATGTGACCGACCACACGCTGCTGCTCAACGCCCTGAGCCTGGGCACCGGCGACGCGAAGCTGGCGGGCGCACCCTTCGGTGCGCAAGATCCCTACGGCATCGGCCTGCCCAAGGGCTCGGATGGCGTAGCCTTCATCAATGCCTTCTTGAAGAAGATCGAAGCCGACGGCACCTGGGCCAAGCTGTGGACCGTGTCCATCGGCCAGCGCACCGGCAGCACCGACGTGCCCAAGCCGCCCGCCCTCCCGTAAACAATGGACGGGGTTTCTCGGCTCCTGGCTGACTACGGGCCTGCTTTCTGGCAGGCCCTTTTGCTCACGTGGAAGCTCACCGCGCTGTCCTTTGTGGCCGGCTTCGCGCTGGGCATGGTGGTGGCGGTGCTCAGGCTGCTGCCCGTTGGGCCGCTGCGCCTGGCCATGACGGTCTACGTCGAGATCTTTCGCAACATTCCCAGCGTGGCGCTGCTGATCTTCATCGTGTTCGCACTGCCCGATCTCAACGTCCTCATCGACTATGAGGCGAGCGTGGTTCTCACCCTGACCCTGGTCTGTTCTGCATTCACGGCGGACTACATCCGCACGGGCATCAACACCGTTGCCGGTGGCCAGGCCGAGGCCGCACTCAGCCTGGGCATGCGCCCGATGCGCGTCATCACTGCGGTGGTGTTGCCGCAGGCGCTGCGCGCCGTGGTGCAGCCCATGACCTCGCTGCTCATTGCGCTGATGCTGTCGACCTCGTTGGCGTCGCAGGTGCCGCTGCCGGGGCGCGAGCTCACCGCGCTCGTGTCCAAGATCGCCACCGACTCCGCCGCCGGCATGGCCGCATTCGCCGTGGCCGCCGCGATGTACGTGGCCAGCGGCTTGCTCATCGCCTGGGCCGGTGCCACGCTGGAAAAGAAAGTGCGGATTTTGCGATGAGCCGCGCCCTGGAAGACATCCTTTTCGCCGCGCCCAGCCCGCAGGCCCGCAAGCTGACGCGCGTGGTGAGCGCGGTCGCAGCCGCCGTGCTGGTGCTGATGGCGGCAGCCGTCGTGTTCCGCTTCCACTCGGCAGGGCAGCTCGAGCCGCGCCTGTGGGAATTCTTCGCCCGGCCGACGACCTGGGCCTTCCTGGGCAAAGGCCTGCTCGGCACGCTGGCATCGGCGGCGATGGCGGCCGCCATCGCGCTGGCGTTGGGGCTGGTGCTGCTGCTGGGGCGGCTGGCCAAGCCCCGGCTCGTACGCTGGCCGAGCATCGCGGTGATCGAGTTCCTGCGCGGCACGCCGACGCTGCTGCTCATCTACGTGTGCTTCCTGGCGCTGCCATCGGTGGGCATCAAACTCTCCACCTACTGGATGCTGACCCTGCCCGTCGGCCTGAGCACCGCTGCGGTGGTGGCCGAGGTCTATCGCGCAGGCGTGCTCGCCGTTCCCCGCGGCCAGACCGATGCCGCGCGAAGCCTGGGGCTGACCGAAGCCCAGGTCTTTTTGCACATCGTCTTCCCCCAGGCCCTTCGCTACATCGTGCCGGCGCTGGTCGCGCAGCTGGTCATCGTGGTCAAGGACACCACGTTCGGCTATGTCGTCACCTATGGCGAGCTGATGCAGAACGCCAAGGTGCTCATCGCCAACTACAACTCACTGGTGCCCGTGTACCTCGTTGTCGCGGCGCTCTACTGCCTGGTGAACTACGCAATCTCCAGGGCCAGCAAGCGGCTCGGGCAGCCGATGCATTGACCGTCGCCAGGCTGCTCACCGGGCGGCGACGCGGCGCTCTGGCAAGAAAAGAGAAGTGGGTCGGGTCATGGCCGACGCGGGCTGTAGTCAGACATGGGGCGACTGGCCGTATCCGGTGAACAGCCTTCGTTCAGACTCGCTGGGCGAGGACGGCAATGGGCCCGAGACTGCCGCTGATACGATGGCTGCCATCGGCCAAGAGCGGCCATTGCGTTTTGCGATAGCCAAGCCAAAAACCGAATTTGCAGCGTCGATTGAAGGTCGGAAAGACCGAATATGGGTCAGTGGACAATTTGTCAAGCCAGCGGGTACCGCGCCTGGACACAATGGCGCCTCAGACGCCTTTTCGCTTTTCTACACCACCCTCATGTCTTCCAACATCCTGACTTTTACTTGCGTAGGTGCAGACGCTCTCAAGCTTTCCACGCTGCACGATCACCTTCAGATCGCCGTCGGCAAGTTTGCTGACCAGTGGCCCGCGCCACTGCAGGTTTGCTTCGACGACTGGGAGAAGCCCTTCTTGACCAGTGCGTCGCTGCGCGGCGAGACACTGCGCTTCGTGGTCGACAGCTCATCCGGCGACGAACTGGAGAAAGCGCACATCCAGGCATTGCACGACGCTGGCGCGACGCACATCCGGGTACGCATCTGGTACGGGCAGGTCGGCGAAACGCGAACGCTGCACTACCAGGGCGGCAAGAAGGTTGCGGCCAAGGCCTTCCCGGCGCCGACGCTGACCGAGGAGGAGCAGCTGCTGGAGTTGCTGCTCGAGGGCAAGGAAGCAGCCTTCGCCAAGGCCATCAAGGGGGGCGCACCTAAGGACGCGCTCGTCGATGGCGCGCCGCTACTGGTACATGCGGCCAAGGCCAGCCTTGGCAAGGCGGTGTCGGCCTTGTTGAACGCCGGAGCTGACGTGATCGCTTGCCTTGCTTGGGTCGACGAGATCGCTGGGGCGATTCAGCGCCACGGCGGCAAGGCGGCACCCGCACTGCTGCGCACGCTCGTCGAGGCGCCGCAGGCCGATCCCTCGGCGCTGTGGCGTTCCGCAAATGTGCTGCTTGTGCTCTGCGAGTATCCTGAGCTATTGGCCTTGCTGGCGTCGCGCGAGGGCGTTGACGTCAACGCGCAGATCCGCTGGGCCCACAAGGGCCAACTGGAGGGGAGTCTGCTCTTCAACAGCAGATTTCTATTCGACAACCGGCCAGGCGTACTGGCCGTGTTGGAGGCATTGGGGGCGCGCTCCGTACCGCCGCCGACCATGAGTGATCAACGCCGCCTCGAGCGAATGTACTTTCAGGAACGCGACGCCGACACCATTGCCGAGCTGGTCGCCGCGGGGGTGGACCTGGACACACCGCTGTGGGATCACCGCCCCATCTCCTTGCTGCGCAACTTGTTTCGTCACCCCACGATGGGATGCAGACCGCTGACCCTGGCCAACGAACTTCTCGCAAGCGGTGCGAGCGCTGCATTCTGGATGGAGCCAGATGCGTTTCAGGACGAGGTGCTAAAGGGCCTTTTCGATACCGATAATCTGGCCTGGATAACCGATGCCACGCTAAGCGACGAGCGCCGTTTTGTCCCGCAGCGCGATGCCAACCTGGTCGCCAACTTCATTGGCGGGCTGCTTGCCCGAGGCCTGGACGCAAACATGACGGTGCGCCTGTGCGTGGAAAAGCTGTCGAGCAAAGGCAGAGGCGCGGCGGGTAGCTACAAGAGCCTGCATTGGCGCGGCCCTCTTCTCGGTGCCGTCGCGTTGCTCCTGTGCGGTCGAGGCACGGAGATGCGTTCGATCTGCCTGCCACTTGTGGAGCTGCTGTTGAGCCACGGAGCCAACCCGGATACCGAAGGCGAGTTGCTCGACGCCATGATGAACGAGACAAACTGGGTAGTCCATCTGCGTGGCGACTGGACCATCGAAGCGTGGCGAGACCATGCCGCAACAGGCACGGTGCTTGAACGCCTCCGGCAACGGCAGGCGCAGGATCCGGACGAGGTCGATGCGGTCTTGATTGCCAGCATGGAGCGGACCGTCGCCTCCGCACGATGAGTTTGACTTGACCATGTCCAATTGCATTGGGTTGAATCTGGTCGAAAGTCCGCTTTGGGCCGAGGCTGTGTGGAAACGCGCTTTACGCCCTTGACTTGCCAGCCGAATCAAAAATCGAC
>NZ_LMIH01000028.1:37922-118211 GCF_001428645.1 Acidovorax sp. Root217
CAGCGGAAGTTCAAGATTCCGCAAAGCAGTCGTTCAATGGTGAAGCTGAGCCGCGAGCGACGGCCTGCCGACCTGAGTCGGCTCGAGCGACTGGTTAGCGATGCTCAAGTAGATACAGGCCACATCTCTCGGCCCATTCACGAACGGGTTCAATGCACGCGGGATTGTTGAAATAGAAGTGATGCGTGTCATCCCAGCTTTCCAAAAATGCGCAGTCCAGCTCGGGTAGGACGACTTGAAAATGACGGTGCCTAAGAGTTTGGCCACCATTCGGCGTGCAGTAATTTGATAGCGCCTCTGGGGAGATGAACTCGCGAAATGTGGTGCGGTCATGCGCGCGCCTGCGAAAAGTAAAGGACAGGACAGGTGTTTCGGCAACAAGCAAAGCACAGAACGCAGCGTGACATGCGTTCCGAATTTGCTGCTCCTCTCGTGGGACATTCTCCAAAAGTCTATTGGCTTCGTCGCGCGTAAGCCAATGATCGAAGACGGTGATCGCCACCCCTCTCGGGATGCCAAAGCGGTTCTCTTCGTTCCAGACTACTGTTTTGAGCCAGGGGTACTGACTCCGCAACTCGGTTTGGCGAATGCTTGATAGATTACGAAGGCGGCGCGCTTGCATGGCTAAATTCTTATGGGGCTCACGCCGCTATCTATCGCCGCGCTTGCGCCCAGCGCCGGCTTGCGTTTCGGCTGTAAACCGTTGAAATTGCTGAGCTTTCTGCCATGCTCTTCAAGCTCTAACCTCATTAAAAATCCTGTGAAAAGAGGCAGTCGTTACATGTTCGCTTATGGCAGAGGCTGTGTAAAAACGCGCCATACGCCCTGGTGCTGCTGGTCTTCTCAGAAATCGACCGCTCAGAACGGCCTACAAGGCACGATCTCGATGCGAGCAATGGTTTAAATACCCCCGCAAAAGTCAGCCATCGACGTTTTCACACAGCCTCGGCCGTATGCCGCCGCAGCAGCGGCACAGCTTTCCCGTGTGAACCTTAGCCGCATCCTACAGATGGCCTCGACGACTTATGTCCACGCCCAAGGTCATCGGGGGATACTGATGCCTTACAGTGAGTGCCAGGCCAGTTACGAAGACAAGTTGGATAGCTGAATCAGGGCCTTCGCCCAAGGCGTCCCAAACGCGAACTTCTGCAATCACTGCGGGTAAATACTTCCGAACCGCGTCGATTTGCTCGGACGCCCTCCAGTTTTCCGGCCAGCCCGCTGGCATCCTTGTCGAACTCGACACTTCCTGCAGTTTGATGCCCAGGGCTGGGTAGGCACCTGGTATTGAAACCTCGCATGGTGAAACTTGGACCGTCGGGGATTCGGCGATAGTCAATCTGACAAGGTCAGTTGCAATAGCCGCTGTTGTTTGGTCTACCCAAGCAGGATGTGTCTTCCTTGGCGGACATATCCAGACAGCCTCGAGCAGCTGATTGATCATCGAAGAAGGGTGCATTTTGTCTAAGTGCCGGACTCCAACGTCCACTCTTGGCCGAGGCTGTGTAAAAACGCGCCATATGCCCTGGTGCTGCTGGTCTTCTCAGAAATCGACCGCTCAGAACGGCCTACAACGCTCGATCTCGATGCGAGCAATGGTTGAAGTACCCCCGCAAAAGTCAGCCATCGACGTTTTCACACAGCCTCGGCCGATAGCGGAAGTCTAGCTGGTGGCTCCAGCGCCCTGTATCACCCAAGAAGGCGACTGGACAAAGCTGCACAGGCCCGATTTGGAAATGACCACGAGCGCCGAACTGAGTGTCCAGCTCCCGCCGTTCCAGCTGTCCAGCTCAGTTCGTCCCCACTGTCCAGCAGCGACCGAAATACGCACTTGCAACTTTATCAGCGACACCTGAAGCCCTCGAGCACATGCGCAGCGTGGCAGGCTGGCAGTGTTCGAGCTGCGACCGGACCCTGCCACTGCCAGCCCGCGAGTTGCACCGGGGAGCGTGCGCGCTGCGCGACGTTGGCGACTGCTCAAGCCTTCACTTCGACCACCTGTTCGAAGCCGCCGAAGATCATGCGTTTGCCGTCGAAGGGCATGGGCGGGTTGCCGGGGGCGGACGGGTCCATGCGCGGGTCTTCCATCATCTTCTTCATGCCTGCCTCGCGTGTGGCCTTGTCCGGCCATTCGACCCACGAAAAGGCCACGGTTTCCTCGGCCGTGGCCTGGACCGCGCGGCGGAAATCGGTGACTTTGCCGTCGGGGACGTCATCGCCCCAGCCCTCGATCACCCGGATGGCGCCCAGCTCGATGAAGATCGGGTCGAGCTTGCGCGCGTGCTCGATGAATTTTTGCTTGTTGGCGGTGGGTACTGCGATCACGAAACCGTCGATGTAAGACATGTCTTGACTCCTGTTGGGTTGACGACCATCCGGCGTGCCCGCCCGTGGGCACCCCGTCATCACACGACGAACGACAGTACGCCCAATCGACATGGGGCGCCTGGAAAGACACGTTTTTTTACCAGTGACTGGAGCGATGCCACTGCAGGACGCCTGTTGCGTCGGCCGCCGCGTTGCGCTCTCGGCAAGGTGCCCATGTGCCCGCGAGCAACCCCATCGCCACCCAGAGCACGGCCCCACGGGGGTGACAGCGGGTTGGCCTACGCTGCGGCCAGTTGGCTGATTCTTGCCATCGCCTTGTGGATCCCCGGGGCGCGGTCCGCAATGTCTTCTCTGTCTACACCAGGGGTGATGGTATCGCTCCCATCCTTGACGGAGGTCATCCGGTGCAGAAAGAGCAGGCTCTCCTTCAAATCGGCGGATTCCGTCACGTCGGACATCAATCCTTTGAAATCCGTGATCACCTCGCGGTAGGCACTGCCGTCCTTTTGCAGGCTGCCGACTTGCCGGTACCACGATGCTTTGCGCAGGTGCTGGAAGAAGGACAGCACTTCGGGCTGGAATACACCCTCCTGCCCATTGACCAGGATATCCCGACCCGGCGCAAACGTCTCGCGGTAGGGGAGCAGGGCTGCGAGCTCATCCGCCTCAATGGCGAAAGGCAGCTCGGCCAGCTTCTTGCGGGGCCCTTTGAGCCAGCGCAGCTTGACTTCCTGCGCATGGTCCGCAAGGGTCTGGGGGATTTTGCCCACCTCTTTTCCGTACATCTGGATGTCCTGGACGATCAGGTAGCGCTCCCCTTGCAGCGCCGTCCGCGCCTCTTCGCACGCCCGCATGATCCAGTAGGCTTGGTCTGCGTCCTTGGCACCGAAGCGCTTGGAGCTCTGGGCAATGAACCCGATGTTCTGCGCCATGTTCCAAGCCGCCACTGCCCAGTAGCGGTGGTCTGTCAGCTTCTCCTGCGAGGGGGATTCGTCATGGATGTACTCGTTCCAGGCACCGCTCGGCGCGGCTCCGATGGCGGCGGCAGTCGATGATTTTGCTGGCGCGCCCAGCCACCCATATCCATGGGCCTTGCCCCCCTCGAAAACACAGAGCGCGTAGTCCTTGCTGCTCTCCTCGGACTCGAAGCGGACAAAGCTCCCATCGCGCACAAAGGGCGCCAGCGCCTCCAAGCGTTGGGATACCCGCTCGGTGATCTTGTCGACATCGATCTCGTCGATTTCCAGCACGTTTCTCTGGCCCTTGCCCTGCCAGCCTATCGCCGCCAGCGCGGCATCGAATGGCATGTCCTCAGCAATCCAGCCCTTGTCCAGCAGGAGCTTGGAAATCTCCTTCGCATGTTTCTTGGCAATCTTGATGTTGATGTCAGTCTGGCGAAACGCGATACCCATTCTCAATTCCTTGCAGAGACTTTTTAAGTGCATGCGCATCCTAAGCGCCTGCAAGGTCCTGGCACTGGACACTTTGTCCAGTGCCAGCATGTCCGCAGGCGCTAGACTTTCGCCTGCAGTTGCAGTGCTCAACCGGTTTGAACCCTTGCTGAATGGTTCAAGCCTCAACAATATCAACAGGGAGGAAAAAATGATTGAAGTCAACGGTGGGGTGGTGGGTGTGTCGGATCGCGCGGTGTTTTTCAGCACGCAAAAAGATCTTGAGCCACGTGCTCTGGCAACGCTCGGCAAGAAGGAAAAAGCCCAATTGGGCGAGCACGGCAGGTTGATCGAGAAGGACAAGGTGGCTTCGGTGCATGCGGCCAAGGATGCACGGTTCACCACGGTGATTACCGCGAAGGGCCTGGGCGACGACATCGGCGTGCATGCCCTGTCGGAGGCCGCCCAAAAGCGCATCGTGGCCAGCGTTCAGGCGCTGATGGGCCAGAGCGGCAAGGCCGAACAGCTGCGGCCAGGGCTCTTGCAACGGTCGGGAAAATCCATCTTCCTTGCCATTGCCACGCTGGTGCTCACCGGGTTGTTCTACTTCGTCGTGTCGTCGATGGGCAATGCATCGGTCGAGGCCTCAGGCAAGCATGCCGGCAAGGAAAAGCTGCTGTACTCCATCGCCAGCACATTGGGCCCCAAGGGCACGCTGTTGGTCGGCGGCGTGATTGCAGCGCTGTTTCTCTTCAGTGCCTACAAGAACAGCAAGAAAAGCTGGTTGACAGAGCGCTATTCTTTCTGAGGATTGCCTCGCTGCTGGGGAGAGCCTGCCCCAGCCATGAGCGGCCGTTCAAGCGCCGCTTGGCGTATTGCACGCAAACCTCCAAATGTACGGGCTTGCCCTGGCGGAGTCGTATCTCCGGTTCCAATGGACGCGGGTCAATGCCCTGCGGGCCCATGAACCGCCCACCCCTTGGCCACGCACTCCGCATCGAACTGTTTTGCCAGGTCGGCCAGCGCAATCGAGCCCAGCCGCGCGATCAGCAGCGCCTCGGCCTGGCGCAGGGCGTCGTCCAGGGCGGCGTTGACCACGCGCTCCACCGCGCATTCGGGGTTGTCGCTGCCGTTGCCGATGGCAAACAGGTGCGGCCCGCCCACGGCGTTGTGGATGTCGAGCAGCGTCACCTTCGCCAGGTCGCAGGCAATCGTCCAGCCGCCGCCATGGCCCTTTTCTGACCGCACATAGCCCGCATCGCGCAGGCCCGCCATCGTGCGGCGCACCACCACGGGGTTGGTCTGCAGCATGGTGGCGATCTGCTCGGAGGTGAAGGGCGCATCGTGCCGCGCCATGTGCAACAGCACGTGGAGCATTCGGGACAAGCGGCTATCACTGCGCATGAGGTTTTGGTCCTTGGATGGAGCGCCTCAAAACACTCTTCTGGCGTCGTTGCTGCGTCTTGTCGTACTGCTCGTACTGCCTGCGACACAGCGCCTAGCTAGAACCGCTTCGCTGAGTGTTGTGAGCCGCTGGGGTGTGATTCTTGAATCATTGTAAGTTGCATGAAATTGGGTGGCGCGTTATCATGAAACTTCAAAAGTATCGTGAATCAAAAGGAACCCCACATGCACTACGACGCCATCGTGATCGGCGGCAGCTATGCCGGCCTGGCTGCAGCAACCCAACTGGCGCGGGCGCGCCGGCGTGTGTTGGTGGTGGACGCCGGCCAGCGCCGCAACCGCTTTGCCGAGCACTCGCACGGCTTTCTCACGCAAGATGGCACGCCTGCAGCCGACATCGCAGCCCAGGGGCGCGCGCAGCTCATGGCCTACCCGACGGTCGAATGGCGCGAGGGCAAGGTCACGGCTGCCGAGCGGGCAGGGCAGGGCTTTCGCGTCGAGGTGAATGGCTTGCCTGATGCCATCGATGCCCGCCGCCTGGTGCTGGCCACCGGCGTCATCGACCACCTGCCCGAGGTGCCCGGGCTGGCCGAGCGCTGGGGGCGCCATGTCTTCCACTGCCCGTACTGCCATGGCTACGAGCTGAACCAGGGCCGCATCGGCGCCTTGGGCGTGTCGCCGTTTTCCATGCACGTCGCGCTGATGCTGCCCGACTGGGGCCAGGCCACCTTCTTCCTGAACGGTGCCTTCGAGCCCGATGCGGACCAGCTGGCGCAGCTGCAGGCGCGCGGCGTGGTGCTGGAGCGGGGCCTCATCGACCGCATCGAAGGCGCCATGGACATCGTGATGCGTGACGGCCGCGTGATTGCGCAAGACGGCCTGTTCACCCTGACCCGCGTGGAGGTGGCCAGCCCCATTGCCCATGCCCTGGGCTGCGAGTTCGAAGACGGGCCCCTGGGCCGCACCATCAAGACCGACGCCATGAAGGCCACCACCGTGCCCGGCGTGTATGCCTGCGGCGACGCGGCGCGCCAGGGCGGCTCGCTGCCGCTGGTGGTGGGCGACGGCACGCTGGCGGGCGCGGCCACGCACCAATCGCTGATCTTTGGCGCGCATTGAAAGCGCGTCATGTGACCGGATGAAACCAATTGGTTTTAATAAAACTAATTGGTAGAAATTAAAACCAAACGGTCATACAATCGGCCCGCGCCCATCTTGGCGTGTGAGTGCATCCCCATATTGAGGAATGAAATCATGAAGAAGACCCTGGTTGCCCTGGCCCTTACCGCAGGCGCCACCTTTAGCGCAATGGCGCAAGACATCGTTGACACCGCCGTGAAGGCCGGTAACTTCAAGACCCTGGTGGCAGCTGTGCAGGCCGCCGGCCTGGTGGACACGCTCAAGGGCCCCGGCCCGTTCACCGTGTTTGCGCCCACCGATGAAGCGTTTGCCAAGATCCCCAAGGCCACCCTCGACGGCCTGCTCAAGGACAAGGCGGCGCTCACCAAGGTGCTCACCTACCACGTGGTGCCCGGCAAGGTCATGGCCAAGGACGTCAAGGCCGGCAAGGTCAAGACCGTGCAGGGCCAGGAGATCACCGTGTCCACCAGCATGGGCGTGATGGTCGACCAGTCCAAGGTCATCGCCACCGACGTCGCCGCCAGCAACGGCGTGATCCATGCCATCGACACGGTGCTGATGCCCAAGTAAGCAGCCCACGGTTTGCGCGCCTGCCCGTGCAAAGCTGCCGGGTGGCGCAGATTCAAGGGGGCCTGTCCGGCAGGCCCCCTCTCTTTTCATCCACTGTCTGACAGCGAGGAGAGATTCCCATGAACACTGCATTCAACCGCCGTACCGTCCTTCTGGCCGCCGCCCTGGGGGCCAGCACCACCGTGCTCCAGGCCTGTGGGGGCAGCGACGACGAACCAGAGCGCAACATCGTCGAGCTGGCGCAGAACACCCCGGAGCTGAGCATCCTGGTCGAGGCCGTGGTGGCCGCCGGGCTGGCGCCCACGCTGAGCACGGGCAGCCTCACCGTGTTTGCCCCCACCAACGCGGCCTTCGCCGCGCTGCTGGCCGAGCTGGGCCTGACCAAAGAGGCGCTGCTGGCCAACAAGCCCCTGCTCACCGCTGTGCTCACCTACCACGTGCTCGGTAGCCGGGTGGTGCGCGCAGACGTACCTCTGGGCAAGGCCATCACCCCGGTCTCCGGCGGCTTCTTCAAGATCGAGTCTGCCAACGGCCTCAAGATCACCGATGGCCGCAACCGCGTCACCACCATCACCAGCACCGACATCCAGGCCAGCAACGGCGTGGTGCACCTGGTGGACCGCGTGCTGCTGCCGGCAGACAAGGACATCGTGGCCACCGCCATGGCAGTGCCCGACTTCAGCATCCTCGTCGAGGCCGTGGCCGCCGCCGGCCTGGTGGCCACGCTGAAAGGCCCCGGCCCGTTCACCGTGTTCGCGCCCACCAATGCCGCCTTTGCGGCGCTGCTGGCCGAGCTGGGCCTGACCAAGGAGGCGCTGCTGGCCGACACCGCCTTGCTGACCCGCGTGCTCACCTACCACGTGGTGCCGGCGCGGGTGCTGAAGGCCGAGGTGCCCGTCAACACCGCCATCGCCACCGTGCAGGGCCAGAGCTTCACGGTCAACCCCAGCCTCGTGATCACCGACCAGAGCCTTCGCACCAGCCGCATCACCGGCACCGATGTGTTTGCCAGCAATGGCGTGGTGCATACGGTGGACCGGGTGCTTTTGCCCAAGTAGGCTGGCCGCACCCTCTGCGCAGTACCCCAGAAACCACGCCGCCGGGCTTCTGGGGGCTGCAACGGATTTTTTGAGTTCATCGCCCATGTCCACCACCGCATCCCCCTGGCTTCGCCGCGCCGCACTGGCCTGGCTTGCCTCCATGGCACTGGCCCTGGCCGCCTGCTCATCCACCGCCCCGCCGCCGGGCATCACCCCTGTCACGCCATTTGACCTGGCGCGCTACGAGGGCCGCTGGTACGAGCTGGCGCGGCTCGACCATTCCTTCGAGCGCGGCATGACGGACGTGAGCGCCACGTACCAGCGCCAGGCGGATGGCAGCGTGCGCGTGCTCAACCGGGGCTTTGACACCACCAAGGGCAGCCAGGGCGGCGAATGGCGCCAGGCCGTGGGCAAGGCACTGTTCACGGGCGATGCGCAGACCGCCTCGCTCAAGGTGTCGTTCTTCGGGCCGTTCTACGGCGGCTACCACGTTGCTGCGCTCGACGCCGACTACGGCTGGGCCCTGGTGGTGGGGCCCGACCGCAGCTACTGCTGGATCCTGTCGCGCAGCAAGCAACTGGCGCCGGGTGTGCGCGAGCAGCTCATCGCCCGCGCCAGCGCGCTGGGCGTCGACACCCAGGCGCTGATCTGGGTAAGCCAGCAGCGCACCGACCCACAGCCATGAGCGCAGCCGCACACGCCCGCCTGCACATCGCCGTGGTCGGCGCCGGCCTGGCCGGCCTGTCGTGCGCGCAGGCACTGCTGCAGGCCGGCCAGGCCGTTCAACTGCTGGACAAGAGCCGGGGTCCCTCGGGCCGCATGGCCACGCGGCGGGCCGAAGACGAGGGCACCGGTGCCTGGCAGTGCGACCATGGCGCCCAGTATTTCACCGCACGCGACCCGGCTTTTCGCGCCGAGGTGGCGCGCTGGCAGGCAGCCGGCGTGGCTGCGCCATGGCCTGCGCGCCTGGCCAGCTTTGATGGCACGGCCTGGACCACGCCGCACACACCGCTGGAGCGCTTTGTGGGCACACCGCGCATGACCGCGCCGGCCGCCTGGCTGGTGCAGCAGGGCCTTGGCGACCACGCGGCCACGCAGTGGCAGACCACGGTGCAGCGGCTGCAGCACACCGGCGAGGGCTGGGCCATCACCTCGGCAGAGCAGGGCCTGCATGCGGCGCACTACGACCGCGTGGTGCTGGCCATGCCCGCGCCGCAGGCCGCAGCGCTGCTCACATCGGTGGCGCCCGATGGCGCTGCCCTGGCCGCCAGTGCCCGCATGCGCGGCAGCTGGGCGGTGATGCTGCGCTATGCCGCACCTGTGGCCTTGCCCTGGGACGGCGCCTTCATCAACGCCGGCCCGCTGCGCTGGGTGGCCCGCGACAGCAGCAAGCCCGGCCGCACCGGTCAGGAGACCTGGTTGCTGCACGCCAGCCCCGAGTGGAGCGAGGCGCACATCGAAGACAGCGCCGAGTCGGTCACCGCCGCCCTGCTGGCCGCATTTGCCGCGCTGGGCGGGCCGCCGCCCGTGGCCGCCACGGCCCACCGCTGGCGCTATGCCGACACCGAGCCCGCGCTGCACCAGGGCTGCTGGTGGAGCAGCGCCCTGGGCCTGGGTGCTTGCGGCGACTGGCTGCACGGCGGCAAGGTCGAGGGCGCCTGGCTCAGCGGCCGCGCGCTGGCGCACCAGATGCTGCAGCCCGCCTGAACCATAGACCCCCTCCATCAAGGCCGCCATGCGCATGCGCAAGAAGCACGACCTGCCGCAGAAAACCTGCCTGCACTGCGGCCTGCCCTTCACCTGGCGCAAGAAGTGGGAGAAGGTGTGGGACGCGGTCAAATACTGCTCTGACCGCTGCCGCAACGAGCGCAAGCGCGCCGGGGGCACGCCATGACCGCCCCCCGCACCGTGCTCTTCTGGTTCCGCAGCGACCTGCGCTTGCACGACCAGGGGGCGCTGGCCGCCGCCCTGGGCAGCGGCACCACCCACCTGGTGCCCGTGCACTGCCAGCCCCCCGCCGGCGAGACCACGCCCTGGGGCTTTGCCCGCAGGGGCCTGCACCGGCGTGCCTTCGAGGGCGCCGCACTGCGCGACCTGGCGGCCGGCATGGCCCGGCTGGGTAACCCCTTGCTGCAGTGCCAGGGCCAGCCCGCCGCCGTGCTGCCCGCGCTGGCCCGCGCCGTGGGCGCCACCGCCGTGGTGTGTGAAGCGATTGCAGCCCCCCATGAGCAGGCCGAGGTGGCCGCCCTGCGCGCAGCCGGCCTGCAGGTGCAGACCGTGTGGCACAGCAGCCTGCTGCAGCCGTGCGATCTGCCCTGGCCCGTGGGCGACCTGCCTGGCGTGTTCACCACCTTTCGGCAGGCGGTGGAGCAGGCCGGCATCCAGCCGCCGCAGCCGCTGCCGGCGCCTGCGGCCCTGCTGCCGCCGCCCGCAGCGCTGACCGATGCGGTGTGGCAAGAGGTGTTGCACGCCGCCGGTGCCGTGGGTGCGGCGCAAGGGCAGGGCGGCCATGGTGACGAGGTGGGCGAGGGCGCCGGCCGCGACATGCGCTCCTCCTTCCCCTACGGCACCCCCGCCTGCGATGGTGGTGAAACCGCCGCGCTGGCCCATGTGCAGCAGTACCTGGCCAGCGGGCAAGCCCACACCTACAAGGCCACCCGCAACGGGCTCACGGGGTTGGGCTACTCCAGCAAGTTCTCGCCCTGGCTGGCCACGGGCGCGCTCTCGGCCCGGCATGCCATGGCCGCGCTGCGCCAATTCGAGGCCGCGCACGGCGCCAACGAGGGCACCTATTGGCTCTGGTTCGAACTGCTGTGGCGCGACTATTTTCGGCTGCTGCACCTGCAGCACGGGCGCACCCTGTACCGTGCGCGCGGCCTCTCGGCCCAGCCGCTGGCGCCGCACAACGCAGCTGGCTTTGCGCGCTGGTGCGCTGGCGATACGGGCGAGCCGCTGGTGGACGCCGCCCTGCGCGAGCTGGCCGCCACCGGCTACCTCAGCAACCGCCTGCGCCAGGTGGTAGCCAGCTACCTCATCCACGACCTGCAGGGCGACTGGCGCGCGGGCGCCGCCTGGTTCGAATCGCAACTGGTGGACTACGACCCGTACAGCAACCAGGGCAACTGGCTCTACATCGCCGGGCGCGGCACCGACCCGCGTGGCGGGCGCCGCTTCAACCCCGCCAAGCAGACGCAAGAGCACGACGCCGACGGCAGCTACCGCCGCCTGTGGGGCACGGCATGACACGCCCTGGCCGCGAGGCCGCACCCGCCCACACCCTGCGCCTGGTGCTGGGCGACCAGCTCAACCCGCAGCACAGCTGGATTGCCACACGCGACGCGGGTGTGGTCTATGTGCTGATGGAGGTGCGGCAAGAGACCGACTACGTGCTGCACCACGCGCAGAAGATCCTCGCCATCTTTGCCGCCATGCGCGACCTGGCGCGGCACCTGCGCAGCGCCGGGCACCGCGTGCGCTACGTGGCCATCGACGACGCCAGCAACCGCCAGTCCGTGCCCGGCAACCTGGCCGCCCTCATGGCGCACTACGGCGCGCAGCGGTTTGAGTACCAGCACCCCGACGAATGGCGGCTCGACGAACAGTTGCGACACTGGTGCGCAGAGCAGCCCTTTGCCACACAGGCCGTGGGCAGCGAACATTTCTACACCACCCGCAGCGAGGTGGCCGAGGTGTTTGCAGGCCGCAAGCAGTGGCTCATGGAGCACTTCTACCGCCGCATGCGCCACCAGCACGGCGTGCTGATCGACGAAGCCGGCGAGCCCGAGGGCGGCCAGTGGAACTACGACCACGACAACCGCAAGCCCTGGCCCGGCACCCCGGCCACCCCGCCCGATGCGCGGCCTGTGCACGACCACAGCGCCCTGTGGGCCACCATCGTGGCCGCCGGGGTGCAGAGCTTTGGCAACCCGCAGGCCGGGCAGCTGCGCTGGCCGCTGAACCGGGCCGAGGCCCTGGCCGGGCTCGACCACTTCATCGCCACCACGCTGGCGCACTTTGGCGAGTACGAAGACGCCATGAGCACGCGCAGCCCGCACCTGTTCCACTCCCTGCTGTCGTTTGCCCTCAACACCAAGATGCTGCAGCCGCGCGAGGTGGTGCAGCGCGCCCAGGCCGCATGGCAGGCCGGCACTGCGCCGCTGGCGGCGGTGGAGGGCTTCATCCGCCAGATCCTGGGCTGGCGCGAATACGTGCGCGGCATCTACTGGGCCCACATGCCCGGCTACGACGAGCGCAACGCCCTGGGCCACACCGCGCCGCTGCCGCAGTGGTTCTGGAGCGGTGATACCCGCATGCGCTGCCTGCAGCATGCGGTGGGGCAATCGCTCGACGGTGCCTACGCCCACCACATCCAGCGCCTCATGGTCATCGGCAACTTTGCCCTGCTGGCCGGGCTGGACCCTGCGGCCGTGCACCGCTGGTACCTGGGGGTCTACATCGACGCCTTCGAGTGGGTCGAACTGCCCAACACCCTGGGCATGAGCCAGTTCGCCGACGGCGGCCTGCTGGCCACCAAGCCCTATGTCAGCAGCGCCGCCTACATCGACCGCATGGGCGACTACTGCAAGGGCTGCCACTACGACAAGAAGCTGAAGGTGGGCGAGCGCGCCTGCCCCTACAACGCGCTGTACTGGGACTTCTTTGCCCGCAACGAAGCCACGCTGGGCAGCAACTTCCGCCTGGGCATGGTGTACCGCCAGCTGCAGAAAATGCAGGGTCCGCAGCTGGAGGCCTTGCGTGGGCATGCCAGCTATCTGCGCTCTAACCTGGACACGCTGTAAAGCGCAGCGTGCAGCGACCGCCAAGAGCGGTCATTCAAACTGCCCCGTACTTTTGTCAACAGCGTGTGGACAAACGTCTAAGCCTTGGACGTCAATTGCTGGAACAGGAAACTGTAGAGCAATGCCTCCCTTCGCGCGTGGATGTTAGGGTCCGTCCGCCCCGAATGGCCGCCGGCGATCTCTTCATACAGCCACACTTTGGCATGGCCCAGTGCCCGCAGATGCGCCACCATCTTTCGTGCGTGTGCAGGATGCACCCGGTCATCGTTGCGATTGCCCAGAAAGAGGATAGGGGGGTAAGAAACCGTCGCACTCGCGGGCTTTGCATTCTGGTAAGGCGACCAGCGTGCCAGCGATTCGCGATCGGCTGGCTTGTCCGGATCGCCGTATTCTTCCATCCAGGATGCGCCGGCAAACAGCCTTGAAAAGCCCAGCATGTCCGTCAGCGGCACCCTCGACACCACGGCGCCGAACAGTTCGGGGCGCTGCACCATCACCGCTGTGACGAGCGCGCCGCCATTGCTTGCACCATAGATGCCAAGCCGCGCGGGCTGCGCTATGCCGCGCTGCGCCAGATCCGCCGCAACCGCGATGAAATCGTCGAAAGCGCGCTGCCGCCCGGTGCCCTTGGCGGCCAGCGCCCAGGCCGGCCCGAACTCGCCCCCGCCGCGGATATGCGCCATCACATAGACACCGCCGTACTGCAACCAGTTGATGCCCGGCATGCGCTGGTAATCCAACTCCAGCGCAATGCCGAATCCGCCATAGCCGTACAGCAGCACTGGCGCATCGGCGGCAGGCTGTGCGGGCCCGATCAAAGTATAGGGGACCATCGTCCCGTCGTTCGAGCGGGCCTGAAATTGGCGCACCACCATGCCATCGGCCTTGAACGCCTCGGCCTGCGTTTTCAGGGGTTCTGGCCACGGCTGCGGTGCGGAGACATCCACCAAGGCCAGCGCCTGCGGGGTTACCGGTGCCTGGGTAGTCAGCCAGACCCGATTGTCTTTTGCGGCTTGTTCGGCACGCACATGCACCACACCAGCGTCGGGCGCGGGCAGCGAGCCAAAGGCAAACGCCTTGCCGTCCCAGCGCGCAAAGGTGAGACGCGGGCGCATGTCCTCACTGGATGCAATCACGATGCCGTCGCGCACCGCATCCGTCCAGGCCAGGCGCTTGCGCGGCTCGCCTGCAAACAGCAGATGCAGCTCACGCGTCGCCTGCATGGCCTGGGGCAACGCCATGGCGATCAGGCTACCCTCGCTGAAAGTGCGGCCGCTCGTGGTCCATGGCGAACGCAGCAGCGCCAGCAGCCAATCGCGCTCAATCCAGGCATCGGCGTCATCTGGCAGGTCAATCCTGGTGAGCGTGCCGTCAAGGTGCAGCAGGTGCCGCTCTGCCTGGTGGAACTGCCTGTTTCGTCGCACCAGTGCCATGGGGGGCAGGCCGTCGCGCCCGCCCGACCGGACTGAGACCGACACATCCGAAGGCTGGCCGCGCAGCAGTTCGGGTGCTGAGGCCAGGGGCGTGCCACGTTTCCAGCGCCGCGCCGTCATCGCGTAGCCGCTGGTGGTGGTGGTGCCCGGCCCGAAGTCGGCCGCCACCAGCACCTCGTCTGCGCCGAACCAGCCCGCCGTCATCTTTGCCGCAGGGATGTTGAAACCGCCGGACACGAATGCGCGATTGTCCAGGTCGAACTCTCGCATCTCGACCTTGTCCTCGCCGCCCGAGGACAGAAAGATCAGCGCGCGCTGCGTCGATGCGTGCACAGCCATGCCGGTGTAGACCAGGTTTCGCGATTCTTCGCGCGCCAGGTCGTCGAAGTTGATCAGCACCCTCCACGAAGGTCGCTCTTTCGAGAATTCTTCCAGTGATGTGCGCCGCAAGATCCCGTGGGGCTGTCGCGCACTACGGTAGAAGTTGTAGAGGTGGTCACCGTGCCGGGCGGGAAACTGGATATTTGCCGGATTCGAGAGGCTTGCCAGCACGTCTCTGCGGCGCCGCGCGAAATCTGACTGACGCTCGACCAATGCCATCGCTTCGCTATTGCGTGCGTTGACCCACTCCAGCGCGCGCGTCGAATCGACATCCTCCAGCCATGCGTGCGGGTCAGTAGGCACTGCCTGCGCCAGCACCGTGCCTGATGCCAACAACCCCCATCCCAACGGCCATGCGGCCAGATCCCTGCGCTTGATGTCCATGGCTCCTCCCTGTTGTGGCCGCATTGTGCATGGTGCCTGAAGTCGGCTTAACGGCAGCCAAAGGCGCCATGCGCACCGGGTCGCGGTTGCTTTGGGCGTGGATGTGCTGAGGGTATGGAGCCTGTAGCGACGTTCAAGGCCTTTCCTCAATCCATCTGATGGTGTGACCCGGCCTTGCAATTCACGACGACAAGCTGCGGTCGAGGAACCCGGGACTCAGCGCACTGATCTGGCTCAGATGCAGTCCGTTAATGGAAACCCTTGGGGGGGGGCGCTGATACGATGGGCGCCAACGGTCCGTTCCTGCCGCTCGGTGACCCGAAATGGGCGCCGGAACATTGCCCATGGCTACAGTCAACCTGCAGCCAACAGACGTGTCGAGGGCTGGTGGAGCCCTTCACAACCAAGACCTGCACCCCCCACTTGTTCGAGATGACTACCTTTCACCATGGATAAATTCTTGCTGCAACAGCAGGTGCTGGAACGGCTCGCCGAAGACCTGCGGCAAGCCGAAGAGGCAGTGCGGGCGGCCCATGACACGGCGACCCACGAAGAGAACATCGCCGAAAACAAATACGACACACTGGGACTCGAAGCCGCCTACCTGGCCACCGGCCAGGCCCGGCGCGCCGAAGCCATCCGCCAGGCATTGGCCCATTGGCGCCAATGGCGCCCGCGCCCCTACGACGCCAGCCAAGGCATACAGCTGGGCGCGCTGGTCTGCCTGGTCGATTCCGACGACAGGCAGCAACAGCTCTTTCTCGGCCCGGATGGGGGCAGCATGAAGCTGCTCAGCGGCACTCAGCCCGTTCAGGTCATCAGCAGCGAAGCCCCTTTGGGCCGGGCCATGCTGGGTAAATGCGAGGGCGATGAGGTGTCGATACAGTTGGCTCCAACCCGACAGCAGTTCGAGGTGCTGCGGGTCTATTGAGAGCGGCTAACCAACAACGCCCGAAGAATTTTGTTCGCCGCAGCCCACTTGACCAAACCCGATGAATGAAGCCGAACTCAATGCAGGGCTCTGCGCCACGCCGCAATACCGCTACGCGGATCGCCTCGGCGATCGTCTGTTTGTGGCTGGGCAGGTGCCTCTCGACTCCCATGGCCACTTGGTAGGCCCACAGGACCCGGGCGCACAAGCCTTGCAGTGCTTGCGCAACCTGGAGCAGCTCCTCGCAGTGCACGAATTTCAAGTCAAGGACATTCGACAGTTGGTCGTGTACGTGATCGGAGACCAAGCAAGTCTCTCTGCGGCATGGTCAGCGGTCGCAGGCTGGTTTGGTGGCCAGGTTCCGCCAGCGACCCTGCTGGGTGTTGCCGGACTGGGCTACGTGGGACAACTCGTAGAGATTGACGCCACCGTGATCAAGGCCTGAGGGCATCGCATCGCATCACATGGCGCTTGGCCCTTCCATCGAAGGGACCAGCATCTGTTGACGGGACAGAACACTGGTCGGACGCTCACTGTTCGCCGGTTTCGCTTTTCTTCTTCTTGTCTTGGTCGTAATGCCATTTGATGGCGAAAAACATGCCCGTGCCGAACACGAGAACCTTGAACACAATGAAGACTACAGGGACCCAATCCATCTTTTCCTCGCTATCACTGGATACTAATTGCAGTGATCGTAGCAAGCCTGAAGGTACATAGCGCTGGACATTTTGTCTCACCCACCCGGAGCAACGCGGGCTGAATTTACCGCGCCTCAGCCCCCGCGCGAGCCGGCCACGCCTGCATTGCCGTGGTGGCTACGCGCAGCAGCTTCTCGCGCGGCGCGCCGTCGCGTGCCAGGGTCGATATGCCCTGTATCACCGCCATCACATGCCCGGCCAGGGCATCGGCGTCGGCGCTGGTCGGTAGCTCGCCGCTGGCGATGGCCTGGGCAATGCGCTGCTCCAGCATCGCCTCGATGCCGCGGCGCAGGCCGGCCAGGGTTTCCTTAACCTCGCTGGCTGCGTCCGAGCAGCTGATGGCCGAGCTGGCCAGCAGGCAGCCGGCGGGCGTGTCCGCACCGCTGGAGCCGATGGCCGCCGCCTGCAGCAGGCCCCAGGCGGCATCGCGCGCCGAGGCCGCGCCGTCGATGATGGTCTGCGAGGTGACCGGGCCGCCGGACACATAGTGCCCCACGGCCGCCAGAAACAGCCCCTTCTTGTCGCCAAACACCGTGTAGATGCTGGACGGCGTGACCCCCAGCGCGGTGGTCAGGTCGTTGAGCGAGGTGGCCTCGTAGCCGTGCTGCCAGAACAGCAGCATGGCCTGGTTCAGCGCCACGTCCCGGTCGAACGACAGGGGGCGGCCTTTGCGGCGATGGGCAGCGGGTTCCTTGGTTTTCATAGCGAGCACTATGAAATCGATTGCCCGGTTTGGCAAGGGCTGCTATATTTTCCTATCAATCACTAGGAAATCAATCCATGTCCCTCACCGACTACCGCACGCTGGGCCGCTCGGGCTTGGCCGTCAGCCCCCTGGCGCTGGGCACCATGACCTTTGGCGCGCCCCGCTGGGGCTCGGGCGAGGCCGCTTCGCGCGGTGTGTTCAACGCCTATGTGGAGGCCGGCGGCAACTTCGTGGACACGGCAGACGTGTACTCCAGCGGCGCCAGCGAGGAGATGCTGGGCGGCTTCATCGCCGAGCGCGGCCTGCGCGAGCGCATCGTCATCGCCACCAAGGCGGGCTTCTCGGCAGGGCAGGGGCCGCATGCCGGGGGCAACGGCGCCAAGCATGTGCATGCCGCACTGCACGGCTCGCTGCGCCGCCTGCAGACCGACCATGTGGACCTGTACTGGGTGCATGTGTGGGACTCGGCCACCCCGGCCGAGGAGCTGCTGGAGACCATGGCCGCCCTGGTGCGCAGCGGCAAGGTGCGCTACTGGGGCGTCTCCAACGCGCCAGCCTGGTACGCCGCCCAGTTGGCCGCGCTGGCCGCCGTGCGGGGCCTGCCTCGGCCCATCGGCCTGCAGTATTTCTACTCGCTGGCCAACCGCGACATCGAAGACGAGCATGTGCCCCTGGCCGGCGAATTCGGCATGGGCATCGTGCCCTGGAGCCCGCTGGCCTTCGGCTTTCTGGCAGGCAAGTACGACCGGGCCACGGTGGAGGCCGGCGCACCCCGCGCAGGCGGCCTGCCGCGCGAAGTGGCCGCAGCCGGCCAAGAGCGCCCGGCCGGCGACAAGCGGCTGGACGGCGCCAACCCGTTCGGCGATTCCCTCTTCACCGAGCGCAATTGGGCCATCGTCGATGTGCTGCGCCGCGTGGCCGCCGAAGCCGGGCAGACCCCCGCGCGCGTGGCCCTGGCCTGGGTCACCGGCCGGCCCGGCATCACCTCTACCCTCATGGGTGTGAGCAGGGTGGAGCAGGTGGCCGACAACATCGCCGCGCTGGATGTGGTGCTGTCCCCAGAGCACCGCGCCGCGCTCGACGAGGTGAGCGCATCGCCGCCGCGCATGCTCTACAACCTGTTCACCCCGGCCGCGCGCCAGCAGCTGGTGTCGGGCGGGGATGCGGTCGCGCCCTGGCGTGCCTGAGCCGCAGCGCGCCAGCTTGCTACGCTGCGCACACCTCCAGCACCAGCCCCCGCAGCCAGCGGTGCGCCGGGTCGGCATGCAGGCGCGGGTGCCACAGCAGTGACACGGTGATCTCGGGCACCGGCACGGGCAGGGCAAAGCTGTGCAGGCCTGCGCGCAGGCCTGCGGTGTGGCGCTCGGGCACGGTAGCGATCAAATCGGTGGCGCGGGCCAGCGCCAGCGCGGTGGCAAAGCCGCTCACGATGGTGGCGATATCGCGTGCCAGGCCCAGCGGGCCCATCACCTGCTCGATGGGCCCTTGCTCCAGCCCGCGGCGTGACACGGCGATGTGCCGGCCGGCCACGTAGCGCTTCGTCGTCACCTTGCCTTTGCTCAGCGGGTGCCCCGCGCGCACCACGCCCACGAAGCGGTCGCGCAGCAGCGCCTGCACCCGCACCTCGGGGCCCATGGCGGGGCCGAGCACGCCGGTCTCCAGGTCCACCTCACCATCGCGCAGCGGGGTGCTGTCCTTGTCGGGCTTTTGCACAAAGCGCAGGCGCACGCCCGGCGCCTCGGCCGCCACGCGGGTGATCAGCGCGGGGCCGAAGGTCTCGGCAAAGCCATCGCTGGTGCGCAGGGTGAAGGTGCGTGTGAGCTGCGCCAGGTCGGGCGCCTGGGCAGGGCGCAGCACGGCCTCGGTGTCGTGGACCAACTGGCCCACGCGCTCGCGCAGCTCCAACGCGCGGGGCGTGGGCACCAGGCCGCGCCCGGCGCGCACCAAGAGCGGGTCACCCGTGGTCTCGCGCAGGCGCGCCAGCGCCCGGCTCATGGCCGAGGGGCTCAGGTGCAGGCGCCTGGCGGCGCGCGCCACATTGCCTTCGGTCAGCAGCACATCCAGGGTGACGAGCAGGTTCAGGTCAGGGCGAGACACGCACCGAACATACCAGATGGCATGGCGTCTGGTGCACTGATTGAATGCAAATGCTGCGCCTTCCGCCAGGAATCGCAACGGCCTACGCTCGGTGCATCCCTCTGAATCCTGCCGTCGTACCATGACCCAACCCGCCCTTACCACCCCCCCAAACACCTCGTCCCCCGCCGCGCCGCGCGGTGTGCTGGCCAGCCTGTCGCTGGCGATGCTGTTGTCCTCGCTGGGCACCAGCATCGCCAATGTGGGCCTGCCCACGCTGGCACAGGCCTTTGGCGCCAGCTTTCAGCAGGTGCAGTGGGTGGTGCTGGCCTACCTGCTCGCTATCACAACGGTGGTGGTCAGCGTGGGGCGCCTGGGCGACCTGCTGGGCCGCAGGCGCTTGCTGCTGGCGGGCATTGCCTTGTTCACCGGGGCATCGCTGCTGTGCGGCCTGGCGCCGTCGCTCTGGCTGCTGATCGCCGCGCGCGCCGTGCAGGGCCTGGGTGCCGCCGTGATGATGGCGCTGGCCATGGCCCTGGTGGCCGACGCGGTGCCCAAGGCGCGCACCGGCAGCGCCATGGGCCTGCTGGGCACCATGTCGGCCGTGGGCACGGCGCTGGGGCCCACACTGGGCGGGGTGCTGATCGCGGGCTGGGGCTGGCCGGCGCTGTTCTTCATCAACCTGCCGCTGGGCGGGGCCGCGATGTGGCTGGCACGCCGCTACCTGCCGGCGGACCGCGAGCGGGCCGCCACACAGCGCCCGCGCTTCGACATGGCCGGCACGGTGCTGCTTGCGGCCACACTGGCCGCCTATGCGCTGGCCATGACGCTGGGGCATGGCAGCTTCGGCACGTTGAATGCAGCGCTGCTGGTGTGCGCTGGCGCAGGCCTGGCCCTGTTCGTGGGGGTGGAGCACCGGGCAGCGGGCCGCGCAGGTGGCGCCGCGCCGCTGGTGCCCCTGGCGCTGTTCAAGGGCCCTGCACTGGGCGCCGGCTTTGCCATGGGCGCGCTGGTCACCACCGTGGTCATGGCCACGCTGGTGGTGGGCCCGTTCTACCTGTCGGGCGCGCTGGGGCTGGGTGCGGCGCAGGTGGGCCTGGCCATGTCGTGCGGGCCGCTGGTGTCGGCCCTGGCTGGTGTGCCGGCCGGCCGCCTGGTGGACCGCCTGGGCACCCAACGCACCACCGTGGCCGGGCTCATCGCCATGGCGGCGGGCTCGGCTGCGCTGGCGCTGCTGCCTACCGGCCTGGGCGTGACCGGCTATGTGTCAGCGCTGGCCGTCATCACCGCTGGCTACGCACTGTTCCAGGCCGCCAACAACACGGCGGTGATGGCGGCCACGGCGCTGCAGCCGCAGCAGCGCGGCGTCACTTCGGGCCTGCTCAACCTCTCGCGCAACCTGGGCCTGGTCACTGGTGCATCGGCCATGGGTGCGGTGTTCGCGTGGGCTGCCGGCAGCCAGGGCATCGCCACGGCGCAGCCCGGTGCGCTGGCCGCGGGCATGCAGGCCACGTTCGGCGTGGCGGCGGTGCTGGTGGGAGTGGCGCTGGGGATTGCGCTGGCGTGGGGTGGCGTGCGCCCGGCAGGCTCTGGGCGGCCTGTATAGAACCTGCGGGCCGGCGCCGACCCTGGAGGCTTGCGGTATGCTTTTGCGAGCGGCTGCCCCGTGCTGCTTGCCGCCAAGCCGCTGATTCCCCTTGCCCCATGACCGACCGCATCACCACCCTGATTCAATCGACCATTGCCATCCTGGGCAACCCTGAACTGACACCAGACGAGATCGAGACCCAGGTACTGGCCCTGGCTGGCGGCGATGCCATGCTTGCCCGCCGGCTGATAGACGTGGTGCCTGAAGGGTTCGGGTTGGTGCTGGTCTCTCACATCAAAAGCGCCGAGACGATGCAATTGCCTACCGAATTCGCGGTGCAAGATGCTGCAGGCGAATGGATGGGCTTTCCCTTCGCACGCGAACCCATCTTCATCGCCGCCGTGCTGGCGGCCCAGGCCATGTTCCACACCGGGCCGCGCCTTGCGTTCCAGACGGTCACCGACCGCAGCGCCTTGCTCAACACGGTGAACGATGCGCTCAACCAGGGCGGCTCGCTGGAGGGGGCCACGCTCGGTGGTCCGAGCTTCCTGGGCATACCGGCCGCCGTCTATGCAGATGGTCTTCCCGTTGCGGCCGCGCCCCCCGTGGGCCAATAATGCAGGTCAACTGCCAGCCACTCACTCATTTGTAGAGCACGCCATGGACCTTGCGCTTTCCCCTCCGCCGGACGACGCCAGCATCCTCACCGCGCTGGCCGACCCCCGGCGCCTGGCCGCCGTGCAGCGCACGGGCCTGCTCGACAGCCCGCCCGAGGAGAACTTCGACCGCCTCACCCGCCTGGCCTCGCGGCTCACGGGGGCGCCGGTGGTCTTCGTCTCGCTGCTGGACCAGGGGCGCGATTACCACAAGAGCCTGGTCAGCCCCATTGCAGAGGTCCCCGGCAGCAGCCGCGTGCGCATGGGCCGCACCTTCTGCCACTACGTGGCCGTGACCAAGGTGCCCCTGGTAATCGAAGACGCCACGCTGCTGCCGGTGTTTCGCGACGTGCCCAGCGTCAAGGCCATGGGCGTGCGCGCCTATGCCGGCGTGCCGCTGCTCACGGAAGAGGGCGACACCCTGGGCACCTTCTGCGCCATCGACTTTGTGCCCAGGCACTGGACCGAGCAGGACCTGGACGTGCTCACCGAGTTCGCCCACTCCGCCCTGCGCGAGATCCGCCTGCGCATGGCCCTGCAGCACGCCGATGCCGTCAACCAGCAACTGGTGGAGCAGATCCAGCGCGTGGACGAGCTGAACATGAAGCTCGAAGAGCTGGCCACCACCGACCCCCTGACCGGCCTGCGCAACCGCCGCGCCTTTGACAGCCACCTGGAGCAGGAGCTGGCCATCGTGCAGCGCCGCGGCACGCCGCTGAGCCTGCTCATGCTCGACGTGGACCACTTCAAGCGCGTAAACGACACCCTGGGCCACGACGGCGGCGACCGCGTGCTGCAGGCCATTGCCGGCCACCTGAAGGCCTGCGCCCGCACGGTGGACGTGGTGGCCCGCGTGGGCGGCGAAGAGTTCGCCGTCATCCTGCCCAGCACCGGCGAGGCCGGCGCCCACGAGGTCGGCGAGCGCATGCGCCAGGCCGTGGAAAACGGCCCATGGGACGAAATGCCCGTGACCATCAGCGTGGGCGTTGCCACGCTGGTGGATGGCGAGGATGCCGAACGCATTTACGGGCGCGCCGATGCCGCGCTGTATGCGGCCAAGCAGGCGGGGCGCAATAGGGTGCAGCAGGCGTAAGGCCAGTCGTCACCGGGGAGGCGGACGGCGGCCCCATGCCGCCTGCGCCGTTCATCCCGCGTTCATCTTCTGCTCACGCCCTTGTCATCTGGTATTCAGGCCGCGTCCATACCGCTTTGGTGAACTGTAGGTCTCCCAGGCAGCCATCCGGCAGCTGGGGGGAACCAACCATTTCAACCAGAGAAAACCATGAAAACATCCATCTGCATCGCCGTCGCCAGCCTCCTGGTGGGCGCAGCCGTCCTCCCTGCCGCCGCCAAGGGCCCGGTCGTCAACCATGCCATCTCCGAAAGCGAGGTGCTCGCGGCCCAGCAGGCCTGGTGCAAGGCGCTGGTCGACATCAGCACCACCAACACCGCCAGCGGCCCGGTGGCGGCCAAGGCGCTGGCCGAGAAGGTGATCGACGCCGCCTACGGCTACCAGATGGGCGCCGTGCTGTTCAAGCCAACCCTGACCACCACGCCCCAGACCTTCCGCACCACCCGCGAGGGCGCGCTGGCCTACTTCGTGGGTGGCAACCCGGCCTACCCCAAGGACACGGGTTTCGCCCTCAAGGGCTGGACCCAATGCGAGATTGCCAATGCCGCCGTGTTCATCGCCGGTGACTCGGCCAACACCATGGGCAACGTGATGTTCACCGACAAGGCCGGCAAGGTGACCACGGTCGACAAGACCTGGGCCTTCGTCAAGGACGATGCGGGCAAGCTGCGCATCGTAGTGCACCACTCGTCGCTGCCGTTCACCGGCAACTGATGGGTGGCGGGGCCGGGTACCCCCGCCCCGCGCCCGGCCTGGCAGGCGCACCGCCGGTTCGCCTGCCAGGCTTCATAATCCGAGCCTCCCGACCAGGCCTTTCGCCCCCATGTACCGCGCACGACTCTCCCTGGCCTTGGCCGCCTTGGTGGCCCTGGTCTGCATCCAGGCCGCCTTTGTGTACTGGGGTGCCAACCGCGTCAACGACTACGCCCAGCACAGCCGGCTGGCCAGCGACATCCAGGCAGAGCTGCTGGACCTGTCGGCCAACAAGCAGCGCCTGCGCGTGTGGGCCATGCAGCGCCTGATGAACACCGATGCCCAGCCCGAGCAGCGCGAGCGCCTGGTGGCCAGCATGGTTGCCAGCGCCGCCAACCTCGACGACCTGGTGCGGCGCGACCTGGCGCTGTGGACCGAGCTGGTGCGCCGCGAGGGCGTCAGCATGCCCGCCGAGGTGCCCCAGCTCGTGGGCGTGACCGAGCTGCTGCGCGACAACATCCAGGCGGTGGAGGCGCGGCTGGCGCAACTGGTGCCGCTGGAGCAGGGCGCCGACTTTCCGGCCCTGTGGGGCGAGCTCACCCAGGTGTTCGACATGGCGCGCGGGCGCGACCTGCGCGAGCTGATCAACGGCGCCATTGCGCACCAGCGCGCGGCCGTGCCCGTGGCGCGCGCGGCCACCGAGCGCGGGCTTGATGTGCTGCGTGCGCAGGCCATCGGCATGGCCCTGATCACGCTGGCAGTGGCCGTGGTGCTGGCGCTGCACCTCAAGGGGCGCTTGCAGCGCCCGCTGGACCGGCTGCTCGAAGGCACGCAGGCCCTGCAGGCCGGCGCGCTGGACCACCGCGTGGCCACCGGCTCCAACGACGAATTCGACCGCGTGGCCCAGCACTTCAACGCCATGGCGGCCGAGCTGCAGCAGCACCGCGCCCGCGCCGACGCCGCGCGCCGCGGGCTCGAAGACGCCGTGCAGGCCCGCACCCAGGAGCTGAGCGCCGCGCACGACACCCTGCAGCGCCTGGACCAGCGCCGCCGCCAGCTGTTTGCCGACCTGGGCCATGAGCTGCGCACCCCCGCTACCTCCATCCGCGGCGAGGCCGAGATCGCGCTGCGCGGCGGCGACAAACCGGCCGACGAATACCGCCAGACCCTGGCACGCATCGTGGGCGGGGTGGACCAGCTCACCCGCGTCATCCACGACCTGCTGCTCATCGCCAAGGCCGAGGCCGACCAGATGGTGATGCACCCGGCCCCGGTGGACCTGCGCGCCCTGCTGGGCGATGCCGCAGAGCAGGGCGCCGCCCTGGGCGCTGCACAGGGCGTGCAGGTGCAACTGCTGGACGACAGCGGTGCACTGCCCATCGGCCTGGTCACCGTGCTGGCCGACGCCGACCGCCTGCGCCAGGCGCTGGTGATCGTGCTCGACAACGCGGTGCGCTATTCGGCGCGCGGCACTACCGTGCGCATCGGCCTGCAGGGCATGGCCGGGGCGAGTGGGGTGAGTGGGGCGGTTGAGGTTGCGGTAGTGGTGCGCGACGAGGGCATCGGCATCGACGCGGACGATTTGCCCCGCGTGTTCGAGCGCTTTGTGCGCGGGCGCCGGGCGCGCGCCCACCGTGCCGACGGCACGGGCATCGGCCTGTCCATCGCCCAGGCCATCGTGCAGGCGCACCAGGGCCGCGTCGATATTGCCAGCGTGCCGCAGCAGGGCACGGTGGTGCGCATCGTGCTGCCGCTGGTGGCGGCCCCACCACCCGGCACCGTGCAAGCCGCAGGCATGCAGCCGAGGGCGCTGGCATGAACAACCAGATCCTGGTGGTGGAAGACGATGCGCGCGTGGCCGACTTCCTGGTGCGCGGCCTCAAGGCCGAGGGCTACCGCGTGGAGCTGGCCCGCACCGGGCCCGAAGGCCTGGCCCTGGCGCGCGGCGCCGAGCCCGGCGTGTTGTTGCTGCTGGACCTGATGCTGCCCGGCCTGAGCGGACTGGAGCTGTGCCAGAACCTGCGCGCGGAAGGCCGCCACATGCCCATGCTGATGCTCAGCGCGCTGAGCAACACCGAAGACAAGGTCAACGGCCTGCGCCTGGGCGCAGACGACTACCTGACCAAGCCCTTTGCCTTCGAGGAACTGCTGGCCCGCATCGAGGCCCTGCTGCGCCGGGGCCGCGAGCAGCGCCCGCGCGCCAGCACCCTGCAGGTGGCCGACCTGGTGCTGGACCTGGAGCGCATGCAGGCCAGCCGCGCCGGCCAGCCCATCGCGCTCACCGCGCGCGAGCTGGCCTTTCTGGAGCTGCTGATGAGCGCGCCGGGCCGCGTGTACAGCCGCGAACGCATCCTCTCCAACGTCTGGGGCACCAACGAGGACCCCCTGACCAATGTGGTCGACGTGTACGTGCGCCGCCTGCGCAGCAAGATCGACGAAGGCCATGCGCTGGCGCTGATCAAGACCGTGCGCGGCTTTGGCTACCGGCTGGACGCCACGGCCGATTAGGGCTCTGCGGCTTACGGCTCAGGTGGACAACGAGCCAGACCGTCAGCCAGGGCGATGCGGCCAACGCCACCAAGTCGGCCCGGGCCAACAGCCTCATCGGGCTGCGCACGGAGACCGTCCCCAGAAAATACAGGAGCCCCAGGGCGCAGACCCCCATGGCCGCCGCGCATGCTGCGGCGGGTCGTTGTGCGGGGGCTACCAGCGCGCAGAGAAACACCGCCATCAGGCCGGGCATGGATGCCCCGCCAATGTCCAGCACCAGGCGGGCGGGCAGCAGCAGGCCGCATCTCACGCTGACAGGGTCACTGCCGTGGCCTGCCAGCGGCGGTGGGCAAGCCGCCATGGGGGTATGGGCGAAGACCCACCACATCCAGCAGCCAAGCAGCACTGCGCCGACGAAAACGAAGGGCAGGGCGCACCAGCGAAGCCCGGTTTTCAGATAGTGCATAGCTTCTTGTAGAGGGCAAACGGTGTGCCAGTGTTGCCCCGTTCTGTGAGGCCTGTATGAAGTGCTGGTCCGCGCTATGCTCTCCAAAGCACACGCCACTGGCGGCCACTGCAAGGCCGCCCTGGCTCGCCGACCACCCCACCTGGCTTGCATGACACCTGACCACACCACTGCGCCCCCCGGCGCCGACTTCCCCTTCTACAACGGCCGGCCCGTGGCGCTGGGTGCGCGCCAGTGGTGCTTCATCCTGCTGGCCTTGGCGGCGGCCTATGGTGCGCTGTACATCCCCGCCATGGTGGTGTGGCGCGTGTCCGTCGGGTGGGCTGCTGCGGTCCCGGCCCTCGTGTTCCCGCTGTTGCCGCTGCTGGCACTCAGGGCGGTGGCGGGGCCGCAGTGGCAGGTGCTGTTCAGGCGCATGGGCTGGCGCGACCTGGGGCTGGCCGTGGGCCTGGTGTTCCTCAGCATCGGCGTGACGGTGGCCGTCGCCCTCATCGTCGCGCACTTCTTCGGCGCCGTGCCCAATCCCGTGATCAAGGCGCTGGCCGGCATGGGCACTAAAGAAAGGCTGGTCTTCATGGCCAGCACTGTGCCGCACCTCATCGGCGAAGAGATCCTCACCGTGCTGCCGTTCCTGGCGCTGCTCACCTGGCTGGCCGGCCCGCTGGGCTGGCCACGGCGCCGGGCCATCGTAGGCGCTTGGGTGTTGGCGTCGGTGCTGTTCGGTGCCCTGCACCTGCCCACTTACGGCTGGAACGTGGCGCAGAGCCTGATCATCATCAGCGTGTCGCGCGCGGTGCTGTGGCTCGCGTACCTGCGCACCAAGAACCTGTCGGTCGCTGCCCTGGCGCACATCCTCAATGACTGGTTGCTGCTGGGCTTTGTAGTGCTGCTCGGGGCCGTCATCGGCTGAGCAGGGTCAGCACCGCGCCCTGCGCGATGGCCGCACCGCCTGCGCCACGAGCAAGGCTGCAAGCCAAGGCGAGGCTGCGCTGGTTACGCCCACGGCGACGACCAGGGCCGCAGGCGGTACGGGTAGTACGACAAGACGCGGCAACGACGCCAGAAGAGTTTTGCTAGCCGCTCCAAATGTCTTCTAATGCGCTTTCTACCGCCCCTGCACATACCCCCCATGACCCCTGCGCAGACCCCCAAGATCACGCCTGGCGGCGCCGACTTTCCCTTCTACAACGGCCGGCCGCTCGCCCTGGGTGCGGGCCGCTGGTGCGTGCTGCTGCTGGGCGCCGCGCTGGGCTTTGCCGCGCTGTACCTGCCCATGCCTGCCGCCTGGGGCGCCTGGGGGGCGATGGTGCCGGCCATCCTGTTCCCGCTGGTGCCCTTGCTGGCGCTGCGGGCGGTGGCCGGGCCGCACTGGCAGGTGCTGTTCCGGCGCGTGGGCTGGCGCGACGTGGGTCTGGCCCTGGGCGTGGCGCTGCTCAATATCGCGGTGACCTTGTCTGTGGCCCTGCTGGTCAATCGTCTGTTCGGCGAGGAGGCTTCCAACCCCGCGTTCGGTGCGCTCGGGCGCATGGACACGGGCGAGCGCATGGCCTTTTTTGTGCGCACCATCCCCCAGCTCATCGGCGAAGAAATCATCACCGTGCTGCCCTTCCTCGCCGTGCTCGCCTGGTTGTCGGGCCCGCTGGGCCTGGGCCGAGGCCAGGCTATCGTGGGGGCCTGGCTGGTGTCGGCGCTGATCTTCGGCGCCCTGCACCTGCCCACCTATGGCTGGAACGTGGCGCAGTGCCTGCTGGTGATTGGCTCGGCGCGGCTGGTGCTGTCACTGGCGTACCTGCGCACCAAGAACCTCACGGTGTCGGCCATGGCCCACATCGCCAATGACTGGCTGCTTTTTGCCGGGGGCATGGTGCTGGGTCGTGCGGTCGGCGCCTGAGCCGCCATCTCGGTACGCGACGTGCGGCCGATTTTGGCCCTGCAGCGCTCTCTTGTTCAGCGTTGCCTTACCATCCCATGCGACCTGCTGATTGCCTGCAGCGCAATGCATGCGCGCGCACCGGGCTGCAAAACACAATGACAAGGAAAACAATGCGATGAGCGGCTATGACTATGACCTGTTTGTGATCGGTGGCGGCTCCGGCGGCGTGCGGGCCGGTCGTGTGGCCGCCTCGCTCGGCAAGCGGGTGGCCGTGGCCGAGGAGTACCGGTTTGGCGGCACCTGCGTCATCCGCGGCTGTGTGCCCAAGAAGCTGTTCGTCTACGCCTCGCAGTTCCACGAGCACTTCGAGGATGCTGCGGGCTATGGCTGGCAAGTGGGCACGCCCACCTTCGACTGGAAGGCGCTCATCGCCGCCAAGGACAAGGAGATCGCCCGGCTCGAAGGCCTGTACCGCCGTGGCCTGGACACCAACGGCGCCGAGATCATCGACAGCCGCGCCGAACTGGTCGACGCCCACACCGTGCGCCTGGTGGCCAGCGGCAAGACTGTCACTGCCGAGCGCATTGTCATCGCCACGGGCGGTGCACCCAACCCGCATGCCGCGCTGCCGGGCCATGAGCTGTGCATATCCTCCAACGAGGCGTTCGACCTGGCCAAGCTGCCGCGCTCCATCCTGATCGCCGGCGGCGGCTACATCGCGGTTGAGTTCGCCAACATCTTCCATGGCCTGGGCGTTCAGGTCACGCTGATCTACCGCGGCAAGGAAATCCTCTCGCGCTTTGACCACGACATGCGCCAGGGCCTGCACAAGGCCATGGTGGACAAGGGCATCCGCATTCTGCTCGCCGATGTCATCGAGAACGTGGCCAAGGTGGAAGGTGCCGGCGGTGGCCTCATCGCCACGACGAAGAACGGCGAGACCATCGCCGTCGACACCGTCATGCTGGCGCTGGGCCGCGACCCCAACACCCGGGGCCTGGGGCTGGAGGCGGCCGGTGTTGCCATGGACGAGCGCGGCGCCATCATCGTCGACCCGTACTCGCGCACCAACGTGCCCAGCATCTGGGCGCTGGGCGACGTGACCAACCGCGTGCAGCTCACCCCGGTGGCGATCCACGAAGCCATGTGCTTCATCGAGACCGAGTACCGGGGCAAGCCCACCGTACCGGACCACGACCTGATCGCCACCGCCGTGTTCTCGCAGCCCGAGATCGGCACTGTGGGCCTGTCGGAAGAAGATGCTGCCCAACGCTACGCCGAGATCGAGGTCTACCGCGCCGAGTTCCGCCCGATGAAGGCCACGCTGTCCGGCCGCGCGGAAAAGATGATCATGAAGCTCGTCGTTGATGCCGCCAGCCGCAAGGTGCTCGGCGCCCACATCCTCGGCCACGACGCGGGCGAGATGGTGCAGCTCTTGGGCATCTCGCTCAAGGCCGGCGTCACCAAGGACGATTTCGACCGCACCATGGCCGTGCACCCCACGGCGTCGGAAGAGCTGGTGACCATGTACCAGCCGAGCTACCGCATCAAGAACGGCCAGCGCGCCTGACCCCGCAGCAGGCAGGGCAGGGGGTCAACACGGCCAGCCTGTGGGCAGGCGCCAGTCGTCAGCCCGGCGCGGCGCCGAACCCCGCCGCATCGACCTGCGCCATCGCCCGGAACGCCGGCCGCGCAAACAGGTAGCCCTGCATCAGCCGTATGCCGGTGTCGCGCAGGAAGTCCCGCTCCGCCGGGGTCTCGATGCCCTCGGCTACCACGTCGATGCCCATCTCCTCGCACAGCCGCACCAGGTTGCGTACGATGATCTGGCGTGCCCGGTTGGTGTCCACGTTGCGGATGATGTCCATGTCGATCTTGATGAGGTCCGGCTGAAAATCCGCCAGCAGCTTCATGCCCGCGTACCCGGCGCCAAAGTCGTCGATGGCTGTCCTGAACCCCAGGCGCCGGTACTCGCGCAGAATCTCGGCAAACCAGGGGCCGTCCTTGATGCGCTCGCCCTCGGTCACCTCGAAGATGATGTTTTCCACCAGGAAGCCATGCACCCGAGCCGCCTCCAAGGTTGTGCGTATGCACAGCTCGGGCTTGTAGATGGCGTTGGGCAAGAAGTTGATGGACACCGGCACCACCATGCCCAGCGCGCTCGCGCCCTTGATGGCCTTGACCCGGCAGGCCTGATCGAACCGGTAGCGGTTGGCCTCGGTCACCTGCGACAGCACGCTGAACGCGCCTTCGCCTGCGGGCCCGCGCACCAGCGCCTCGTGCGCAAACACCGTGCGGGTGTGTACGTCCACAATGGGCTGGTACGCATACTCGAACTGAAAGCCCAGGCGCTCGCCCCGCGCGCAGTCTTCGCAATCCTGCCGTGTGCCCGCCAGGGGCATGAAGCCCATGGGAAATGCTGGGTTGGCACGGGGCAGGTGCTGTGTATGCATACCGTCCATTGTGTCAGCATCCTTCCGGCGTGCGCCTGTCGGTAGATGCCGATATCGCTTGTAAGCGGGGCGGGGGCCGTGTAGCAACCAGGTGAGGCCCAGCACTCTTGCCGGACCGCGCCGGCATCTGCAGGGCCCCAATCACCCTGAGCGCGGGCTCGTCAGGCCATGGGCTGTTCAGGCGTACTGCGCCAGGCCATGGCCGAACGACCAGTTCTCCTTGGCCACTTCGACCAGGCTGATGAACACATCGTCAGGCCGCAGGCCCGGGCTCTCGCCCAGCAACTGCGTGATGCGCTGGTACAGCGCCTTCTTCTGCTCCAGCGTGCGGGTGTTGTTGGCCGTGATCTGGATGAATACCAAGTCATCGCTGCGCGCCACGCCCATGTAGGTGGGGTTGTAGCTGAAGTTGGCGGCATCGTGCTCGGTGATGACCATGAACTTGTCATCCTCTGGCACGTTAAAGGTCTCGCGCATGGCCTGGTACAGGCTGTCGCAAAGGGCCTGGCGGTAGGCCTCGGGTTTGCCGGAGCGCATGGCGATGTGGAGCAGGGGCATGTAGGTCAGCTCTGAAGTGGTGATGGCCCGATGCTAATCATCACCATTTGTTATTGCAATTTATACCAGTGATAATGGTTGCATATGGCAAAGGACGCGCAGCAACCGCTACATCAGCACCGCCCCCTCGACCTCGACGCCATCGAAGCCTTCATCCGCATTGCCGAGCTGGGCAGCTTTACCCGCGCGGCCGAGGCCATGCAGACCACCCAGGCTGCGGTGAGTTTGAAGCTCAAGCGCCTGGAAGACCGCCTCGGCTGCCGCCTTATCGAGCGCACGCCGCGCCATGTGGAGCTGTCGGCACGCGGTGCCGCGTTTCTGGCCCCCGCACGCGAACTGCTCGCCATGCACCAGCGCACCCTGGCCACCTTTGCCGAGCAACGCGACCGCGAGCGCATTGCCATCGGCATCAGCGACCACGTGGCCGGGCCCGATTTGCCTGCCCTCATCGCCCGCATGAACGCGCAGGACCCGGGCCTGGTGATCGAGATCCGCATCGGTTCATCGGACGATCTGCTGCAAGCCTATGACCGGCGCGAACTGGATGTGGCCATCGTGCGCTTTCACGCCGACCGCAGCGATGGGCAGGTGCTGGCCGAAGAGCCCTTTGGTTGGTTCGCAGCGCCCACATGGCAACACCACGCGGGCGAGCCACTGCCCATCGTCACGCTGGCCGAGCCTTGCGGCGTGCGGGTGATGGCCAGCCGGTTGCTCGACGAGGCTGGTGTGCCCTGGCGCGAGGCGTTTGTGGGGGGCGGGGTGGCGGCTGTGTCAGCGGCCGTTATCGCCGGCTTGGGCGTGGCGGCACTGGCGCCGCGCATGCTGCCGCTGGGGGCGGTGGATGTGGGGGCGCGGCTGGGGTTGCCGGCTTTACCGCGACTACCGGTGGTGTTGCACTCGCGGGTGCGGGGTGGAAGTGGGAGGGAGGCTGTTCGGGTGTTGGGGGCGGCGTTTGGGTGGTAGCGCGGCGCCGCTTGATCGCTTGTCACAAGTTGTACGAGGATTCAGGGCCACCACCGATCCTTTGCGACTTTTGCATGCCGGTCATGGTGTACGTGAGATGGGATTCGTCTTGCGGCGGGGCGGCAACTGGTGCCTGCCACAAGATGATCTTGAGAGTACTTCTGAGTGTTCACGCTCGCTGCACAACGCGAAAGTCTTTCATTGATGGATAGTTAGCCCACATAGCGGCTATGCTTTCAAGGCATCCACTTTAAAGAGAACACTCACGATGGCCCTCATAGATGAAATCGCTATCGCCCGGAAAGAGGTAGTCACCGAGGGCTACGACATGTCGGTTGGAGAAATCGTCAATCTATACCGTAACCAAGAACTGCAGATTCGTCCGGAATACCAACGGTTATTTCGGTGGGACTCCACTCGCAAAGCACGACTAATTGAGTCTATCCTGCTTGGCTTGCCGCTGCCACCAATCTTCGTCTACCAAAGACTTGACGGAGTCTGGGAGCTCATCGATGGCCTACAGCGACTCTCCACTTTACTTGAGTTCATGGGAGCGCTTCGCGATGAGTCCGGCGTGGAGGTACAGCCTTTACGTCTAGAAGGGACCCAATTTCTACCGAGCCTGGCTAATAAGTGCTTTGATTCGACGCTGGCTGACGGATCTGACGGCATCGGCATAACACTTCAGATTCAGCTAAAGCGTGCTCGCCTCCGAGTCGAGATCCTCCGACAGGAAAGTGATCCGAACATCAAGTTTGAGGTGTTTCAGCGTCTGAATACGGGTGGTGTCAACCTATCACAGCAGGAAGTTAGAAATTCAGTCGGGTACATGCTCGATCAAGCGTTTCAACACTGGTTGATAAGCCTGGCAAATCTGCCAGCTTTCCTCATTACTATTGATCAGACTGAGACAGCGATGGAACGGCAGCAACATGTAGAGCTGGTGCTGCGATATTTGGCGTTCCGCCTCGTTCAATATCGACAAGGGTTGGATGTTCACGAATATCTCGATCAAGCCCTTATGCAGGTCGCAAAGATCGATGCAGCACAGCAACAATCGGAAAATCAAATTTTCCAGCGGACGTTTGAATTTTTGAACGAAAGTATGGGTGCCAATACGTTCAAGCGCTGGGATGGAAATTCGTTCGGTGGTAAATTTCTGATGAGTGTTTACGAAGTTGTATCGCTTGGGGTGTCTAAGAATATTGACGCGATTGAGGCCTTTGCGCCGCCTGTTCGAAAAATATTTATCGAGACAAAATGCCGTGAGCTATGGGGTACACCTGAGTTTTTGGAGAACTCCGGCGCTGGCGTGCGAGGTACTACTCGCTTGGCAAAACTCCTTCCTATAGCCGAAGCGCATTTCCGGCCGTGAGTAAGATTCGAGGGCTTTCCGAACTGCAGGCTTCCCTTGACGAGGCACTCTCGTGGCGGGTCAAGGAGATTGCCTACGTCCGATCGAATGCCAAGAGGGCGAGTTCGTTTGCGCAGGCGACTTATGTTCGCGCTGGAGTCCCCCTTTTGTACGCTCACTGGGAGGGTTTCATCAAGCGCGCCTCGGAGGCCTACTTGGAGTATGTGGCTAACCAAAACTTGACATTCGATCAGCTGGCAAATTGTTTCGTTGTCTTCGCAGTAAAAGGACATCTAAACAATCTGATCGACTCAAGGAAGTCCTTGGTAACTATTGAGGCTGTCAAGTTCTTGCGTACCAGCGGTGCGACAGTGGCAAGCATTTCACTGTCGAATGCTGTCAACACTGAAATGAACCTTAGCTCCAGTGTCTTTGCTAATATCGCCACATCGGTGGGGGTGGACGTCAATCCATACGCTGTCTATTCGAACCTCATTGATGAATCACTTTTAAATCGTCGAAATAAGATTGCGCACGGGGAATATCTCGATCTTGATGTGGATGCTTTCGATGGGTTGGTCGAAGAAGTGCTAGTCCTCCTTCGCCAGTACAAGAACGATATCGAAAACTTGGCTTCCACCGCCGCATACAAAAGTCGGTAGCAGCAGTCCGCGGGCTTCGGACAAATGGCAACCAATAGATCTGCTATGAAACCCCGCATCATGTACATCGAATCCAAGGCCGGCGGCCTGACCGGTCCCGCGCGCATTGGCCGTGTGCGTTTCTCCAAGACCGGTGCCACGCTCTACTACGCTGGGAAATCGTTTCAGAGCCTCAAGGGCAGTGGCTTCAAGTCGAACTATTTCGACGATGCAACAGGTGATCGCTACTGGATCTCCGGCCCGCGCAAGGATGGGCGCGATGCCTTGTACCCGACGCATATTGCGCCCGCTGTGGACGCGGACGTGTATGACGAGTACTGGACCCAAGTCCGCGGCCTGCCGGCGCCGCCTGTTCGGAAGGCTGCCGATTGACCGCTGCGCCAGAATGCGCCATGCCGCCACCGCCCGACCCCTTGGAGGAAGCCGAAAGCTTGTTGTCGCTGCTGTCGCGCGCACGCGCCGGCGACACCGCTGCGTTCGACCAGTTGGTGGCACACCGGCGGCGCCAGCTGCATGCCCACTGCTACCGCATGCTGGGCTCGCCCTTCGATGCCGACGATGCGCTGCAGGAGACACTGCTGGCCGCCTGGCGCGGGCTGGCGGGCTTCGAGTCGCGCAGCGCGCTTGGCACCTGGCTGTACCGCATTGCCACGCATGTGTGCCTGCGGCTGATCTCGCAGCGCCCCCGGCGCATCACCTCGCCCGACCACGGCGCACCGCTGCTGGCCACGGCCGAGCTGGGTGCACCGGTGGCAGGGCCGGTGTGGCTGGAGCCTTTGCCTGATGACGACGAACGCCATCCACAGGCATTGGGAATCGGCACCCGTGCCGAAGACCCTGCCGCCACGCTGCAGCGCCGCGAGCATGTGGCGCTGGCCTTTGTGGCTGCGCTGCAGCACCTGCCCGGCACGCAGCGCGCCGTGCTGTTGCTGCGCGAGGTGCTGGAGTATTCGGCCGCCGAAACGGCTGAAATGCTCGGCACCTCGGTCGCATCGGTCAACAGCGCGCTGCAGCGCGCGCAGAAGACGGTGAACGAGCGCATGCCGCCGGCCCACAGTGTGCAGCTGCTCGGTGCGCAGCCGGGCAACGATGAGCAGGTGCAGCAGCAACTGCTGCTGCAGCGCTTCGTCAGCGCGTGGGAGCGCCGCGACATCGACGCCATGGCCAGCCTGCTGGCCGAGGACGCACGCTTCACCATGCCGCCGCTGCCGGCCTGGTTCAATGGCCGCCGCCATGCGCTGCTGTTTTTTGCCGAGCGCGTCTTCCAGACGGCATGGCGTCTGCAGCCCCTGCGCGGCAATGGCCAGCCGGGCTTTGCCTGCTACATGCAGCAGGCCGGCGACGACCGGTTTCGGCCGGGCGGGGTGGTGCTGCTGCGCCTGGGAGGTGACGGGCTGATCGCCTCTATCGACAGCTTCATCGACCCGGCGGTCTGCAGGCGCTTTGGTATGGCCGAGGAAATTTTTTGAGGAAACTGCTGCCGCACCGATGAGTTCGCCCCTCGCCCTGTCTCCAACCAGATGACACGCCCCGGATGGTCCGGCCGCGTGGTTCAACTACCCGGAGATTTCTTTCATGGCCCGACTCATCGTCAGCATCCTCAGCTCACTCGACGGCTACTGCGCCGGCCCCGGCGGCACCTTGGCTGGCCTGCCCATGGATGCCGCCTTCGACAGCCACAACCTTGACTGCATGCGCCGCACCGGCACGCTGCTGTTTGGCGCCACCACCTTCCCGATGTTCGAGGGCTACTGGCCCCACGTTGACCGCGGCCCCGGCAGCGAGCCGGTGCAGCGCGAGATCGCCGAGCGCGTGGCGGCCGCGCGCAAGGTGCTGGTCAGCGACCACCTGGCCCTGCGCCCCGGCTCTCCATGGGCTGACGACACCGAAGTGGTGCCCCGGGCCCAGGCCAGCGCACGCATCGCCCAGCTCAAGGCCGCGCCCGGCCCTGATCTGCTGGTCTATGGCAGCCATGTGCTCTACAGCAGCCTGCTGGCGCAGGGGCTGGTGGATGAGCTGCACCTGCTGGTGGCCAACGTGCTGCTGGGTGGGGGCGTACCCACCTTCGAGCCCGGCCTGGCGCAGCGCTGGCAGTTGCTGGGCCACAAGCTGCTGCCCGGGTCGGACATCGTGGCGCTGCACTACGACTGCCGGTCGCAGTGAATGCGGGGGCGCGACCGCAAGGCGGAAACCTGGGGCGCGGTTCAATCCAGCGCCACCGCCAGCAAGCGCGACGCGCACGCGGGATCGTCCGCATCCGTGACCATCAGCAGCCGGTCGCCCGCCAGCGCAATGCCCTCGACCTTTGGCGCACCCTCCAGGGTAGCCATGCGCCCCAGCACACCATCCACGCCCACCCAGCCAATGGCCGATGCCACGCATTCGCCGTCGGCATAGCTGTCGTCGGTGTTCTCGGCCACGGCGCTGAACAGCCAGCCCTCGCCGCCGGCCAGCGCCGCGCCGTCGGTAAAGCCCAGTGGTACGCCATCCACCATGCCCAGGTCGAAAAGGGTGGTGCGCAGCGCCGCCGGTGGCTCCGAGCGCGTGCCGGCCAGCCAGGCCAGCAATGGGGCCAGTGGGTAGCTGATGCAGGCATTGCGCGCATCGCCCTTGTTGCCGCGCTGCAGCAGGTGCAGGCAGTCATTCGCGACAAAGGCACCTTCGATGTTCAGGTCCGCAAACTCCGCGCGCAGGGGCGTGTAGAGCGCAGACAGGTCCACCACCTGCGCAGCGCCATCGGGGCGCCCGGTGGCATCGAGTGCGATGACAACGCCCCGCTGCCGATTGGGCTTGGACCCGGACCCGAGGGCCAGCAGCGCCCCGCTCGGGTGTGCGGACGACGCGGGCAGCAGGGCCAGCGATTCCAGATCGGGCTTGCGCTTTTTGCGGGCCTTCGGGTCTGCCGGCAGGTCGCCTGGCAGGATGCGGTGCAACTGCACCAGCGGTGTCTGTGGCAACTGCTGCAGCACGGCTGCGCCGGCAGGCAGCAGGCCCAGGTGGTGTTCGTCGTCGGCCACCAGGTACAGCCATGCGCCGGCCCGCACCAGGCCGCTGGCGGCGCTCAGATGCGGCTGGCCTCGCGGGTGGGTTGCGGGGTCGAGCAGCAGGTCCTGCAGAGGCGTTGGTGTGATGAGGTGCATGGCGATCTGAGCATAGATGAAAGCAAGGGCGCAGACGAAAAGGGAAGGGGGCGCCAAAGCCACTTCCATGCCTTCTGCCTCCTGGAAGTGGGCTAGGATTCAGCGTCTCAAATCAAAGGAGGAGGGTGCATGAAATTCCCAACCATGTTCCTGGCAGTGGCGGCCGTGCTGGCCCTGCCGGCATGCAGTTCAACCGACGTCGTGCGCGCGCCGGTGGAGGCCACCATTGGCCAGCAGTTGATCGACCTCAAGAGCGCGTTCAACAACGGCGCACTGAGCAGCCGCGAGTACGACAGCCAGCGCCGCCGGCTGATCGACAGCGTGAAGTGAGTGAGAACAGCGCCATGAACAAGCACAACAACCATCGGATTGCCACCATCACCCTCGTTTGCGCATGCCTGGCATCGCTGGCCGGCTGCGTCAGCAGCAGCACCTCGCGCGTGACCGTGCAGGAGGGCGTCAAGTTCTCCAAGGGCCGCGAGCTCGATGACCTGGTGAAGGCCTACGACGCCCAGGCCGTGACGCGCAGCGAGTACGAAGAGCTGCGCCAGGTGATCATGAAGCGGCCCAACTGAGAGACTGAGCCGCCATGGCGAAGAGGAGGGCGATGCCATGACAGCCCCGGCATCGCCAGGCCGGGCCCTGCGCGACCTGGCGCGGCACTCGCGCACCAGCGGGGCGCCCGGGTTTTTGCCCGAGCTGTGGCTGCTCGGGCCCATCGAGTACCAGTTGCACAAGGCCCTTCGCAAGCTTGGGCTGCGCTCGGGCATGGACATCGCCAAGATCAATATCTACGGGGTTGAACATCCGGCCGCCTGGACCGGCGAGGTGTTCGATGGCTGCACTGATGTGGAGATCGCTGCCGACTGGAATGCCATTGCCATGTTGCCTGCCCCTGAGCGGGCGATGGCGGCCCATGCCGCGTTTTTGATGGGGCTGCAGAACGTGCTGGATGCCTGCGGGGTGGAGCGCCATACCTATCTGCCGGCCTTGCAGGCTTTGGCAGCCGATGGTTTTTGCCATGCAGTGAAACTGGCCACGGTGAAGCACGACGGCGGCTCATTGGCGCTGTGGCTGGAGTGGGATGGGTCGCTCGACCTGGCTCGGCTGGTGGTGCGCGGCAAGGCGGGCGCGCGCAAGGCTGCCACCGAGCAGTTGCTGGGCTACGCCTGGCCCGACTTCGATGGCATCCGCCCGCAGGACGTTGCGGTGGAAGACAGCGGGGGCATCACCATCGAGGTGTTTGCGGGCTTCATGCAGCCGGACCGGCTGTTGAGGGGCCGCCCTTACATCGACATCCCTGGTGCGATGAGCACGGTGGTTCCGGGGCGGGAGCGGATCGCGCTCAGCTTCACCCTGCCGCAGGCGGGGCCTGCATAGCCCATGGCCTGATGTGGTGGTAGCTACCCCCACGCCAGCGTGCGGCGTCGAGTGACCTGCGGGGCCATCACCAATCTCCGCTGCGCGAAAGTAACAATTCGTTATAGGATATCCCCAAACCACCCGACTCCACCGATTCAATTCCCGCCATGGGCACCGCCAGCGGGCCCCCCCGCACCTTTGAGGACGCCGCGCCCACCCTGCGGCTGCGGGTGCTGCTGCGCTTTGAATCGGCGCAGGTCGAGCATGCGTTTGGCGAGCACTACCTGTCGTTCTACCACCGCTATGCCCAGGGCGCGCTGGTGCTGGGCGTGCTGCTGGTGCTGGGCGACTTCCTGGTGGACTGGCTGGCCTACCCCACGGTGGCGGGCAACGCGCTGCGGCTGCAGGTGGCCGTGCCCATTTTGCTGCTGGGCCTGGCGTACACCTTTTTGCCGCAGACGCGCCGGCATTGGCAGCCGGTGCTGGCCGGCTTCATCGTTGCGCTGTCGCTGTGCCTGTTCTGGATATTGCTGCGCATCGATGCGGCCGGGGGCGAGGGGCTGACCTCGTGGGTCGGCATCCTGAACTTCACCTTTCTGGAGTTCTATTGCTTCATCGTGCTGGGCCTGCAGTTCCGCTGGGCGCTGATGGCGGGCCTGTCCATCCTCGCGATCTTCTGTGCCACGCTGTGGTGGCACCCCGGCCAGTCGGCGGCCGAGGCGGCCTACTGGTCCTACCACGTGCTCACGCTGTTTTTGCTGGCGGTGGGGGTGGGCTGGTGGCGCGAGTTCATCGTGCGCAAGGACTATGCGGCCCAGTGGGCGCTGGAGCGTGCGCGCCTGGCCGCCGAGCAACTGGCCCTGGTCAAGAGCGAGTTTCTGGCCACCATCAGCCACGAGATCCGCACGCCGCTCAATGGCGTGCTGGGCATGAACGAGCTGCTGCTCGGCAGCGGCCTGAGCAGCGAGCAGCGCGGGTGGGCCGGTGCGGTGCAGGCCTCGGGCCGGCACCTGCTGGCGCTGATCGACGACGTGCTGGATGTCTCCAAGATCGAGGCCGGGCAACTGCGGCTGGAGCGGGTCGACTTCGACCTGCGGCGCGAGATCGATGCGGCGCAGGCCATGTTCGTGCAGCCCGCGCTGGCCAAGGGCCTGGACCTGCAGGCGCAGGTGAAGTGGCAGATGCCCGAGTGCCAATTGGTGGGCGACCCGCTGCGCCTGCGCCAGATCGTGGCCAACCTCATCGGCAACGCGATCAAGTTCACCGAACAGGGGCGCGTGGGTGTGCAGGTGTGGGTGGCGCCGGCGCAGGTGGCCGGGCGCGCCCAGGTGGACATCGTGGTGCAAGACTCGGGCATTGGCATACCGGCCGAGGCGCAGCAGCGCATCTTCGAGCGCTTTGCCCAGGCCGACGGTTCGACCACGCGCCGCTTTGGCGGCACAGGCCTGGGCCTGGCGATCTGCCGCGACCTGGCGCGGGCCATGGGGGGTGATATTGCGGTGCAGAGCCAGCCGGGGGCCGGGTCGCGCTTTGCGGTGCAACTGGAGCTGCCCTTGGCCGGCCCGGTGCCAGCCCGTATCGACCGCGAGGAAGGTGCTGCAGGGGCAGCTGTGCACGCCGTGCCCCGGCTGCAAGGCACGGTGTTGCTGGTGGAGGACCACCCGGTCAACCGCGCCGTTGCGGCGGGCATGCTGCGCAAGCTGGGCCTGGCCTGGCGTGAGGCGCACGACGGCGCACAGGCCATCGAGCAGGTGCGCCAGCACGATTTCGACGCCGTGCTCATGGACTGCCAGATGCCCGTGGTGGATGGCTATGCCGCCACCCGGGCGATACGCGGCCTGCCGGATGGACGCGGAGCCAGCCTGCCCATCATTGCGCTCACGGCCAACGCCGGCGCCGACGACGCTGCCCGGTGCCGGGCCAGCGGTATGGACGGTTTCATCGCCAAACCCTACGGCATAGGCACCCTGGCCGCAGCCCTTGCGCCCTGGCTGCAGGCCCGGAGTGCCCTGCCTGTGGATGTGCCGAGGGATCCCGTGGCGCCGCTCGGTGACCACGCGGCCATCGACGCGCGCGCGGTCGAGACCCTGCTGTACCTGGACGAGCACGGCGGCACGGGGCTGTTGCGCGAGGTGGTGACGGGCTTCCTCGATGCCGCCGCGCAAGGCCTGGCGGGCATGGAGCAGGCGCTGGCCGATGGCCGGCTGGCCGATGCCGCGCGCATCGCCCACGGCCTCAAGTCCTCGGCCGCCCATGCCGGCGCGCTGGAGCTGGCCGAGGGCCTGCGCAGCGTGGAGCGCCATGCGCTGGCGGGTGACGCCCCGGCGGTGGGCCAGGGGCTGGCGCGCATGCACGCTGCCCACAGCCGCACTGTGGCCGGCCTGCAGGCCGTGCTGGGGGCGCACCCATGAGCAAGGAGGCGCAGGGCTTGCTGGATGGGCAGCTGCCTGAAGCGGCGCTGGTGGCCGCCACCCGCGTGCTGATTGCCGACGACGACCCCGGCATGCGCGCCATGCTGCGGGCCGCCGTGCGCAAGCTCGGTTTCGAGCCTGTGCTGGCCGAGGACGGGGCCTCTGCGCTGCTCGCGTTCCGCCAATCGGCCTGCTCGCTGGTGCTGCTGGACGTGGAGATGCCAGGCCTCAACGGCTACGAGCTGTGCAGCATCTTGCGCGGCGAGGCCGGCCCGTTCGTGCCCATCGTGCTGGTCACGGGCAATGACGATGTGGCGTCCGTCGAGAACGCCTATGCGGCCGGCGCGACGGACTTCATCTCCAAGCCCGTGAACTGGTCCATCCTGGGCCACCGGTTGCGGCACCTGATCAAGAACTTTGGCATCCAGCGCGACCTGCAGCGCGCGCAGGCGCGCAATGCGGCCATCCTCGATGCGCTGCCCGATCTGCTGTTCGAGCTCGATGCCCAGGGCCGCTTCATCCAGTGCAACGCGCCCGCCACCGAAGAACTGGCCATGCAGCACCGCGCACTGGTGGGCCGCACGGTCAGCGAGGCCCTCTCGCCCAAGCTGCGCGAGCTGGCCATGGCCGCCGCCGCCGAGGCGCGCACCCTGGGGCATGCCAGCCCGCGCACCTACCGCCTGCACCTGCCCACCGGGGAGCGATGGTTCGAGCTGTCGGTGGCGCGCAAGCCGGCCGATGGCCTGCAAGAGGGGCAAGAAGGACAAGGCGGGCAGGAGGGGCCCACCTTCATCGCCCTGTCGCGCGACGTCACCGCACGCAAGCACGCCGAGCGCCGCATCTCCGACCTGGCCGACTCGCTGCGCCAGGCCAATGCCGACCTGCGGTGCGCCAACGACCAGCTGCAGCGCCAGGCGTTTGAGGATCCGCTCACCGGCTTGCCCAACCGCGCCATGTTCCACGAGCGGCTGGACCAGGCCGTGCAACGCACTGCCGCGCAGGGCGCCGCCACGGGCGCAGGGCTGCCCTGCGCGCTGGGCGTGATGTTCATCGACCTCGACGGCTTCAAGCCCATCAACGACACCTTCGGCCACGCTGCGGGCGATGGGGTGCTCAAGGAAGTGGCGCGGCGCCTGCAGTCCGTGGTGCGGGGCGCCGACCTGCTGGCCCGGCTGGGTGGGGACGAGTTCGTGGCGCTGATCGAATCGCCCACGGCCGACGAGGACGCCATGCGCGTGGGCGGCCGCATCATCGAAGTGCTGCGGCGCCCGTACCCGGTGGGCCGGCACCGGGTCTCGCTGTCATGCTCCATCGGGGTGGTGCTGCACCCCGGTCAGGAGCCCTCGGGCGACCGTTTGCTGGCCTGCGCCGATGCGGCGATGTACGAGGCTAAGCGTGCCGGCGGCGGCAGTTGCGTGCTGTACGAAAAATCCATGTCCGACGACGGCACCGAAGAGGTGCTGATGCGCCAGGCGCTGCGCGAGTCGCTGGAGCGCGGCGACCTGGTGCTGCACTACCAGCCCAAGGTGGACTGCACCCAGGGCCAGGTGCATGGCCTGGAGGCCCTGCTGCGCTGGGAGCACGAGAAGTTCGGGCAGGTCAGCCCCGAGATCTTCATCCCGCTGGCCGAGCGCTATGGCCTCATCGGCGCCATTGGCAACTGGGTGATCGACACGGCCTGCGCGCAGCTGGCGCATTGGCAGGCGCAGGGGCTGCGGTGCCACATTGCCATCAACCTGTCACCCCACCAGTTGCGCCAGCCCGATTTGGTGGAACGCATCGGCCAGGCGCTGGGGGCGCACCGGCTGCGCCCCTCGCAACTGGTGTGCGAGATCACCGAATCGACCATGATGGAGCACTCGGTGCAGGAGCGCGCCACGCTCGAACGCATCGCGGCCCTGGGGGTGCGGCTGTCCATCGACGACTTCGGCACCGGCTACTCGTCACTGGCGCACCTGCGCCACATTCCCGCACAGCAGCTCAAGATCGACCGCAGCTTCGTCACCGACCTGGCCAGCAGCGAACAGGCCCGCCATGTGGTGCAGGCCGTGATACAGCTTGCACACGGGCTAGGCATGGAGGTGGTGGCAGAAGGCGTGGAAACGCCCGAGCAACTACAGGTGCTGACCGGGCAGGGCTGCGACCTGGTGCAGGGGTTTCACATAGCCTCACCCATGCCGGCGGCGGACGTGCCGGGCTGGATGCGCGACCGCGAGCACACGCCCAGCGTCTTCGGAGCGCTGGCAGGCACGCCCTGGTGAGCCCGTGCTTCTGGCAAGAGGCGGTGGATGTACAGCTTGCCTGGGACCAATGCATTGGACCGGTGCTATTCCCCTACGGATTGTTAAACAAATTGAACCGTGCGTAATCTTTTGATACGTATGCATACAATAAACCACGCCTAGGGTAAACCCTTGATGGTGGCTTGCTCAGCCTGTCGCTGCGCTGGAATGTCTGAAAGGCTGCAGGTGGGGATGATGTCTGTTTTGAAGCGTTGGTACCTTGCGACGGTAGGCCGCCAGCTGAAGGCCCTTTACCGCAACCAGGCCGTGATCGAGTTCGATGCTGCAGGCAGGATCCTCTATGCCAACACCCATTTCGTGCGGTTGATGGAGTACCGCCGTGATGAACTGGTGGGCATGCACCACCGCATGTTCCTTGACATGCAGGAGCACGATGAAGCCCAGTACCGTGCGTTCTGGGAGCATCTCAACGCCGGCAAGGCCTTTGTCGGGCGCTGCAAGCGTATCAAGCACACCGGAGAAGCGGTGTGGCTGCAGGCCAATTACAGCCCGGTGCTGGACCACCGGGGCCGGGTGCGCAAGATCGTGAAATACGCCATGGACATCACCGACCAGGTGCGCAGCGAGGCCGAGGCCCAAAGCCAGCTGGCGGCCGTGAGCCGTGCCCAGGCGGTGATCGAGTTCACGCTCGATGGCAGGGTGCTGCGTGCCAACCACAATTTCCTGGCCACCATGGGCTATGCCAGCGAAGAGGAGCTGGCGGGCCAGCACCATTCCATGTTCGTCGATCCCGCAGAGGCACGCAGTCCCGAATACGCACTGTTCTGGAAGAGCCTGGCGCAGGGGCAATACCACCGTGGCCAGTTTCGGCGGCTGGACAGTTCGGGCAAGGATGTCTGGATCGAGGCGAACTACAACCCGGTGTTCGACCAGAAAGGGCAGCCGTTCAAGGTGGTGAAGTACGCGACCGATATCACCGCCCGGTTTGAGGCCACGCGGCTGGTGCAGGCCGCTTTCGAGCAGTTGCAGCAGCTGGTGCAGGAGAGCGCGGCGCGTGCTGACGAGGCCCAGCAGCAGTCGGGCGTGGTGGTGGCCATGGCCAGCGAGGGCGAGCATTCGGTCCAGGGCGCCATAGACGCCATGCAGGGCATACGGGCCAACTCTGGCCGCATCGGCGAGATGGTGGGCCTGATCGAGGGCATCGCCTTCCAGACCAATCTGCTGGCGTTGAACGCCGCCGTGGAAGCGGCCCGCGCGGGCGAGCACGGGCGTGGCTTTGCCGTGGTGGCCAATGAGGTGCGCAGCCTGGCGCACCGCAGTTCCGAAGCTGCCAAGGAGATCAAGACCGTGATCGGGTCTTCGTCCGACAGCGTGCAGCGCGGCTCTGACCGCGTCCACGAGTCGGGCCGCATGATGCTGCAGATGAAACAGGCGGCCCATGCCGCCAGCGGGGCGATGGATGGCATCACCCAGGCGTCCCGCGTGCAGCGGGCCAATCTGGGCCGTGTGCACCAGGCCATTGCGCGGCTGGAGAGCAGCGTCGTCAGCGGCTGACCGCGCCTTTTTGCCAACACTCCTGGCAACCCGCCAACCTTACCCCGATACCTCGCCTGCCAGGCAGGCAGGCAGGCACGGCTGTGTCCTGTTGCGCCTTTGCGCGTGGGCAGACCCCGAAACCCACTCCAGGAAACCACCGTTGATGCACGCACCTGAAATCGCTGTTCTGGACCTCACTTCCCGCATAGGCGGCCATGCTCTGGCCCAACTGGGTGTGTCAGGCACCACGGGCCCCGGCGCCTGGGAAAAGATGCCGCTGGGCGGCATGGCAGGGGCCCCGCTGATCAGCTGGTACCGGCCAGCTGGCGCAGCTGACCTGGCCAGCCTGCCGCCCCGGCCGGAAGCCGTGGCCGTCCTGGTGGGGCCGGGCATCTTTGCCATGCTGCCCGCCGTGCTGGCGCACGAGACGGTGCGCACGGCACCGGCGGTGTGGTTCTTCCTCTTGCCCAATGCGGTGATGGAGGAGATGGAGATCGCCAAGTTTCTGCGCACGCAGCAGCGTGCCGGCGTGCACAAGTACCAGCTGCCCAACAGCGACCCGCAAACACTGTGGTTCGTGCTGATGGAGCAGCTCGGCAAGGTGCAGAAGGTCAGTGATTATTTCAACGAAGAAAGAAGTGCAGAAGACATGAGCTCGAATCTAAAGACGTCCATGGACGCTGCCATGACCATCGACGGCGCGCTGGCAGTGGCATTGGTGGACCACCGCAGCGGCATGTGCTTGGCGCAGGCCGGCGGTGGCATGAACCTGGACTTGGCGGCCGCCGGCAACACTCAAGTGGTCAAGGCCAAACTCCAGACCATGGAGACACTGGGCATACGCCGTGGCATCGAGGACATTCTGATCACGCTGGCCGACCAGTACCACCTGATCCGCCTGGTCCCAAACGCCGAGGGCCTGTTCTTGTACCTCGTGCTGGACCGCAACAAGGGAAACCTGGCACTGGCACGCTACAAGCTGACCGATATCGAGCGCTCGCTGAAGGTCTGAAGCCTGGGCAGGCCCTCGGTCTTTATTCAAGGCCTGGCCATGCACCTCAGCGCTGAGGCTGCTGCTGGTGCAGCGGCGCGGCAAACCCCGCCGTCTTGCCCGCCATGAAGTCCCTGAGCAGTCGCACCAGCGGCGTCAGCTGCCGGCGGCTGGGCACCACCAGGAACAGCGGCGTGGGCTCCGTGGTCCACCCGGGGCACAGCGCCTGCAGCCGCCCTGCGGCCAGGTCCTGCGCCACGTCCAGCCCGGCCTTGTAGGCGATGCCCTTGCCCAGCAGGGCCCAGCGGCGCACGGCGTCGCCGTCATTCGATACATTGACGCTGCGCACGCGAACGGTCACCTCGGGGCCACCATCACCGGGCGTGAAGCGCCAGCGGTCGTGCACCTCGTCGCCGAGCATGAAGCACAGGCAGTCGTGCCCCGTGAGTTCGTGCGGAGTGGCGGGCGCGCCATGCTTTGCGAGGTAAGCGGGTGACGCGCACAGCACGCGGCGCACGCCGGGCGCCAGGGGCAGGGCGACCAGGCCCGAGTCCGGCGGCTTGCCGTAGCGAAAGGCCGCGTCCACCGGGTCGCTGTAGACATTGGCCACGCGGTCTGACAGCTGCAGGCGGATGTCCACCTCTGGGTGCTGCTCCTGGAACTCGTGCAGCCAGGGCAGCAGCACGTTGCGTCCCAGGTCCGACGGGGCCGACAGCTGCAGCACGCCGCGCAGCGCCTGCTCGCCGGCCGCCAGTTGCTGGCCGGCCTGCTGCAGCGCTGCGAGGGCAGGGCGGCACTGCTCCAGAAACAATTCGCCCTGTTGCGTGAGCCGCAGACTGCGCGTGGAGCGCACGAAGAGCTGCACGCCCAGCTCGGCCTCCAGGCGCTTCAGGGCCGCGCTGGTGGCGGCGGGCGTGAGGTCGAGCGCGCGGGCGGTGGCCGAAAGGCTGCCGTTGTCCACGGTGCGCACGAAGATGTCGAGGTCTTGCAGGGCTTTCATGGTGTGGGGCAGGGTAGTTGCTTGGGGTCTTGGCTCTATTTTCAATATTTTATTGAAGGTGGCTTCAATGTGTGGGTGGTTTTTCAATTGGCTGCAAAGGAAGACCATTGCGGCATGCAAACGGCACTGTCGCCGTCTCACCCCCACCAGCTACCGGAGTTAAAGCCCATGACCGCCACTGCATCCCCCCTGTTCCGCCCCCTGCAACTGGGCCCGCTGGCGCTGCCCAGCCGCATCGTGATGGCGCCCATGACGCGCGCCCGCAGCAGCCAGCCGGGCGATGTGCCCAATGCGCTGATGGCGCAGTACTACGCCCAGCGCGCCAGTGCCGGCCTGATCGTGAGCGAGGCCACGCAGATCTCGACCCAGGGTCAGGGCTACAGCTTCACGCCTGGCATCTACAGCGATGCGCAGGTGGACGGTTGGCGCCGCGTGACCGATGCGGTGCATGCCGAGGGCGGGCGCATGGTGCTGCAGCTGTGGCACGTGGGCCGCATGTCGCACGCCAGCTTTCATGCCGACGGCTTGCCCGTGGCACCCTCGGCCATTGCACCCCAAGCCCAGGTGTGGGTGGCGGGCGCCGACGGCGTGGGCCGCATGGTCGACAGCCCCGTGCCGCGTGCGCTGACGACTGCGGACATCCAGGCCGTGGTGGGCGACTTCCGCCGCGCGGCGGCCAACGCCATGCGCGCCGGCTTCGACGGCGTGGAGATCCACGGCGCCAATGGCTACCTGATCGACCAGTTCCTGCGCACCACCTCGAACCAGCGCACCGATGCCTACACCGGCGCCACCTTGGAAGGGCGCACGCGCTTTGCGCTGGAAGTGGCCACCGCCGTGGCCAGCGAGGCCGGGGCCGAGCGCACCGGCATGCGGCTGGCGCCCTTCATCACCCAGCGCGGCATGGACTGCCCCGAGATCATCCCCACCATCCTGCACCTGGCGCGCCAGCTCGACGCCACGGGCCTGGCCTACCTGCACCTGGTGGAGGCCGACTGGGCCGATGCGCCGCAGATCCCCGACGCCTTTCGCACCGTGCTGCGCCAAGCCTACCAGGGCCGCGTGATTGTGGCCGGCGGCTACGACGCCGCACGCGCCAGCCAGGTGCTGAGCGATGGCTTTGCCGACCTGGTGGCGTTTGGCCGGCCCTTCATCGCCAACCCCGACCTGCCTCGGCGCTTGGCGGGTGGCCTGCCCCTGGCCGCGTTCGATGCCAAGGCGCTGTTCGGCGGCGATGCATCGGGCTACAGCGACTACGCGGCGTACGAGGCAACTGCCGTCGACCTGGAAATCGCCTGACCCGTTCAACTGTCTTCTTTTTTGCTTACGCTATCCCCTGAAAGGACCCGTCCCATGAAAGCCGTTGGTTACCAGCAATCCCAGCCCATCAGCCACCCCGATGCGCTGATCGACATCACCCTGCCCGAACCCGTGGCCACCGGCCACGACCTGCTGGTGGAGGTCAAGGCCGTCTCCGTGAACCCAGTGGACACCAAGGTGCGTGGCAGCAGCTCGCGCAGCGCCCCGGTCGAAGGGCAGGACTACAAGGTACTGGGCTGGGACGCCAGCGGCATCGTGAAGGCCGTGGGCCCCGAGGTCACGCTGTTCCAGCCCGGCGACCGCGTGTGGTACGCCGGCTCCATCGCCCGCCCCGGCACGAATGCCGAGCTGCACCTGGTGGACGAGCGCATCGTGGGCCATGCGCCCAAGACGCTCGACTTTGCCCAGGCCGCCGCATTGCCCCTCACGGCCATCACCGCGTGGGAAATGCTGTTCGACCGTCTGGGCATCGCCCCTGGCAAGAAGCCCGAGGGCAAGACGCTGCTGATCATCGGCGCATCGGGTGGGGTCGGTTCCATCATGACGCAGCTGGCCACGCGCCTGACCAGCCTCACGGTCATCGGCACCGCATCGCGCCCCGAAACCCAGGCCTGGGTGAAGGAGCTGGGCGCCCACCACGTCATCGACCACAGCAAGCCGCTGGCCGAGGAGCTCAAGGCCATCGGCTTCCCCACGGTGGACTACATCGTCAGCCTGACCCAGACCGACGAGCACCTGGCGCAGATCATCGAAGCCATTGCCCCGCAAGGAAAATTCGGCCTCATCGACGACCCCCAGGCGCTGGACGTGATGCCCTTCAAGCGCAAGTCGGTCTCCATCCACTGGGAACTGATGTTCACCCGTTCGCTGTTCGGCACCGCCGACATGATCGGCCAGCACCACCTGCTCAACGAGGTGGCCGCCCTGGTCGATGCCGGCCTGGTGCGCACCACGCTGGCCGAGCGCTTTGGCAGCATCAACGCTGAGAACCTGAAGAAAGCGCATGCGCTGCTCGAATCGGGCAAGGCGCGCGGCAAGGTGGTGCTGGAAGGGTGGGCATGATGGCGGCGCAACCGAAGCCAACCACGCCCTTGGTCATGTTGGCCGTTCTGCAGGCCAGGCCGGACCAGCATGACCAGTTGCGCGCCGCCCTGACGGCGCTGGTGCCCCTGACCCGCGCGGAACCGGGCTGCATCGACTACACCCTGTTCGAGCAGGCCGATGCACCCGGCACCTTCTACATGCGCGAGTCGTTCACCGACCAGGCGGCACTGGATGAACATATCGCCACGCCGTACTTCCAGTCGTTTGCAAAGCGCTTCGATGAGCTGCTCGATCGGCCGCTGCACCTGATCTATCTGAACGAGGTGGTGTGATACCGGCCGCGGCCAGTGCTGGCGCCCCCGTTGCACGCGGGCCTGAGCGCCTCAGGGCCGTGTGCCAACCTGTCTATATAAGACGCCCTTAAGGCGCAGGCCGCAGCATGCAGTGATCTGTCTCCCGTAGCCACTGCCCGCTTGCATCACACGTTCACACCATCTCTGTCCAGGCCAGCCCATTGCGCGCTGGCCTGGGCGGGTGCGCGGCCCCTGGCTGGCCAGCGCATGCATATCCCCGACCCGATAGGCGATGTTGTCTTGGATCAAGCCCGTGCGGGTTGGTCTCTGTTGTACTGGCCCACAGGCCACGGGACGTGCGCCGTCGTACGGACGCAGGCCCTCGCGTTGGCAGATGCTTCATTCAACGACAAGGCCCCCGCATGAACACCGATCCAACCTCTGTCCCTGGTATGCCATGAACTGGCGCAACACCAAACACCACTACGGTGCGCTGTCGATGGCGCTGCACTGGGCGATGCTGCTGCTCATCGCGGCGGTGTATGCCAGCATCGAGCTGCGCGGATTCTTCCCCAAAGGCAGCGGCTTGCGCCAGGACATGAAGACCTGGCACTTCACGCTGGGCCTGTCGGTGCTGGTGCTGGTGATGCTCAGGCTGGCGGTGGCCCTCACCAGCACCGTGCCCCGTATCCAGCCCGAACCGGCCCGCTGGCAGCATCGGCTGGCCAGGCTGGCGCATTTCGCGCTGTATGGGTTGATGCTCGGCATGCCCTTGCTGGGCTGGCTGGCATTGAGTGCCCAGGGCAAGAGCATCCCGTTCTTCGGCATGCAGCTGCCGCAGCTGGTGGCTGAAAACAGGTCGCTTGCCGACTGGGCGGAGGACATCCATGAGGCATTCGGCTCCGTCGGCTACGCGCTGATAGGGGTGCATGCCGCAGCGGCGCTCTTCCATCACTACCTGATCCGCGACAACACCTTGCGGCGCATGCTCCCCTGGGGCCGAACGGACGGGACGCGGCTGCCGTGAACGCCCCTGCCGCAGCGCGATCGCCATGGTGCAGGCCAGCCAGTTCCCCTCAGGAAGGACCCATGAACATCCCCCTCGCTACCAACGCACCCCTACTCGCCCGGAATGCCGTCAGGTGCGCAGGCTCACCGTTTCTTGCGAGTACGCTCGCCGGCCGCCGCCGGGCTCGGCCAACGGTGGTGACATGATTCAGGGCGGCAATTTCCCTGACGAGTCCGAGGACACGCAGCACACTGCGGCCGAGCGGGCGGCAGCGGGCTCGCGCAGCACCTGGGTCAGCGTGGGTGTCAACATCTGCCTGACGGTGGCGCAGGTGTCCATCGGCATCCCGTCCCAATCGCAGGGCCTGGTGGCAGATGGCATCCATTCGCTGTCGGATCTGGTGTCCGACTTCGTCGTGCTGCTGGCCGGCCACCACGCCAGGAAAGACGCCGACGAAGACCACCCCTACGGCCACCAGCGCTTCGAGACAGCAGCGTCGTTGGTACTGGGTGGGCTGCTGCTGGCGGTGGGCGTTGGCATGCTGTGGTCCGCATTTCGCAAGCTGGAGTCGCCCGAGACCGTGGCGCAGGTCCACATCGTCGCACTGTGGGCGGCGGGCGGTGCGCTGGTGGCCAAGGAGCTGCTGTTTCGCTACATGCTGGCGGTGGCCAAGCGGGTCAAGTCGAGCATGCTGGTGGCCAATGCATGGCATGCACGCTCGGACGCCGCCTCTTCGCTGGTGGTGGGCCTGGGCATCATCGGCAACCTGGCCGGCTACCCTATCCTGGACCCCATTGCAGCCCTTATCGTCGGCTTCATGGTGTCGCGTATGGGGTGGAGTTTTGGCTGGGACGCCTTGCACGACCTGATGGACCGATCTGCAGACGAGACCGAGGTTGCCGCCATTCGCCAGACACTGGCGCAGACGCCTGGCGTGCAGGGCGTGCACGACCTGCGGACACGCAAGATGGGCGACCTGATCGTGGTCGACGCCCACCTGGAGGTCGATGCCGCCATCAGCGTCGAAGCGGGCCACGACATCGCCGTACAGGCCCGCCTGCGTGTACTGCAGCGCCACCGCGTGCTCAACCTGATGACGCACGTGGACCCCTGGCGCCGGCCTGACATGGACCATGCCGGCCCCGCTGCGCCGATGGGCTGAATCCGGGCGAGCCCACCCGCGCCGTCACCGCGCGCCCACTGCCGCTACCTGCCATCACCCATCACCGTTTGCTGCGCCAGGCAGACGGGGGCTGGCGCAACTTCACCGAGGGCTGTTACCCTTCGCACTCTTTTTATAGGCAGGCAATCACCCATTGGGGTGGCTGACCTGCCATTCACAGGGAGTGAACACCATGGCCAACAGCAAGCCAGAGACGAAGCCGCCTGCGCGCAAAGCAGCAGCGGCGAAGTCCCTACCTCCAAAAGCAAAAGCGCCCACCAAGGCGCCCGCGACAGCCCCCACCCCCACGAAGAAGACCGCAGCCCTGGCCAAGCCCGCACCTGCGGCAACCAGGAGCGTGGCAGCTTCTGCCAGGAAGCCCGCTGCCGTGGCCAAGAAAGCCGCAGCGCCCGCCAAAAAAACTGCGCCCGTCAAGAAGCCGCCCTCCGCCACACCGGCCAAGCCCGCCGCCAAACCCGGGCTTCTGTCGGGCGACAACCCGCAGATCGCCAAGGCCGACGGCGATGCGCCCGTGCAGGCCTATATCGCCGCAATCCCCGATGACTGGCGGCGCACCCTGTGCGCCCGGCTCGACGCGCTGGTCGAGTCCAACGTGCCCCAGGTGACCAAGGCCGTGCGCTGGAACTCGCCGTTCTACGGCATCGCGGGGCAGGGCTGGTTCCTGGGCTACCACGTGTTCGCCAAGTTCATCAAGGTGAGCTTCTTCAAGGGCGCATCGCTGAACCCCGCCCCGGCCGGCGGCACGGGCGAGGATGCGCGCTGGGTCAACCTCCATGAGGGTGGGCTGGACGAGGCGCAGATGGTGACGTGGATACGGCAGGCGGCGGCGCTGCCGGGGTGGGGCAAGAACTGAGAGCGGTGCAGCCTGGGGGGCGCAGCGGCGCGAAAGAGCGCCCGCGTCGGTTTGATGTGGCGCCCATGGCATGGGTGGCCGGTGGAGCCCGCCCCAGGGCCAGCGCGCGTCTTGCCCTCGTAGTACCCGCCTCTCACTCCCCCGCAGAAAACCGGTCGAAGTGCAGCAACGCCGCCGCCACCAGCAGCGCCCCCGCCACGCCCGCCAGCGGGTGCAGCAAAAAGGCCACCACCGGCACCAGCAGCATGAGCTGCCGCAGGCCCCAGCTGTAGAGCAGGCCGGCCTTGCGCACATAGGCGCTGCCGGCGGCGGCCCAGCGCTGGCGCTGGGGAGCGCCCACGGGCATGCCGCCGATGAAGCCCGCATGGTTGTAATAGCGCACGGCCATCACCGATGCGACGAGCGACGCGAACAACAAGCACAGCAGTACCAATTCCATGGCCAGCCGGGGCGTGACATGGGGCCAGTCTGCAGTGGCGGCGGCGGCCTCGCCCAGTGTGGCGTGCAGCGTGGGGGCGGTGAGCGACAGCGCGCCCATGAGGCCCAGCACCGCGGTGGACGCCGTCATGGTGGCCGACATCAGCGAGTTGCGCAGCGTCTGCACGGCCAGGATTTCGGAGCCCGGCTGCGCCGAAATGGCGGCAAACCAGTCTTCGCGCAACGAGGCGTGGGCCGTGCGTGCCAGCCGCCCGGGGGCCAGCCGCTGCGCAATGGCCAGCCAGCCTTCGTATGCGGCAATGATGCCCAGGGTGGCGATGGCGGCAAGCCAGGGGCTGGTGGTCATGGCGGTCAAGCCCGCTCAGGCCGCCTGGGGTGCGCTGCGCGCCCGCCTGCGCCCCTCCAGCCATTCAAAGGCGCCCATGCCTGCCAGCATGGCCAGCACGAACACCACGGCCTTGGGCTCGCCTGCCCCCAGCGACACGATGGCCGGCCCGGGGCAAAAGCCCGCGATGCCCCAGCCGGCACCGAACAGCAGGCTGCCCAGCACCAGGCGCCGGTCGATGTGGCGCGCGGTGGGCAACTGCATGGCGCCGCCCAGCACGCTGGTGGTGCGTTTGCGGGCCACGGCGAAGGCGAACACGCCCACCAGGATGGCGCTACCCATCACAAAGGCGAGCGAGGGGTCCCACAGGCCGGCCAGGTCAAGAAAGCCGAGCACCTTGCTGGGGTCGGTCATGCCCGAGATGATGAGGCCCAGGCCAAAGACCAGGCCGATGCCGAATTCGGAAATGCGTTGGAGCTTCATGGATCGATCCTTCTGTGATCAGGCCAGCACGTGGCGGATGAGGTAGACGGTGGCAAAGCCCGCGCCCATGAAGGCCAGCGTGGCCACCAGCGAGCGCGGCGACAGGCGCGAGAGCCCGCACACCCCGTGGCCGCTGGTGCAGCCCGAGCCATAGCGCGTGCCCACGCCCACCAGCAGGCCTGCAAGCACCACCATGCCCCAGCCGGCGTCGATGCGCACCTCGCTGGCGCCCACCGCCAGGCGGTAGAGCAGGGGGGCGGCCAGCATGCCCAGCACGAAGGCGACGCGCCACGCAACATCCTGGCTGCGTGGGTGCAGCAGTCCGCCCAGGATGCCGCTGATGCCCAGGATGCGGCCATGCAACAGCACGAAGGCGGCAGCCGCCAGGCCCAGGATGAGGCCGCCTGCGAGGGCCGCCCAGGGGGTGAAATGGTTCCAGTCAATCTGCATGGGGTGCCTCCTTGGGTGCACAGAATTGTTCGAACAGGGTCTGCATGACGGCCAGCGCCTGGGGGCTGGCGATCTGGTAATGGATGTGCTTGCCGTCGCGGCGGGTGGTGACCAATCCTTCGTCGCGCAGCACACCGAGTTGCTGCGACAGGGTGGGCTGGGTGATGCCCACCAGCGCCTCCAGCTCGCCCACGCGCTTTTCTCCCTCGGTGAGCTGGCACAGCAGCAGCAGCCGGTCGGGGTTGGACAGCGCCTTCATCAGCCGGCAAGCGCTGTCGGCCGAGCGGCGCAGGCTTTCCAGGTCCATGGGGGTAGTAGTGGCTTCGGCCTGCATGGGTGCTCCATAGGTTGCGGGTTGCGGTGAGGCGGATCAATGTCCTGGTCGATAGTTTATTGACAAACAAAATATCTGTCAATAAACTATAAATATCTTAATTGATTGCGCAAGGACACCTCCCATGCAACCGCAAGACACCGCACAACCCCAGGTTCAAGCCTTCTTCGACCCCGCCACCTGGACGGTGACCTACGTGGTCTTCGACCACCCGGGCGGGCATTGCGCCATCGTCGACCCGGTGCTCGACTACGACCCAAAGGCCGGCCGCACGCGCACCGCATCGGCCGGCAAGGTGGTCGACTTCGTGCGCGCGCAGCGTCTCTCGGTGCAGTGGATTCTGGAAACCCATGCCCATGCGGACCACCTCACGGCCGCGCACCACCTGCGCGACGTGCTGGGCGGGCAGATCGCCATTGGCGCCGCCATCACCCAGGTGCAGCAGGTGTTCAAGGGCATCTTCCACCTGGAGCCGGGCTTTCATGCCGACGGTGCGCAGTTCGACCACCTGTTCGCCGATGGCGAGGCGTTTCGCATCGGCAACCTGCAGGCGCAGGCCCTGGCGGTGCCGGGCCACACCCCGGCCTGCATGGCCTACCAGGTGGGCGACGCCGTGTTCGTGGGCGACACCCTGTTCATGCCCGACGTGGGCACGGCGCGCTGCGACTTCCCGGGCGGCAATGCGCACACGCTGTACCAGTCCATCCGCCGGCTGCTGGCCCTGCCGCCCGACACGCGCCTGTTCATGTGCCACGACTACCCGCCCGCCGGCCGCGAGCCCGCCTGGCAGACCACAGTGGCCGCGCAGAGCGCGCACAACATCCACGTGCACGACGGCGTGGGCGAGGACGAATTCGTCACCATGCGCACCCTGCGCGACGCCACGCTGGAGATGCCGGCGCTGATCCTGCCTTCGGTGCAGGTCAACATCCGCGCCGGCGACCTGCCGCCCAAGGACGACAACGGCGTGGCCTACCTGCGCATACCGCTCAATGCGCTGTGACGGCCGAGGCTCCGCAGCCCTGCCTACCACAACCCAACCAGGAGACTTGACACCATGAAAACCGCACACGAGCTCGTGGCCGAGGCCAAGGCCCATGTCACCGAAGTGCCCATCCTAGGGCCTGTTAACACTAATTTCGGGGTCGCGAAGGCCCTTGGCGCGTGCCAGTCTAGGCGCGCGACGCCGCGTGTGCTCTTGCACACGCAAGGAGCGCAACGACGAGTGGCGCGCCGGCAAGGGCCTTCCCTTCGGGTTGCCCTGCCTGGGGGCCGTCTGCGGCGTTGCCCGCGCTTGCAAGGTGCAAACCTTGCTGCGCACGCGCGCCTTGCATCCAGCCCCCAGGCCGTGCAACGCGATCCCCGAAATTAGTGTTAGCAGGCCCTGGGCGCAAGACGCCATCCGCGCCGCCGACCTGCTGATCGACGTGCGCGAGGCCGACGAGTTTGCCGCCGGCCACCTGCAGGGCGCCGTGGGCATGCCCCGTGGCGTGCTGGAGTTCCGGCTTGCCGGCAACCCGGCTTTCGAGCGGCGCGACCTGCGCATGGTGCTCTACTGCAAGACCAGCGGCCGCGCTGCCCTGGCGGCGCGCTCGCTGCAGTCCATGGGCTACATGAACGTGCAATCCATCGCCGGTGGCATCGAGGCCTGGGTGCAGGCGGGCCTGCCCATCGTGCTGCCCGAGCAGCCCTCGTTCGACTGAGGTGCATGCCGTGTGCATGCTTGCCCGAGTGCGTGCGCTGCTCAAAGAGGCCATTCGCTCGGGCACCATCGCCTCGCTGGCCATCGTGCCGCTGTCGCCGCTTTTCAAGGCGCTGGTCCTGCGCATAGGCCACTATGGGCCGCAGTTTGCCGGGCTCTATCTCGACGATCCCCAGCCCTGGCAGATCTTTCTGCAGCACCTGGTCATCGGCTGGCTGTCCGCGCTGCCCCTGCTGGTGCTGCTGCTCTGGGCCCCCCGCGCGTCGCGCTGGCCGCTGGCCGCCGGTGCGGCCTACGGCGCGCTGTACTACGTGGCGGTCAATTCCCTGGCGCTGCCCCTGTATTTCGCAGACGCCACGCCCTGGCAGATGGGGTGGCCCACCATCTGGCCCAGCCTGGCGGGGCACATCCTCTTCGGGGCCTGCATCGGGTTCACCTCGCGGCGCTTCGTGCGGGGCCATCTGGCAAAGGCCATGGGCCGCATTACCAGGCCTTCCCGGAAAAGCCAGACCACAGCTCGTTGAGGTCCGGAAACTTCCATTGGTCCGGGTCTTCGCGCGCCACGATCTTCTCGGTACACCCTGGCTCGGCCAGATCGATGCTTACGGGTGGAATGCGCAGGTCCGATTTGGTCGAGAAGAACACCTTCACCTTGGGCGAGGTCAGCGACTGCTGGCCCTGCTCGGTCACCACGCCGATGCGCCCGGAGGTCAGCCGCACCAGCGAGCCCACGGGGTAGATGCCGATGCTCTTCACAAACGCCTGGAACAGCCGGGGATCGAAGTGCCCTTTGGTCCACTCGGCCATGCGGCGCAGCGATTCGGCCGGATCCCAGCCGCGCTTGTAGGGGCGGTCGGAGGTGATGGCGTCGTACACATCGCAGACGGCCGTCATGCGCGCGATCAGGGTGATCTGCTCGCCCTTGAGCTTGTCGGGGTAGCCTGAGCCATCCATCTTTTCATGGTGGTGGCGGCAGGCATCGAGCACCGCAGCCTCCACACTGCCGCCCTCCTGCAGCATCAGGTAGCCCTGCACGGGGTGGCTCTGCACCACGGCAAACTCCGCATCCGTCAGCTTGCCCGGCTTGTTGAGCACCGCCAGCGGAATGGCCGCCTTGCCCAGGTCATGCAGCAGTCCCGCCATGCCGGCCACGCGCGTGTGCTCTTCATTGAGGTTGATCTGCTTGGCCAGCGCCACCATCAGCGCACACACCGCCACCGAATGCATGTAGGTGTAGTCGTCTGCCGTCTTCAGGCGGGCCAGGCTGATCAGCGCGCCCGGGTTGCGGGTGACCGAGTCCGAGATCTCTTCGACCAGGCTGCGGGCGTTCTCCGAATTGACCGCCTTGCCCATGCGCGCCTCGCTGAACATCGAGACCATGGCCTGCCTGGCTTCTCCGCAGATCGATGCGGCCGCCTGCAACTCGCTGTGCATGCTGGCGGCAGCCCGGCCACTTGCGCGCCGGGGTGCCGGGGGCGGTGAAGGTGGAGACGGCGGGTCGACCTGCAGGGGCGGCAGCTTGTCGAGCATGCCGAAATCGGTCTCCACCTGAAAATCCGCCTCCTCGCGCGAGACGGAGCGCACACCGGCCGCCACGTCCAACCCCTTGGACGTGTCGATCCAGACCTCTTCGATGGACGCGGCCTTGATGCGCGCCAGGTCCTTGGGCTCCTTCAAGACGAACTTGGCCCGCCAGAACGGGTGGTCCATCCAGGAGCCGCAGAAATCGTGCACATACATACCCAAGGTAAGGTGCTGGATACTGATGCGCTTGAGCATGGGGGAGTGTCCTGTGGCGGCCAAGTGCCTGGTCCATTCTTGTCCATCGTCGGGCTGGTAACAAGCGGGTGATTGCCACTGTGGCAAAAACTCCCTTGCGGTGGTTTCGGGCAGTAGGTTCGCAGGGCAGGGCCCTCAGCCCGCCGCTTCGACCAGCGCGCGCCCCGCAGCGCGCAGCACCTTGCCCGCGCTGTCGCCCAGCAGCAACGAGCCACTGCTGAAGGCCCCGTCGATCAGCAGCGAGAGCTGTGATGCCGTGACCTCGGGCTTTTTCAGCCCCATGCGCTTGCACAGCGCAGCCAGGCGTTTGCGCTGCTCCAGCCGGTGCGCGGCCGATATGGCGCGGGCCGGGTGGGCCGGGTCGGCAAACTCCGCCGCCACGTTGAGCTGCGGGCAGCCGCGGTAACCGGGGCGCGCCACGCGCTCGCCCACCCAGGCGAGCAGGGCGTCGAGCTCGGCGGCGGCATCGGGTGCGTGCGGTGCAACGGCTCCGTCCCACTGCTGCCAGAACTCCCGGTCTTCGCGCTCCAGAAAGGCGGCGACCAGGTCGTCCTTGGTGCGGTAGTAGCGGTACAGGCTGGTCTTGGCGATCTGCGCGCGTTCGATGACCAGGTCGATCCCCACGGCGCGCACGCCCTCGGCATAGAACAGCTGGCAGGCCGTGTCGAGAATGCGCTGCTGTACGTCTCCCATGGGCGGCATGTTCGCGGTGGTGAGCGCCCCCGGGTCTGAATGGGCTGCGCTGGTGGTCTTGCGGGCGGCGGTAGGGCTCATGCCGGCATTGTCCCATATCCCGGGTTGACACAATACAGACCTGTATGTAGCATCGCGCCACCTTCAATAGAACGTACAGGTCTGTATCGTGATCGAAAACACCTCCACCGCTTCGTCTTCTTCTTCCACTGCACTGCGCCACGTGCTGGTCTACGGAGCTGCTGGGCACACCGGGCGCTTCGTGGTGCAGGCCATGCGCGAACAGGGCCACGCTGTGCTGCTGGCCGGGCGCGATCTCGGCAAGCTGCAGGCCGCCTTTCCCGACGCACCAGCAGACCAGTTGCGCGTGCAGGGGCTCGACGGGGATGCCGCAGCCCTCACGGCTCTGCTGGCCGAAAGTGCGCTGGTCGTGAACTGCGCCGGCCCCTTTGCCGACAGCGCGCCTCAGCTGCTGCAGGCCGCACTGCAGGCAGGTGTGCACTATGTGGACGTGTCGGCCGAGCAGCCCACGGCGCGCGAGGTCTTCGGGCAGTGGAGCGAGCGCTTCACCGCCGCCGGCCTGTGCGCCGCGCCGGCCGTGGCCTTCTACGGGGCCGTGGGCGACCTGCTGGCCACCAGCGTCATCGGCGACTGGCCCGGGGCGGATGCCATCGAGCTGCATATCGCCCTGGACAGCTGGCACCCCACCGAGGGCACGCGCAAGACCGGTGTGCGCAACGCCGGCCGCCACGTGGTGTATGCCAACGGCCAGTTCCAGGCGCCGCCCACCGTGGCCCCGCGCAAGACCTGGGCGTTTGCCGCGCCGTTTGGCGAGCAGGCCGTGGTGGGCTTTTCCAGCGCCGATGCCGTGACCATCGCCCACCACATCCGCGTGCCCGACGTGCCCGCGTGGATGAACGAGACCCCGCTCACCGAGCTGCGCGCTGCCGATACGCCCGCGCCCGTGGCAGTGGATGCCTCAGGCAGATCGGCCCAGCGCTTCCTGGTCGAGGTGGTGGTGCGCCGGGGCGGTGAAGAGCGCCGCGCCAGCGCCAGCGGGCAGGACATCTACGCCATCACCGGCCCCCTGGCCGCGCAGGCGGTGGGGCGCATTCTGGCTGCGCGCGGAGGGCTCACCGGGGCCTTGTCAGCGGGGCAACTGGGCGATGCGCGCTCGTTTTTGCAGGCACTGGCGCCCAGGTACCTGCAGTTCGACTTTGGCGGGTGAGGGTGCAGGGGCCATGCCCCTGCGGCTTGTCATGGAAACTGGATTGGGTTTTTGCCAGCCCCCATGCGATCATCCAAGGCAATGACCCATCCACCAACCAAGGGAGTTGCAGTGTGAGCGAGATGGCCAAGGCTGAAGAACCCAACGCTTCGCTGCTGCTGCAGCAAGAGCAACAACAGGCCATGACCGGCCTGGACGGTGTCGAACGCGTCGTGGCCGAGCCGCTGCGCTTCAAGGCCAAGCTGGCCATCGGCGAGAACGCCTATGCCTCGTTGCGCATGGTGAACCGGGGCCGCGAGCTCTGGGACGTGCTGGGCGCAGCCGGCGCCGGAGCGGCTGTCGCCAAGTCCAGCTTGGTGGCGTCGGCGTTCTTTGCGCCCTCGGGCCTGATGGGGGCGCTGGGCGTGGGCGCAGCTGCCACGCCCGTGGGCTGGGTGGCCTTTGCTGCGCTGGCCTCGGGTGGTGCCTGCTATGGCATGTACCGCTGGCTGGGCCACTCCAAGGGCAGCCGGGTCATCGAGATTCCCCGCTGCCTCAACACGCCACTGGACACGCTGGGGCTGGCGCTGTTCGACCTGATCGCGCCGCTGTCGCTGTCGCTGCGGCTGGCGGCAGGGGCCGATGGCGTGGTGCCACCGCCGCGTCACGCCTTCCTGGCCGCGCACCTGGTGGACGAGTGGGGGCTGGATGATCGTTTTGTCGCACAGGCCATGGCCGCCATCGAGCCCGGCCTGGCCGATGCCCCGCCCCAAGAGCTGGCGCGCGAACTGGCCGCCTTTCTGCATGCCAACCCGGACTGCAACCACCAGGTCATTGCGGCCGAGATGGGGAGCTTTCTGGCGCAGATGCTACAGGCCGGCGGGGCAGCGCTGGCCGAGCCCGAGCAGCAATTGCTGGCCCAGGTGCAGCAGACCCTGCAGACCCCGCCGCCCGGCGAAGTGGTCAAGGTCTGGACCCGCGCCCGGGCGCATGCGGGCCACTATGGCGGCCAGGTGGCCGGTGCGGCCGGCAAGGCGGCCACATGGACCAAGGAACAGCTGCCCACCGTGCAGCAGATGGAGGAACTCAGAATGCGTGGTACCGAACTGCCCGGACAGATTGCGGGCGCCGTGGGCAAGGCCGCCAGCTGGACCCGGGACCAAATGCCTACCGCCGAGCGGGTGGACGAATTGAAGAAGCGCGGCGGCGAGCTGACGGGTCAGGCGGCCGATACCCTTCGCAGCGCCACCCGCGCAGCGCAGGAGGCGTTGCCCACAGCAGAGCAAGTCCAGCAAGGGGCGCAGCGCACGGGTGAGCTGGCCCGCAAGGGGCTGGACCGGATCCGGGCGAAGCTGGGGCGCTGAACCGGGGCAGGGCGGCAGCAGGCCTCTTGCCGCCCATATGCCCCTGAACGACAAGCGATGGCGGCGAGTGAGGCACGCCATCGCCGGGGTCGCGTGCGCAGCAACTGGCGGGCATGTTGTTGGAGGCGCAGAACAACAACGTGGCGGCCTGCCGCTTGTGCTCGGCCTGCGGGTTCGTGTTCAGGGAGCTCGACGCACACCTGTACCGGAGCCTGGCGCCGGGCTCACGCGAGGTGCCCCTGTTCTGGTACTGGCGCGCGGACGGGCGCGGGCAGCGCTGAGGACAGGTGCGCGGCGGCAGGCGCTCAGCGCCGCACGAAATGCGCCCACGCCAGCGCCAGCGAATGGATACGCGCCTGCTCGCGCAGCGGCAGGCCCGGCCATAGGCGGTTGACCAGGTCTTTGAGGTCTTGTGGCAGGGCCACGCCACCGGCCTCCACCATCACCGTGCGCTGCATGGCCACGCGGTAGTGCCCCCGCACCATGCTCTCGCGCGCCAGACCGATCAGGTGCTCTGCATCCCAGGCCAGGGGCATGGCGGCCTGCTCGGCGCGGCGGCGGTCGGTCCACGGGGGCGGGAAGATCCAGCGCGTCCTCACCATGGGTGTGTCTTGGTCAGCGGGCCCAGCCAGCGAGCAATTGCGCGAAGTTCAGCTGCAGCGCGTCGTCGGGCCGGCTCTGGATGGCCGACGGCGTGCGCGAGAAGCGCGGCGCGGGCGCAGGCTGGGGCACGCCCGCCACCTCCACGATGGCCTGGCGCGCCTGCAGATGCGGGTGGCCGGCCGCCTCGGCCAGCGTGAGCACGGGGGCGAAGCACACGTCGGTGCCTTCGAGCAACTCGCACCACTGCGCGCGGCTGCGCGTGCGGAACACGGCGGCCATGGCATCGCGCAGGGCATGCCAGCGGGCGCGGTCGTGCTGGGCGTTCCACAGCGCCTCGGGCAGGCCGATCAACTGGCACAGCAGGGCGAAGAACTTGGGCTCGATGGGGCCGATGCTCACGTACTGCCCGTCCGCGGTTTCGTAAGTGGTGTAGTACGGCGCGCCGCCATCGAGCATGTTGCTGCCGCGCTGTTCGCGGTACAGGCCGCGCAGCCGGTGCGACTGGTTGTTGCTCATCAGCGAGAGAGCGCCGTCGCAGATGGCGGCGTCCACCACCTGGCCCTGGCCGCTGGCGCGCGCCTCCAGCAGCGCGGCGAGCAGGCCCGCCACCAGGTACAGGCTGCCGCCGCCGTAGTCGCCCACCAGGTTGAGCGGGGGCACCGGCGCGCCGCCGGGCGCGCCGATGGCGGCCAGCGCGCCGGTGATGGCGATGTAGTTGATGTCGTGCCCCGCGGCCTGGGCCAGCGGGCCGTGCTGGCCCCAACCGGTCATGCGGCCATACACCAGGCGCGGGTTGCGCCGGGCCACGGCCTCGGGGCCAAGGCCCAGGCGTTCCATCACGCCGGGCCGAAAGCCTTCCACCAGCACTTCGGCATGCGCCAGGAGGTCCAGCACCTGGTCGATGGAGGCCGGGTCTTTAAGGTCCAGCAGCACGGTGCGGCGGCCGCGCCCGGTGATGTCGTGCGGGTCGGTGGGCAGGGAGCCGGGGCGGTCTATGCGCACCACCTCGGCCCCCATGTCGGACAGTAGCATGCAGGCGAAGGGCGCCGGCCCCAGGCCCGCGAATTCAACGACGCGCACGCCGCGCAGCGGGCCGGATGCAGATGAAGAGAAGGAGGGGGACGGCAGATGGCTCATGGCAGTGGTCAGGGATGGAGAAGAGAGCTGGCCATGCTGCCCAGCAGCAGGGCCGACACGGTGATAGCGAGCAGCACGAACAACAGGTTCGCCCGCAGGCTGATGGTGAGGATGGGAATGCCCGAGTGCCGGCAGGCCATGAGGCTGAGCACCGAGAAGGGCGTGACGATGATGGCCAGCCCCCAGCCGGTGAGCACCGCGCACAGGTGCGCCACCACGGGCAGGCCCAGCAGCAGGGGAGAGAAGCTCGATCCCACCAGCACCGCGCTGAGCATGGGGTGGATGGCCGTGGCCGACAGCAGCACGATGGCGCCCGAGACGAACAGGCAGCCCAGCACCGGCGCGCCCGCCACCCACTGGCCCACGGCTCCTGTCCATGCCGGCGGGATGGCGCTTGCGATCACCGTGCCTGCGCATCCCGAGGCGAAGAACATCATCACCTCGCCCACCATGGTGCGAAAGCCCAGGAAGTCCGCCCCCAGCATGTGCGTGCCCTGCGCCAACCGCCGGCGGCCCGGCGCGGCCAGTACCACGCTCAGCAGCCAGGCCGCAACGGGTGTGCTGGCGATGATGACCGACGAGATGGGCAGCGCCAGCCACCGGCTTGCCGCCACCATGAATCCCAGAAAACACAGCATGGCGGCGAGCACCGGCAGCGCCAGGCGCAGCAGGGCGGTTTCGTGCAGCGCGGGCTGGCTATTCGACGGTTTTGGCACGCCGGCCTCGCGGCTGCAACGCTCCACCAGCAGGCCCAGGCAGATCAGTAGCGCCGACACCGCCAGCACATAGGGCAGCACGCCCACCCAGTCGAGCCCCCCATACAAGGCGAGCGCAATGCCCATGTTGCTGTAGATGGGGCTCCACAGGCTCACGGCCGCATAGCCGCGCGCGATGGCCGAGAAAGCCGAGAGCTTTTCGGGGCCGGTGAGGTCTGCCTCGCGCGCTGCCATCTCCATCATCATCGCAATGCCGGCCAGGCCCAGTAGCCCGCCGAAGAACTGGCTGGCCACCGTCAGCCCCAGGTAGCGGCGCTGCGCGGGCAGCCGGTACAGCCCGCCTACCACGGCGCGTACCCGCGGCATGCGCAGCGCTACGCGCGACAGCAGGTTCACCGTGACCAGCAGCGAGGCGATCAGCCCGCCGATGCGCACCCCGCGCTGCAGCGCCTGCAGTGGCGCGTCGATCCAGGGCAGCAGGCACAGCGTGATGGCCACGAGCACCAGCGAGGTGCGGCGCACGGCTGCGCTCGCATGCCGCCCCTCCAGCACCAGAAACAGCGCACTGGCCGCGGCCAGCCCCGCCAGCGGCCAGCCCGGCGTGCGCTGCGCCGAATCCACGAGTGCCAGCACGGGGATGGCCAGCATCAGCAATGGCAGCAGCCACGCACCCAGGCCCGCGCCCATCGGGATTGCTGCGGTCGCGCCGACGGCCAGGCCCGCCGAGTCTTTGTAAAGCCGTTTGTCAGATTCCATGCACTGACTATACAATCATTGGACCAACCATTGAACCCTTGACATTTTTGGGGCGACAATGAAGATTGGCGCCACGCCTGCATGCGTGGCCTTAGAGCCTTAGAAGCCGACACAACCTCTGGAGACCTCGAATGAACCGAACCAAGCGCGTCGTCCTGCTCAGCCTTGCCGCCCTGGCCGCAAGCGCTGCATATGCCCAGGACAAATTCCCCTCACGGCCGATCACCATCGTCGTGCCATACCCCGCGGGGGGCACCAGCGACGCGCAGGTGCGCATGATCCAAGTGCAGTTAGGCAAAGAACTGGGCCAGCCCATCATCGTGGAGAACAAACCCGGCGCCTCGGGCGTCATCGCCGCGCAGTACGTGGCCAAGTCGGCGGCCGACGGCTATACCCTGCTGTACCCCAACAACGGCGTGGTGATCGCGCCGCTGCTCAACGCCAAGGCCGATTCCGATCCGATCAAGGACTTCAAGCCCGTGACCACGGTGACCAGCGTACCCATGGTGCTGGTCAGCAACAAGAGCGTGCCGGCGGCCAACCTGGCCGAATTCATCGCGCACGCCAAGAAGCAGTCCGACCCGCTGATGTACGCATCGGCCGGAACCGCGTCGTACGGCCACCTGGCCTCGGCACGGCTGGCCTCCATGGCCGGCCTCAAGGTCACGCACATCCCCTACAAGGGCGAGGCCGCCACCACCATGGCGGCGCGCTCGGGCGAGGTGCAGATGCTGCTGACCACCCCCTCCGCGGCCATGCTCGGCCAAGTGGCGCAGGGCAACCTGACCTTGCTGGGCGTAGGCAGTGCCGCGCCATCTCCGGTGGTGCCCGGGGCCGTACCTATCGGTCAGACCGTGCCCGGCTTCGTGTCGGAAGTGTGGTTCGGCCTGCTGGCGCCGGCCGGCACGCCCGACGGTGTGGTCAACAAGATCAACGCCGCCGTGCGCAAGGTCATGGCCGATGGTGAGCTGCGCACCCGTTTGCTGCCCACGGGCGCCGTGCCGCAGACCTCCACCCCCGCAGAGTTCGGCGCCATCATGGCCCGCGAGACCGCACAGTGGCGCGATGTGATCGAGAAGTACAGCATCAAGGCCGATTGACGGAGCGCGCGGCACGGCGCCACGACCCGCCCCGCCCGCCGGCAGCGCAGGCGGGGCTTTTTTACCGAGAACGAGACATTGCAATGAGCATGGACACCGAATATGACCTGATCGTGGTGGGCTCCGGCGCCGCCGGCCTGACCTGCGCCATCACCGCCAAAAGCCGCGGCCTGAACGTGGTGGTGCTGGAGAAGGAGCCCGTCTTCGGCGGCACCACGGCCCTGTCGGGTGGGGTGCTGTGGATCCCGCTGAACCACCACGGCCGCCAGCAGAACGCGGGCGATTCGGTCGAGGCCGTGCGCACCTACCTGATGCACGAGACAGGCCGCTTCTACGACGAGGCCAGCGCCGGCGCGTTCATCGAATACGGGCCAGAGATGGTGGACTTCATGGAGCGCACCACGCAGATGAAGTTCGTCCCCACCCTGTACCCCGACTACCACCCCGACGCGCCGGGTGGCGTGGACGTGGGCCGCTCCATTCTGGCTGCGCCCTACGACATCCGCGGCCTGGGCAAGGACATGAAGCGTCTGAAGCCGCCGCTCAAGACCATCACCTTCATGGGCATGATGTTCAACTCTTCCAACGCTGACCTCAAGCACTTCTTCCAGGCTACCAAGTCGCTCACTTCCTTTCTGTATGTGGCCAAGCGGCTGGCCAGCCACCTGCGCGAGATGGCGTTGTACGGCCGCGCCATCAACGTCACCAGTGGCAATGCCCTGGCCGCGCGGCTGGCCCAGTCGGCGCTGGACATGGGCATCCCCATCCTCACCTCCACTCCCGCCAGCCGCGTGGTGGTGCAGGGCGGGCGTGTCATGGGCGTGGCCGTGAAGGATGGCGGGAAAGGCGACGCCGAGCGCACGCTGCACGCGCGCCGCGGCGTGGTGCTGGCGTGCGGCGGCTTTCCGCACGACGCGCAGCGCACCGCGCAGGCCTACCCCCATCTGCGTCGCGGGCATGAACACCTCTCGCCCACGCCCACGTCGAACACCGGCGACGGCATTCACATGGCCGAGGCCGCGGGCGCGCGCATGGAGATCCGCTTCCAGGAGCCCTCGGCCTGGATGCCCGTGACCCGCGTGGACTTCGGCAACGGCGAGGTGGGCGTGTTCCCCCACCTGCTGGACCGCTACAAGCCCGGCGTGATTGGCGTGCTCTCCAATGGCCGGCGCTTCACCAACGAGTCGAATTCGTACCACGACGTGGGCGCGGCCATGGTGCAGGCCTGCCAGGACCTGCCCGAGACGGCCATGTGGCTCATCTGCGACAAGGCCACGCTGGGCAAGTACGGGCTGGGCTACGTGAAGCCCGCGCCCATGCCCATTGGCCGCTTTCTGCGCAACGGCTACCTGCTGCAGGGCCGTACCATGGCCGAGTTGGCCGCGCGGGCCGGCATCGATGCCGCCGGGCTGGAGCAGACCGTGCGCGAGTACAACACCGGCGCCGTGCGTGGCGAGGACCCGGCCTTCTCGCGCGGCAGCACCAGCTTCAACCGTTACCTGGCCGACCCCGCCCAGCGCCCCAACCCCTGCGTGGCCCCGGTGCAGGAAGGGCCGTTCTACGCCATCAAGCTCGTCATGGGCGACCTGGGCACCTTCGACGGCCTGCGCACCAGCGTGGCGGGCGAGGTGCTGCGCCCCGACGGCAGCGCCATACCCGGCCTTTACGCCGTGGGCAACGACCGCGCCAGCATGATGGGTGGCAACTACCCCGGCGCCGGCATCACCCACGGGCCGAACATGGCCTTCGGCTACCTGACGGGCCTGCACATTGCCGGCCAAACGGGTGGTGGAGCTGCCGCCGCGGCGCCCGCCGCCGCGAACGAGGCGGTGCCGGCATGACACCGCCTGCGCTGCCCCTGGTAGACCACCGCATCTACACCATCGCCCTGCGCCAGATGCCGCAGTTCCTTGACGTATTCCACCGCCTGGCCATGCCGGTGCTGCTGCAGACCCTGGGCCACCCGCTCGGCTTCTACACCAGCGTGGTGGGGCCGCAGAACCAGTTCGTGCACCTGTGGGCCTACGAGGACCTGGCCGACTACGAGCGCCGCAGCCGGGCGCGCGACGCGCACCCGGACTTCCTGGCGTACCTGGCGGCCTCGGGCCACCTGATCACCGCGCAGGAGACGCGGCTGATCCGCTCAGTGCCGCTGAAAGCCGTGCTCGCCTGATCCCACAGGCAGCGCTCTCAACGACAAAGGACCGCTGCGGCGGTCCTTCTTCATGGGGCAGTCGAAAAGGGCTGCCGGATGGCAGCCCTCGCCACATCACAGGTCCAGTTGCTTGGCGATGATGTTGCGCTGGATCTCGTTGGTGCCGCCGCCGATGGGGCCCACGCGCGAGTCGCGGAAGAACATCTGCATGTCGTATTCCATCGAGTAGCCGGCGCCACCCATGATCTGCATGCCCATGTCGGCGCACTTGAAGTTGTTCTCGGTGCAGACGATCTTGGCGATGGATGCCTCGGTCACCACCGGCTGGCCTGCGTCCAGCAGCTCCGCCACGCGGTAGATGGACTGGCGCGCCGTCTCGGCCATGATCAGCATGTCGGCCAGCTTGTGCTGGATGACCTGGAACTCCGAGATCGGCTTGCCGAACTGGATGCGCTCCTTGGCGTAGTCGCGCGCATACTCGGTGATCTTGAAGCAATGGCCGGCCGAGATGGCGGCCAGGCCCAGGCGCTCCAGGCCCAGCGCCTTCATGATGTTCTTCCAGGCCTGGCCCTCGCCGCCGAACAGGTTGGACGCCGGCACGCGCACGTTGTCGAAGAAGACCTCGTTGGCATGCGACGTGCGCCGCCCCAGCATGGACAGGGGCCGCACCTCCACGCCCTTGGCATTGGTAGGCACGAGGATGGTGCTGATGCCGTTGTGGCGGGCCTGCGTGTCCGTCTTGACGATGGCCACCAGGTAGTCGGCCACGTGGGCGCAGGTGATCCATACCTTGCTGCCGTTGATCACATACTCGTCACCCTCGCGCACGGCCGAGGTCTTGATGCCCGCCACGTCCGAGCCCGTGCCGGGCTCCGACATGGCCAGTGCGAGCTTGACCTCGCCGGAGATGATCTTGGGTACGATCTCCTTTTTCATCTCGGGCGTGCCGAACTTGGCCACGTGCATGCCCGCATAGATGGCGGTGGTAGTGATGGCCTGGGCGATGCCGGTGTAGTAGTAGCCCATGGTTTCCAGCAGCACGGCGATGTCCTTGAAGCTGCCACCCATGCCGCCAAGCTCCTCGGGGTAGAACAGGCCGATGTAGCCGGCTTCGGCCAGCGCGTTGTAGGCCTCGTGGGGAAACTCGCGCGTCTCGTCCATCTTGCGGATGCGCTCCCAGGGCAGGTGCCTGGCAAGCAGGTCCAGGACGCCTTCGCGCATCATGCGCTGCTCTTCGCTCAGGCCGTTGGTGTTGATCAGGGGTGCGGACATGGAAAGGGATTCCTTGAAATGGAAGAAATAGAGGGCGGGATCAGTGCTGGGTGGCGCGCACTGCGTCGCGGCCGGCACGGGTGAGCACCATGGTTGTCATGAGGCCGCTTTGCACCACCTCGCCGTGCTGATTGATGAGCTCCATGCGCCGCACCAGCACTCCCCGATCGGGCTTGGAGGTGGGGCGCGCCGACACAACGGTGGCGCGCAGGTGCACGGTGTCGTTGAAGAGGATGGGCTTGAGGAACTTCCACTCGTCGATGCCCAGTGCCGCCACGGCCGAGCCTTCCAGGTAGCCCAGGCCGGCGCTCAGCCCTGTGGCGATGGACAGGCCCAGCGCCCCGTGTGCGATGCGCTGGCCCACGGGGGACTTGGCGCTGTGCACGGCATCGGTGTGCATGGGGTTCACGTCGCCCGATACCCAGGAAAACGTGACGACGTCGGTCTCGGTGACGGTGCGGGCGCGGCTTTCGATCACGTCGCCGGCTGCGAATTCTTCAATGCATTGGCCTCGCATGGTGTGTTGCCTCCTTGTGGCGGTAGTTGTTGGCGAAAAATGCGGTTCAGGGGGATGGCGTGGGCCGGGCGGCGAACAGCGGGCCGTCCTCGTAGTCCAGCACCACCATCTCCATGGGCATGCCGGGCGTGAAGTCCAGGCCCGGCATGTCCACCAGCCGGCAGGCCACACGGATCTGGCTGGCCAGGTCGACGATGCCCACGGGATAGGGCGATTCGGCCGTGAACACGGCGGGCGCGGCGTGGATGCGCGTCCACGAATACAGCATGCCGCGCGGGGCGAGGGCGCTCCAGCCCACCTGCGGCGACCAGCAGTGCGGGCACAGCGGCTTGGGTGGAAAGGTCTGGCGTCCGCAGTCCTGGCAGCAACTGGTCTGCCAGGTGCCCTGGCGCAGCCCGTCCCAGAAGTGGCGGGTGAATTCGGAGCGGCGCGGCGGGTAGGCACGCGGGCCCGCCATGGCGATGCGCGGCAGGGGTGCATCGGTCGCTGCGTGGTCGTTCATTGCATGGCCTCCAGGATGTGGATCAGCGCGGCGTTGTAGTTGCCCAGCTCGCCGGTGGCCAGGCCCAGGCGGGCGCCCTGTACCTGGCGCTCGCCGGCGCGACCGCGCAGCTGTTCGGCCAGCTCGATGTAGTTGTAGAGCGAGGTCACATAGGCCGGGTGGCCGCGCGAGGTGAGCCCGCCCGAGGTGGAGATGGGTATGCGCCCGCCCAGCCGGGTCTCACCCTCGAAGGCGGCGCGCGCGCCTTGGCCACGCGGCTGCAGGCCCAGGGCCTCGCTCACCAGCACTTCGACGATGGTGCAGGGCGCATACAGCTCGGCCAGGTCGATGTCGGCCGGGCCCACGCCGGCCTGGGCATAGGCGGTGGCCGCCGCGTCGCGCGCCGAGTCGAAGGCGATCATGTCGTTGGGCATGTCGCTGATCTGGTGCGTGCCGTCGTGGCAGAAGCCGCGCCCGCGCACCACGGCGTAGGGCTTGCCCAGGCTGCGCGCCACATCTTCGCTGGCCAGCACGATGCACGCCGCGCCGTCGCCGCGCGGGGGTACGTCGTACAGGCCCAGCGGCTCTACGATGGGGCGCTGGCCCACCACCTCCTCCAGCGAAACCGGCTTGCGGTACTGCGCCAGCGGGTTCAGCGAAGCGTGGTAACGGTTCTTCACCGCCACAGAACCCAACTGCTCTCGCGTGGCACCGTGTTCGTGCATGTAGCGCATGGCGTCCATGGCATACCAGGCGATGGGCGTGAAACCGGCCGAGGTGTGGAAATCCACGTCCCCCGTGGTGCGCATGCTGCTCATCATGTGCTCGGACGCGGAAACGGCGCTCTCCATGTTGATGCCCAGGGCCAGCGCCACGTTGGCGCGACCCAGCAGGATCTCGTCGCAGGCCTTGTCAAAGGCCAGCGCCGCGGTCATGCCGTTGCCCATCACCTCCATCACGCTGCCGCGGCAGGCCAGGCGCAGCTGGCCCATGAGGAAGGTGTGGAAGTACTTCTGGCGCGTGTAGGGGCGCGGCAGGGTGAAGACCAGGGCCTCGATGTCCTCCTTGTGCACGCCGGCATCGCGCACGGCCTCGGCCACCAGGCGGGTCATGATCTCGTGCTCCAGGATCTGGAGCTCGGCGTCGTCGGCGCTCTGGTGTCGGCCGATGGGAATGGCGCTGGTGCCGATGATGGCAACGTTGCGGCTCATGGCGGCCCCTTTCACGCAGCGGCGCAGGGGCCGAAGGCGCCCTCAGTGCGCAAGCGGGCAATGCGGGCGTCGTCGTAGCCCAGGGTGTCGCGCAGCACCTCTTCGGAGTGCTCGCCCACCGCGGGTGCGGCCTGCGGTGCCACGGCCGGGGTGCGCGAGAGGCGCAGCGGGGTGGCAATGTTGGGCACCCAGCCCTTGACAGGGTGGGGAATGCGCGTGATGAGGCCGCGCGAACGCGATTCATCGGACGCCAGGGCCTCGCCCAGCGTCTTGACCTGGCCGTGGGGCACGCTGGCTGCGCGCAGGCGCGGCGCCCAGTGGCTCCAGGGGTGGCGGGCGAAGGCCTCGTCCATGATCTTGAAGATCGCCTCGCGGTGCTTGAGGCGCTCTGCCCGCTGCGAGTACACCGGATCCTCCGCGATGTCAGGGCGCTCGAACACCTGCCCGAACAGACGCTGGAAGATCTTGTCGTTGCCGCAGTTGATGTAGACCGGTTTGTCCGCCGTCATGAACACGCCCGAGGGGCAGGTGTCGGGGCTGACGTTGCCGTTGCGCCGCGGCTCGTAGCCGGTGGTCAGGTGCTGCATGGCGCCAAAGCCCGTCATCAGGATGGCCGTGTCGTACAGCGCCACCTCGATGCGCTGGCCCTTGCCGTCGCGCGCACGCGCCAGCAGTGCCAGCAGGATGGCGTTGGTGGCCGACATGGCGGTGGCCGTGTCCATGATGGCGGCGCCGGTGCGCACGCCCTGGCGGTCGTCGTAGCCATTCATCGAGATGAAGCCGCTTTCGGCCTGCACGATGGGGTCGAACCCGAGCCGGTCGGCATAGGCGCCCTCGCGTCCGTAGGCCGACACGGAGCAGTAGATGAGGCGGGGGTTGAGTGCGAGGCATGTCGCATGGTCCAGGCCGAAGCGCTCCATCACGCCCGAGGAGAAGTTCTCCACCAGCACGTCTGCACCGGCGATCAGGGCGCGTGCGATCTCCAGGCCGGCCGCGCTCTTCATGTCCAGCGCCAGGCTCTTCTTGTTGCGGTTGGTCCACAGGTAGGGGCCGCCCTGGGCGGGGATCTCCGGGTCCACCGTGGGGTAGTGGCGAAAGTCGTCACCCTTGACCGGTGCCTCGATCTTGACCACGTCGGCCCCGAAGTCGGCCAGCGTCATGGTGGCCAGCGGGCCGGCGACGAAATGGGTGAAGTCCACCACACGCAGGCCGGCCAGCACGGGCTGGGCGCCGGCGGGCGCGCTCTGGTGTAGAGGCAGGGCATCGATTCGTTGTTGGTCAAACACGTCAAGGTTCCGATGGTTTTTGGTAGAACCATTGTACTATTGATCCATCGAAGGCAGCAAGGCCACAACCATCCAGGCGGGCTGTGCCACCTTCCCAACCCTTGACCATGAAAGCGATGCGATGAATCCAGACGCCCCTTCTTCCGTACTGAACACGTTGTTGAACCAGCGCCACAGCTGCCGCGCTTTTCTGCCCGAACCCGTGCCCCGGTCCGTGCAGGAGCAGTTTTTGCAGATGGCACAGCGCACGGCTTCGTGGTGCAACTCTCAGCCGTGGCAGGTGCACATCACCGAAGGGGCGGGCACGCAGCGGCTGCGCAGTGCGCTGGGCGCTGCGCCGCAAAGCGGGGCGGGGTCGGACTTTCCCTGGCCCCGGGAATACCAGGGCGTCTACCAGGAGCGGCGCAGGGAGTGCGGGTTTGCGCTGTACGACAGCGTGGGCATTGCGCGCGGCGACCGCGATGCATCGGCCCGCCAGGCCCAGGAGAACTTTCGCCTGTTTGGCGCGCCGCACGTGGCCATCATCACCAGTGACGAGGCGCTGGGCGTGTACGGCGCAGTCGACTGCGGCGCCTATGTTGCCAACTTCCTGCTGGCCGCCGCCAGCCTGGGCGTGGCCACCATCCCGCAGGCTGCGCTGGCCTCACGCTCCGCACTGCTGCGCGAGTTCTTCGGGCTGGGAGACGACCGTCGCGTGGTCTGCGGCATATCCTTTGGCTATGCGGATGCGGCCCATCCAGCCAATGGGTTTCGTACCCGCCGTGCCGATGTCGCAACGGCGGCAGCCTGGGTGACGCAGTGAACCGATTGGGCGATGCTCAGGCAGGCTTGCGCGCGGCCCGAGACCGGGGAGCGGCCTTGGCGGCAGAATTCGCCGAAGGGAGTTGCGCCGCTGCGGCTGCGTCCTGGGCCGCCTGCAGGGCATGCGAGAGGTAGCTGCGCTGTAGGCGCTTGAGGCTGGCCTCCATCTCGGCGACGGAGCCTTCCACATCCCTGGCTTCCATGAACTTCATGAAGCGCTTGCGCGAGGGCAGCACGAAGGCGTTCTCGTACTCGCCGATGGACTCGATGTAGCGGCGCAGTACCGACAGCACCCCATCCATCACGACCACCATGATGGGGTTGCCGGTCATGCGCGCCAGGATGCGGTGAAAGTGCAAATGCACCTCCGCCCGGCGCCCGAAGTCGCCCTGGGCGATGGCGTCCTCGGCCTCCTCGATGTTGCGCTGCAGCTCCTGCAGGTCGGCCGGGGTGGCGCGCAGGCAGGCCTCGCGCACGATGATGCCCTCCAGCCAGATGCGCGCCTCCGTCAGGTGCGCGGGCTGGATCGAGCCCAAGTGGTACAGGTCCAGCATGCCGGTGGTTATGGCCTCGCCGCTGCCTTCGGAGATGAAGGCGCCTCCGCTGGCGCCCTTTTGCAGGCGCACCAGGCCCGCATTCTCCAGCGAGCGCAGGGCCTCGCGCACGGTGTTGCGGGCCACGCCGAACTGCTCGGACAGCGCACGCTCCGACGGCAACCGGTTGCCCACCTTGAGGTGGCCTTTGGCCAGCTCTTCCCGGATCTGCGCGGCCACCTCTTCGAACGCGCGCGTTGAGCGTATGGCGCGGAAGGTCGGGGCGACGGCGGCTTCGTGGACTTCGGGAGCGGGTTTGGATGGCAAGGAAAACCTCGATTGTGTTCAGTATGGCCGAGAGTATCAGACCAATTGGGCCAATGATAGGACCATTGCACTTGGGCGCGCGCAGGCCGGGGGCACACAGGCATGGACGGCGGCCCTGTCATCTCGCGAGGCTATAGTGGCGTGGACTGCGCCGAAAGCGGCCAGCTAACGCCAACAAGGAACGCCTTGATGCCCGGACCCCACCTCGACGCCCCGCTGTTCATCAAGGACATCTACGAGACCCAGGTCGATACCGCCAAGACCCCGTTCTTCTACAACGACGGCGGCATGCCGGTCTACCTGGCCGATCCGCCCGCCGACGTCACGCCGCTCACACCCGCCGCCACCGACCCGGCCCTGGCAGTGGGCCACGAGTACCTGGTGGCCGACGTGCTGGGCGTCAAGCCCACGCCGCCCTGGGGCGTGGAAACGCAGCTGGGGTTTGCGGCCGAGCAGGTGGAGTTTGCGCCGCTGTGGGCCACGCGCAGCATGGCGGCGGCCTTTGGCATGACGCTGGTGGAGCCGGGGCAGGCCGTGCAGATCGAGAGCCCGGTCACCGCGTTGCAGCAGGTCGAGTACGAATACGGCGTCTTCGCGGGCCACTGGTCACCGTACCAGGGTACCGGCAATGCCCTGCTCAGCGTGGTCTGTACCGACCTGGAGCACCATGATTTTCCGCATGTGTTCGCCTCCACCGACCCCACCCAGCCACTGGTGATCTCGGTGGGCCGCTACTGGCCGGCGCTGGGCAAGATACGGCTGGCCGACCTGTGGGTGCCGCGCGGCAGCGCGCTCTACGTGCCGCCCAAGCCGGCCAGCAGCGACCCGGCGGCGGTGATCGACCTGCACAACAACCGCAACTCGGCCCGCGCCTGCTGGGGCGACATTCATCAGAACAGCATTACCACGCACACGCTGCTGCAGACGGAGGGCGGGTTTTTCTACTGGTACTGGAATGGGATTGCAACCGTGCACAGCCGTCCGGTGGCGGTAAGCTGAGCAATTGGTGTGAAGAATCGACAGGGAGCAATGACCATGGACTTGTCTGACCTGAGCATCGGAGTGGGCACCGCCATGCCGGGCGGCTATGTCAAGCCTGCGGACTTCATTGATGCCGTGGACCAGCGGCTGTATGCGGCCAAGAAGAATGGGCGCAACCGGATTGAAGTGGTGTGAGCAAGCGGGAGGCACATGGGCTGCATTCTTTCTTTCAATGGACCTGACGCGGACGTGGCGCAATTGCTTGCGCTGAGTCCTGTGGAGCCCATCAATGTATGGCGGCGGGGTGAGCCTTTGAGTTCCAGGCCGAACAGCAGATTGGCTCGCACCTCGGGGGTGGTTTTGCAGATCAGCGATGCGGAGTTCGAAGAGCTGGAGTTGCAACAGGCGGATGCGATCCGCTTCCTCAATGACCACGACCAGGCGTTGCAGGCCATGCGCACCGTCAAAGGTGTGGAGGTCGCATGCGTGGACTTTGGTATCGCCATGCGCAGCGTCATTGTCCAGTCCGATAGATTCCCCGCCGAGCTGATTGCAGCACTTGCCAAGGTGGGCTGCACCATGGAACTGACGCAATATCCCACGGGGCCCAAGGCCAGGAACCTGCGGCGTTACCGCAAGGCATTCCGGGCATCGGCCCCCTGAGGGATTTCACAGCGCCGGGAGTCGGCGGCCAGTTCAGGCCAGATCGCCGGCGCAAGGCAGGTACAGCCCCTCCGCCGTCGTGATCGACCGCGCCGCGCGCACGGCCCGCGCCGTGGCAATCGCCGTGGCCTCGGCCGCCATGGTCGACAGCACCATCATCCCCGGGTTCTTGCCCGAGACGCCCGTGCCCAGGGTGAAGAGCGTGTCCCCATCGGACATGGTGTGCACCGGGTTGATGCTGCGCGCCAGGCCGTCGTGCGCGGCCACGGCCAGGCGGTGGGCCTGCACCTTGGTGATGGTGGCATCGGTCGCGATCACGCCGATGGTGGTGTTGGTGCCTGCCAGCAGCGGCTTGGGCGCCTCGCCGCGCAGCAGGGCGCGGCGCGTGTCGCGCAGGTGGCGGCCATCGTCGGTGCGGGCGCCGGCGATCACCTGCGCCGTGTCGGGGTCGATCACATCGCCCAGGGCGTTGCAGGCGATCAGCGCGCCAACAGTGACGCCATCCACGGTGACCGATGCCGTGCCGATGCCACCCTTCATCGCGTTGTGGATGCCGAAGATCTTGCCCACGGCGGCGCCCGTGCCCGCGCCCACATTGCCCTCGGCCGGGTCGGCGCGCGAGGCGGCCTCGCACGCGGCGTAGCCGGCGGCGGCATCTGGGCGAACGCGCATGTCGCCCACCAGCAGGTCGAACAGCACGGCGCTGGGCACCAGGGGCAGGCGCCCCACCACCACGTCGAAGCCGATGCCGCGCTCCTCCAGCCAGCGCACCGCGCCGCTGGCGGCATCCAGCCCCCACGAGCTGCCGCCCGCCAGCATGATGCCATGCACCTTTTCCACCAGGTTCGACGGGTCGAGCAGGTCCGTCTCGCGCGTGCCGGGCGCGGCGCCGCGCACGTCCACCCCACCGACTGCGCCTTCGCGCGCCAGGATCACGGTGCAGCCCGTGGGCCGACGCGTGTCGGTGAAGTGGCCGACCTCGATGCCGGGCACGCGGGTGATGCTGCCGGCGTCGTGGTTGGCGTGGGTGCCGGAAGAGGTGAAAGTGGTTGTCGTTGAGGTCGTCATGGCCTGTGATTATGGGCGGTGGAAAAGCGCGGTCAGCAGGTCCAGCAGTCGACCTGTTTTCGGCCCCGATGTAACAGTGTGCTTTGAGGGCGTTTGAACGTGACGGGTATCACCTCTCTTGCGACAGCGGAGCACCACAATGGGGCGATAAAACAAGAGAGGAAGGATCACCATGACAACGACACCACCCTGGTGTCAGGCTTTGGCCTGTCTGCTGCCCGCGCTGCTTGCGGGCCTGGGTTCATCGGGCGCCGTGCAGGCGCAGAGCATTGCAACGGGTTCGCGCCACGGGCTGGCACTGCAGCCCGATGGCAGCGTGCTGGCCTGGGGCGACAACCGGCAGGCGCAATTGGGCCAGGGCAGCACCATCTATGCCGACACTCCGCGCGAGATCGCGCTACCGGTCAAGGCCAGGAAGGTGCAGGCCAGTGCCACGGGTGCGCTGCTGCTGGATGCCCAGGGTGATGTGTGGAGCTGGGGCACCAACCGCAAGGGGCAACTTGGCGATGGAACGCGCGCGGACCGGGCCGAGCCTAAGCTCATCTTTCGCGGCGCGGTCGAGATCGTCAACGGGGGCGGCACCGCGCCTTCGTTCCTGATCGACAGCGAGGGCCAGCCCTGGTGGTGGGGGCCCCTGCCCACGGGCGGTGATGCCGCATCGCCGCAGCGCGCAGCCCAACTGCCGGCCCGCCTGGTGCGCTTGAAGCACGAGGCCAATACCACCGTCGCCCTCGATGAACAGGGCATCGTGTGGTCCTGGGGGCGGGGGGCGGCATGCTCCGATTCGACCGGCGTCAGCGCTCCGGTGGCGATGCGAGGCCTGCCGCGCATCACGGAGTTCTCTCAGACGGTATGGACACCCTTGTCCTACCAACCCGAGCATTCGCGCTGGAACCCGCCGCCCGCATCCCTGGTGTATGCGAAGGATGTCGATGGCAACATGTGGCAATGGGGAACCGCGATGCGCGGCTACCCTCCCGACTCGGGGAATCCGCCCATGGTGGTCTGCCCTGCGGCCCGCATCGCCATGGATGGCAGCCAATTCGGCGTGTCCATTTATGCCCCCTATCCCGCCCTGGCGCAAATGGGCGTGCGCTTCCTGCGGGCCGGGTACCTTGGCGGCAGCAACATCACCACGGGACTCGCGGAAAACGGCGACCTGTGGCAGTGGCGCAATCCCACGTCGGAAAATCCGGACGGGACGGCTGTCACGGTCAACCGGATAGCGACGGGCGTGGCGGACTTCAGTGCCTTCCTGCCCGATCCCCGCCTTGCGGCCCAGACCCAAGGGGTCTTGTTCATTACCAGCGAGGGCCGGCTGTATGGCACGGGGCCCAACACCAGCCTTCACCTGGGCCCGTTTGACGGCGCGCAGGGCTCTTCGTCCAGCCCGCAGCCATTGCGTTTGCCCGGCAAGGCCGTGAGCGTCCATGCGCGTACCACCGGCAGCTTTGCGTTGCTCGAAGATGGCCGCGTCTACGGTTGGGGCGCTGCCGCAGGGGCCGCCAGCCCGACAAGCAACATCAACTGGCGGACTTTCCGCCAGGTGCCGACGCTGATCGCGCTGGGTGCGCCGGTGGTCAAGCTCGCGGTGTCCGAGACCACCGTGTTCGGTGTGGATGCACAGGGCCAGCTGTGGAGTGCCTATGGTCGCGGCAATGGTGAGTTTACCAACCGCACATTCAAGCCGGCCCTGGTGAGCCGCAGCACGGGAATGCCGCTGGTGCGGGATGTCGCTACGGCGGTGCAGGGCTTCGCTGCAATGGTGGGAGTGGACGGCTCGGTGTGGACGATCGGCAGCCCTGTCGCGGTGCAGCAGCCAGCGGGGCAGGAGGGCTTTTCGTGGTTCCAGTCACCCGGGCAGGTGGTGGGCTTGCCACCCTCTATCGTGCAGGTAGCCGCCACCGGGTATGCAACATCCTTTGCGCTGGATGCATCTGGAACGGTGTGGTACTGGGGCGGAACGCCGCAATTCGGCGTCACGGCAACTCCTTTTGACTGGAACGGGAGCCCGGTCCGGGTTCCCACCGCGCTGCCGCTGGGCCAGAAGGCGGTGTCCATCCACGCTGGCAGCGACTACGCATTCTGTGCCGTTCTGCAAGACGGCTCGGCGCAATGCTATGGCCGAGATCTCAATGAGCACCGGGGCACGCGCTTTCGCCTGCATGCCCCCATCAAGGAGATGTCCATCAGCGGCGATGAAGTCATCTCCAGCCCGCTGAGCGGCAGATCCACCGGCACCATCCACTTTCGCCTTGCTGACGGCACCGTCTGGGCCTGGGGCCAGGGGCGCCAAGGCCAGTTGGGTGCTGGGGTGTATGCCAACGCCGCAGAACCTGTGCCCGTGCTCAACGAGGCCGGCACTGGCGACCTGGACCTGGACCCCGCCACACCCAACGTGCCCACCGCCAGCCGTCCGCCATTCCGTGTCAAGACGCGCCTGGCGGGCAACCTGCGCACGCTGTCGTTCAACGCGGACGTGTTCGGTGCCGGTGATGGTGGTGCGGGCAGCGGCGCCACCAACCTCTACGTCTTTGCCACTGCAGACCTGCGCACCTGGATGCAGCTGGACGAGCAGGGCCAGTGGAGCCTGCTGCGCTCGCCGGTGCCCGCTGCGGCCAGCAACGCGCCGCTTGCCGGGCAAAGCCAGTCGGTGCCGCTGCCCATCCTGCCGCAGTTCGTGGGCACGGGCCTGGCGGGTGTGCGGGTATTCGTGGGGCAGGGGCGCGATGCGCAGGAGATGCTGCAGGCGCAGCGCTTTCGCGAGGTGCTGGAGCTGGCGCCGGAGGAGTGAGTTCTCTGTCGTAAGGCGGTGTGCTCTCAGTTCGCCACCGGCTCGATGCGCGTCACCACATAGGCGCCGGCCTGCTGTTCGGCGCGAAAGCGCACCTTGGCCCCCGCCTTGACCTGCGCGGCCTGGGCCGGGTCGGTGATGCGGAACACCATGGTCATGGGCGGCATGTCCAGGTTGCGGATGGGGCCGTGGCGCAGCGTGACCTTGGCGCTGGCGGCGTCCCAGCGCACGACCTCGCCTTCGCTGAGCTCCGGTGTGGCGGCAGCAGGGGCCTTGGTCGCCTGGGCCGCGGCGGGCGCCGCGTGGCTGCCGTGGTCTTCGCCATGGTCATGGTCGTCGCCGGCGAAGGCGGTTGCCGCGCTGACAAGGAGTGTGGTGGCGAGCAGGGCGATGCGCAGTGGGTGGGTGGTGTGGTGGGTCATGTCGATGCCTTCTGATTGCCGGGGTAGTTCTTGAAAACGCGGGTGCTGCCGTTGCGTGCAACCAGCAGCACGGCATAGCTGTCCTTGCGGCCGCCGTAGGCGGGGCCGTCCATGCCGGGCGAGCCGATGGGCATGCC
>NZ_LMIH01000028.1:118237-143076 GCF_001428645.1 Acidovorax sp. Root217
TGCCGCAGCAGCGTGCGAACGTCGCTGGCGGGCACATGGCCCTCGACCAGGTAGCCGCCGATCAGCGCGGTGTGGCACGAGCCGAGCTTTTGCGGCAGGCCCAGGCGGGCGCGTACGGCGTTGTTGCCGGTGTCGTGAACCTTCACGCTGAAGCCGTTGGCCTGCATGTGGTCCACCCAGTCCTGGCAGCAGCCGCAGTTCGGATCTTTCCAGACTTCCACTGGCGTGGGTGGCGCAGCATTCACAGCAAAGGGCAGGGCGCCTGCGGCCAGCAGGGGCAGGGTGGTGGCCAGCCAGGCGCGGCGGGTGCTGGGGGTGGTTGGTACGTTTGTCATGGGATGGGCTTTCTTGTCGGTAGTCAGCCCTTGCGGGGCAGCACATTGATGGTGCCGACCATGCCGGCCTGGTAGTGGCCGGGGATCAGGCAGGCAAAGTCGAAGCGGCCCGCACGGTTGAACTGCCAGACGATCTGGCCGCGCTTGCCGGCGGCGACGTGGGCCATGTAGGGCTCGTCGTGTTCCATGCCGGGGTGTTTGGCCATCATCTCGGCATGCTGGGCCAGGGTTGTCTGGCTGCCGAGCACGATCTCGTGCAGCAGATGGCCCTGGTTGTGCACCACCAGGCGTACGGTCTCGCCTTCGCGCACCTCGATGTGGGCGGGCGCAAAGCGCATGTCGTCGCCCATGCGCAGGGTGATGGTGCGCTGCACGGCCTTGGCACTGCCGGCAATGCCCCAGTCCTGCTGCTCGGCGGGCAGGGCGGCCTTGGGCACTGGCGCGTGGGGCGCATTGCCGTGGGCCCAGGCGGCGCCGGTGCCGGCCAGCAGGGCGGCGGTGGTGACGAGGTGCAGGGCCAGGCGGTTCAATGGTCGGATGGTGTTCATGGTGTGTCCTTGGGTGGGGTCAATGCTGGTGGGGGCCGCCGGTCGCAGCGGGCTTGCGTGCGCTGGCGGCCCCGGGCGCGGTGCCCGGTGGGGTGGTGCGCGGCGGGGCGGGCGTGGCAGCGGGCGTGCCCTGCCATTCATAGGCCTGGGTGCCGGGCGGCTGGGCGTAGTGGCCGGGGTCGCGGTAGTCGCCCGCGGCCTGGTTGGCACGCACCTTGAGGGTGGTGAACATGCCGCCCATCTCCAGAGGGCCGTAGGGGCCGGTACCGGTCATCATGGGGAAGGTGTTGTCGGGCAGCGGCATCTCCATGGCGCCCATGTCGGCCATGCCGCGCTCGCCCATCACCATGTAGTCGGGCACGATCTTCTGGATCTTGCCGACCAGGCCCTTGTGGTCCACGCCGATCATGGTGGGCACGTCGTGCCCCATGGCGCCCATGGTGTGGTGGCTCTTGTGGCAGTGAAAGGCCCAGTCCCCGGGCTCGTCGGCGATGAACTCCACCTGGCGCATCTGGCCCACGGCCACGTCGGTGGTCACCTCGGGCCAGCGCGCGCCCTTGGGCACGGGGCCGCCGTCGGTGCCGGTCACCTCGAACTCGTGGCCGTGGATGTGGATGGGGTGGTTGGTCATGGTGAGATTGCCCACGCGGATGCGCACGCGCTCGCCCTGGCGCGCCACCAGCGGGCTGATGGCCGGGAAGACCCGGCTGTTCCAGCACCAGATGTTGTGGTCCAGCATGGTGTTGACCTTGGGCGTGCGCGCGCCGGGCTCCACGTCGAAGGCGTTGAGCAAAAAGGCGTAGTCGCGCTGCACCGTGGCGATGTGCGGGTGCGCGGCCTTGGGGTGGGTGATCCACAGACCCATCATGCCCATGGCCATCTGCACCATCTCGTCGGCGTGCGGGTGGTACATGAAGGTGCCGGGGCGCCGTGCCACGAACTCGTAGACGAAGGTCTTGCCCGGCTGGATGGCCGGCTGGTTCAACCCGGCGATGCCGTCCATGCCATTGGGCAGGCGCTGCCCGTGCCAGTGCACGGAGGTGTGCTCGGGCAGGCGGTTGGTGACGAAGATGCGCACGCGGTCGCCCTCGACCACCTCGATGGTGGGGCCGGGGCTTTGCCCGTTGTAGCCCCACATGTTGACCACAAAGCCCGGCGCGACCTCGCGCACCACGGGCTCGGCCACCAGGTGGAACTCCTTGACCCCGGCGTTCATGCGCCAGGGCGCGGTCCAGCCGTTCAGGGTGACCACGGGGTTGTAGGGCCTGCCGGTGGGCGGGTGCAGCGGCGGCGCGGTGTCGGCGCTGGCCTGCAGGGCGGGCTCGGGCAGCGCAGCCAGGGCCACGCGGCTGACGGCGGCGGTGGCCACGGCCGTGGCGGCGCCTGCCGTGAAGAAATGGCGTCTTTGCATGTCAGTGGCCTTGTGGGGTGGATGCGGCGGTGGCGCCGGAGGCGAGGCCCTGCAGGGCGCCCGGTGAGGTGCCCGTGAGGGCCAGTTGCAGATCGGTCTCGGCCAGCCAGAAGTCGCGCTGCGCCTCGATGGCGCCGGCCACCGATTGCGTGCTGGCGCGCGCCTCGGCCAGCAGCTCCCACACGCTGGCGAGCATGCCGTTGTAGCGCAGCGTGGTTTCGCCCGCGATGAGCTGGCGCAGCGGCACCACCTCATCGCGCTGCTGGCGTGCCAGGTCAAGCGCCGTGCGGTAGGTGAGCCAGGCGCTGCGCACCTCGCTGCGGGCGCGCACGGCGGTGTCCTGCAGCGTGGCGGCGCTCTGCTCCACGCGCGCCTGGGCACGGGTGCGCGCGGCGCCGCCCCAGTCGAACAGGGGCAGCGGCACATCCAGCTCCCAGCCGCGCGTGGTCTCGCGGTGGCTGCTCTCGCGCTCGGTCGTGGTGTTGCGGCTGTAGGCCAGGCCCAGGTCGCCGAACACGGCGCCGGCGCGGGCCCAGCCCTGCTGGCGTGCCTCGGTGTCGAGCTGGCGGCGCGCGGCCTGCACGTCCAGGCGCTCGCGCAGCGCGGTGGCCTCGATCCCATCGGCAGGCAGCGCCGTGGCGGGCAGGGACGGCAACTGTTCGGCGAGGGTGTAGCCCGTCTGCGCCCCCCACAGGCCCATGCTGCGGCTGAGCTGCTCGCGCGCGGTGGCGGCAGCCAGGCGGGCGCGGGCACGCTGGGCATTCGCTTCCTGCAGCACGGCCTGCTCGCGCGCATGCTGCAGGCGGCTGAAGTTACCCACGCGGGCCATGCGCCGGGCCAGTTCGGCACCGGCCTCGGCGGCCTCCACCATGCGCTCGTGCGTGGCGGCCACCTGCTCGGCCGCCACGGCGCGCAGCCAGGCGCGGCGCGTGTCGGCGGCCAGGGCCACCACCTCCTGCGCGGCCTGCAGCGTGGCCACCTGCATGCGCTCGGCCTGGCGCTCCATGCGCCAGGGCAAGGTGACCAGGTCCAGCAGGCTGAAGGCCAGCGTGCGCTCGATCTCGCGCTCATGGCTGTTGGCCAGCCGCGCGATCGAGAACTGCGGGTTGGGCAGGGTGATGGCCTGCACGCGCTCGGCGTCGGCCACGCCCAGCGCGGCCAAGCGGGCCTGCAGGCCGGGGTTGTGCAGCAGGGCGATGCGCACGGCCGCGTCCTGCGTGAGCGGCTGGGCCAGCCAGCTGTCGATGGCCTGGCGTGCCTTGTCGCGCGCGGCCGGGTTGGCAGCGGGCAGGGCGGCATCGGCGATGCCGGTGCGGCCCTGGGCAAGGGCCTGCACGTCGCCGCGCAGGCCATCGGGCGACACGCTGGCGCAGCCGGTGAGCCAGGCGGCCAGGGCCAGGGCAGACCAGCGCGGGAGCGTGCGTGCGGTCGCGCTCATGGCTGGTGGCCCTGGTGGTGGGCCGCCGGGGCCGCGCCCCGGCCGGCCTCCCAGCGCACGATGTCGGCGTGGCCCCGCGGGAAGGCTGCCACGGCCCGGTGGGCCACACGCCAGTCGGCCAAGGGGGCATCAACGCCGGGCTGCGGCTGCATGGGGGTGTAGGCCAGCGGAGCGTGGGGGGCCTGGGGCACTGCCGCCGGGGCCGCGTCGGCCACGGCAGGTGGCTGCGCCCCTGCCATAGCGGGCAGCAACAAGGCCAGCCAGCCCAAAGGGCGCAGCAGGGGCCAGCGAAGAACGGGTAAGAGGTCGCGCATGGTGCGGTCTCCAGAAGAAAACGGGAAGGGAACGGCGCCGTGGCCTGCGGTGTGCGCGCGGTATCGGGATACCGGGGCTGTCTGAGCGTGCAGGGGCGGGCGGGCTCGGGGCGGGGGCAGTTCAGGCAGGGGGGCGAAGTGCAAGCCCATGCGCCAGGGCACCGGCGCGCAAGGGGCGCCGCTGTGGTGGGCAGTGGTTTGCCAGGCGCTCCCGAATGGGCCTGAACAGGCCCCGGGGGGGCAGCCTCAGGCTATGGGCGGCTTGATGGCCAGCGCGGCGGTGGCGCTGTCAAACGGGGTGGCGGCCGCAGGGGCGGCGCCGGCAAGCAGCGGCAGGGGCGCAGCCGGCATGGCCGGTGGCTCCATCAGGGCCGTGTGGCAGATCTCGCAGGCCGTGCAGTTGGCGTGCTGGCTGTGCGTGGCGCAGCCAGTGCTGGTGGGCGCGCTGCCGTCGCAGGCCAGCGCACCCGCATCGGTGCCGCCATGCCCGCCACCATGCGTGCTGCCATGGTCTGCGGTGTGGGCTGCATCGGTTGCGGATGCGTGGCCGTGCTGGCCATGGTGGTCTGCAACCGCAGCCGGCGCTATCGCCGCCGGCCCATGCTGCATGGGCAGCATCCCTGCGGCCATGGCGGTGCCCACCAGGCCCCGAAAGACCAGCACCACCATCAGCAGATAGAACAGGGGGCCGCGACGCATAGGACAATGATAAGACCTTTGGCTGAGGAGTTCCGCAGGCGCCCGCTTGTCGCATGGTTTACCCGCAAGCTCGCCGCGCACACCCCGCCAGCGGTTACGATGTATCCAGATGTTTTTGTGGCCGCCGCTGGCTGGCCGCCTGCCCATCCTTCCTCTTTCGCGAAAGGCCCCATGCGTGCTTTGCCGCCGTTGGCTACGGGCTCCCTGTCCGCCAGGATACGGCTGCTGATCCTGGTGGCCACGCTGCCCGCCCTGGTGCTGGTGGCCTACCAGGCAAAGGCCAACCGCGAGGAGTCGGTGGCCGCGGCGCGCGAAAATGCGTTGCTGATCACCCGCACCCTGGCCTACAGCCAGCAGAGCCTGATCGACACCACGCGCACCTTTTTGCAGCAACTGGCCACGACCCGCCGGGCGCAGCAGCTCGATGCCCCCGATTGCTCGCACTACCTGGCGGAGGTGCTGGCGCTCAACGCCACCTATATCAACATCGGCCTGCCCCGCGCCGATGGCGATCTGCGCTGCAGCGCCGTGCCGCCCAGGGCGCCGGTGAACCTGACCGACCAGCCGTACTTCCTGCGGGCCATCGTGGCGCGCGAGTTTTCGGTAGGCAGCTTCCAGGTGGACGCGGCGGTCGGCCTGGCCAGCGTGAGCTTTGCGCAGCCGCTGATCGACCCCGAGACCCGCGCCGTGTTGGGCGCTGCGGTGGCCGTGGTGTCGCTCGACTGGTGGAGCCGCCGCCTGCACGAACTGGGCCTGCCCCAGGGGGCCGTGGCCCGCGTGCTCGGCCCCGATGGCCGGGTGATCGCGCGCTTTCCGCCCGATGCGCAGGAGCTGGGCACCCAGCCCGACCTGCCCCAGCCGGGCGCTGGCGCACAGGCCCTGCGGGGCGGTGCCAGCCTGCTGGAGGCCGAAAACGGTGCCCGCTTCATCGAGGTGGCGCGGCCCCTGCTCGAATCCCAGGGCCGGCCGGTGGCCAGCATGCGCCTGTCGGTGCCGCTCGATGCGTTGTATGCCCAGGTCGCGCGTCAGATGTGGCGCGACATCGGCTTTTTGCTGCTGGGCTTGCTGGCATCGTTCGTGCTGGCGCACGAAGGCGTGCGCCGCGGCGTGGGCAAGCCGTTGGCACGGCTGCTGCGGGCCACCGACCAGCTCGCCCAGGGCCAGCAGGTGGCGGCGGTGCCCGAGACGGGCTTTCGCGAACTGGCCCAACTGGCGCAGCGCTTCAACCACATGGCCCAGGCCCGCCAGCAGGCCGAGGGCGAGCTGCGCCAGAGCGAGGAAAACCTGGCCATCACCCTGGACTCCATCGGCGACGCAGTGGTGGCCACCGACGCCGCGGGGCAGGTGGTGCGCATGAACGGCGTGGCCGAGCAGATGACCGGCTGGCCCCTGCGCGAGGCGCGGGGGCGGCCGCTGGCGGACGTGTTTCGCATCGTCAATGCGCGCACCCGCGAGCCATCGAAGGACCCGGTGCAACTGGTCATGGGCAGCGGCCAGGTGGTGGAGCTGTCCAACCACACCACGCTGATCGCCCGGGGCGGCACCGAGTACCAGATCGCCGACAGCGCGGCCCCGATCCGCAATGCCGCAGGCGAGATCACCGGGGTGGTGCTGGTGTTCAGCGACGTCACCGAATCGTACAGCGTGCGACGCCAGCTGGAAGACAACGAGGCGCGGTTTCGCACGCTCACCATGCTGTCCTCGGACTGGTACTGGGAGCAGGACGCGCAACTGCGCTTCGTGACCCTGGAGGGCGAGGCCGCCAGGCGCACGCTGCCGGGCCCCCAGTGGCATGTGGGCAAGACCCGCCACGAGGTGGCTACCGACGACGGCGGCGGGGTCGCTGCGTCGGATGGCATTGCGGTGGACTGGGAGCAGCACGAACTGACCCTGCGCGAGCACCGCGAGTTCCGCGATTTCGAGTACCCCCGCCGCTCCACGGGCGGTGCGGTGGAGTGGGTCTCGGTGAGCGGCACACCGATGTTCGATGCGGACGGCAATTTCCTGGGCTACCGGGGCATCGGCAACAACATCACCGAGCGCAAGAATGCCGAGCGAGAGTTGCGCATTGCCGCCATCGCCTTCGAGTCGCAAGAGGGAATGCTGGTCACCGATGCCGACACCGTGATCCTGCGCACCAACCGCGCCTTTACCAAGATCACCGGCTACGACAGTGCCGATGCCGTGGGCCGGCGCGCCAGCTTTCTCGCGTCGGGTCAGCACGACGAGGCCTTTTTTGCCGGCCTGCGCCGGACCCTGGACAGCGTGGGCGAGTGGAGCGGCGAGATCTGGAACCGCTGCAAGGACGGGCAGGTGAACCTGCACCAGATGGGCATCACGGCGGTCAAGGACGCCCAGGGGCGGCTCACGCACTACGTGGCCTCGCTGAGCGACATCACGCAGAAGGCGGCCGCCGCCAAGGAGATCGAGCACCTGGCCTTCTACGACCCGCTCACCCTGCTGCCCAACCGGCGCCTGATGATGGACCGGCTGCAGCAGGCCTTTGCCAGCAGCGCCCGCTCGGGCCAGTACGGTGCGCTGCTGTGCCTGGACCTGGACCACTTCAAGAACCTCAACGACACCCTGGGCCACGACATGGGCGACGTGCTGCTGCAGCAGGTGGCCCAGCGCCTCAAAGCCTGCGTGCGCGAGGGCGACACCGTGGCGCGCCTGGGCGGCGACGAGTTCCTTCTGCTGCTCAAGGGCATGAGCAGCGAGCCCACCGAGGCGGCGGAGCACACCCAGACGGTGGGCACCAAGGTGCTCGCCGCGCTGAACCAGCCCTACCAGCTGGCCCTGCACCACGTGCACAGCACGCCCAGCATCGGCGCCGTGCTGTTCAGCGGGCAGAGCCAGTCGGTGGACGAACTCATGAAGCGTGCCGACCTGGCCATGTACGCCGCCAAGACGGCAGGGCGCAACGCCGTGCGCTTTTTCGACCCGCGCATGCAGGCCGCAGTCACCGCCCGCGCCGCGATGGAGAACGACCTGCGCGCTGCCCTGGCCGAAGAGCAGTTCCGCCTGTACTACCAGGTGCAGGTGGGGCAGGGCGAGCGGGCCATCGGTGCCGAGGTGCTGATCCGCTGGCAGCACCCCGAGCGCGGCCTGGTCATGCCCGGCGAGTTCATTCCCGTGGCCGAAGAGACCGGGCAGATCCTGACCATCGGCCTGTGGGTGCTGCGCACCGCCTGCCTGCAGCTGCGCCGGTGGCAGGACGACCCCGCCCGCAGCCACCTGCAGCTGGCCGTGAACGTGAGCGCGCGCCAGTTCCGCCAGGGCGATTTCGTCGATCAGGTGTTTGCCGTGCTCAGCGAAACCGGCGCCCGCGCCGACCGCCTCAAGCTGGAGCTGACCGAGAGCATGGCGCTGGACAACGTGCAGCACACCATTGCCCGCATGAACGCGCTGCGGGCGCTGGGCGTGGGCTTCTCGATGGACGACTTCGGCACCGGGCAGTCCTCGCTGTCTTACCTCACGCGGCTGCCGCTCGACCAGCTCAAGATCGACCAGAGCTTCGTGCGCAACATCGGCATCCAGCAGACCGACGCGCTCATCGTGCAGACCATCATCGGCATGGCGCAGAGCCTGGGCATCGACGTCATCGCCGAGGGCGTGGAGACCACGGCCCAGCGCGAGTTCCTGGCGCAGCACGGCTGCAACCTGTGGCAGGGTTATCTGTTCAGCCGGCCGGTGCCGCTGGAGAACTTCGAGCAGTTGATGGCGCAGCGGTATGCCGGGAGTGCGTAACAGTCCCGGCCCTTTAAGCAGTCAGTACGCCCCACCCACGCCCGCAGCCGCTTGGCAGCGTCGCCCTTTTGGGGGCGGTACGAGGCGCTCAGGGGGTATTCACGCTGCTGGCGGATACGGCGGCACATGCCCGCCTTGCGCCAGCGCGCTGGCCACGGCAAACATCAGCTCCAGGTTGATCTGCTCGGGGTCACGCGGCACCACATCGTAGTGGCACAGGGTGCCCAGCAGCGTGCCGCCGGAGTCCATGACCGGTACGCCGCAGTAGGTGGGGACCGCCTCGCGGGCAGGGTGGCCTTCGGTGCGCGGGTCCAGCAGGGCGTGGGCGGTCTTGAACACGCCCTTGCTGTCGCGCACATAGCAGCAGTAGGTGGCGGTTTCTGCCACGGCCTGCGCGCGCAGGGTGTCCGGGTTTTCCTTGTCGAAATGCACGGCCGCATCGGCCTTGCCATCCTGAAAGCGCCAGATGCCGATGAAACGGTAGTCCGTGAGGCCTGCCAGGTAGGCCAGGGCATCGCGCACGCCGCTGGTGGCCAGAACGGCCTGGAACTGCTCGAAATCACGGACGGTGTGGGCTGGCGCCATGGGCACTCCAATGCGGGGACCGTGCATTGTAGGCAGGTGGGAAAACATCCTGTTTCATTTGTGCCCTCGGGCTTTGCAGGGCTTTGAATGCAGCGCTTGTTCTGACACAGGTGTGCCCGGTGGGGCATGGCACGGAAAATGCTGATACTCTGAAGGCCTTACGCACCCCGACACCCATGCACCAACCCCAGCCTGCAGTCTCCCACCCGCCCAGGCCCGCCAACAAGGGCGGTGCGTGCATCGGCCGCGCGCCCTTGCCGTGACGATTTCGCTCAAGTCCCACTTCCAGCCGATCTTCAGCCTGGCCCATCGCCGCGTGGTCGGCTACGAGGCCCTGCTCCGGGGTACCACGCCCAACGGCACGCCCGTGCCGCCGCCCGAACTCTTCGCCCGCTGCCAGTCGGTCGAAGAGCAGACCGCGCTCGATGTGGCCGCCTGCGAGCTGCACGCCAGCAGCTTTGCGCGCTTTCCCAGGCAGGCGCACTGGCTGTTTTTGAACGTGGATGCCTCCATCTTCTCCAGCGGCAACGCCATGTCTGCCTCGCAGCGCCTGCTGCAGGTCTGCCGCCAGTCGGGCCTGGCGCCCCACCAGATCGTCGTCGAGATTCTGGAGACCGCGATCGATGACCACGTCGATCTCGAAGCGCAGGTGCGGGAGCTCAAGGCCCAGGGCTTTCTGCTGGCGCTGGACGACTTCGGCGCCGGCCACTCCAACTTCGACCGGGTGTTCACCCTGGCGCCCACGCTCGTCAAGCTCGACCGCAGCGTGGTCGTCAAGGCGGCGCAGAGCCAGACCGTGCGGCGCGTGACCACCCAGATGGTCTCGCTGCTGCACGAGTGCGGCGCGCTGGTCCTCATGGAAGGCATAGAGCGGCGTGAGGAAGCCGTCATCGCGCTCGACTCCGACACCGACTTCGTGCAGGGCTACTTCTTCGGCCGGCCCGCCGCGCAATTGCTGCCGCCTGACCATACCTGCGCAGAGATCGAAGAAACCTGGGCCCTGTGCGGCGACCGCTGGCACGATCAGCGCCGCGAGTACCGCGACCGCCTGCAGCCCTATGTACAGACCATGGTGCACGCCTGCGCCGGCATGCAGGCCGGCGCCTCCCTGGCCGAGGCCTGCGCCGCCTTTCTCGGGCTGCCCAATGCCGATGTCTGCTACCTGCTGGACGCCAGCGGCCACCAGGTGGGTACCAACCTGTTCTCCGGGGGGCATGGGCCGGTGCTGGCCGAGCGCGACGCCTTCGCCCCGCTGCGCGACACCACGGGCGCCCGCTGGTCGCGCCGGCCCTACTTTCGCCGCGCCCTGGGCGACGTCGGCGTGGTACAGGTCACGCGCCCCTACCGCACCATGCAGAGCCTGAGCATGTGCATCACCCTGTCCGTGGGCTTCGAGCGTGACGGCCAGCGCCTGATCATCTGCGGCGACATGGAGTGGACGCCCCTGGACGTGCGGCCGGATTTTTCGGATACGGTGTCCTGACCCCCAGCGGGGCTACCGCCGCTGTCACCACCCATTTTGGCGCTGGCCTTCGGCCCGTCTTCAAGGTACAAGCTCCAGTCCATCCGTTTGCACTGGAGACCTATGCGACTTCGCAACGCCCTGGCCATGCTGGCCCTGATCCTTCTCACCGCACTGCAGTCCGTTCATGCGCAAAAGACCAGCCCTTACGAATACGACGAGATGCGCGACAGGATCAAGCGCTTCGGCACGGGCAATGCACCGATATATGTGTGGGTCCTTACGGGGTTCGATGCGCTCACCATGCCGGCAGACCGCCGGGCGGTGGAGCTGCAGGCGCGCATCCAGCAGGTGGTGACCGAATTGGGCAGCGAGGTGCTGCCGGGCGGGCGCAGGGTCAACCCGCTGGGCGGCGTCATCTTGTGGGTGACCGAGCCGGGCCTGGAGATACTGCAGGCTAGCAGTACCGCGCGCAGGGTGGCCATTGGCCGTGAGTGGTGGTACGACACCTTCCTGTCCAGGGAAAACGGCCTGGACGAGATCGAGCGCCGCCTGCGCCAGAGCGCCAACGGCAAGGTGGATGTGGAAATCACCGTCGATGTGCCCGGTACCGAGTTTGACATCGACCGCCACACCGGCGAAGCCAGCCAACTGATCCAGACCCCGGAGCAACAGCGCACAGCCGTGCAGTCCGCACTGGCCTTGCTGACCGTGCTGGGCGTGCCCATGTACCCCCCGCCCGCCACCACGGCGAGCGGCGCCATCACCGTGCTGGACATTTCGGGGGTGGAGCGCAATGGCACCATGCTGCTGCGGGCCAACGAACAAGGGCTGGCAGAACTGGCCGGGGAGCAGCGGGGCATCATCGCCATGAGGCCCGTGGGCTACCTGCCCATGCGCCCTGCCAACATCAGCGCGCAGCCCTACGGCAACCCACAGGGTGCGGGGCAGACACGCGTGTCTCTTTCGCTCAAACGCGCCTACATGACCAGCACCCCTGCCAGTGTGGCGCCGTACCGCAGGTCCAACCAACGCCTTTTGGACAGCGTGCTCGATCCCTACACCGTCATCGGAACACCGCAGTGGGGCTCGGATTTCAGCTATATCCAAGCGGTGCTGTCCGATGCCGACGTGGAGCGCCTGCTGCGCAGCGGCGACCAGCGCCTGCAGGCCATCAGCATTGAAAAGCCCACCAATCGGACCGGACCAGCGCCCTGAGCGCATGCCTGCATGCGCAGGTTTCGAGCCCGTGTCGGCGTGAAGGTGCTCACGTCCCCATGTACCGCCCCGGCCGGTGGTTCATGGCCAGCACCAGGTTCAGCGCCACCGCGCCCGCAATCGACCACAGCACGCGCAGCGGCTCCACCGTGAACAGCGCCAGCATCACAATGCAGCAATCCACCGCCATCTGGACCTTGCCCGCGCGCCAGCCATAGCGGTCCTGCAGGTACAGCGCGGCAATCCCCACGCCGCCCAGGCTGCAGCGGTGCCTGAAGAGCACCAAAAACCCCGTGCCCGTGATGGTGCCGCCCGCAATCGCGGCATACAGCGGCTGCAGCTGCGCGAACTGCAGCAGCTGCGACTGCAGCTCGGTCAGTGCCGACAGCAGCAGCACCGCGATGAAGGTCTTCACCGTGAACGCCCGCCCCAGCTTGCGCAGCGCCAGCCAGTAGAACGGCAGGTTGATCACAAAGAACAGCTTGCCAAAGCCGATGCCCGTGGCGTAGTGCGCTAGAAACGCCAACCCCGCCGTACCGCCCGTGAGCAGCCCGGCACTGGTGAAGAAGGCCACGCCGACCGAGATCAGCAGCACGCCGGTGAAGATGGCGACGGCGTCTTCGGTGGGGCTGTGGGGGGCGGGTGGGGTGGCTGTGGGCAGGGCCGGAGCGGGCGCTGGCGGCGGCATGGCGGGAGCGGCAGGGCTGGTCATGGCGAATGCAAGGGGTAGCTGGGCGGGGAATGGATTGGACCATGTAAGGCCCTATCCACCTTGCCTTGCGTCAATGTCGGATTCGGAGGCCCAGAGGCGTTAGAGCCCCACATGCGCAGAAACGCCACGCTGACTTTCGTAGAGCCTCGCTTTAGTCGACTTCTCTTCCCAACCATTGAAAGCCGTTTTCCGACTCAACAAGCCGTTTTAGACTGGAGAATGAATTTCTATCATCCCGCAGCAGTCCTAATTCTTTGGCCCGTATCGTCACCGCCATACGGGATGTTTGATAGATTTGCATGAGAACGCCAGTTATTGCTAAGTAATTTTGAACATTGCAGTCCTGGGTATCGACGTAGAGGGCCCCGAAACCTTTGTTATGCAGCTCCAAGAGTCTTAGTCCCCTCATGAAATGTTCGACAAAACTTTTCCGCGGCATTAGCAGGCATGCGGCAAAATAATTGGCTTGGTACTCCATGCGAAAAATATCTGATTCTTCTTTTATGAGTGATTTTGGAGGATTGAAATCTTTTTCTTCTGTATACTCTCTACGCATGACTCGCCCATGCCCCAATAGTAGATGGGCGAGCTCGTGGGCGAAAGTAAATCGCTCGCGTCCAATATTTCTATCGGGGTAAATGAAAATTTCGATTGTAAGAGGTTTGAATTCTATTCTTCCCAAGGGCGCCCCAGAGCCGACTGGTGATTCTATCTCTGTATGCTTTAACTGCAAACCAGTCATTGCAGGATGTTTACAGATGAGTTCCTGTAAATCAACACATCCTTGCTCGTATTTTATATATTCAAGGACTCTTGCTGCCTGCAGTTCGAGGTCATTCTTGCTTTGAAATGGAACTAGGCTAGGTTGCTGCTTAATCGGGGGCCAAAAATCTTCTGAAAAGCCTTCTAGGTTAAAGTCTTCGCACAAATCTTCGAAAAATACTGCGATGGAATTTGTAGGTCTTTTTGCTGTCTGTAAATGAAAATCAAAAATGCTGCTTCCTTGGCTTTCTTGACTTAGTGCGGAAATAATATTAAAACTGTTGCTTGAGTATTTCTCTTGAAAGCTGTATGAGCTTGAGCGATCAAGTTGCCATTTGAGGGTTTGAGGGTCGTAGTATCTGGCAACTCCCATGCCTTTTGATTTTGCAAAGGCCAATCCACCTGTTTGGATAGAGTTTGAGGATATTAATATTGCCTTTGAGTTGGCGGCTCCAACTTGTTGAACTTTTGTGAAAAATTCTTCCACATCGCTAACAGGTACCGGATGACCGTAGTTTTTGCATTCAATAAGAAAAAGGACGATGTAATTGCTTGACCCGGGAAGATAGGCCTCAATAGAGACATCAAAAATTATCTCTGTCTCTCTATCTCTTGAATAGTATCCTTTTTTTTGAAAAATCTTACAGAATTTCATTCCCCCAAAGAAATCTCCAATTTCTATGAGGTTGTGAAAATATTCAAATATAGAATTTTCTAGTGCATTGCCTTTGGTCGTCGAATTCATAGCGCGTAGCTTATCGCAATGCGCTTAAAAAAGCTCGGCCTTGCGAGTGAACTATGGTCCCTGCCAAAGTGGCCATCTCACTAGCTCTTAGCGCTTTGGCCCACCACCCCCGCAATATGCTCCACAAACAAGCGCACCGCCTCCGCCGTGTTGTCCTTCGCCCAGACCACCCCCACCGGCCCGAAGCGGATCGTGCGGTCCAGCGGCAGGATGCGCATGTTGCCCAGCGCCACCTGGTATTCGGCCATGGCCTCGGAGCACACGCCGATGTAGTCGCCCTGGTGTACCAGGGCCTGCAGGGTGGTGATGGCGGCGGTTTCCACCTTGGGCAGCAGCCAGGTGGCGCCGGCGTCGAGCAGGGCCGCATCGAGCTGTGAGCGGGTGAGCGTGCCCTTGGGCGGCATGATCCAGTTATCGTGGACCAGGTCGATCAGGCGGATGGGGGCCTTGGCGTCCCAATGGCGGCTGGCGCGGCCCACCACCAGGCAGACGTTGTCGTCGAACAGCTCGCGGTGTTCCAGCCCATCCTTGTAGGCGCGTGAGTCCAGGGAGCACACGGCTACGTCCAACTGTTTGTTGTCGATGCCTTCAAGCAACTGGGTCAGCGGGCTTTCGGACACGGTGACCGAGATGTAGGGGTACAGGGCCTGGAACTCCACCAGCGCCTGCGGTATGCCGCGCGCCACGCCGGCCCATACGCTGCCGATGTGCAGGCGCGCGGTGCGCCCCTCAGCCAGCGCGCCCAGCTCGGCCTGGGTGCGCGAGATGTCGCCCAGCACGCTGATGGCCAGGCGCTTCATGATGAAGCCGGCTGGCGTGAGCTGGATGCGCCGCCCGCGCGTGACCAGTTGCGTGCCCACCAGTTCCTCCAGGTCGGCCAGCCAGTGCGACATGGCCGACTGCGTCATGTGCATGCGGGCGGCGGCCTCGGTCAGGGTGCCGGCCTCGTCCAGCACCATGAAGGATTCCAGATGCTTCACCTTGAGCCGACGGGCCCATGCCACTTGGTCGTACGTCGTCATGAGTGAATACTAATGGATCCATCGCGCGAATTCACTGGTCCACGGGGCGCCCGCGCCGAATAATTGCCGGCATGCCTGCAGCGCTTTCTTTCATGCTGCTGCCAGCTTCAAGCCGCCCACCTCCCGGAGATCTGCCGATATGAAGAAACCTTTCTGCTTTGCTGCTGCCGCCAAGGCCGTGGCGCTCGCCCTGTCGCTGGCCGCTCTGCCTGCCGCCCAGGCGCAGGACGCAGCCAACTACCCCAGCCGCCCGATCCGCCTGGTCGTCTCGCAGCAGGCGGGTGGCAGCTCTGACACCGTGGCGCGCCTGTGGGCCGAGCATGCGGGCAAGGCCATCAATGCCACCATCACGGTGGAGAACAAGCCCGGCGCGGGCGGCATCATTGCTGCGCAGCAGGTGCTGGGCCAGCCGGCCGATGGCTACACGCTGATGTTCGGCGGCGTCTCGCAGATGGTGCTCAACAAGTTCGTCTACAAGCCGCTGCCGTACGATCCAGAGAAGGACTTCGTTGGAGTCGGGATGCTGAGTACGGTGCCCTTCATCCTGGTGGCCAACCCGGCCACGGGTTTCAAGTCGCTCGATGACCTGGTGAAGTACGCCAAGGCCAACCCCGACAAGCTCAACTTCTCGTCCTCGGGCCTGGGCAATTCGACCCAGCTGGCGGTGGAGCTGCTGCAGAAGAAGCTCGGTATCAGCATGGTGCACGTGCCCTTCAAGGGCGAGCCCGATGGGCTGATGGCCACCATCGGCGGCCAGACGCAGGTGATGGCGCCGGTGGGCGGCTCGGCGCTGCCGCACATCAAGAACGGCAAGATCGTGCCGCTGGTGGTGCTGGCCCCCTCGCGCCTGCCCGAGCTGCCCGACGTGCCGGCCGCCAACGAGCTGGGCGTGAAGGACTTCGACACCATGGGCTGGAGCGGCATCGTCGCCAAGGCCGGCACGCCCGCCGCCATCATCGCCAAGCTGCACGAGGGCACGCGCGCCTTTCACGCCAGCGCCGAGGTGCAGGCCAAGCTCAAGGGCATGAACGCCATCTCGATGGCCGGCCCTGCCAGCCAGTTGATGGACGTGGCGCGCCGCGACACCAAGGCCTGGGGCCCGACGCTCGAAGCCCTGAACCTCAATCCCAAGTAAATCCGGTCTGTCTCCGCGGCGGTCGCCCTGCGTGGCGGCCGCTGCGCAGCCGCTGTCGTCTCCCTCATTCTTTTCCGAGTCTCCTGATGAAAAAAAAAGCAATGGTGTCCTGCCCGCAGCCCGAGGCGGCGGAGTCCGGCATCGAGATCCTGCGCGCGGGTGGTAACGCGGTGGACGCTGCCGTGGCCATCGCGCTGTCGCAGACCGTGGTGGACCCGCTGATGTGCGGCATCGCGGGCTTTGGCACGGCGGCGGTGTTCCTGCCGGACAAGGCGGGTAAGGAGGCGCATGAGTACTTCGACTTCCATGCGCCCGCGCCGCTGGCCGCGCGCGAGGACATGTGGGCGGATCTGCTCGAAGGCGAAACCAAGGACGGCTTCGGCTTCATCCTCAAGGGCCGTGTCAACGACATCGGCGCGCAGTCCATCGGCACGCCGGCAACGCTCAAGGGCCTTGCGGCCATGCACAGCGCGCACGGCCGCCTGCCGTGGAAGGAGGTGGTGGCCCCGGCCATCGCCTGGGCGCGCGATGGCTACTTCGTGCGCCCCGGCATGCACTCCTTCTGGATCGACCAGACCCTGGCCGGCCGCGCCAGCAACATGGACCGCCTGCACTACAGCGACGAAGGCCGCGCCCTGTACTGCCGCCCCGACGGCAGCGCCAAGCCCATCGGCACGCCCATCGTGAACGGGAACTTCGCCCAGGTGCTGGCCCAGGTGGCCGAAGAGGGCATCGCCCCGTTCTACGAAGGCGAGTTGGCCCGGCGCATGGTGGAGCATGTGCAGACGCTGGGCGGCCTGCTGAGCATGGACGACCTGAAGCGCTACGAAGTGCGCCGCACTGCACCGCTGGTGGGCCGCTACCGCGACCGCGTGGTGACTACCAACCAGCCACCGGGCGGCGGCGCCATGCTGCTGCAGATGCTGACCATCCTCGAGGAATTCGCCCTGGGGGATACCGAACACAACAGCCCCGAGTACCTGCGCATCCTGAGCGAGGTGATGAAGAGGGCCACCACCGACAAGGACCGCCACATCGGTGACCCGGCCTTCGTCGAGGTGCCGCTGGAGCAATTGCTGTCGAAGGAGAATGCAGCCCGCGTGGCCGCCGACATCCGCGCCGGCAAGCGCCACAGCGTGGAGCGCGTGAACCTGGGCGCGCCCGTGCCCAAGGACACCACCCAGGTCAGCGTGGTTGACGGCGAGGGCGGCTGCGTCTCGATGACGCATTCGCTGGCCATGCCCTCGGGCGTGATCACGCCGGGCATGGGCTTCTTCTACAACGGCTGCATGGGCGTTTTCGACCCGCGGCCTGGCCGGGCCGGCAGCATCCAGCCGGGCAAGAGCCGCTTCACCTCGTCGTGCCCGAGCATCGTCTTCAAGGACGGCAAGCCCGAGATCGTGCTCGGCGCTCCCGGCGGCACGCAGATCGCCATGGGCGTGCTGCAGGTGCTGCTCAACCTCATCGACCACGGCATGGGCATGCAGGAGGCCGTATCTGCCCCGCGCTTCTCGTCCACCAGCAATTCCATCGACGTGTGCAACCGCATCCCGCGCTACGTGGCGCGCGAGCTGCAGGCCCAGGGCTACGAGGTGCTGCGCAACCCGTACAACTACACCATCGGCTGGGTGCACGGTGTGCAGATCGGGGTCGACGGTGCGTTGCATGGCGGGGCCGATCCGGGGCGTGATGGGGTGGTCTACAGCACCGCAGTGGCCGCCTGAAAAGCCCGCTGATGACTCCCGGCCTGGCCGCAGGGCAGGGGGCCGCTACCCAGGCCTGCCCAGTGCCAGAAACTCCCGCAGGCTGCCCACGCCCAGCTTGGCGAAAATGCGCTCCTTGTAGGTGACGATGGTTGCTGGCGACAGGTCCATCGTGCGGCCTATTTCCTTGGCGGTGCATCCGTCCATCAGCAACTCTGCAGTGGACCGTTCGCGCGGGGACAGTGTGCTCCAGGCATCGTGCCCCGCCACCGCTTCTTCCTCATCCTCGGGAAACGCCAGTTCGTCGTGCCGGCAGGCCAGGCCCATGAGCGTGCTGCCGTACTGGCCGAGCAGCGTGGAGGCCCGCCCCATGTTGAGCGGCACCCGCGAAAAATAGAAGTTCAGGTAGCAGCTGCGGTCGTCCCACTGGCCCAGCAGCGAGATCTTGCCGGTGAACCCCGGCTCGTCGAACAGCACCCGCCGGTACTCCGTGTCCCCGATGCTCGTGGGCGACATGCGCAACAGGCGCAGGTCAGGCCCTTGGCCAGTGGCCTCCGGGGCATTGTTGCGCACCAACGGGTAGTTCGGGTCGCGCTGGTACAGGTGCTTGACGTAGATGTCGGTGGTGGAGTCGATCAGGCGCTGGTCGCAGACGCTGGACGCTGCTGCATGGCGGATGCGGCCCTGGTGGTCGTAGCTCAGGTGGCTGAAATGGTCGGCGCCGAGCACCGAATGGATGCCTTGCAGCAGGCGGGCGTGAAAGCCGGGCCTGCCGATGTCCGCCACGCAATGCCCCAGCCAGGCGTCGCGCGTCGACAGCGCGGGGATGCAATCCATGTATTTTTGTCTCCTGTGCGCTTTGCTTGCGTGGGGGTACGCAGGCGCGCTTTCCTGAAATGATGCCACAGACCCTGGGCGCACGCATGTCCCCTTGCGAGGGGACAGACAGGGGACACGATGCTTTCCAGAATGGCAGCTCAGTCAACGCCGAGATGCCATGCACGTCCTGCCCCGCTACCCCTACCGCCGCCCGCCCGAACTGGACGGGCTCCCTCAAGATTCCCGTCCCGCCGTGGTCATCGGCGGTGGGCTGACCGGCCTGGCGCTGGCGCTCGACCTGGCGCGCCGCGGGGTCCCCGTGCTGGTGCTGGACGATGACGACACCGTCGGCGTGCGCGGCCTTGCATCGCGGGGCATGTGCTGGGCACAGCGCACGCTGGACATTTTCGAGCGCCTGGGTGTGGCCGGGCGCATCACCGCCAAGGGCGTCGCCTGGAACGTGGCGCGCGTGCTTGCCAAGGACCAGCCGGTAACGTCCTACACCTTGCAGGACCAGCCCGACCTGCGCCACAACGGTTTTGCCAACCTGCAGCAGTACTACGTGGAGCAGTACCTGGTGGAAGCCTTGCAGGCCGAGCCGCTGGCCGAAGTGCGCTGGCTGAACAAGGTCGAGCACATCGCACAGCACCCGGGCGGAGTGCGCCTTACCGTGGGCACCCCCGATGGGCCCTATGAACTGGACGCGCAGTGGGCCGTGGCCTGCGACGGGGCCTCCAGCCCCTGCCGTGCCGCGCTGGGCCTGGAGCCCGTGGTGCATGACCGCACCGAAGACCGCTGGATCATCATCGACATCACGGCGCCTGGCTGCGGCTGGGCCCAGGAGCGCTGGACCTGGCTGGACGCATCGGCCAACGGCGGGCGCGCGGTCTGGCGCCACAAAATGGCCGACGATACCTGGCGGCTCGATTTCCAGCTGCGCGAGGACGAAGACGCGGTGCAGGCCGCCACGCCCGAGGCCATGCGCCGCCGCGTGCACACCCTGTTCGGCGAGGCTCTGGAGTTCGAGATCGCCTGGTCCGGCGTGTGGGCTTACCGGCACGAGTGCCTGGAAGACCTGCGCAGCGGCCGCGTGCTGTTTGCCGGCGATGCCGCGCACCTGGTCGCTCCGTTCGGCGCGCGGGGCGGCAATGGCGGCGTGCAGGACGCCGACAACCTGGCCTGGAAACTGGCCTTGGTGCTGAACCATGGCGCCGACGAGGCGCTGCTGCATACCTACTCCACCGAGCGCAAGCAGGGTGCGCTCGAAAACATCCGGCAGGCACGGCGGTCTTCGCGCTTCGTGCACCCGCAAGGCCATGCCTCGGCCCGGCTCTGGCGCGAAGCCATCATCGCCATGGCGCCGGACTGTGCCTGGGCGGCGCGGTGCATCAACACCGGCAGGCTCTCCAACCCCTGCCGCTACGCCGATTCGCCGCTGCTCGCAGGCGGCGCAGGGGAGGGCGCCGCACTGCCCGACGTGCGGCTCGCAGAGACGACCAGCCTGCACCATCTGCTCGGCCCCTGGTTCACGCTGCTGGTGTTTGGTGACCGCCTACCGCCCGCTCTGACCGCCGTGAACCACCCGCTGCTGACTGTGGCCTTCCTCGCCCCGGCCTGCGATGCCCTGGCCCGAGCAGCGTTGCAGCGCCAGCTCGGGGTGGGGGCGGACAGCGGCGAGTGCTGGCTCATCCGCCCCGACCAGCATGTGGCCACGCGCCTGGCCCACCAATTCCCCACACAGGTGCCGGCCATGCTGGCCCGTGCCCTCGGATCTGCCCCCACCGCTTCGCCACTGGCCACAGCCCATGACATGCACGCAACCACAGCTTGACGACGTACTGGAGTCCCTGATCGCGCTGACCGACGCTGCCACCCCCGCCGTGCAGAGCGACCTGCTCGCCCGCCTGGTGCTGGCGCTCGCGGCCGAAGTGGACGACGCCACGCGGCTGCAGGCCGCCATCGCCAGCGTGGCCCGCTCCGCTGGCCGCAGCCTGCAACCAGCACTGCCCTGAATCCCCCCCCTTGAATTGAAAGAAAGCATGAGCCATTCCACCGCATTCGCTTCGCAGGCCGACCTGGCCGAGAAGACCACCAGCTTCACCCAGCTGTCCGCCAACGCCTGGGCCTACACCGCCGAGGGCGACCCCAACTCCGGCGTGATCATCGGCGACGAAAGCGTGATGGTCATCGACGCCACCGCCACCCCGGTGATGGCAGCCGCCCTGGTGCGCCGCATCCGCGAGGTGACCGACCTGCCCATCCGCCACGTCGTGCTCACCCACTACCATGCGGTGCGCGTGCTCGGCGCTGCGGGCTTCGTGCCCGAGGGTGCGGTCAACGTCATCGCCAGCCGGGCGACGCGCGAGCTGATCGTGGAGCGTGGGGCAGAGGACATGGCCTCGGAGATCGGCCGCTTCCCGCGGCTGTTCCAGGCCCAGGAGAGCATTCCCGGCCTGACCTGGCCAACCATCGTGTTCGACAAGGAGCTGACCATGCACCTGGGCAGCCTGGAAGTGCGCCTGCTGCACCTGGGCGCCGGCCACACCAGCGGCGACTCCATCGTCTGGATTCCGTCGCAGGGCATCGTGTTCTCAGGCGACCTGGTGGAGTTCAACGCCGGTGTCTACACCGGCGACGCGCACCTGGCGGCCTGGCCCGCGACGCTCGACCGCCTGGCTGCATTGAAGCCCGAGCAGCTCGTGCCCGGCCGCGGGCCGGCGCTGCGCACGGCGGCCGACAGCCTGGGCGCCATCGAGTACACGCGCGGCTGGGTGCAGACCCTGCTGCACTGCGCGCGCGACGGCGTGGCCGCCGGCCACACGCTGCAGCAGGTGTATGCCGACACGCGGCGCGTGATGGACCCCGTGTTCGGCCAGGTGTTCATCTACGAGCACTGCATTCCCTTCGACGTGTCGCGCGCTTATGACGAAGCCCAGGGCATCGCCAACCCAAGGATCTGGACGGACGTGCGCGACCGCGAGATGTGGGCCGCCATCCAACCCTGAACCGAACGACACCTCCGACCGACATTCCCATGAAACTTGCCACCCTTCGAAACCACCGGCGCGACGGACAGCTCGTCGTCGTCAGCCGCGACCTGCAGCGCATGCGTGCCTTGCCTGAATGCCCTACCTTGCAGGAGGCGCTCGACCAGTGGGACCGCATGCGGCCCGCACTGCAACGGGTCGCCGACGAACTGGAGGCCCGCCAGGGGCCCTTCGAAGCCTTCCACCCCGAGGCCTGCGCGGCGCCGCTGCCGCGCGCCTACCAGTGGCTCGATGCATCGGCCTACCTGAACCATGTGGAGCTGGTGCGGCGCGCGCGCGGCGCCGACACGCCCGATGAACTGCGCCGCGACCCGCTGATGTACCAGGGCGGGTCCGACGACTTCCTGGGCGCGCACGACCCCATCGAAGCCGCCGACGAGGCCTTTGGCATCGATCTCGAGGCCGAAGTGGTGGTGATCACCGGTGACGTGCCGCTGGGCTGCAGCGCAGAAGCTGCGCTCGGCGCGGTGCGCCTGGTCGGCCTGGCCAACGATGTCACGCTGCGCCACCTGGTCCCGCCCGAGATCGCCAAGGGCTTCGGCTTCCTGCAGTCCAAGCCGGCCACGGCCCTGTCCCCGGTGTTGGCCACGCCCGATGAGCTGGGCCCGCACTGGCGCGGCGGCAAGCTGCACCTGCCGCTGGTGTCCACGCTCAACGGCGGGCGCCTGGGCGCGCCCAATGCCGGCGTCGACATGGACTTCGACTTCGGCCGTTTGATAGCCCATGCCGCGCGCACGCGCCGGCTGGTGGCGGGCACCATCGTGGGCAGTGGCACGGTGTCCAACCGCGACCCCGCTGCGGGCGTGAGCTGCCTGGCCGAGCGCCGGGTGCGCGAGCAATTGGGCGGTGCCTCCACGCTCACCCCCTTTCTGCGCCACGGCGACCGCGTGCGCATCGAGGTGCGCGACCCGGACGGCCACAGCGTGTTCGGCGCCATTGCGCAGACCGTGCGCATTGGCGGGGTGCCTGCGTGAGCGCACCGGCGCAGCTGCGCCTGCACACCTACTTTCGCAGTTCTGCAGCCTTTCGGGTGCGTATCGCGCTGGAGCTCAAGGGCCTGGCCTGGGAGCCCGTGGCCTGGCAACTGGCGGCCGGCGAGCACTGCGGCGAGGCCTACCGCGAGATCGCGAGCTTTGGCTTGGTGCCGCTGCTCGAGATCGATGGGCTGCGGCTGCAGCAATCGCAGCCCATCATCGAATACCTTGAGGCGCGGTTCCCGGCCGTGCCGCTGCTGCCTGCCGATGAGCCTGGCAAGGCCCGCGCCCGCGCACTGGCCCAGCTCGTGGCCTGCGAAATCCACCCGCTGAACAACCTGCGCGTGCTGCAGTACCTGCGTGGCCCGTTGGGCCTGCCCGAAGCCGAGGTCAACACCTGGTACCGCCACTGGTGTGCCGAAGGCCTGGCGCGCATGGAGGCCGAGCTGCAGAGCGTGCCCACGGTCGGTGACTACGCGCTGGGCACCTCGCCATTGATCGTCGACTGCTTTCTGGTGCCGCAGCTGTTCAATGCGCGGCGCTTCGAGACCGACCTGAGTCCCTACGGGCGCGTGCGGCACATCGAAGCGGCCTGCATGGAGCTGCCCGCCTTCCAGCGCGCCCAACCCGCCAGCCAGGCGGATGCACGCTGAACACAACCACCCACGGAGACCATGATGAAAACCATCCCCACACCCGCAATGCGTGCACGACGGGCCCTTCTGGCGGCTGCCGGCCTGCTGCCCCTGTCCCGGCTGGCGCGCGCCAGCGGCGCCGACAACCGGCCGATTGAGTGGGTGGTGGGCTATGCCGCTGGCGGAGGCTCTGACGTGGTGGCCCGGCTGATCGCCGAACCCATGGGCAAGACGCTGGAGCAGGCCATCGTCATCGTCAACAAGCCCGGCGCCGCAACCAACATCGCGGCCGACTACGTGGCGCGCTCGCGAGAGCGGGGGCGCACGCTGTTCAGCGGTGACTTCGCGACCCTGGCCGCCAACCCTGCGCTCTTCGAAAAGCTCAGCTACGACGCCGCCCGGGACTTGGCTCCGGTCGGCATGATCGCGCGTTTTCCCTTGATCCTCGTGGTGGCGCCCAGCGTGCCTGCCAGCAACTTCAAGGAATTCCTCGCCTGGGCCAAGCCCCGCCCTCAGGGCGTGACCTACGCCTCCCCAGGTGCCGGCACGGCCCACCACCTGGCGACCGAGCTGCTGCGCGAGCGCACGGGCCTGAACCTGGTGCATGTGCCTTACCGCGGCGCAGCGCCTGCGGTGCAGGACCTGCTGGGCAACCAGGTCGATTGCATGCTGATCGACTCGGCCAGCGGGCTGCCGCACATCGCGGGCGGCAAGCTGCGGGCGCTGGGCGTCACCACCGGCGTGCGCACGCGCGTGCTGCCCGAGCTGCAGACCCTGGCGGAGCAGGGCCTTGCCGGGTTCGATGCCTATTCGTGGCAGGGCCTCACCGTGCCCACGGCCACCGCACCGGAAGACGTGAAGCGTTTCAATGCAGCCCTGGTCGCGGCACTCCAGTCCGAGGCCGTGCAGGGCAAGCTGCTGGCCATGGGCGTGGAGCCCACGCCGGGCACCCCGCAGCAGATGGCCGCCTATGTGGGCACCGAGCGCGAGCGCTGGGGCAAGCTGATCCGCGAGCGCGGCATCAAGGTCGATTGAGGTGCCTGTGACCACCACCACGATCCCATACGACGACCTCGTCGAGTCCGTTGCTGCTGCGCTGCAGTACATCTCCTACTACCACCCCAGCGACTACATCGCCCACCTGGCGCGCGCCTACGAGCGCGAACAGAGCGCTGCGGCCAAGGACGCCATCGCCCAGATCCTGACCAACAGCAAGATGAGCGCCACCGGCCAGCGCCCCATCTGCCAGGACACCGGCATCGTCAACGTGTTTTTGAAGGTGGGCATGGACGTGCGCTGGGAAGGCTTCCCCGGCGGCCTGGAAGACGCCATCAACGAAGGCGTGCGCCGCGGCTACAACCACCCCGACAACACCCTGCGCGCCAGCGTGGTGGCCGACCCCGAGTTCGACCGCAAGAACACCAAGGACAACACACCTGCGGTGATCTTCGCGCAGATCGTGCCGGGCGCCAGTCTGGACATCACCGTCGCGGCCAAGGGTGGCGGCAGCGAGAACAAGAGCAAGATG
>NZ_LMIH01000029.1:0-48876 GCF_001428645.1 Acidovorax sp. Root217
CTACACCCTCTTGGCGACGCAAGAGAAAGTTACTGCGCCGCCGGGCGCACACCCCGGCCTCCGTCCTCTATCAAAGCATGCGGCAACCACCACCCAACAAGCGATGCAGCTCGCATCATGGCACGTCGCGCAGCGAAGAATCTCTTCCACCTGCGGTGACATCATCTCCCATTGCAGGGGTCAATCAAAACTCCAGCAACACGCCAACGCCAACTCACCGAAAATACCCCCTGGCGCTGTCCGCAGCAGCCGACGAACGACGACAAAAGCCCCCCCCTGACCATGACCCTCACCCACTGGCTCCTTTTCTGCGGCGTCTCCCTCCTGATGTGCTTCACCCCCGGCCCCGCCGTGCTGCTGGCCGTGTCCAACTCGATGGACGTCGGCCCCAAACGCACGGCCTTCAGTTCGGTGGGCAGCTCGGCCGGCATCTACGTGGTCTCGGGCCTGGCGATGATCGGCATGGGCGCCATCCTCAGCATGTCGGCCAACGCCTTTCTGGTGATGAAGGTGGTGGGCGCCATGTACCTGATCTGGCTGGGCGTCAAGCGCTGGCGCAGCAACGACGCGCTGATCAGCAGCGATGCCGGCCAGGCACCCACGGACCGGCGCGAGCGCAAGAACTGGCAGCTGGTGGCGCAGGGCATGGGCGTGTCGCTCACCAACCCCAAAGCCATTTTGTTCTTCTCGGCCCTGTTCCCGCAGTTCATCGTGCCGGGCCAGCCGCTGTTCACGCAGTACCTGCTGCTGACCACCACCTTCGCCGTCTGCGCGCTGATCTCGCACGCCTTTTACGTGGCGCTGATCTCGCTGGTCAAGCGCCACGTGGTGGCGCGCGCCAAGCTGTTCAACCGCGTGGTGGGCGGCACCTTCATCGCGCTGGGGCTGGGCCTGCTGAACACGCGGCACAAGCTGGGCTGAGCCCCGGCCTGCGTTGCCTACGCGCCCGCCAGCGCCACCGCATCGGCCCCCGCTGGCAGGCGCATCGGGGCCGCCTCATCCGTCACCGCACGCCACACCGCCTCGGCAACATCCTGCGCATGGGTGACCGGCGTGGCCGTGTCGCGCACGGCGGCGAAGACGCGGTCGCGAAAATCGGCATAGGCCTCGGGCACGCTGCCCGGGCCCATGCGCGGGCGGGCGTTGTCGCCAAAACTGGTACTGGGCGCGCGGCCGGGCAGCACCAGGCGGGCGCGTACGTTGAAGGGCGCCAGCTCCAGCGCCAGCGATTCGGTGAAGGCGTTCACCGCCGCCTTGCTGCCGGTGTAGACCGACAGCAGGGGCAACGGCAGCAGAGTGACGCTGGAGGTGACATTGACCACCACGCCCGCACGCCGCTCGCGCATCTGCGGCAGCACGGCCTGGGTCATGGCGATGGTGCCGAGCACGTTGGTCTCGAACACCTCGCGCGCATGCGCCATGGCAGTGCCTTCGAGCGGCGCGAGCAGGCCGATGCCGGCGTTGTTGACCAGGGCGTCGATGGGGCCCGCCTGCCCGATGCAGCGGCGGATGCTGTCGGCATCGGCCACGTCGAGCGGCAGCAGGCGCAGGCGGTCCGATGGGGGCAGCAGGCCTTCGCGCGGGGTGCGCATGGTGGCGATGACGCGCCAGCCCTGGGCCAGGAAGAAGCGCGCAATCTCCAGGCCGAAGCCGGATGAGCAGCCGGTGATGAGGACGGTGGAAGGGGTGGTGGTGGACATGGGTCAGGGACTCCGTTGGGTTGACGATGCCTGGATGGTAGAAACGCCCACCTGGATTGACTACACTCGCAAGTCCATCTTTTTGTCGAAAGAGTCCAGCCCCATGAGCACCCCCGCCGTCGACCCCCTGGCGGAAGTCGTCTCGCTGCTGCGGCCCGCCGCGCCGTTCTCCAAGCTGGTGGTGGCATCGGCCCCCTGGGCCGTGCGGCGCAGCGAGACGGGGCGGCCGTTCTACTTCGTGGTGCTCGAAGGCAGTTGCCAGCTGACCATCGACAGCCCCGCGCGCAGCGACACCATCACCCTGCACCAGGGCGACTTCGCGCTGATACCCGCCGCGCGCAGCTTTGCCACCAGCAGCCTGGACCGCGACCCACCGCGCGAGGGCGAGTCCGTCACCACCCCCATCGCCCCCATGCCGGGCGGCGCCCGCGTGGGCGACCCCGATGGCGCGGTGGATGTGCGCATGCTGGTGGGCCACTGCGTGTTCGAGTCGCCCGACGCAGCCCTGCTGGTGCCGCTGCTGCCGCAGTGGCTGCATGTGCGCGGCGAGCGGCGCCTGGCCACCCTGGTGGAGCTGGTGGGCGACGAGTCGCGCAGCGACCGGCCCGCGCGCGAGATCGTGATGGCGCGGCTGCTCGAAGTGCTGCTGATCGAGGCGCTGCGCTCGTCGGCCCGCACCATGGCTGCGCCCGGGCTGGTGCGCGGCCTGGCCGACCCGAAGCTGGCCATGGCCCTGCGCCGCATGCACGAGCGCCCCGCACAGCCCTGGACCATGGGCCAGCTGGCGCAAGAGGCCGCCATGTCGCGCAGCGCCTTCTTCGGGCGCTTTCACCGCGCGGTGGGCATCGCCCCCATGGAATACCTGCTGGCCTGGCGCATGGCGCTGGCCCGGCAGATGCTGCGCCAAGGCACGCTGGCGATGGCCGAGATTGCCGAGCACGTGGGCTACAGCTCGGTCAGCACCTTTGGCGTGGCGTTCACGCGGCACGTGGGCATGCCGCCGGGGCGGTATGCCAAAGACGCCGCAGGCACCACCCCATAACGCGCACTGGTAGCGCGCACTTGGTAGCGGGCACCACGGCCCGCACGTGCATGCTCGCATTCCCTGAGGTGCGGGCGCAAGGCGGCTCCTACAATGGCATCGCCCGCCAATCGGCCCGGTGGCCCCTCACCTCGCCGGCATGGCCGCAACCCCCACCGCAGGGAGGAAAACCGCCATGTCCGCCGCCCTCTTCGCCGCCATGTTCTTCACGGTGGCCCTGCTCGTCACCAACTCCTACTTCATCATGGGGTCCCTCCCGCTGCTGGTGCTCAAGCACGACACGCCGCTGGATGCACGCTTTGTGCGCGGCTTCTTCAACCTGTACTACCGGGCCGCGCTCGTGACGGCTGCGGCCACCGCCATCAGCTTTGCCGCCGCAGGCCGCCCGGGCATTGCAGCCGGGGCAGCGGCCCTGGCAGGGCTGTCCCTCGTGCTGCGCCGCCAGGTCATCCCCAAGATGGATGCGCTGGGCGCGCAGATCCAGTCGTCCCCAGATTGCATGAACGCCATCCCGGGCTTTCGCAAGACGCATGTCACGGCCATCGCGATCAATCTGGCGCAGCTGGTGGTGATCGTGTGGACGCTGATCGCGTTCAGCAAGTAAGAGCGGATAACAAAACTCAGCGCAGCGGTTCTGGCTAGGCGCTGCGCCGCAGGCAGTACGTTAGTACGACAAGGCGCAGCAACGACGCCAGAAGAGTTTTGTTAGCCGCTCTAAGTAAGTAACGCAGCGTTTTCAGCGCGCGTGCGCCAGGCCTTCGTCCCAGGCCTGTGACATGTCCCGCCACAGCGACTTCGGCACCCGCGGGTCACCCCTGGCCTCTTGCAGGGTGGTGCGCATGGCATCGGCAATGCGTGCAAGCACCAGGGCGGGTTGGGCCACGCCGCATACCTTGCGGCCAAACTCCAGCAACTCTTCAGTGGTCGGGTAGGTCTTGGTGCGGTGCCTGCCGGCAAACAGCTTGAGGGCCAGCGTCCTGTCTTCCAGCTCAGGCCCGCCCGCGTACTGGGTGTAGCGGTAGATGGAGGTCGTCACCACATCGAACATGGGCGCCAGCCAGGCCTCGGTGGCTGAGCGGTACAACAACCCGAAGTTCTTCAGGTGCGCATCGCCGTTGCGCACCATCACCGAAAACGCCACCTGCTCGTAGAACCGGTGCAGGTTGTCGCTGTGCAGCTGCAACTGCCGCAGTAGCTCGGCAACGCGCTGGTAGCTGCCCTGGTATTTGCGGTCAGACAGCACGTCGCGCACGCGCAGACCCGCCAGCGCCGCAATGTCCTCGAAGCCCAGCCGCTCCACCTGCCCATCGCCCTGCACCACCAGATCGAAGCGGTCGAGCACCAGCATCTGGCCATCGTCGGACAAGGCAAACGATGGCACGCCGATGCCGGCCTGCCTGGCGGCGCTCAGGCACAGAAACTCGTTGGCTGCCAGGCCCGGGTAGGCAGGGCTGGCGGCCTTCACGATGAGCGAAGGAATGGGCACCGTCGGGCGGTCGGGCACCATGATCTTGGGCTGCATGCCGGCAATGCCAGCGCCCGTGCTCAGGTAGGCCGCCACCAGTTCGTCGAAAACCGCAGGTGTGTACCGGGTGCCCAGCAACTCGCTCTTGCTCAATGTACGGGGCATGGGCGCTGCGGCCTGCCCCGGCAGGCCAAAGCCCAGCCGGCCGATACCATTGCGCCCCACCAATGCCAGCATGTGCATGGGCGTCATCGGCTGCTTGGGGAACAGCTCGCGGATACGCATGAACAGGTCGCCTTCGGGCAGGTTCTGGTCCATGACAGGGAACAGGTCGCCGTCCTGCCAGGTCAGTTGCCCTGCGGGTGGCATCAGCAGGGCCACGGCCGGCTGACCCGGGTCCGGTGTGAGATAGCGAAACTCATACGTGGAGGCCTTGAGCAACTGGCCCGCGTTGAGCCGGCCACCAATCGAGACATCCAGCAGGCGAATCTTTTCAGGGAGCATCGCCATCGTCGTCCATGAAACGGCGCGATACCTCGTGCGCCGAAGGCATGCCCGCGCTTTCGATACGCATCGCCAGGCCCAGGGCTCCCAGCACGGCCAGAAGGGAAGACACAGTGGTGTCCTCGCCCGCCTCCAGCCGGTAGACCACCTCGCGCACCTTGCCCGCCTTGTCGGCCAGTGCAGACTTGCTCATGCCCAAGGCCTCCCGGCGCTCACGCAATTGCGCACCCAGTTCGTCTGGCAGCCTTATTTTGTCAGTCATGGCTTGCATATTACCCATTAAATACATCACTTGCCAGTCATAACTTGCAATGCTAGGATTTCTGCATTGGCGCAAGCCGGCATTGCGAAAGGTTCCCATGGCCCTCGACACGACGCAGCCCCTTGGGCGCAATCGCTGATGGCAGCCGTCATCGTCGACCCCACCAAGGTGCATGAATTCGCCAACGCCCAGGACTTCTACGCCTGGCTCGGCCGCCACCACGACCAGGAAACCGAGGTCTGGATCAAGATCCACAAGCTCGCCTCGGGCATGCCCTCCATCACCCCCAAGGAGGCCATCGACGTGGTGCTGTGCTGGGGCTGGATCGACGCCATCCGCAAGGGGCTGGACGACACCAGCTACCTGCAGCGCTACACCCCGCGCGGCAAGAAGCGCGTGTGGAGCAAGATCAACGTCGACAACGTGGCGCGCCTGGTCAAGGAAAAGCGCATGACGCCGCACGGTCTGGCGCATGTCGATGCCGCCAAGGCCGACGGCCGGTGGGACCGGGCCTATGGCAGCGGCAAGGGCCTGAAGATTCCCGACGACCTTCAGGCCGCCATCGACGCCAACCCCAAGGCCCGGGCGATGCTGGCCACGCTGACCGAGCAGAACCGGTTTGCGCTGGCGTTTCGGGTGCACAACCTCAAAACCGAGGCGGGGCGCAGGAAGAAGATCGAGGCCTTCGTCGCCATGCTGGCGCGCGGGGAGACGATTTACCCGCAAGGCAAAAAGCCGAAAGAGGCTTCCTGAAGCCTCGGCTCACGCCGCCTCGCGCGCCCTCCCCCGCGCCGCCTGCGTGTCGCGCACCGGCGGCAGGCCGAACAACCGCCCATACTCGCGCGTGAACTGCGGCACGCTCTCGTACCCCACGGCAAAGGCCGCGCTGCTGGCGCTGGCACCCTCGGACAGCATGAGCCGGCGCGCCTCGATCAGGCGCAGCTGCTTTTGGAACTGCAGGGGCGACAGGGACGTGACGGCCCTGAAGTGCTGGTGGAAGGACGAGGGACTCATGTCCGCCAGCGCGGCCAGGCTTTCCACCGGCAGGGGCTGGGCGAAGTCGGTGCGCAGCACGGCCACGGCGCGGGCCACGCGCTGGGCGTGGCTGCCGGGCCAGCCCAGGCGGCGAATGGCGGCGCCGTGGCGGCCGGCCAGCAGCCAATAGTGCAGCTCGCGCACCAGGGGGGCGTGCAGCAGGGGCACGGCCTCGGGCCGCTCCAGCAGGCGCATGAGGCGCAGGGCCACGTCGGCCACTTCATCGTCGGTGGGGTCCACGCGCACCGGGGCGTGGTCGCCCAGGGGCGCTGCGCCCATCTGGGCCGATAGATCGGCAATCACCGGCAGGCTCAGCTCCAACGCGATCGACAGGTAGGGCGCCGCCGCGCTGGCGCGGGTGATCTGGCTCACCGTGGGCACGTCGGCGGTGATCAGCAGCGATTCGCCCACCGTGAACTCGAAGGTCTGCGGCCCCATGGTCACCTGCTTGCTGCCCTGCAGCACCAGGCAGATGAGCGGGTGGGAGATGGCATGCAGCAGCCCGCTGGGCTCGGTGGCTCGCACCAGGGTCAGGCCCGGGATGGGGGTGGGCAGCACGCCGGGCTGGCGCGCATGGGCATCGGCATAGCGGCCCACGGCCTCGAAGAGCAAAGGTGACGTCATGCCGCCAAGCGTAACGCTTTGTAGGAGCTTTGGCGCTGGTTTTGGAGAATCAGGCAAGAATTGAAGGGGTTTCGGCAACACCGCCAGGGCCTGCAGCCGGACACTGGATTCCGTCACCCACACAGGAGCCCAAGCATGACATCCACCACCACCGCAACCCCCACCATCACCCTCGTCACCGGCGCCAGCCGGGGCCTGGGCCGCAACACCGCGCTGAGCATTGCGCGCACCGGCGGCGATGTGGTCGTCACCTACCACAGCAAGGCCGACGAAGCCCAGGCTGTGGTTGCCGAAATCACCGCCCTGGGCCGCAAGGCCGTGGCCCTGCAGCTCAACACGGGCGACGTGGCCAGCTTCGCTGGCTTCACCGAGCGCCTGCGCGCCGCGCTGCAGGCCACCTGGCAGCGCAGCCACATCGACCACCTGGTGAACAACGCCGGCCACGGCGACTACGCCGCGTTTGCCGAGACGACCGAGGCCCAGTTCGACCGCCTGGTCAACGTGCACTTCAAGGGGGTTTTCTTCCTCACGCAGGCGCTGCTGCCGCTGATCGCCGACGGCGGGCGCATCGTGAACTTCTCCACCGGGCTCACGCGCCTGTCCCTGCCGGGCTATGCCGCCTACGCGGCGGCCAAGGGCGCCGTGGAAGTGCTCACGCGCTACCTGGCCAAAGAGCTGGGCGCGCGCGGCATCGCGGTGAACACGGTGGCGCCCGGCGCCATCGAGACCGACTTTGGCGGCGGCGTGGTGCGCGACAACCCCGCGCTGAACCAGCAGCTCGCCCAGATGACGGCCCTGGGCCGCGTGGGCGTGCCCGACGACATCGGCCCCATGGTGGCCAGCCTGCTCGATGCCAGCAACCGCTGGGTCACCGCGCAGCGCATCGAAGTCTCCGGCGGCCAGGCCCTGTAAAGCGGGCCTGCCTTCAACCGGATAGCGTCGCTGGAGAGCCTTGCCGTGCCACGGCGCTGTCTGCGGCTCTCCGCCTAGCTCTCCGGCTGAACGCAGACCCGCGAGAGTCCTGGAACTTCCATTTCAAGGGAGCTTGGCTTCAGCGCATTTGCACCGAGCCGGAGACGGTGACCACCACCTGCGCCTTGCCGGCCTCCACCGGCACGGCCGAGTCGGAAAACGACGATCCCTTGGCCTCCATGGCCATCATGCGCGGGCGCGGGCCGGGGGACATCTCGTTGCTGTTCACCGCCACCTCGCGCAGGCTGTAGTTGGCAAAGCCGAAGCCCTTGGCCAGTTCGGCCGCGCGCGACTTGAACTGCTCGATGGCCTGGGTCTGGGCCTCGCCCTCGACCTTGGCGCGGGCCTCGCGCGACAGGGCAAACGCCACCTGGCTGATGGCCATGGTCTGCACCTTGCCAGCCGTGGTGGTGATGCGCGAGAAGTCACGCCCCTCCAGCACCAGCTCGGCGCGGCCCTGCCAGCCGTTGATCTTGCCGTCCTTGGCATAGCGCGGGTACAGGCCGAAGGGGCCCGTGCGCACATCCAGCTGCCCGGGCTGGGCATTGCGCTTGGCTTCGGCGAGCGCAGCGTCGAGCGCCTGCTTGAGCTGGGCCTGCACGGCGCTGGCATCGGCGCCCTCCTTGCTGGTGGCCAGGGTGACCACCAGCAGGTCCTGCTGCGCCTCCACGGTGCCCGTGGCCGACAGCTGCACCACGTTGCGCAGCTCCTGCGGCGCCGTGGCCTGGGCCATGGCGGTGCCCGCACAGGCCAGCAAGGCGGCGGTGGTGATCAGGCGGATGGCGATTTTTTTCATGGGAAAACCTTCGTCGATGAATGGGGCGCGGCCCGGCAACCGGGCCACGCAGGCCGCCACCATAACCGCTGTGGCAGCCTCCCCGGTGAACAGGGGGTGGCAACTGTGCGAAGCTCCGCAAAACTTGTAACAGTTGGTCAAAGATGACCCCAAAAACCGAACTTTGGCGCTCCAAGTAGTCAGAATCGGCTCTGTTACAAATTGGACTTGGGATCAACATGGCCACAACAACCAACCGCACCGACAAGATTCTCGTCGTGGACGACGACGCACGCATCCGCGACTTGCTGCGCCGCTACCTCACGCAGGAAGGCTTCGAGGTGATGGTCGCCGAAGACGGCAAGGCCCTCAACCGCCTGCTGCTGCGCGAAACCGTGGACCTCATCGTGCTCGACCTGATGATGCCCGGCGAAGACGGCCTGTCCATCTGCCGGCGCCTGCGCGCCGCCAACGACCGCACGCCCATCATCATGCTCACCGCCAAAGGCGAGGACGTGGACCGCATCGTGGGCCTGGAAGTGGGCGCCGACGACTACCTGGGCAAGCCCTTCAACCCCCGTGAGCTGCTGGCCCGCGTGCACGCCGTGCTGCGCCGCCGCCCCGCGCAAGAGGCACCGGGCGCCCCTTCGGGCGACAACGAGGTGGTCAACTTTGGCCCCTTCACGTTCGATCTGGGCACCCGCGCCCTGCAGCGCAGTGGTGAAGAGCTGCCCCTGACCACCGGCGAGTTCGCCATGCTCAAGGCCCTGGTGCGCCACCCGCGCCAGCCCCTGTCGCGCGAAAAGCTGGCCCTGCTGGCCCGTGGCCGCGAGTTCGAGCCCTTTGACCGCAGCCTCGATGTGCAGGTCTCGCGCCTGCGCAAGCTGGTCGAGGTGGACGCCGCCGCGCCGCGCTACATCCAGACCGTGTGGGGCGTGGGCTACGTGTTCGTGCCGGATGGCACGAGCTGATAATCGAGGGATATGTCCATTTCCGGCGCCAAGGGGCGGTCTGCACCGCGCCCTTCTCCCTCCGTGACCGCGCCGACCGATGCCACCAGCCCGGCCCCGCTCGAAGCCGTGCGCCTGGCGCGCGAGCAAAAGGCGCGCGTCGGGCTCAACCTCTTCTGGCGCACCTTCTTCCTGCTGGCCCTGCTGCTGGTGGGCAGCATCCTGGCGTGGCTGCAAACGCTGCGCGCGCTCGAGTTCGAGCCCCGCACCCTGCACACCGCGCAGCAGATCGCCTCGCTGGTGAACCTGAGCCGCGCCGCGCTGGTGCACTCGGACGCGATCGCGCGCGTCTCGCTCATCAAGACCATGGCCGACCAGGAGGGTGTACGCATCCTCCCGCGCGAACCCAAGGACCAGTTCGCCCTGCTCGACAGCACGGCACTGGGCAACCGCCTGACGGATGAGCTCACCCAGCGCCTGGGGCCCGACACCATCGTGGCCCAGAGCGTCAACGGCGAGCCCGGCCTGTGGGTCGGCTTCAACATCAACGGCGACCCCAACTGGCTGCTGATGGACCGCTCGCGCTTCAGCCCTGCGGGCGGGCGCACCTGGCTCATCTGGCTCATCACCGCAGGCGCGCTGTCGCTGGCGGGTGCGGCGGCCATTGCACGGCTGATCAACCGGCCGCTCAAGCAACTGTCGTACGCCGCCAACCGCGTGCGCGACGGCGACTTCGCCGCCAGTCACCTCGATGAAGAGGTGGTTACCAGCGAGATCCGCGAGGTGAACATCGGCTTCAACCGCATGGCGCAAAAGCTCGCCAAGCTGGAGCAAGACCGCGCGGTGATGCTGGCCGGCATATCGCACGACCTGCGCACGCCGCTGGCGCGCCTCAGGCTCGAAACCGAGATGAGCGTGAACGACGACGTGGCGCGCGAGCACATGGTGGCCGACATCGTGCAGCTCGATGCCACCATCGACAAGTTCCTTGACTACGCGCGGCCCGACCACGTGACCCTCACGCCCGTCAACCTGCATGCCGTGGTCTCGTCGTGCGTGTACGCCGTGCAGGACCACCGCGAGCTGCAGATCGCCATGACCATCCCCGAGGACCTGAACGTGCTGGCCGACGAGGTGGAGCTGGCCCGCGTGATCTCCAACCTGCTGGAGAACGCGCGCCGCTACGGCAAGGGCGACGACACCGGCGTGGCCAACGTCGACATCGTCGCCAAGGGCCGCGAGAACTGGGTGCTGGTCAAGATCCGTGACCACGGCCTGGGCGTGCCGCCCGAGCAGCTGTCCAACCTGACCAAGCCCTTCTTCCGCGGCGACTCGGCCCGCACCGCCGCTGCCGGCGCAGGGCTGGGCCTGTCCATCGTGGACAAGACGGTGCAGCGCATGGGCGGCATCTTCGCGCTGGCCAACAGCAGCACCGGCGGCCTGGTGGCCCACATCCAGCTGCAGCGCGCCAGCGAGCTGCCTGATGGGGTGGACCCCAAGCAGAGGCTGCAGCGGCCGTCCGTCAAGCGGCACCTGCCGCGCCGGCGGGCGGAGGACAAGGTGTAGAACACCTGTTCCCGCCACGGAAAAGAGGACCGCGCCTGCCTGGCCCGTTCCTCTTTTTTTGCGCCGCACTGGCAACGCGACAAGCCATGCATCGGATACTCTTGGCACCAGGCCTTCATAGGCGCAGCAAGGTGGTCTGCTCTGCTGCACAGCCGATTTCTCGGTTGCGGTGGACTGGGCGCAACGAATGGACCCAAAGGGCTCGTTGAAGGCTTTCAAGCCCATTGACCAGCGCCCCGCGAACCTTGTGATGCGGGTGTGCCTTCGTGCCAATTTGGGGAAGCGGTCGCGGATCAGAATATTAATCACGCTTGACGTTACTACCGCGTCGCGTTATTATTTCTCATGCCAATCCTATCCTTCAAGTGCGGCGAGACACAAGACCTGTTCCATCAACAGCGCGTTCCTCGCTGGGTGAACATCGAAGGCCCTGCACTGCGCAAGCTGCGCATGCTCCACGCCGCCGCTCAATTGCTCGACCTGCGGGTTCCGCCGGGCAACCGACTTGAAGCTCTGGTTGGCAACCGCCAGGGCCAGCACAGCATCCGCATCAACGATCAGTGGCGAATCTGCTTCGTGTGGACCCCAGAAGGACCAAAGGACGTCGAGATCGTCGATTACCACTGACGCGAAAGCGCCATCGTCATAGCAAGGAGTGCGAATATGACCAAGCCTCTCACCCTCCCCACCCCGGGCGAGATCCTCGCCACGGAGTTCTTGGAGCCCATGGGAATCACCCAGTACCGTCTGGCCCAGGCCATCCACGTGCCGCAGACGCGTATCGCAGCCATCGTCAAGGAGGGCCGGTCGATCACTGCAGACACTGCCCTGCGTCTGGCGCGCTTCTTCGGGACGACGGTGGAGTTCTGGCTCAATCTTCAGAGCCAGTACGATGCCGACACAGCGCGGGCAGCCATCGCTGCGGACCTGGAGACCATCGAGCCGTTTGCAGCGGCTTGAGCACGCCACCGCGGCTCAAATCCTCCCGGCCAGGGTGTTCCTCGCGTCCGTCATCCGCATTGCGGCAGTGCCTTGCGACACGCCGGCGGATTGACTTTGCCTGTTGCCCGGTTGGCAAGAGGCCCGCGCCATCCTGGCCCGGCCCTCTTTTTCTTGCTGCGCCAAGGCTCGTCAGGCCGCTTCGCGCAGCGACGCCCGCAATATCTTGCCCACTGGCGACTTGGGCAACTGCTCGCGAAAAATGATCTGCCGCGGCACCTTGTAGGCCGTGAGCTGGGTGCGGCAGTGGCGCTCCACGTCCTCGGCTGTCAGCGCCGGGTTGCGCGGCACGACGAAGGCGCGCACGGCCTCGCCGGTGCCGGCATCCGGCACGCCGATGACGGCGGCCTCGGCGATGTCGGGGTGGGCAGCCAGCACATCTTCCACCTCGTTGGGGTAGACGTTGAAGCCGGACACCAGAATCATGTCCTTCTTGCGATCCACGATGCGGATGAAACCGCCCTCCTCCAGCTGCGCGATGTCGCCGGTGTGCAGCCAGCCGTCGAGCAGCGCGCTGGCGCTGTCCTCGGGTGCATGCAGATAGCCGCCCACCACCTGCGGGCCCTGCACCAGCAGCTCGCCGCGCTGGCCCTGGGGCAGGTCGCGCCCCTGGTCATCGACCACGCGCACGCGGCAGCCCGGCATGGGCACGCCCACGGTGCCCAGGCGCGGCGTGGCCGAGGGCGGGTTGCACGAGACGATGCACGAGGTCTCGGTCATGCCGTAGCCTTCGAGGATGGGGCAGACCACGGCCTGCCAGGCCTGCGCGGTCGATGTGCGCAAGGCCGTGCCGCCCGAAAACGCATAGCGCAGCTTCGGTGGTCTGGCCTGGAACCAGGGCTCGGCCAGCAGGCCGGCGAACAGCGTGTCCACCCCGGCGGTCCACCGCACCTCGAACTGCTCGAAGGTCTTTTGCAGGTTGGATAGGGGGCGTGGGCTGGGCACCAGCAGGTTGCGCGCGCCGACCTGAAAGAACACCAGAAAGTTCACCATGAAGGCGAACACGTGGTACATGGGCAGCATGGTGAGCATGGTCTCGCCGCGCTTCGGCCCATCGTAGGCGTCGAGAAAATCGCGCGTGATGCGCAAGGTGGCCACAATGTTGCCGTGTGTGATCACCGCGCCCTTGCTGCGCCCGGTGGTGCCGCCCGTGTACTGGTACAGCGCCACAGGGTGGCTGCGCCGGTCGATGGGCGCCAGAGCCTGCCCGCGCACCAGCGCGTCGGCCATGCGCGGCAGCGGCGATGCATCCGCATCGGCAGGCCCGGCCATCTTGGCGCGGATGGCCGACGCCACCGGTTCGTCGAAAAAGTCCCACAGGCTGGCGGTGAGCACCGGCACGCCCAGCGTCTCGGCCACGGGCCGCGCCACCGGCAGGAACATGTCGCACACCAGCAGCAGGCGCGCACCGCTGTCTTCGAGCTGCAGGCGCAGCTCGCGCCCGGTGTACAGCGGGTTCACGTTGGTCACGATGAGCCCCGCCTTCCAGGCGCCGAACACCGCGATGGGGTAGTGCAGGCAGTTGGGCATCTGCAGCGCGATCACTTCGCCCGCCTGCAGCCCCTGCTCGCGCACCAGCCAGGCGGCAAACGCGTCGGACAGGGCATCGACCTCACTGAAGCTGCGCACCACGTTGGCCCCCGTGGGCAGCACGAAGGTGAATGCCGGCTGGTCCCCATGGTCGGCAGCGGCCTGTGCGGCCAGCTGCGCGGCATTGGCGGGCAGCGCCGCCAGGTCGAGCTGGTAGTCGTGCAGGGCCTCGGGGTAGGAGCCCTCCCAGGGCATCGATGCTGGCGGCGCGGTGGTGGCGGTCATGGGCTTTGTCTCCTGTCTTTTCTTTTTTACGAACGCTTCAGGTCTTGGCCTTGAACGCAGGCAACTTGTCACCCAGCCGCGCGCCCATTTCGGCGCCCAGCGCCTGCAGGCCGCTCAGGGGGCGCACCATGACCTCGAACTCCGTGATCTGCCCCTCTTCATTGAAGCGCACCAGATCGATCCCCTTGAGCTGCTTGTCGCCTACGCGCGCGCTGAACTCCAGCACGATGTTCAGGCCGTCGTCGGTGGCCAGCTGGCGGTGGTAGGTGAAGTCTTCGAACACCTGGATCACTGTGGACAGGGCCAGCATCAGCGCCGGGGCCGAGGTGTAGGCCGTGTTGGCCATGGGCGAGCGGAACACCGCGTCGGGGTGCACGATGGACAGCAGGTTCGACAGGTCGCGGCTGGCCACCATGTGGTGCCAGGTGTCGAGCGAGCGGGCGACGGCGGGGTGGATGTTCTTCGGGGCTTCGGTCATGGATGTCTCCTGGGGTAAGGTTGTTGGATCAGATGGTGGCGGCAAGCGTCGTGCCCTGCAGGATGGCGCGCTTGGCATCGAGCTCGGCGGCCACGTCGGCACCGCCGATGAGGTGCGTGCTCTGGCCTGTGGCCAGCAGCGCGTCGTACAGCTCGCGCAGCGGCTCCTGGCCGGCGCAGACGACGATGTGGTCGACATCGAGCACGCGCGGCTGCCCGTCGATGCGGATGTGCAGGCCGGCGTCGTCCACGCGCTCGTAGGCCACGCCCGAGCTCATGCCCACGTTGCGCGCCTTCAGCGAGGTGCGGTGGATCCAGCCCGTGGTCTTGCCCAACTGGTCGCCCACCTTGCTGGCCTTGCGCTGCAGCAGGTGCACCTGGCGCGTAGGTGGCTCCACCTGGGCAGCGCGCAGGCCGCCAGCGTGGGCATAGCCGGTGTCGATGCCCCATTCGTCGTTGAATTTGGCGGGCGCCAGCGCGCCGCTCTCGCCTTCGTGCGTGAGGTACTCGCCCACGTCGAAGCCGATGCCGCCCGCGCCGATCACGGCCACGCGCTGGCCCACGGGCTTCTTGTCGCGCAGCACATCGAGGTAGCTCAGCACCTTGGGGTGGCTGATGCCTTCGATATCGGGCGTGCGCGGGCGGATGCCCGTGGCCACCACCACCTCGTCAAAACCCTGGCCCGCCAGGTCGCTCGCGTCCACACGGGTGTTCAGGCGCACCTCCACGCCATGCAGCTCCAGCTGGCGGCGGTAGTAGCGCAGGGTCTCGTAGAACTCTTCCTTGCCCGGCACCTGCTTGGCGATGTTGAGCTGACCGCCGATCTCGCTGCCCGCGTCGAACAGCACCACCGCGTGGCCGCGCTGCGCTGCGGTGACGGCAAAGCTCAGCCCTGCGGGGCCGGCGCCGACCACGGCGATGCGCTTCTTCGCCGCCGCGGGCGCGATTACCAGCTCCGTCTCGTGGCAGGCACGGGGGTTGACCAGGCAGCTCGTGATCTTGCCGCCGAAGGTGTGGTCCAGGCAGGCCTGGTTGCAGGCGATGCAGGTATTGATCTCGTCGGCCCGGCCCTGGCGCGCCTTGCGCACGAAGTCGGCATCGGCCAGCAGCGGCCGGGCCATCGAGACCATGTCGGCACAGCCCTCGGCCAGCAGGCGCTCGGCCACCTCGGGCGTGTTGATGCGGTTGGAGGTGATGAGCGGTATGCCCACCTGCCCCATCACCTGCTGGGTCACCCACGCGTAGGCCGCGCGCGGCACCTTGGTGGCGATGGTCGGGATGCGCGCCTCGTGCCAGCCGATGCCGGTATTGAGGAGGGTGGCGCCCGCCGCCTCGATGGCCTGGGCCAATTGAATCACCTCGGCCAGCGTGGAGCCGCCCTCCACCAGGTCGAGCATGGACAGGCGGTAGATGATGATGAAGTTGGGCCCCACCCGTTCGCGCGTGCGCCGCACGATCTCGACGGGAAAGCGCATGCGGTTGGCATAGCTGCCGCCCCATGCGTCGTCGCGGTGGTTGCTGCGCGCCGCGATGAACTCGTTGATCAGATACCCCTCGGAGCCCATGACCTCCACGCCGTCATACCCCGCATGCTGGGCCAGCGCGGCACAGCGCGCAAAGTCTTCGATGGTGTGCTCCACCTCGTCGGCCGTGAGCGCATGCGGCACATGGGGGTTGATGGGTGCGCGCAGCGCGCTCGGGGCCACCAGGTCGCGGTGGTAGGCATAGCGGCCGAAGTGCAGGATCTGCATCGCGATCTTGCCGCCCTCGGCATGCACGGCGGCAGTCACCTTGCGGTGCTGTTCGGCCTCGTGCTCGTTGACCAGCATGGCCCCGCCCTGCATGGGCCGGCCACGCTCATTGGGCGCAATGCCACCGGTCACTATCAGCCCCACCTCCCCGCGCGCCCGCTCGGCATAGAAGGCGGCCATGCGCTCGAAGCCGTTGGCCACCTCTTCCAGCCCCACGTGCATGGAGCCCATGAGCACGCGGTTCTTGAGCGTGGTGAAGCCCAGGTCCAGCGGGGCGTGCAGGTGGGGATAGGGGGAAGCCATGGACGGCTCCCGGGTCGGTGCGAGGACGGCGTTCATCGTGGGTCTCCTTTTGTTTATGCAACCAGTTGCACAAATATAGCCTTGGCGCACCGTTTATGCAACTGGTTGCAGAAACAAAGAGAGCCCTCCGCGATTCAGGCAAGATCGGGGATTCCGAATTCCTGGCCGCCTCCTTCCGCCCGATGTCCCTGCCCCATGCCCTCCTCACCGCCCTGGTCGAGCACCCGTGCTCGGGCTCGGAACTCGCCGAGCGCTTCGACAAGTCCATCGGCTACTTCTGGCACGCCACGCACCAGCAGATCTACCGCGAGCTGGCGCGGCTCGAAGAGGCGCTGTGGATCGAGGCCCTGCCGGCCGAGACCGGCCGCGGCCGCAAGCGCCAGTTCCGCCTGCTGCCCGCAGGCCGCAAGGAGCTGCGCCGCTGGATCGCCGAACAGCACGACCCCACGCCCCTGCGCGACGAACTCATGGTGCGCCTGCGCGCCGAAGCCGCCATCGGCCCCACCGGGCTGGACAAGGAAATCGCCCGCCTCATGGCCCTGCACCAGGAGAAGCTGGCCGTCTACCAGCGCATCGAGCAGCGCGACTTTGTGGGCAAGGAGCTGAGCCGCGAGCGCCGCCTGCAGCACCTGGTGCTCAAGGCCGGCATCCTGCAGGAGGAGCTGTCGCTGGCGATATCGAAGGAGGCGCTGGAGATACTGGGCGGGGCTCCGGCACCGAAGTCCTGACGTCGTTTGGAGCAGTCCTTCAGGGCTGCCAAAGACTGCGCGAAGTACAGGCCAGAGATCTGCATTAGGTGTTAACCCTTGCGCTGCCAAATATCTGCATCCGCCTGGAAGTCCCGGCCGTATAAGAGGGCGAGCTATTGCGCTCACGGTCGAACACCCACGAGGAGATCTCCATGCGAATCAGGAAACTCAGTCTGTTGGCGCTTGCGGCGCTTGCCGCCTGCACTGCCGGCGTCAGCCTGGCATCCAGCCACCGAGAGGCGCCCTTCATCACGACCCAGCCCAAGGTCGATGGTGCGGACTTTTACCTCTTCAACAGTTACGAGGCGGGGCGTGGCGGCTTCGTCACCATGATCGCCAACTACCTGCCGCTGCAGGACCCCTATGGCGGGCCCAACTACTTCAGCCTGGACCCGAATGCGCTGTACGAGATCCACATCGACAACAACGGCGATGCGGCAGAAGACATCACCCTGCAGTTCCGCTTCAAGAACACGCTGAATAACGGCGGGGCCGGCATCACCCTGGACATCGGCCCGGACGGCGCCCGCAAGAAGGTGGCCATACCGCTGCGCAATGCGGGCGGGATCACGGGCGCTGCGGCAGACCCGGTGTCGTACCGCGAAGAGTACGAGATGTTCATCGTGCGTGGCGACCGGCGCACCGGCAAGCGCGAGCAGATCACCATGGCTGGTGGGGGCACCACCTTCACCAAGCCCATCGACTACATCGGCGAGAAGTCGCTGGGCAACGCCGCCGCCTACGACGCCTATGCCGGCAAGTATGTGTACGGCATCAACGTGCCCGGCTGCGCCACGCCGGGCAAGGTGTTCGTGGGCCAGCGGCAGGACCCCTTCCCGGTATCCCTGGGCACCATCTTCGACCTCGTGAACGCCCCAGCCGCCGTGATCACCAGCGAATCGAATGCGGCGGCCTTCGGCGCGGGCCAGATCGCCAACAAGAACGTCACCTCGCTCGCCGTCGAGATGCCCACCGGTTGCCTGACCGCTGCATCGGGCGAGAAGGTCATTGGCGGCTGGACCACGGCCAGCCTACGCCAGGCGCGCGTGCTCAACGGCAAGCCCGACTCCGGCCTGCAGGCCAGCGAAAAGTCCGGCGGCGCCTGGACCCAGGTGTCGCGCCTGGGTATGCCCCTGGTGAATGAAGTCGTCATCGGCCTCAAGGACAAGGACAAGTTCAATGCGTCCAAGCCCAAGGACGATGCCGCCAACTTCGCGGACTATGTGACCCACCCCACGCTGCCGGCCCTGATCCAGGTGCTGTTCGGCGCGCAGGCGCCCACCAACTTCCCGCGCACGGACCTGATGACGGCCTTCCTCACGGGCCTGCCCACCGTCAACCGCCCGGGAAACATCACGGCACTGGGTACCGGGGGGCCGCTGGCGGAAATGCTGCGCCTGAACACCGGCATTGCGCCCACGCCGGCCAGCGCGCAGAACTCGCTGGGCGTGGTGGCGGGCGATGCCGCCGGCTTCCCCAACGGGCGCCGCCTGGGCGATGACGTGGTCGACGTCTCGCTGCGCGTGGCCATGGGTGCGCTGTGCACCTTGACGGGAGCGACCGATGCGCTCAAGGTGGGTTGCAAGCCCGCCGATGCGCCTGCTGGCGCGGTTGAGTTCGTGGACGGTGCACGCACCAAGGCCACCGACTACAAGACCGCCTTCCCGTACGTGAACACGCCGCTGCCTGGCGCCAAGAACTTCTGATGCGAAGGATGCACACCATGCCCAACATCACGATGCAAAAGGCCGCCCTGGTGGCCGTGGGAGCGATGGCGCTGACCGCCTGCGGCGGTGGCGGCGGCAGCGACAACGCCGGGCCCGATGGCGGCGGCGGAGCGGTGAATGCCTTTGCCTACACCCAGCCGATTGCGGCCAGCGTGCAGGACACGGCGGAACCCGTGGCTGTGGAACAGCTGGTGCTGTCCACCAGCGATACCGACGAGCCAGACACCCGTCTGTGACCTCGCCAGGGGCGGTGACCGCATGCCTGCGTGCGGCCGCCGCCTGTTGCCTGCGCGGGCCTGCGGCCTGTTTCTCGCCGCTTGCCCGCTGCTCGCCCATCCCTTCAACCCTGCGGATTCCTATGACACACCCTGCCCGCCTTCTCTGGGGGATCGGCCTTGCCCTGTGCTGCCTGGGCGCGGCCGCCGCCGCCGTGCAGGAGCTGCGCCCCGCTTCGGACACCGAGGTGATCGAGGTGCTGCCCGAGCGGGTCAGCCTTGCACCGGCCACGCCGCAGGCCGCAGCGACTGCCGCGCGCCGCTGGATCACGCTGGCCCGCGAGACCGCTGACCCCCGCTACCTGGGCCGCGCCCAGGCCGTGCTGGCCCTGTGGTGGGGCAAGCCCGACGCGCCCGCCGAACTGGCGGTGCTGCAGGCCACGGTGGAGCAAAGCCGCCATGAATTCGACGCTGCGCGCGCGACATTGAAGCGCGCCCTGCAGGCCGACCCTGCACAGGTGCAGGGCTGGCTGACCCTGGCCACGCTGGAGCGGGTGGCCGCCCGCTATGCCGAATCCGAGACCGCCTGCCGCAACGTGGCGCGCCATGGGGCTGCGCTGCACGCCACGGCCTGCCTGCTCGAAAGCCGCTCGCTGCAGGGCCAGAGCGACGCGGCACGCAGCGGCTTCATCGCCCTTATCGGGCAGGCGGCAGACCCGGCTGACCGCGCCTGGCTGCTGTCGCTGCTGGCCGAGAGCGAGGAACGCGCCGGGCGCGACGACGCAGCCGATGCCGCCTACCGCAGCAGCCTGGCTGCGGCGCCCGACGGCTACACCGCCCTGGCCCATGCCGACCTGCTGCTGCGCCTGGGCCGCCCGGCCGCCGCCGTGGATGTGCTCAAGGCCCAGCCCGCCAGCGACGCCGTACTGCTGCGCCGCGCCCAGGCCCTGCGGCTCATGGGCAAGACCGTGCAGTCGCAGGCCCTGGCCACCGAACTGCAAGCCCGGTTTGCAGCCCTTGCGGCGCGCGGCGAGGCGCTCGATGCCCATGCCCGCGAGCGCTCGCTGCTGGCGCTGTGGCTGCAGGGCCAACCCCGGGAGGCCTGGCAGGCCGCACAGGCCAACCTGGCCTTGCAGAAAGAGCCGCTGGACTGGTGGCTGGCGCTGCAGACGTCCGAGCAGTCCGGTGACGCCGCCGCCCACCGCACGGTGGTGCAGAGCTTTCAGCGCACGGGCCTGCAGGACGCGCGCCTGGCGCGCTGGCAAGCACGGGGAGACAAGTGATGCAGCCGTCGCTTTTTCAACGAACGGCCAGCGCGCTGCGGTGGCTGGCGATGGCCGGGGCCCTGGCCACCGCCTGCGCCGCAGCGCCCAGCGCCTGGGCGCACAAGGCCAGCGACGCCTACCTGCGGGTGGCCCCCGCCGGTGAGGCCGACCCCGCCCGCGCCGACGCCGTGGCGCTGCAGCTTTCGCTCGCGCTCAAGGACGTGGATGCCGCGCTGGACCTGCTCGATGCCGACGGCGACCGCCAGCTCACCTGGGGCGAAATCAGGCAAGCTACGCCCGCAGTGGCCGCCTGGGTGGGCCAAGGCATCCGCTGGCAGTGCGGCAACGCCGTGCTGGCCCCGGCCTGGCGCTTCGAGGCGCTGGAGCAGCGCACCGACGGGCGCTACATCCGCATGGCGGCCGCGCTCGACTGCGCTGCCACGCAAGCGCTGGCGCTGGACTACCGCCTGATGCAGGGCATCGACCCCACGCACCGCCTGCTGGTCAGCGGGCAACTGGGCGGCCAGCCGCTGGCCGCCGTGCTGGCGCCCGATGGCCGCTCGCGCACCGACCTGCGTGCGGTGGGCGGCAGCACCGCCGCACCCGAGGCGGCAACGGCCCGCAGCGGCCCGGCCACGCTGGCGCACTTTGTCTCGGAGGGTGTGCACCACATCCTCGAAGGCTATGACCACCTGGCCTTTCTGCTGGCCCTGCTGCTGCCGATCACGCTGCTGCGCCGCCAGGGCGCGGCGCAGGCCGCGCCGGCGGCAGGGCCGTGGGGCGGCGTCAAGGCACTGCTGCTCACCGTGACCAGCTTCACCGTGGGCCATTCGGTCACGCTGGTGCTGGCGGGCCTGGGCTGGGTCACCGTCTCGGGCAACTGGGTCGAGCCGGCGATTGCCATCAGCATCGGTATATCGGCGCTGCTCAACCTGTTCCCGGTGAAGGGGCTGCGCAGCGACCTGCTGGCGCTGTGCTTTGGCCTGGTGCACGGGCTGGGGTTCTCGGGCGCGCTGGTCGAGGCCGGCGTTTCGGGCGGCCTGCTGGTCTGGGCACTGGCGGGGTTCAACCTGGGGGTGGAGGCCGGCCAGCTCATGGTGGTTGCCGTGTGGTGCGGCGTCTCCCTGCTGCTGGCCCGCTGGGCGGGCTACCGCACCGTGGTGGTCAAGGGCGGCTCGGTGGCACTGATCGTGCTGTCGCTGTACTGGACGGTGCAGCGTATAGCGTTCTCTGGCTGATACGGATTTGCCTTCAACCGTATAACGCCGTTGAGTCGCCTTGCCGTGCTGAAGCACTGTCTGCGGCTCCCCGCCTGGTTATCCGATTGAATGCAGATCCGCATGAGGGAGGTCCGGGAGCCTGCGCGGCAGGATTTCTGGACAATGAAAAAGGCAGACATGAAGAATAAAGAGCTCTCTCGCACCGCAGCGCCGCGACCCCTCGCGCTCGGCATTCTGGTGGCAGGCATGGCCACCACGGCGGCCTGGGCCCAGCAGGCCACGCACCTGCCCGAGGTCGATGTGCGCGGCCCCAAGGACGTGACCATCGGCCTGGCCGACAGCGCCAGCGAGGGCGCGGTGGAGCGCGAGTCGTTTCAGGCGCGCCCCAAGCTGCGACCGGGGGACATCGTCGAGGCCGTTCCCGGGGTCGTGGCCACCCAGCACTCGGGGGACGGCAAGGCCAACCAGTATTTTCTGCGCGGCTTCAACCTGGACCATGGCACCGACTTCTCAGTCACGGTGGACGGCATGCCGGTCAACATGCCGACGCACGGCCACGGCCAGGGCTTTGCCGACCTGAACTTTTTGATCCCCGACCTGGTCTCGGGCGTGCGCTACCGCAAGGGGCCCTACTTCGCCGACAGCGGCGACTTCTCCACGGCAGGCAGCGCCTCGCTGGACTACGTGAGCGCACTCGATGCACCATTTGCCGAGGTGACCCTGGGCCCCAATCAGCTGCGCCGCCTGCTGGCGGCCGGCTCGCGTACCCGGGACGACCAGACCTGGCTGGGCGCCATCGAGCTCGAAGGCAACGACGGCCCCTGGGACGTGCCCGAGCGCCTGCGCAAGATCAACGCCGTGGTGCGCTATGCGCAGGGCTCGCCCAGCCGCGGCTTCAGCGTGACGGGCATGGCCTACCGCAATCGCTGGAACGCCACCGACCAGATCCCCGAGCGCCTGATCGACAGCGGCGAGCTGCCGCGCTTCGGCTCGCTCAACCCCACCGACGGCGGCAGCACCCGGCGCCTGAGCCTGTCAGGCAAATGGTTCAACAAGGGGCCCGAGGGCCAGACCCAGATCAGCGCCTATGCCATCGACTACCGGTTCGACCTGTTCTCCGACTTCACCTACTTCCTGCGCGACCCGGTCAACGGTGACCAGTTCGAGCAGTCGGACCGGCGCCGCGTGTTCGGCGCCCAGGCATCGCACAGCCTGCCCAACCGCATCGCCGGGCTGGACGGTGTGCTCAGCGTGGGCGCACAGTGGCGCGGCGACCGCATCGCCGAGGTGGGCCTGTACAACACGGCGGCCCGCCAGCGCCTGTCCACCGTGCGCAACGACAAGGTGTCGCAGGACATGCTGTCGGTGCACGCGCAGCAGTTCGTGAGTTTCACCGAGCGCCTGCGCGGCTACGCGGGCTTGCGCGGCGACCTGCTGCGCTACGACGTGCAGGGCCGCGAGGCCGTCTACGGCGCCGCCAGCAGCGGCAGCGGCCACGATGCGCTGGTGAGCCCCAAAGCCGGGCTGGCCTGGGCCGTCACCCCCGTGCATGAGCTTTACCTGAACACGGGCGTGGGCTCGCACAGCAACGACGTGCGCGGCGCCACCATCCAGACCGACCCGCAAAGCGGCCTGCCCGCAGACCGCGTGCCCGCACTGGTCAAGGGCCTGGGCAGCGAGATCGGCTGGCGCTACCAGCCTGGCGACGACCTGACCATCACCACGGCACTGTGGCAGCTCAAGCTTGATTCCGAGCTGGTGTATGTGGGCGATGCAGGCAGCACCGAGCCGGGCCGCGCCAGCTACCGGCGCGGAATCGAGACCACGGTGCGCTGGAAGCCCCACGCCCGCTGGCGCCTGGAAGCCGATGCCGCCGTATCGCGCGCGCGCTTTCGCGGGCAGGCGCCCGAGGGCGAAGGCAACTTCGTGGACAACGCGCTGGAGCGCGTGCTGGCCGTGGGCGCGGTCTACACCCAGGGCCCGCTGACCGCGTCGCTGCGCCTGCGCTACATGGGGCCGCGCGCGCTGGACACACTCAACACCGTGCGCTCGCGCGCCAACACGGTGCTCAATGCCGGCGTGCGCTATGCGGTGAACAAGCAGCTCACGCTGGGCCTGGACGTGTTCAACCTGGCCGGCAAGAAGGGCAACGACATCGAGTACCTCTACGCATCGTGCACGGCGGGCGAGGCAGCGCACGGTGACTGCACGGGCGGCGGCATCGAGGGCCGCCATGTGCACCCCATGGAGCCACGCAGCGCACGGCTCAGTGCGCGCTGGGCGTTCTGACCCGCAGCGCGCTCAATCGGCAGCCCGCGGCAGCACCACGGTGATCCGCGTCGTATTGGATTCGTCCGACACATCGAGCTCAATGCTACCGTGCTGGGCCTGCACCAGCAGCCGCGCCGAGTAGGTGCCCAGGCCCGTGCCATCGGCCTTGCCCGAGGTCACGAACTTGTCGAAGAAACGGCTGCGGATGGCCGCCGGCACCGCGCCGGTGTTGCTGATGGCGATGCGCAAGGGGTCCTGGTCCTGCAGCTGTACCGAGACCCGGGAGTCGGCCGGCGCGGCCTCGCAGGCGTTCTTCAGCAGGTTCTGGAAGACCGAGTAGCACAGCGTGGCATCCGCCAGCGCCAGGGGCGGCTCTGCCCCCACGGCCACGTCCGTGTCCACCGCGATGGACAGCCCCTTCTCGGCAAAGGTCACGCGGTTCATCTCGGCGATGCGGCGCAGCAGCTCGCCGATGCGCACGGGCTTCGCGTGCAGCACGAAGCGGCCGGATTCGATCTTGTACAGCTCGGACGACAGGTTGATCATGTTGAGCACCTGCATCACGCTCTCTTCCATCAGGCGCAGCTGCTCGACCTGGCGGCGCCCGACCGAGTCGTCGTCGATCAGCGCCTGCACCAGGCCCAGCGCCCCAGCCAGAGGCGCCTTGATGTCGTGCCGGGTGATGCGCTCGACATCCTCGCGCAGCTGGGCGGTCTCGACCATGCTGTCGAAATCGGCCTGCAGGTCCTTGCGCAACTGCACGTAGCGCATGAAATTGCGCACGCGCGGCTTGAGCGTCTCGGGATCGATGGGCTTGGTGATGAAGTCCACGGCCCCCAGGTCGAGCCCCCGGATGCGCGCATCGGCCGAGGCCATGGCGGTGACGAAGATGATGGGAATGGTCTCGGACGTGGGGTGCTCGCGCATCAGCCGGGCCACCTCGAAGCCGTCCATGCCGGGCATCATGATGTCCAGCAGCACCAGGTCGGGCGGGTCGTTGGAGGTCAGCACCTCCATCGCCTTGGCGCCGGTCTGCGCCAGCCGCACCCGGTACTCGCCCTTGAACAGCTGGGACAGCAGCAGCAGGTTGTCGGGCGTGTCGTCCACGATCAGTATCGTCGGGCGGGGTGCTTCCTGCGGCTCGGCCGATGGCGCACCGGCAGAGCCGTCTGCAGGCACGGCCTGCGCGGGCAGTTCCTCCCCCGCGAAGTTGCCAGGGCCGCGCGGCTTCCACTGCAAGGCCTTCTCCAGGCGCTGCGCCAGCTGTTTGGGCGAGTAGGGCTTGAGCAGCATGGAGGTGACCCCGAGCGCGATGGCCTCCTCCACGCGCTTGCGCTCCGCCTCGGCGGTGATCAGCACGAAGGGGATGGCAAACAGCTTTTCGTCCGCGCGCATGGCCTGCAGCAGCTCCACGCCCGTCATCACGGGCATGTTCCAGTCCGACAGCACCACGTCAAAGTGCTGGCCCTTGAGCAGGCGCAGCGCTTCGGCCCCGTTGCGCGCGGACTCGATGCGCTCCACCCCCATCTGCCGCAGCTGGTTGATGGTGACCTTGCGCATGGCCTCGAAATCGTCCACCACCAGGCAGCGCGCGCCCTGTCCGATGGTCGACGCATTGGAAACCGTGAAATGGCTCATGGTGCCTGCACCTCCTCAACGTGCCGGACAGGGCCGGCAGCAGCCCCTGCGGCGTCTTCACCCACAAAACGCTGGATGCCCACGGCCACGATGGGCTCCATGTCCATCAGCAACAGACGGTGATCCTGGCTGAACGCCTCGGTCAAGGCCAGCTCGATGATGGCCGTGACGCGCCCTGCATGCCTGATGGGCAGCAGGTAGATCGCGGCGGGACTGCAATGCCCCAGGCCCGACTGGATGCGCAGGTAGTCCGCCCCCGGGGTTTCGATGAGCACGGGCTCGCCCGTGGCGGCACAGCGCTCGACCATGCCGGCCGTCGTCGGCCATTGCGACAGGGTCTGCTCCGCCGTCGGCCCCGATCCCGCATAGTGGGCCAGCGCCCGCACGCCGAGGTCTTCGTCCACCAGCACCAACAGCGCCTGCCCCATGGGCAGTTGCCGCGCAAGTTCCCGCAGCACGATGCGCGCAAAGGCCGCCAGCGTGTCCACCTGCTGCAGCGCCAGCAGCAGGTCCGACACGGCGCGCCGCCGGTTGGCATCGCGGGTCAACTGGTCGTGGCTCTGCTGCAGGGCCTTGAGCGTCAGCTGGTGCCGGCCCGCCTCGCGCCGCAGCCGCGTGGCCCAGAAAAGCATCGCCAGCAGCACACCGGCCAGGGCAGCGCCCCCGGGGATGCCCCAGGCCACCCACCGCTCGTGCCACTTTCCGCTGCGGTCGAAAGACGCGGAGAACAGCTGGTACTCCATCAACGACACACCGTACTTGCGGCGCCAGGACTGATCGAGCGGCGACCCCACCCGCCGGCTGTCGTCGAAATAACGCTGCAGCGCCCGCTCCAGGTCGGGTGCGGCGAAGGCGATGCCCCAGCCCGCCGCGGTGGCGTCGCCCACCGGAAACAGCATGTCCAGGTTGTCGAGGTCGTTGCGCACCCAGTGGAATGCCGATTCGGCCGCGATCACGGTGAAATCAGCACGGCGCTGCGCCACGGCCTGCATGGACTTGGCGGTGGGGGCGGTCTCGATGGCGACGGGCGCGCTTTCCCCCAGGCCGGCGTTGAATCCCTGCAGCCAGGCTTCGTAGGCCGTCCCGGCCTGGACCGATGCCTTGCGCCCGCCAAGATCGGCCTCTCTGCGCAGAACGGAGCGCATCTCCGGCCGCGCGACGACGACATTGCGCGTCGCGAAGTACGGCACCAGGGTCATCTTGGTCTTGCGCCAGTCGGTGATGTGCAGATCGTTGGGGTACAGGTCGCACTTGCCGGTGGCCAGCGGCGCGGCTTCGTAGCGCTCGCCCTGCACAGTCACGCCCTGCGCGTTGTGGAACTGCTGGTCCCATTGCGCAAGCGTCACCGTGCGGGCCTCAACCCCCAGGTAGCGGGCAAAGTCTTCGCCATTCGCCCGGTAGTAGTCGGCGCTGGATCCCGCCACGCAGATGCGCAGCTCGCGGCTGCGCTCGATCTCCTCCAGCGTGCGGCCGAAGGCGCTGCCCGCTGCCAGCATGAGAACCAGTAACCAGGCAATGGATCGCAGCATGCGCGGGGCCTTCGGCGGGGTTCAGCCAGGGTGCGCGGGGGCCAGGGCCCCCAGCGCCTCCAGGGCACGGTCGAAATCGATGCGCTCGATGGCCCGGTTCACGGCAGACAGGGCATCGGCAAGCGGGTCGCCGTCCGCCGCCAGCCGTGACACCAGGGCCTCCAGCACGTCGCCCGCGTCGGCGTCGCTGTCCCCCAGCAGCTTGCGCAGGCGCACCAGCAAGGCTTCGGCCTCGGCAGAGCGCGCCACGGCCGGGGCAGGTGCCGGCACGGCCTGTGCGGTGCTGGCCCCGCTGTCCAGGCCGGACGCCTGCAGCGCCTCGATCAGCGGGCGCAGCAGCACCCCCAGCTCGGCCAGCAGCTCCCCGGCCACCGGCGCACGCGCCTCGTGGGCGCCTTCGGCCTCCAGCGCCCCCGCGGCCGATGCGAGCGGCCTGGCACCGATGGTGCCCGCAGCGCCCTTGAGGGTGTGGGCCAGCCGCGTGGCCAGCGGCCAGTCGCCCTGCTGCACGGCGTCGGCCATGGCCTGCTCGAAGCCCGTGTATTCTTCGAGGAACATGCCCAGCAGGCGGCGGTACAGGCGCCGGTCGTTCTGAACGATGCCGAGCCCGACGGCCTGGTCCACGCCGGGCAATTGCGGCAGGTCTGGATCGGCCGCTTTGGCGGTCGGGCGCAGAGGACTACCCTGCACCAGAGCAGGCGCGGCAGGCTTGATCCAGCGCGCCATGCAGGCAAACATTTCCTCCACCCGCAGGGGCTTGGGGATGTGGTCCACCATGCCGGCCTCGATCACCTTCTCCCGGTCACCGGCCATGGCGTTGGCCGTCATGGCGATGATGGGCAGGTCGGCGAACTGCGGCAGCGAGCGCAGGTGGCGGGTGGCCGTGTAGCCGTCCATCACCGGCATCTGGCAGTCCATCAGCACGCCATCGAACTTGGGGTCCGCAGCGAGCAGGTCCAGCGCCTCCTGGCCGTTGTTGGCCAGCACCACCTCCATGCCGGCCTGGCGCAGCAGCTCCATGGCAAGCTCCTGGTTCAGCGCGTTGTCTTCGACCAGCAGCACGCGCGCGCCCTTGAGCTGCTGCAGGTGCTCGGTCTGCCCCTGGGCCCGGGTCGTCACCCGGTCGGACACCAGGCGCCCGCGGCCCAGCGCCTCGCCCACGGCCTCGAGCAGGGTCGAGGCCGTGACCGGCTTGGTGAGCACCGCGTTCACCCGCGCGCCCCGGCTGTGCACCGCGTTCATGGCCTCTTCGCGGCCGAAGGCGGTCACCATGATCACCGCCGGGGCCGCGCCCCCCTTGAGCGCCTGCATCCGGCGCACGGTCTCGGCGCCGTCCATGCGCGGCATCTTCCAGTCCATCAGCACCAGGTCGTAGGCGAGCGAGCGGCTGTCGGCGCCCTCCACCATGCGCAGCCCTTCCTCGCCATCTCGGGCCATGTCCACCTCCAGGCCGAAACGGCGCGCCATGGTCGACAGGATCTCCCGGGCTGCGGCGTTGTCATCCACCACCAGGACTCTCAGGCCCAGCAGTTCATTGGCATCGAACATGCGCCGGGGCATGGGCTGCGCCTGCAGGCCAAAGTGCACATGGAAGTGGAAGGTCGAGCCCTGCCCCTCGGTGCTCTCCACCCAGATGCGGCCTTTCATCAACTCCACCAGGGTCTTGGAGATCGCCAGGCCAAGGCCCGTGCCCCCATAGCGGCGGGTAGTGGAGCTGTCGGCCTGGCTGAACGACTGGAACAGCCGGGCGCACTGCTCGGGCGTCATGCCGATGCCCGAGTCCTTGACCCAGAAGTGCAGCTCGACGTCACCACCTGGCTCGCCCTGCTGGCCGGCCAGCTCGATCCCCAGCACGATCTCCCCCTGCTCCGCGAACTTCACGGCATTGCTGCCCAGGTTGGCCAGGATCTGGCCCAGGCGCAGCGGATCGCCGACCAGCGCGGTGGGCACGTCGTCCGCGGTGCTGAACAGCAGCTCCAGGCCCTTGTCCTCGGCCTTCATGCCGATCAGGTTGGCCACGTGGTCCAGCACATCCTCCAGGCGGAAGTCGACCTGCTCCATGGACATCTTGCCGGCTTCGATCTTGGAGAAGTCGAGGATGTCGTTGATGATGCCCAGCAGGCTTTCGGCCGCCCGGTTGACCTTCTCGATGTAGTTGCGCTGCTTGTTGTCCAGCGCCGTCTGCAGGGCCAGGTGCGACATGCCGATGATGGCGTTCATCGGCGTGCGGATCTCGTGGCTCATGTTGGCCAGGAACTCGCTCTTGGCCCGGGTTGCGTCCTCCGCCATCTCCTTGGCGCGCCGGATGTCCTCTTCCGACTTCTTGCGGTCCGTCACGTCGAAGGCAATGCTGCACAGGCCCGAGATCTCGTCGCCCTGGCGCATCGGCACCTTGGTGACCTGGAAGTGGCGCTCTTCGCCATCCTCGCCCGCCACCTCCTCGGTGACCATGAGCTGCCCCGCCTCCAGGGCCTGCATGTCCAGCGCATGGTAGGACTGACCGCGCCCGGACGGGTCCACCTCGATGGCCGAGTGCCCCAGCACCCGTGCCCGCGCCAGGCCGGTCGCACGCTCCCAGTCGGAGTTCACGTAGGTGTAGGCGCCCTGCACATCCTTGACGTAGATGGCGGAGTTGATGTTTTCCAGCACGGCCTCCATGAACTGGCGGCTGCGCTGCACTTCCTGCTGGGCCTCCTTGCGCCCGGTCACGTCCAGCAGCATCCACACCGTGCCCTTGCCCAGGTCGCCCGGGTCGATGGCCGCGCCGCTGAGCTGGCACCAGAAGCGCGTGCCATCGGCACGCACCAGTTCCTCCTCGCGGTGGTGCTTTTCGCCGCGGGACAATTGCTCGTAGATTTCGCTGATGACCAGGTCGAAGGTTTCGTCGGACGCATACCAGGCACGCGGGGACTGGCCCAGCTGCCCGGTGCCGAACAGGGCGTCGAGCTGGCTGTTTCCGCGCACGACCACGCGGTCCCTGATGAAGGCGATGCCCAGCGTGGTGGCCTCGAACATGGCGGTCTGCTCGGCATTGGCCAGGCGCATGGCCTCCTGGGACTTCTTGTGCTCGGTGATGTCGGTGGCGATGCCGCAGATGCCATAGATCTCCCCGGCCTCGTTGACCAGCGGTGTCTTGGTGGTCATGAACGAGCGCTGCTCCGAGCCATCGGCCGTGGGGATGATCTCCTCGTAGGTGATGGCCTCGCCCCCGTTCAGCACCCGATTCTCCACCGCGACGATCTTGTCCGCCATCTCCTTGGGCCACAGGTCGTACGCGCTTTTCCCCAGGACCTCCTGCTCACTGACACCCACGTATTTCGCGTAGGTGGCGTTCAGCAACTGGTAGCGGCCTTCGCGGTCCTTGAGGGTGATGATGGAGCCGATGCCGTCCACCAGGGTGCGGATCTGGCGCTGGCTGTTGCGCACTTCCTGCTCCACCCGGTTGCGATCGGTCACGTCGCGCACGGAGGCGCATACGCAGACGCCATGGCCACCAATGGCCGGCAGGCGCGACAGGCCGACCTCCACCGGAAACTCGCTGCCATCCTTGCGCACGCCTTTCAGGCTGGAATTGTTGCCCCCCATGTTGCGCGGCAGCCCGACCGCCAGGAAGCCCTCGCGCAGGCCCGGGTGCCTTCCGCGGATGGCGGACGGCACCAGTATTTCCATGGGCTGGCCCACCAGCTCGTGCTCGGCATAGCCGAACAGGTCGAGCATGCGCGGGTTGACCATGATCACCGTGCCGTGCTCGTCCGTGACCATCAGGCCATCGGGTGCGGATTCGATGATGCCGTGGTACCAGGCCTCGGTGGCGGCGATGGAATCCTTTTGCTCGGCCAGCTCATGGGCCTGCCGCTCCAGCGTCTGCGCCTGCGCCTGCGTCTCCTCCAGCAGCCGGTGGGTGGCCACGTTGCGCTCCAGGATCTCCAGGTTGGCGGCCAGCGCGGGCATCAGTGCGTCGAGCAGGGCCTGCTGCGCGGGCGAGAAGGCCTCGAAGCTGGCGATCTCCAGAACGCCCAGCAACTCGTCGCCGCGCTGGATCGGCAGCACGCAGATGCACCGGGGCGCAGCATCGCCCAGGGCCGAGCCGATGCGTACGTAGTCGGCAGGGGGCTGCCTGAGCGTGATGGCGTTGCGCTCCATCGCGCACTGGCCCACCAGGCCCTGGCCCAGCTGGATGTACTGCTCCAGCGACTTGCGTTCGCGGTGGGCAAAGCCGGTCAGCAAGCGCAGGCGGCGCTGGTTCTTCTCGTAGATATAGAGAACCCCGTGCCCTATGTCCAGCAGCGGTGCGGAGAGTGCGAAAAAGCGCTGCGCCAGCTCCACGAAGGACCGGGTCGACTGCAATTCGGCCGAGACGGACGCCGTGTGCGTCTTCACCCACCGCTCTACCTCCAGCTCGCGGGCCCCCTGCTGCAGCACGGCCACGGCGCGCGCCAGTGCGCCCAGGTCGCTGCGGTGCGTGGTATGGGGCACCTCCTGCAGCAGGTCACCGTCGGCAATGCGCTCCACCGCCGTGCGCAGCTCGAAGGCCGGCACGCGGATGGACCGAGCGATCAACCATGCAAAGAGCACGCTGAACAGCGCCCCCCCGGCAAGCAGCACGCCGCCGTTCAGCCGCGTCTGCTGTGCCTGCTCCTGCACCGACCTGAGCGTGGAGCGGGCTCCATCCTCTTTGGTCGCAGCCACGGCTTCCATCGACTGCGCCACGGTGTCGCCCACCACCCCGAACTCGCGGCTGGCGGCCCGCCTTCGCGCCTCCTCCAGTTGCCCTTGGTTGGCAAGCTCCAGCAACTGCTCGATGCTCTTGCGGTACACCGCATAGTTCTGCTCGAAGGTCAGCAGGTTGCGCGTGTTGTCTTCGCGGATGATGCGCCCGCGCAGCTCGCCAAGCTCGCGCAAGATGTCCCGGTGCGATTGGTCCAGCTTCTCCAGGGCCTGCGCCCGGTCGGCCGCCTCCGTGGTGAGCAGGGCGTTGCGCAGGTAGCGGCCCATGCTGGCATAGTGGAACTGGATCGCGCGGGCGTTGGAGATGCCCTGCAGGTCCTTTTCATACATGGCCTGGATGTCGTTATTGACGCGGGCCACCGTCTGCATGCCCAGCACGCTGAGCACGGCGGTCATGACGAGGATGACGAAGAAGGCAAATGCCAGCTTCGCGGTCAGCGAAGACCGGTGGTAGTGCTGCACAAGCGCATTCATGAAACGCATTCCTCTCTGCACCAGCGCGGAGTCTGGCCCGGCGACCGGCCGCCGGTGGCTGTCATGGATGGAGCACGGACCAGGCCATGCTCAGGGCGTGGGTGGGCTGGCCGGCGTCGTCGCCAGCTCCAGGTGCCGGGCCTTCTCGGCCATGTCCGCATCGCTGTCGGCAAACTTCTGCGCAATGCGCTGGAACTCGTCGAGCATGCCGAGGAAGGCGTCCAGGATGTCCGGGTCGAAATGCGAACCCCGGCCCTCGCGCATGATGTCCACCGCCTTTGCGTGCGGCATGCCTTCCTTGTAGACACGGCGGCTGATCAGTGCGTCGTAAACGTCGGCCACGGCCATGATGCGCGCCGACAGCGGAATCGCCTCGCCCGCCAGGCCCTGCGGATAGCCGCTGCCGTCCCACTTCTCCTGGTGGCCGTAGGCGATCTCTTTGGCGTACTGCAAAAACTCCACCGGCATGCCCAGCTGGTCCTCGGCGTGCTGTATCGCGTCCCGGCCCAGGGTGGTGTGGGTCTTCATCACCTCGAATTCGTGCGGCTCGAAGCGCCCGGGCTTGAGCAGGATCCGGTCCGGGATGCCGACCTTGCCGATGTCGTGCAGGGGCGCCGACTTGTAGAGCATGTCGATCACATGGTCGCTCAGCGCCGCGCTGAAGCGGGGGTGGTCTTTCAGCGCCGTGGCCAGCGCCCGCACGTAGTGCTGCGTGCGGCGGATGTGGTTGCCGGTTTCGTTGTCGCGGGTTTCGGCCAGGGAAGCCATGGCCAGGATGGTCACGTCCTGGATCGCAGCCAGTTCGCGTGTGCGTTTTTGCACCTCGGTCTGCAAGAATTGGTTCTGGTCGCGCAGGAAGTCGGCGCCCGCCTTGGCCTGCAACTGCGTGGCCACGCGCGCCAGCACAATGGGCGGGTTGATGGGCTTGGTGATGAAATCGGCCGCGCCCAGCGCCAGCCCCACTTTCTCGTCCTCGGTCCCCGTCATGGCGGTCAGGAAGATGATGGGAATGTCGCGCGTGGCGGGCGCCTCCTTGAGCTGGCGGCACACCTCGTGGCCCGACATGCCGGGCATCATCACGTCCAGCAGGATCAGGTCGGGCGGGGGCGTGCTGCGCGCGATCTGCAAGGCCTTTTCGCCCGAGCCTGCCAGCTTCACGCGGTACTGGTCCTTGAGCAGGCCGGACAGTACCCACAGGTTGTCGGAAGAATCATCGACAGCAAGTATCAGTGGGCGCAACGCTTCTCCCAATGGTTCTGGCATCACCCGCTCCCTTTATTTATAGGCACTCCACTGACACCACTATCTCCTACCCTTGCCGGTTTGACAAGCATCGCTTGTCCATCCGCGCGGTATGCGTTGTACCAAGGTGCACACCGGCGGGCCACCATGTTCCGTACGCCTTAGGCCGTATTCAGCAGCACGCGTCCATTCCCCATACTCCGCAATACGGACACACCGGCACGTGGGTGCAGCGCCAGCCACTCCAGCGCATCCGCACCACCCACGATCTTCCCCATGCTCATCGCCCAGCTTTCAGACCCCCATGTGCGCGAAGCCGGCGTTTTCTACCAGGGCGTGGTGGACTCGAACCGCATGTTCGCCCAGGCCCTCGCGCACCTCACCACGCTGGACCGCCGGCCCGACCTGATCGTGCTGACCGGTGACCTGGTGGACCATGGCCGGCCTGCGGAGTACCAGCAAGTGCGGCGTCTGCTGGCTGCGACCACCATCCCCTGGCTGGCGATGGCCGGCAACCACGACGAGCGCGAGGCCTTTCGCACCGCGTTCCACGACCAGGCGTACCTTCCCCCGCGCAGGCGCGCTGCATTTCTGCGTGGACGACCACCCGGTACGCATCGTCGCCGTGGACTCGTGCATCCCCGGGCGGCAGCATGGCCGGGTGGATGCGGCGGCGCTGGCCTGGCTCGACGCCATCCTGTCGGAAGCACGCGACAAGCCCACCTTGCTGATGCTGCACCACCCGCCCTTCATGAGCGGCATCCCTTACATGGACGAATACCGCTGCATGGACGCCGACGGCCTTGAAGCGGTGGTGCGCGCCCACCCGCAGGTGGAGCGCGTGCTGTGCGGCCATGTGCACCGCAGCATGCTGCGGCGCTGGGCGGGTACGGTGGTGTGCACCGCGCCCAGCACCACCACCGAGATCTGCCTACAGCTGCGCCCGGATGCGGCACCTGCCTCGGTCGTCGGCCCTGCGGGCTGCCTGCTGCACCTGTGGGACCCGGTGCACGGCATGGTCAGCCACCTGAGCCACATCGGGCGCTTTGAGGGGCCCTACCCGTTTGCGTAGCCCCCTGGGCGCGCCAGGCCTCCAGCCTGCGAGCCAAGCAAACGGCTGCGGGCACTGAAGCCGAAGCCCTTCGGAGCACAGGGCATGCACCGGTGGCCTTGTCGCCCAGAGAGCGCGCCATGCCCTGGGCAAAGCACTGCCGGCTTCGGCGCACACCCCACACCCCACACCCCACCTTCGGCCATGCAGGGAGCTCTGCAGCAGACTATCCGCCTGATGGACACTTATCCAAAAATTTGACACAGATCAAATCATCCATAAAATGGACACAAGTCTCATCAGACGAACAATCTATTCCAACCCACCGACCCCCACGGAGACGACTGTGAACAAGGAAATGTCTGAAACGCTCACCCGCGTAGGCCCCGGTACGCGCATGGGCAACCTGATGCGCCGCTACTGGGTGCCTGCTCTGGCGTGCGCCGAAATACCCGAGCCCGATGGCCCGCAGGTGCGCGTGCAACTGCTGGGCGAAAAGCTGCTCGCCTTTCGCAACACCGACGGCCAGGCCTGCCTGATCGGCGAGTTCTGCTCGCACCGGGGCGTGTCGCTCTACTTCGGGCGCAACGAAGAGAACGGCATCCGCTGCGCCTACCACGGCGTCAAGTTCGACGGCAAGGGCCAGTGCGTGGACGTGCCCTCCTCGCCCCAGGCCTGCTCGCGCATGCACATCAAGGGCTACCCCTGTGTGGAGCGTGGCGGCATCGTCTGGGCCTACATGGGCCCGGCCGACCAGCAGCCCGCGCCGCCCGAGCTGGAGTGGTGCACCCTGCCGCCCGAGCATGTGTTCGTCTCCAAGCGCCTGCAGTACAGCAACTGGCTGCAGGCCATGGAAGGCGGCATCGACACGGCCCACGTCTCGTACGTGCACCGCTTCGAGGTGGACACCGACCCCATGCATCAGGGCGTGAAGGCGCTCGACTACATCAAGGCCGACGGCAACGTGAAGTTCGAGATCGAGCAGACCCCCTTCGGGCTGAGCCTGTTCGGGCGGCGCAACGGCGAGGCCGATTCGTACTACTGGCGCATCACGCAGTACCTGTTCCCGTGGTTCACGCTGATCGCGCCGTTCGGCGAGCACGCGCTGGGCGGCCATGTGTGGGTGCCCATCGACGACCACAGCTGCTGGGCCTGGAGCATCAACTGGCAGCCTGCCCACCCGCTCACCGCCGAGGAGCGCACTGCGATGGAGGAAGGCAAGGGCATCCACGTCGAGTACGAGGCGCCGGGCAGCTTCGTCCCCAAGGCCAACCGCGACAACGACTACGGCATGGACCGCGTGGCCCAGCGCGAGGACCGCTCCTACAGCGGCATCTTCGGATTCTCGGCGCAGGACTACTCGCTGCAGGAGAGCATGGGTTCCATCCAGGACCACGAGGCCGAGAAGCTGCTGCCCACCGACAAGGCCATCGTCATGGCCCGGCGCATGCTGCACGAGGCGGCCCTCGGCCTGGAGCAGGGCCAGACGCCACCGGCGCTCGACGCCAGCGCGCAGCACGTGCGCCCTGCCGGCGTGCTGCTGCCCAAGGACCAGGACCCCGTGGCCTGGGCGCGCGAGGAACTGGCCGACGCCACGAAGAAACCGGTCTTCAGCCTCTGACCCAAGCGCCCCAGCGGGGCGCCCGCACGATCGACCACTACGGAGACAACGATGAAATTCCCCACGAAACTGGCCTTCACCTTGGCCGCATGGGCCTGCGCGGCCACCGCCGCCTGGGCACAGACAGCCGCAGCCACCGACTGGCGCCCAACCAAGCCGGTGCGCATCGTCGTGCCCATCACCGGCAGCACCAACGACGTGCTGGCGCGCATGATTGCGCCCAAGCTGCAGGAGGCGATGGGCCAGCCCTTCTTCGTCGAGAACAAGCCGGGCGCGGGCGGCAACATCGGCGCCGCCGAAGTGAGCCGTGCGGCCCCGGACGGCCACACCCTGCTGATCGGCTACAACGGGCCGCTGGCCATCAATGTCACGCTGTTCGACAAGATGCCCTACGACCCGCAGAAGGACCTGGCGCCCATCACGCTGGCCGTGAAGTCGCCGCAGTACCTGGTGGTGAACCCGGACACCGGCATCACCGACGTGCGGGACTTCATCGCCAAGGCCAAGGCCGACCCGAAGAAGTTCGCCTACGGCTCGGTGGCCATGGGCAGCGCCTCGCACCTGACCATGGAGATGATGAAGTCGGCCGCTGGCTTCCAGATGACGCACGTGCCCTACCGCGGCGCAGGCCCGGCCATCACGGACCTGATCGCGGGCAATATCCAGGCCGGCTTCTTCGTGCCGGGCAATGTGCAGGGTTTCGTCAAGGAGGGGCGCCTGAAGCTGCTGGCTTCCACCGGTCCCAAGCGCTTTCCGAGCACGCCGGACGTCCCCACGCTGGCCGAGTCGGGCCTGAAGGATTTCGAGGCCACGTCGTGGATCGGCCTGCTCGCGCCGGCCAACACGCCGCCGGCCATCGTCAACAGCTACCACCAGGCGATGGTGCGCATACTGAACTCGCCCGACATCAGCAAGCGCCTGCAGGAGATGGAGTTCGAGGTCGTCGCCAGTACGCCCAAGCAGTTCAGCGACTGGATAGCCACCGAGATCACGCGCTGGGGCAAGGTCATCAAGGCCACCGGCGCCAAGGCAGAGTAAGACGATGCGCAACGAACTCCGACTCGCAGGGCGCACCGCCCTGATCACCGGTGCGGGCGCGGGCATCGGCGCCGCTGCGGCCCATCTCTTTTGCCGCGAAGGCGCCGCCGTGCTGCTGGTGGACGCCAACGGCGAGGCGCTCGAACGCACGCGGGCGGCCATCGAAGAGGCGCTGCCCGGCGCGCGGCTGGCCTGCGCCACGGCCGACGTGGCGGACGAGGCCGCCGCCCTGGCCGCCGTGCAGCAGTGCGCCACGCTGTGGGGTGGTCTCGACATCCTGGTGAACAACGCGGCCATGCGCAACTACAGCGCCGCTGCGGACGCCACGGCCGCCGAATGGCATGCCATGGTGGGCGTGAACCTGGTGGGCATGTCGAACTACTGCCGCGCGGCCCTGCCGGCGCTGCGCAAGGCGGGCACAGGCAGCATCGTCAACGTGTCATCCTGCTACGCCGTTACGGGCCGCAAGGGCATGGCACTTTACGACGCGACCAAGGCCGCCCAGCTGGCGTACACGCGCAGCCTGGCATTCGAAGAAGCGCCACACGGCGTACGCGCCAACGCGGTGTGCCCCGGCTCCACGCTAACCGACTTCCACGTCGGCCGCGCGCAGGGTTCGGGCAAGAGCGTCGAGCAACTGCGCACCGAGCGCAAGGACACCTCGCTGATCGGCCGCTGGGCATCGCCCGAAGAGATCGCCTGGCCCATCGTCTGGCTCGCATCCGGCGAAGCCTCGTTCATCACCGGCACCACACTGATGGTCGACGGTGGCCTGCACATCATGTGAGAGAGTCATGTCCTCCAGTTCCCTTCAGGCATTCGTTCACCAGCTGCGGTACGAGGCGGCGGGCACCGTCAGCGTGGAGCTGCGCCCGCTGGCGCCGGCCACGGCCTTCGCGCAGGCGGTCGAAGCCGGTGCCCACATCGACCTGCACCTGGCCGATGGCCTCACGCGCAGCTACTCGCTGACCAACCCCGGCGAAAGCCACCGCTACGTGGTGGCCGTGGCGCTGGACAAGGCCAGCCGCGGGGGCTCGCGCTTCGTGCACGAATCCCTGCGCGTGGGCCAGGCCATCGCCATCGGCGGGCCGCGCAACCACTTCGCGCTCGACGAGGCGGCGCCCTACAGCGTGCTCGTGGCGGGCGGGATCGGCATCACGCCCATCTACGCCATGCTGCAGCGTCTGGCCGCGCTCGGGTGCCCGGCCCACCTCATCTACTGCGCGGGCAGCCGCCAGAGCGCGGCCTTCGTGGCTGAGATCGAGTCGCTCGCCGCCGCATCCCAAGGCCGGCTCACGGTGGACTGGCATTTCAAGGACGAGCGCGGCACGCGCGCCGACCTGCCCCACCTGCTGGCCGGCCACCCCGCAGGCACGCACTTCTACTGCTGCGGCCCGTTGCCCCTGCTGGATGCCTATGAGCAGGCCTGCGAACGGCTGGGCTTGCCCCACGTGCACCTGGAGCGCTTTGCCGCCGCGCCGCTGGCCGCGCCCCAGACGCCCCAGGACGGCTACGCCGTGGAGCTGCGCAAGTCCGGCAAGACCGTGCACGTGGCGCCCGGCATCGCGCTGCTGGACGCACTGATCGACGCCGGCATGAACCCTGAATACAGCTGCCGCGAGGGCGTGTGCGGCGCCTGCGAGGTCAAGGTGATCTCGGGCGATGTGGACCACCGCGACCTGATCCTGAGCAAACAGGAGCAGGCGGCCAATCGGTCGATGATGGTCTGCGTCTCGGGCTGCAAATCGGGAAGCCTCGTGCTCGACTGCTGAACACCGCCACCCATGCAAACGCCGGCCGTTGCGCAATGCAACGGCCGGCGTTCCTTGTTGGCAAGCGTCAAACCAGCAGTTCTGGCTGCTCGGCAATCACCTTGTCCATCAGCGGCTGCATGGCGAACCAACCCGCACGGTGCGAGCCGACCTGGCGCGCCGTGGCGGCGGCCGTGGCCGCGTCGATCTCCACGGGCGCTCCGACCGCGCAGGCCAGCAGGTACTGCTCGAAGGCGCGCTCCATGCGCAAAAACCAGAACACCGCCTCGTCCACCGAATGGCCCACGGTGAAGTGCGCGTGGTTGCGGCAGATCACGGCCTTGCCTTGGCCAAGGCTCTGGGCGATGAGGTCGCCTTCGGACAGCTCGCTGGCTATGCCGCCATAGGCCTGCATGACGGCATGGTCGCCGTAGAACGCGCAGGCCTCCTGCGTGATGGGCGGCAGCGGCCGGCCCAGCGAGGCAAAGGCCGTACCGTAGCGCGAATGCGAGTGCGCTGCCGCCACCACATCGGGCCGCGCGCGGTGGATGCGCGAGTGGATGGAGAACGCCGCCGCATTCACCGGGTGCTTGCCCTGCACGATGCGCCCGTCGTGGTCGATAAGCACCAGGTCGGACACCGTGATGCGGCTGAAATGCACGCCCAGGGGGTTGACCCAGAAGTGGTCCGTGAGAATGGGGTCGCGCGCGCTGATGTGGCCCGCGATGCCGGCCTCAAAGCCATGCATCGCGAAGATGCGAAAGCCCGCAGCCAGGCGCTGCTTCAAGTGCAGGCGCTCGTCCTCCGGGCTGGCGAACACCGGTGGGGTGGGCCAGTTCAGGCCCGTGCTGGTGACCTGCAGCAGCACCTCGGGGGTGAATTTTTCGGTGGTGGCGGGCATCGCGTCGCCTTTCAATCGGCCTTCACGCCGCTGCGGCGGGCGGCCTCTTTCCAGCGCACGATCTCGCCGTCGATCTGCTCGGAGAACTGGGCCGGGCTGCTGGACGCGACGGGCGTCACCCCCAGGGCCTCTAGCCGCTGTTTGGCTTCCGCCGTGGCCGCGATGCGCTCCACCTCGGCATGCAGGCGCTTGACGATCTCGGGGGGCGTGCTGGCCGGCGCGAACAGTCCGCTCCAGAGCGTGACGGTGGCGTCGATGCCCAGTTCCTTCATCGTCGGCACGTCGGGGTACTGCTTCATGCGCTCGGCGGAGGTCACCGCCAGCGGTTTGGCCTTGCCGCTGTTGATGCCGGTGGCCGCCGGGCCTGCGTCGATGATGGTCATGGACACCGTCTTGGACATCACGGCCGTCACCGACTCCATGCTGCCCTTGTAGCCGATGTGCGAGAACTTCGCGCCCGTGGCCTCGTTGAACAGCTCGGTGATCAGCTGGAACGATGCCGCACTGGCCCCGTAGTTGGAGCGCTCGGGGTGGCGGATGGAGGCCTCCACCAGCTCCTTGACGTTGCGCGCCGGGTCGTCCTTGTTGGCGATCAGCACCAGCGGGAAGGTGCCGGTAAGCGAGATGGGCGCGAAGTCCGTGGGCTTGTAGGGCAGCTTCGAATACAGCGCGTGGTTGAACACCATGGGGCCGCTGGCGCCCATGAGCAGGGTGTAGCCATCGGGCTTGGCGCGCGCCACGGCCTGGGCACCGATGATGGAGGCGACCCCGGCGCGGTTCTCCACGATGACCGTCTGCTTGAGCACAGGCTGCAGCTTTTCGGCCAGGAAGCGCGCGATCACGTCGTTGGCGCCCCCGGGCGCATAGCCCACGATGATGGTGATGGGCTTGTCGGGCCACTGCGCCGCGGTGGCGCCCATGGAGGCGCCCATGGAAGTGGCCAGGCAGGTGAGTGCCAGGAGGGTCTTGGTGGCTCGGCCGAGCCCGGTGGTTGCGTGTGTCATGTGTCTCCTTTTTATGTATTCGGGGGAATGTCCGGTGGCGTCCCACCTATCGTGGCATGCGGCCTGCCATCAGGCCACTTCCACGTCGATGACGCTGGGGCCCTGGCGCTGCAGGGCCTGTGCAAGCGCTGGCTCGACCTGCTCCCAGCGGTCCACCTTCTCGCCAAAGCAGCCCTGCGACGTGGCCAGGCCGCTGAAATCGATGCCGGGGATGTCGATGCCGACCAGTTTTTCACTCGGCGCGAAGCCGAGCACGCCGGCAAAGCGCTTGAGCGCCGCATAGCGGCGGTTGTTGAGCACCACGAAGACCACGTTGGCGCCCTGCTGGGCAGCCGTCCACAGGCTCTGGATGCTGTACATGCTGGAGCCGTCGCCAATCACACAGATGACACGCCGGTCGCGCCGCGCCATGGCGATGCCCACGGCCGCCGGCATGCCGTAGCCCAGCCCGCCGCTGGCCATGGTGTAGAAGGTGCCGGGCTCGGTGATGGGCAGGTACTGGTGCATCACCACGCGGGCCGTCGGCGCCTCCTCGACGATGATGTCGCGCGCATCACGCAGCCGCGACAGGGTCTGCAGCACGTAGGCCACGCTGATGGGGCTGGTGCCCTCGGCCAGCGCGGGCCGGGGGCGGCGCGGCACGTCGGCCGCGAGCCGCTCGCCCAGGCCCTGCAGCAGCGCCTGCAGCCCCAGGCGCACGCTGCCCTGCACCGCAATGCCCTGGGGCACGGAGGCGGCGGCCTCGGCGTCGTCGGTCAGCACCGCCAGCATGGCGTCCTCGGGCAGGTGCGAGCCTTCGGTATCGCGCTCCACATGGTAGGTGAACGCAGGCCCGCCGACCACCAGCACCAGGTCATGGCCGTGCAGTTGCTCACGAATGGCCGCCGCCGAGGCGGGCAGGAAGCCCTGGAAGTGGGGATGTGTCTCGGGGAAGGAGGCGCGCGAGGACATGGGCGCCGCGAAGACGGCAGCCTGGCAAGCCTCTGCCAGCTGCACTGCTTCGGGCCAGGCCGACTCCCGATCAATGGCCGCGCCCACCACCAGGGCGACGCGCCGGCTTCTGCCGATCAGCGTGCGCAGCCGCTGGATCTGCGCCGGGTCGGGCGCCACTGCCTGGCTTACCTGCGCCGCCATCAGCGGCTGGCAGCCCCTGTCCCAGTCGTCGGAGGGCACCGACACCAGCACGGGGCCGCGTGGCTGCTGCATGGCGATGTGGTAGGCCTTGCGGATGGCTGCGGGCACGTCCTCCGCGCGCGCGGGTTCGATGCTCCACTTCACATAGGGCTGGGGCAGCTCGGCCGCGCGGCGCGAGTTCAGATACGGGTCGAAGGGCTGGATCGAGCGCGACTGCTGGCCCGCGATGATGACCAGCGGCGTCTGGTTCTTGAAGGCAGTGTAGATGTTGCCCATGGCGTTGCCCACGCCGGCAGCCGAGTGCAGGTTCACGAACGCGGCGTTGCCGCTGGCCTGCGCGTATCCGTCGGCCATGCCGACCACCGAGGCCTCCTGCAGGCCCAGCACGTACTCGAAATCGTCGGGAAAGTTGCGCACCATCGGCAGCTCGGTGGAGCCGGGGTTGCCGAAGATCTTCGTGCAGCCCACCTCGCGCATCAGGTGGTAGAAGGTGTCGCGCACGCTGGGCAGGGCCAGTCCCTGCAGGGCCTGGGTTGTAATTGGGGATGAATTCATCGGGTCGCTTTCTGCTGCGGGGTCACGCAATGTGGCTCTGGTAGACATGCTTGGTCACCAGGAAGTCGTTCATGCCCTCCACGCCATGCAGCCGGCCGTAGCCGCTGTCGCGCTCGCCGCCGGTCTCGATCTCGGCAAAGAGCTTGTTGTGCGCGTTGATCCAGACGCTGCCCGAGCGCAGCCGGCTGGCGACGCGCCGGGCCTTGCCCGCGTCGCCCGTCCAGACGCTGGCCGCCAGGCCATAGCGCGTGGCGTTGGCGCGCATGACGGCATCGTCCTCGTCCTTGAAGCGCTCGATCACCATCACCGGGCCGAACAATTCGTTCTGCACCAGCGGGCTGGCGAGGTCGTCCACGGCGATCAGGCTGGGGGCGATGAAAGCGCCTCGGGCCAGCGCACCGCCCGGCACCTCGCCGTGCACCAGCACCTTGCCCGAGGCGCCTGGCGCGCCCTCCACCAGCGCGCGGATGCGCTCGCGGTTGGCCACGTCGATCAACGGCCCCATGCCGGATGCGGGGTCCATGCCTGGGCCGGGCTGCACGCGGCTCATGGCCTCGGAGAGTTCGGCCGCAAAGCGGTCGTAGACCGATTCGTGCACCAGCACCCGGGCCAGCGCCGTGCACTGCTGACCCGACAGGATCAGCCCGCCCGCCAGCATGCCGCGCACGGTGGCGGCGATGTCGCAGTCGCCAAAGACCAAGCCAGCGGCCTTGCCACCCAGCTCCAGCGACAGGCGCGTGAGATTACCCGCCGTGGCCCGTGCGATGGCCTTGCCCACGGCGGTGGAGCCGGTGAAGCTGATCACACCCACGTCGGGCGACTCGCACAGCGCGCGCGCCACCTCGGCGCCGGACTCGGTGACGGTGTTGACCACGCCGGCCGGCACGCGCGGGTCGCACAGCACCGTCTCCAGCACCAGGTTGCTCACCAGCGCGGTCTGGTGCGCGGGCTTGACGACCACGGTGCAGCCGGCCGCCAGCGCGGGGCCCAGCGAGCGCACGAGCAAGGTCACCGGTGCGTTCCAGGGCACGATGATCACCGCCACGCCGGCCGCCTCGCGGTGCAGCGTGCTGAAGCAGCCCGGCTCGATCTCGACCACCCGCCCGAACAGGTTGCGCGCCAGGCCGGCGTAGTAGCGCAGCTCGGAAATGGCAGCGCCCACCTCGCCCAGGGCCTCGCGCAGCAGCTTGCCGTTCTGGGCCACCAGCAGGTGGGCCACCTGCTCGCGGCGCTCCTCCAGCCGGGTGGCGGCGGCCAGCAGCACCTCCGAGCGCAGCCGGGCATCGTGCTTCCAGGACGTGGCATGGAATGCGCGATCGGCGGCGGCGATGGCGGCCTGCGCGTCTGCGGCCGTGCCCTCCACGAACTCCCCGGCCGGCTCGCCCGTGGCGGGGTTCAGCGTGGTGCCGATGGCTCCGCGTGCGGGCACCCAGGCCCCGTCGATGTAATGCTGCGCCACCTTCGTCATGAGTCGTGTCTCCTGGTTGTCGTTCAGTTGCGCAGTATTGGCGGCAAGCCATCAACAATCCAATGAATAAAATGACTTAGCTATACAAAACAGGACATACCTCATGGACTGGACACAACGCATCCGCCTGCGCCACCTGCAGCTGCTGGTCAGCCTGGCCGAGACACAGAATGTGAGCCGCTCGGCCGAGCTGCTGCACATGACGCAGCCCGCGCTGTCCAAATGGCTCAAGGACCTGGAGGCCGACATCGGCGTGGTGCTGTTCGAGCGGCATGCGCGGGGCCTTCGGCCCACGCACTACTGCGAGGCACTGATCGAGCACGCCCGGCGCATCGGCGTGGACCTGGACCGGGCGCGCGACGAAATGGCGCTGCTGCTGGCCGGCAGCACCGGCTACGTGGCCATCGGCGGATCGGGGGCGACGATTGCCAGCACCGTGCCGGCCGCCGTGCTGGCCCTGCTGCAGGCCATGCCGCGCGCCCGCGTGGACATCTTCGAAGGCACGATGGACCGGCTGATGGAAATGCTGGGCCGGCGCGAACTCGACATCGCCGTGGGCCGCTACCAGCCCCAGTACCTGACGGCGCAGGTCGAGTCGGAAGCGCTCTATGACGAGCCCCTGCACTTCGTGGCGCGCAAGGGCCACCCGCTGCACCGCCTCAAGTCCATGGGCTGGGACGACCTGTACCGCTACCGCTGGGTGGTGTTCAGCCCCGACACCCCCGTACGCACCCTTCTCAACGAAGAGCTGCGCCTGGCCAACCGCAGCCTGCCGGCCGATGCGCTGCAGTCGAACTCGGTGTTCGCCAGCTTCTCGATGCTGACCGCCAGCGACATGGTGACCATCGCCTCAGAGCGCTCCATCGCACAGTACGAGCGCATGGGGGCGCTGAAAAGGCTGTCCATCCGCTTCAGCGCCGCCCCGCCGGTGATGATGTACTGGCGCCGCGACACCTCGCGCAGCGCCGCCATGGACATGGCCCTGCAGTGCCTGCGTGAACTCGAAGCTTCTTGAGGAAAATCGCCCCGGAATCGAGTCCGTCAGATGGACAATTCACGCTACAGTAGCACCATGAAAATACCCACTGCGTCGGCAGCCGATGCCGCTGCCGACACCGACAAATCCGAGGGCGGCGTGCGCGCCGTGCAGCGCGCGCTGGACATTCTGTTGGCCTTCAAGCCCGGCGACGATGGCCTGCTGGTGGCCGAGCTGCTCAAGCGCGTGGACCTGAGCCGCCCCACTCTGTACCGCCTGCTCGACACGCTGGACGCCAAGGGCTTTCTCAGCTCGCAGGGCGAGCCCCAGCGCTTTCGCCTGGGCCCTGCCGTGGCGCAACTGGCGCATGCCTGGTCGGCCGGCACCAGCTACGAGACCGTGGCCCAGCCCATGATGCGCAGGCTGTGGGAGACCACGCGCGAGACCGTGTCGCTGCACGTGCAAGAGGGCGTGGACCGCGTCTGCGTGGCCGAGCTGCCCAGTACCCAGCCGCTGAGCTTTCGCCGCGGCGTGGGCTACCGCGAAAAACTGGTGCGCGGCGCCAGCGGCCGCTCGATCCTGGCCTGGCTCAATGTCGACGCACGCGACCTGCCGGCGTATGGCGCGACCAGCGCGGCAGATGCGAAGCGGGTCACCGGCCAGCTCCAGCAGGTGCGCAGCGACGGCCACGCCACCAGCCGCGACGAACTGATCCAGGGCGCGGTCGCCATCGCCGCCCCGTTCTTCGAGAGCAGCGGCCGTGTGGTCGGTTCGCTCGGCCTGTTCGGCCCGAGCGCCCGGCTCAGCGAAGCGCTGGTGAAAGACTATGCCGCGCTGGTGCAGGAGGAAGCGCGGGCGCTGTCGGCGGCGCTGGGGTTTGCGGGGCACGGCACACGATAGCCCCGTGGATCATTCCTCGAACAGTTCGGAATGCGTACCCGTCCGCACGAAGATGATGGCATTGCCGTCCAGTTGGTAGATCAGCAGGAAGTCCCCGCCGATATGGCACTCGCGGTGGTCTGCCCAGTTGCCTTTGAGCGGATGGTCCAGCCACTCTGCGCCCAAAGGAGCGTCGTTGGCCACCAGCAATAGCATGGCCTCTTTCAGGCGCGCAAGGTCGTATCGGCCGGATCGGGAAAGACGTTCCCAGTCCTTGAGAAAAGCCTTGGTGTAGTCGCACGCCCTGGGTGGGGACGCCCGCTTACTGCTGGCGGGCTTTTTCGAGGTCATCGATCAGGGCGCTGGCGGAATCGAAACGCGCGGCACGGCTCTTGGCCATTGCGCGGGCCTCTTCCATGGCCGCCCGGGTCTCGCCGTTGGGCACCTTGAGTTCCAGCGGAAAGGCCTGGTCATTGACCACGCGTTTGAGCAGAATGCGCACGGCATCCGACACCGACAACCCCATGGCTGCCAATGCCTCGCCGGCTTGCGCCTTGATGTCGTCGTCCACGCGGACGTGGAGCATGCTGGAACGGGCCATGGTGTGATCCTTTGGCCCAATTTTGTATCTCTTTTGAGATACAGTCAAGAGCCCCTCAACGCACCATGCACGGCGCCTTGTTGTTGAACTTCCAGCCCGGAATCAGGTACTGCATGGCGATCGCGTCGTCGCGGGCGCCCAGGCCGTGCTCCAGGTACAGGCGGTGGGCACGCTCCACTTCTTCCATGTCCAGCTCCACGCCCAGGCCGGGCTTCTTGGGCAGCGCTATGAACCCGTCCTTGATCTGGAACGGCTCCTTGGTCAGGCGCTCGCCGTCCTGCCAGATCCAGTGCGTGTCGATCGCGGTCACACGGCCTGGGGCGGCGGCGCCCACGTGGGTGAACATGGCCAGCGAGACGTCGAAGTGGTTGTTCGAATGCGAGCCCCAGGTCAGGCCGAAGGCCTGGCACATCTGCGCCACGCGCACCGAGCCGGCCATGGTCCAGAAGTGCGGGTCGGCCAGGGGGATGTCCACCGACTGCAGGGCCAGGCTGTGCGCCATTTCGCGCCAGTCGGTGGCGACCATGTTGGTGGCGGTAGGCAGGCCCGTGGCGCGGCGGAACTCGGCCATCACCTCGCGGCCCGAGAACACGCCCTCGGCGCCGCAGGGGTCTTCGGCATAGGCCATCACGCCGTGCAGGTCGCGCGTGATGCGGATGGCGTCCTTCAGCAGCCAGCCGCCGTTGGGGTCCAGCGTCACGCGTGCCTCTGGAAAGCGCTCGTGCAGCGCACGGATGGCCTCGACCTCTTCTTCGCCGCGCAGCACGCCGCCCTTGAGCTTGAAATCGGCAAAGCCATACCGCTCGTAAGCGGCTTCGGCCAGGCGCACGATGCCATCGGCCGTCATGGCCTTCTCGTTGCGCAGGCGAAACCAGTCGTTGTCGGCACCGGGCTCGGTGCGGTAAGCCAGGTCGGTCTTGGCGCGGTCGCCCACGTAGAAAAGGTAGCCCAGCATCTGCACCGCATCGCGCTGTACGCCGTCGCCCAGCAGCGCGGCCACGGGCACGTTCAGGTGCTGGCCCAGCAGGTCCAGAAAGGCCGATTCCACCGCCGTCACGGCGTGGATGGTGATGCGCAGATCGAAGGTCTGCAGGCCGCGCCCACCCGCATCGCGGTCGGCAAACTGGGCGCGCATGGCGTTGAGCACGGCGTTGTGGTGGCCGATGGGCCGGCCCACGATCAGCGGGCGCGCGTCCTCGATGGTCTGGCGGATCTTCTCGCCGCCGGGCACCTCGCCCACCCCGGTATTGCCCGCGCTGTCGCGCAGGATGATCAGGTTGCGCGTGAAGAAGGGGCCGTGCGCGCCGCTCAGGTTCATGAGCATGCTGTCGTGGCCCGCCACGGGCACCACGCGCAGTTCGGTGACGACGGGGGTGCTGGTGGCAGAGGGGATGGAGGAGGTCATGGTGGTCAAAAGACAGTAAGGAGGCGCGCAGGGGCGCCCCCTGGGTTGCTCAATCTGCAGTGATCTTGCGGGTTTCTATGACGGTCTTCCAGCGTGCGAACTCGCGCGCCTGGTAGGCGGTGAAGGCTTCGGGCGTGCTGGCCACGATCTCCAGGCCCTGGTCGAGCATGCGCTTCTTCACCGCAGGGTCGTTCATGGCGGCGATGGCGGCGTCCGAGAGCTTCTTCTTCACGGCGGCGGGCAGGCCCTTGGGCGCGGCCATGCCCTGCCACGAATAGACCTCAGCACCGGCCACGCCGGCCTCGGCCAGGGTGGGCACGTCGGGCAGCACGGGGCTGCGCTTGTCACCGGTGACGGCAATGGCATGCAGCTTGCCGGCGCGGATGTGCGCGAGCACCGCGTTCACGTTCTGGAACGAGAACTCCACCTGCCCGCCCAGCAGGTCGTTGATGGCCGGGGCACCGCCCTTGTAGGGGATGTGCAGGCCTTCGGTGCCGCTTTGCTGCCAGAAGACTTCGGCCGAGAGGTGGTCCGACGAGCCGTTGCCCGAACTGGCAAAGCTCACCTTGCCGGGGTTGGCCTTGAGCTGGGCGATCACCTCCTTGACGGTGCGGGCCTTCTGGTTGGGTGCGGCCACCAGCACGTTGGGCGCCTGCACGGGCACGGTGATGTAGTCGAAATCCTTGAGCGCGTCGTACGGCACGCTCTTGAGCAGGTGCGGCGCCACGACGAAGGCGCCCAGGGACGACACCAGCAGCGTGTAACCATCGGGCGCGGCGCGCTTGACCGCACCGGCACCCAGCGTGCCCGTGGCACCGGGGCGGTTGTCCACCACGAAGCTCTGGCCCAGCTTCTCGCCCATTTGCAGGGCCATGGCGCGGGCCACCATGTCGGTGGAGCCACCGGCCGGGAACGGCACGACGATGGTCACGGGCTTCTCGGGCCAGGGGGTGGTCTGTGCCGTTGCGGCAAAAGCCAGGGTGCAGGCGCTGGCAAGCAGCAGCAGTTTTTTGACGAGCATGGTGGATGTCTCCGGAGGTGGTGGTGTTGTCGTTGCGGTAGCCCTCTGCGGGGCCTTGGGGGTTTGCGTGGGGCGGAGGCTGCGCATAGAGCGGATAACAAAACTCAGCGAAGCGGTTCTGGCTAGGCGCTGCGTCGTAGGCAGTACGAGTAGTACGACAAGACGCGGCAACG
>NZ_LMIH01000029.1:48905-99999 GCF_001428645.1 Acidovorax sp. Root217
CTGCGGGCCGAGCTTGTCGATCAGCGCTTTCAGTTGCTCCATTTCGGCAGGCTTCAGGTCCGTCAGCGGCGCACGCACCGGCCCTGCATCGTGGCCCACCAGCTTGGCGCCGGCCTTGATGATGCTCACGCCATAGCCTTCCACCTTGTTGCGAATGTCCAGGTAGGGCATGAAGAAATCCTTGAGCAGCCTGTGCTGCGTGACCATGTCGTCTGCCGCCACGGCCTTGTAGAAATCCATCGCCGTCTTGGGGATGAAGTTGAACACCGCCGACGAGTACACCGGCGTGCCCAGCGCCTTGTACGCTGCTGCATACACCTCGGCCGTGGGCAGGCCGCCCAGGTAGGAGAAGCGGTCACCCATCTTCATGAAGATCGAGGACATGGTCTCGATGTTGCCCACGCCGTCCTTGAAGCCGATCAGGTTGGGGCAGCGCTCGGCCAGGATCGCCAGCGAGTTGGCCGTCAGCTTGGTGCGGTCGCGGTTGTAGACGATGACGCCGAACTTCACACTGTTGCAGACCGCAGCCACATGCTCGATCAAACCCTCCTGGCCGGCTTCGGTCAGGTAGTGGGGCAACAGCAGAATGCCGTGGGCACCCAGGCGCTCGGCCTCCTGGGCGTGGGCGATGGCGGTGCGGGTGGGGCCGCCGGCACCGGCAATGATGGGCACCTTGCCGCGGCAGGTGTCCACAGCGGTCTTGACGACCTGACCGTATTCGGCACCCGACAGCGAGAAATACTCACCTGTGCCGCCGGCGGCGAACAGGGCGGTGGCGCCATAGGGGGCCAGCCATTCGAGGCGCGCGGCATAGCCCCTGGGGTTGAAGTCGCCCTGGGCATCGAAGTCCGTGACGGGGAACGAGAGCAGGCCGGAGCCCATGATGGATTTGAGGTCTTGCGGGTTCATGGTGGTAGCGGGGCTGGTGGGTGTCAGGGCGTTTCAACAGGTCGTACAAGTGGCTCGCAGCGCCCTGTTTCACGGGATTCAGGCAAGGCCAAGCGAGCTTGCAGACCGGCTTGGGCAGAGTGGAAGCCGAGCAGAATCTCGCTTCAAATCACGCCAAAAGGCTGCAACGTATGAATGTTAACGTTAACATTTGCGCAAACTATAGGGAAAACCCTTTGTTATGCGATAACCTCTCTATTTTTTGTGGATTGGCATCCAAGCGATGCTTGCCTGCCCGCCAAGGAACCCAAAGGCCAGCCGCAGCGAAGCGCCGCCCGCGCGGGTGCCCCCCTGCCGTGCCCGCCTACGGCACCGCAGGCGCAGCCGCAAACACCTCGATGGCCTCCAGCGCCGACACCGAGCGGCCGGCCTTGCCATCGCCCGCCACCACCAGCCGTGCCATGCCGCGCGCCATGGGCTGGTCGTCCAGGCGGTAGGCGATCAGCACGCGCTGGTTGCCCAGCTCGGGGCTCATCTCGGCCAGCGATACCAGGGCCTGGTAGCCATCGGCCCCGGTGGCCACCAGGTACATGCCCTGCACGTTGGCACCGCTGGCGCTGTCGGCCTCGATACTGGCCACGGCGCTCAGCAGCGCCCACAGGTCCACGCCCGTGTAGCGGCGCCCGCCCACCACCTGCGTGACCGCCGGCAGCGCGCGCAGGGCCGCTTCATCCAGGCGCAGGGTGTTCTTCACCGCGCCCAACACCTGCACGGCCTGCGACTGCGCCGCACCGCTGCCCGCGCCGACCGAGCCGGACGAGCGCACCTCCAGCCGCGTGAGGCCGGCCACATAGCGGCTGCCCTGCACATCGCCCGGGGCGGTGATGCGCAGCGATGGTGCTGTCCCCGCAGCATCGGCATCGCCTGCCCCCGCCTCGGCATAGGCCACGATGCTGCCTTTGTTGCCGAAGTCCGGGTGCAGCTCGCCCACCGAGAACACGGCACTGTAGGCCTCGGCCCCGCTGGCCAGCACATAGCGGCCCAGCGCCGCAGCGCGCTGCCCATGGAGGTCCATGGCCGCATCCGACTGCAGCGCGCAGGCCTGCAGCAGCGGCCACAGCGCCGCGCCGGTATAGCTGCGCGCCTGCGGGCCGGTGTCGTCCCTGAAGCTCACCTGCTGCTGCACCACGCCCTGCAGGCGCAGGTCCACGACCGACTCGGCGGCCACCGCATCCACGGCGCACACGACCTGCACGCGGGGCGGGTGGCCGGCCTGGGTGGCGCAACCCTGGACCAGCCACAGCACCGCAGCGCAGAGCGCGGCCTTCAGGGTCGTCGGCTGGATGCGCAGGCTGGGCATGAGGGGCTCCCGTTCATATATTCTGGTGATAAGCCCATTCTGGCACCGCCTGCGCAGCAGAAGGTGCCAGTAGCACCTGTTTACGCAATACGGTACCCACCGGGTTGGTAGACTTCTTGCATGCAGACAGGGTTGTGGCCCCGAGCGGGGAACTGCACCCAGCGCGATGCAGTCGCAATGCAACACCTTGCCGCCCGGCCTGCACGCCGCCCCCGTTTTGCCAACGCCCCAGAGCCCTGCCGCTTCGCACACTGCCTGCCCCGCATGAACCATGAGCCCAATTTCTTCGACAACCTGCGCGAGGAGCTGAAGGACGGCCGGCGCTGGCTGGACCGCTCCATCGTGCTCGCCTACGCCTGTGCCGCAGGCCTGTGCGTGGTGGCCTTCACGCTGCTGGCCGACGCGGCGTTCGAGCTGTTCCAGCACATCTACCAATGGCAGGGTGGCTGGGCCGTGCTGCTGTGGATGCCGGCCGTCACGGCGGTGGTGGTGTGGGCCACGCGGCGCTGGGCGCCAGGGGCTGCAGGATCGGGCATACCGCAGGTCATCACCGCACTGGATCCGGCGCTGGAGACAGGCAAGCGCGGGCGCTTCGTCTCGCTGTGGCTTTCGTTCGCCAAGATCTTGCTGGCCAGCGCGGGCTTCCTCGCGGGACTGTCCATCGGGCGCGAAGGCCCCTCGGTGCAGGTGGCGGCCGGCGTCATGCACCACGCGCGCCGCTGGTTCGACCCGCGCTCGGGCATCACCGCGCATGCGCTGCTGGTGGCGGGCGGCGCAGCGGGCATTGCGGCGGCGTTCAACGCACCGCTGGCCGGCGTGGTGTTCGCCATCGAAGAGCTGTCGCGCAAGATGGAGTCGCGCAGCAGCGGCGTGATCATCACGGCCATCGTGCTGGCCGGGCTGATGGGGGTATCGGCGTTCGGCAACCTGAGCTACTTCGGCCGCATCCAGGTGCCCCGCCTGGACTGGGACGCCCTGCTGCCCGGCCTGTGCGTGGCGCTGGCCTGCGGCGTGCTGGGCGGCCTGTTCGCCAAGCTGCTGGCCGCCTCGCTCACCGGCACCTCCGAGCGCATGTGCCGGCTGCGCGCGCGCTTTCCGATCCGCTTCGCGGCGATCGGCGCGCTGGTGGTGGCGGTGATCGGCCTGGCCACCGGCGGCGCGACCTTCGGCGCGGGCTCCGAAGCGGTCAAGCACATGCTGGCCGGCGAGGCCGACATGCCGGCGTTCTACGTCACGCTCAAGTTCGTCGCCACCTGGCTGTCGGCCTGGCTGGGCGTGCCTGGCGGCATCTTCGCGCCCTCGCTGTCCATCGGCGCGGGCGTGGGCCACAACGTGTCGCTGCTGCTGGGCGGCGACATAGCGCCCGCCCTCATCGCCATGGGCATGGCGGCCTTCCTCGCAGCCGTCACACAGGCGCCGCTCACGGCCTTCATCATCGTCATGGAGATGGTCGACGGCCACGCCATGGTGCTCAGCCTGATGGCGGCGGCCATGCTCGCCAGCCTGGTTTCCCGCATGCTGGCGCGGCCGCTGTACGAAACGCTGTCCCTGGCCATGCTGCAGTCCATGGCGCCACCGCCTGCGCCATCGCCGCCCCCTTCGCCCGTGCCTGCGCCTGCGCCCAGGGCCGTCTCACCTCCCGCACCGCCGCCGTGACCTCGGCCCGCAGCGGCCCCTGAGAAGAGTCTCCACGCTGCGCAACAGCATGCATGCGCGCATGGCCGCGACCATGGCAGATGTCGCACACAGGCTTTGCCCTATTGGAGCCGAGCAGGATCGCCGCCACAATCCAGGCGCTCTCCTTCGATGCCATGGACGCCATGACCGCAGACCCCCTCGACCTCTTCCTCGTCCAATCGCCCTGGGTGTCCGCCCTCACCGCCGAGGAGGCCGCGCGCGTGCGCAAGGCGATCACGGTGCGCAGCTATCCTGCGGGCGGCGCGGTGTTTGCGCGCGGCACGCCCACGGCGCATTGGGCCGGGGTGATGCAGGGCATGCTCAAGCTGGACAACATCACCGCCGAAGGCCACGTCAGCACCTTTGCGGGCGTGCCCTCGGGCGCGTGGTTCGGCGAGGGCTCGGTGCTCAAGGACGAGCCCCGGCCCTATGCGGTGACGGCGCTGACCGACAGCGTGGTGGCGCTGCTGCCGCGCAGCGAGTTCCTGCGGCTGCTGCACGAGAGCCATCCCTTCGCGCTGTGGCTGATCGGCCAGCTCAATGCCCGCCTTGCCCACTACGTGGCGCAAGTGCAGACCGACCGGTTGGGCGACACCACGGCGCAGGTGGCCTACAGCCTGTCGGGGCTGTTCAACGATGCGCTGTTCCCCAACACCGCGCGGCGCATCACGCTGTCGCAAGAGGAGCTGGGGCGTCTGTCGGGCGTGTCGCGCCAGGTGGCCAACCGGGCACTGCAGGAGCTGCAGGACCGGGGCGCGATCCGCCTGGGCTATGGGTCCATCGAGGTGATCGACCTGAAGGTAATCCAGGCGATTGCCCGCGAAGGCTGAGCCCTCAGCCTGCGGGCTCGGTCTGAACCTGCGCCAGCCGCGTGATCGCCTCGCGGCTACCCGCGATCTCGCGCAGGCGGAACTTCTGGATCTTGCCGGTGGCCGTCTTGGGCAAGGCCTCGAACACGACCTGGCGCGGGCACTTGAAGCGCGCCAGATGGCTGCGGCAGAAGGCTATCAGTTCCTCGGCGCTCACGCTGCCCACGGCATCGGGCTTGAGCTCCACGAAGGCGCAGGGTACCTCGCCCCAGCGCTCGTCGGGCTGGGCCACCACGGCGGCCAGCAGCACGGCGGGGTGGCGGTGCAGCACGTCTTCCACCTCCACCGACGAGATGTTCTCGCCGCCCGAGATGATCACGTCCTTCGACCGGTCGGTGATCTGCACATAGCCATCGGGGTGCAGCACCGCGATGTCACCGGTGTGGAACCAGCCGCTGGCAAAGGCCTTGGCCGTGGCGCCGGGGTTCTTGAGGTAGCCCTTCATCACCGTGTTGCCGCGCAGCATGATCTCGCCGGCGGTCACGCCATCGGCCGGCACCGGCTGCAGCGTGTCGGGGTCGAGCACGCGCAGATGCTCCAGCGCGGCGGCGCGCACGCCCTGGCGCGCCTGCAGCTGGGCACGGCCGACTTCAGGCAAGGCGGCCCAGCCCGGCTGGCGCACGCAGCTCACGGGCGTGCCCGAGACTTCGGTGATGCCGTACACATGGTCCACGTCGAAGCCCATGGCGGCAATCGCCTGCAGGATGGCGGCGGGCGGCGGCGAGCCCGCCGTGAGCACACGCACCGGGCGCGGCAGCGCGATGCGCTCGTGCGCCGGCGCATTCGCCAGCATGGCCAGCACCGTGGGTGCGGCGCAGAAATGGTCCACGCCATGCTCGGCAATGGCTTCGAATATCGCTTTGGCCGTGACCTTGCGCAGGCAGACATGCGTGCCCGCCGCCGCCGTGATGGCCCAGGTGAAGCACCAGCCGTTGGCGTGGAACATGGGCAGCGTCCACAGGTACACAGGCTTGCGCGGCATGGCCCAGTCCGTCAGCTGCAGCATGCTCATGAGGTAGGCGCCCCGGTGGCTGGGCACCACGCCCTTGGGGTCGCCCGTGGTGCCCGAGGTGTAGTTCAGCGCAATGGGGTCCCACTCGTCCTCAGGCCACAGGCCTTCGAAGGCCGGGTCGCCCTCGGCCAGCAGGGCTTCGTAGTCGATTGCACCGAAGGCCGGCTGCGCGGGCAGGCCCGCATCGTGGATGGCGACCACCGGCGGCGGGTGGGCCAGACCCGCGACGGCCTTGGCGGCCAGCGCCGCGAACTCGCTGTCCACCAGCAGCACGCGCGCCTCGCCGTGCTGCAGGATGAAGGCGATGCCCTCGGCATCGAGCCGGCAGTTGATGGCATTGATGACTGCGCCGCACAGGGGGATGCCCAGGTGCGCCTCCAGCATCGCCGGCGTGTTGGGCGCGAGGATGGCCACCGTGTCGCCGCGCTGCACGCCGCGACGGGCCAGGGCACTGGCCAGGCGGTAGGCGCGCTCGCGCGTCTGTGCCCAGGTCTGCGTGCTGCCTGCATGCACCACGGCAATGCCGTCGGGGTGCACCTGTGTGCTGCGGTCCAGAAAACCCAGCGGCGTGAGCGGCAGGTGGTTGGCGGGGGTGCGCTCAAGACCCGTCTGGTAAGGGCTGCGGGGAGAGGCGTGGTTCACTGTGGTGTCTCCTTGGTGGTGCGCTTACGGGTGAAAGGTGGTGAACGACTCGACGCTCTCGCGCTGCGTCACCAGCGTGTTTTCGATGCCCGCCGGATCGGCGTAGCCCAGGCTCATGCCGCAGACCACCATCTCGGTATCGGGGATGCCGAGCTCGGCGGCAATGACCCGGTGGAACTTCGTGAACGCCACCTGCGGGCAGGTGTCGAGCCCGCGCGCGCGGGCCGCCACCATCACGCTCTGCAAGAACATGCCGTAGTCCATCAGGCTGCCGGCCTGCATCAGCCGGTTCACCGTGAAGATGAGCCCCACGGGTGCATCGAAGAAGCGGTAGTTGCGGCCGTGCTGCGCGTGCATGCGCGCCTTGTCGCCCTTGGTGATGCCGAGCAGCCCATACAGGTCCCAGCCCACCTTGCGGCGCCGGTCCACATAGGGCGAGACCCATTCGAGCGGGTAGTAGTGGTAGGGCTCGGTGAGGGCGGCCGAGGCCTCGCCATCGTTGTCCACGGCGGTGATGGCGGCGCTCAGCCGCTCCTTGGTGCCGCCCATGAGCACGTGCACGCGCCAGGGCTGGGTGTTCATGCCCGAGGCCGCATGGCGCGCCACGTCGAGGATGGCATGCACCTCGCCCTGCCCCACCGGCGTGGGCAAAAAGGCGCGAATGCTGCGCCGCGAGACGATGGCCCAGTCCACCGCCTGGCGCAGCGGCTGGGCCGCGACGGAAGCCGCGTGGGGCGACCGATCAGGGTGCGCGATGGAAGGGTCGAGAGTGGCCGTGGGCAGGGATGAACAGGTCATGCCGGCATGCTAGGCATGGCGGCCGTGCATGACTGTCGATGCGATGACATTCCGGGAAATCCCGGCCCCTGCTGTCTCAGGGAAGAAAAAGCACCAGCCCGAACACGGCAAACAGCGTGAGGTGCATCAGCCCCTGGATCGGCGAGGTGCGCTGCCCGTTGAAGCTGAGCATAGCGAGCGCGACCGTCAGCACCAGCAGCACCACCTCCGTGCCCGACAGGCCCATGGCCATGCGCTGGCCCGTGGCCACGCCGATGAGCAGCACGGCCGGCACCGTGAGGCCCACGGTGGAGACAAAGGCGCCCAGGCACAGGTTGATGGCGCGCTGCATCTCGTTGCCCATGGCGGCGCGCACGGCGGTGATGGATTCGGGCGTGAAGACGATGATGGCGATGAGCACCCCGCCCACGGCGGCAGGCGCCCCGGCGGCGGCGATGCCGTAGTCCGTCACGATGGCCAGGTAGTGCGCCAGCAGCACGATGGGCAGGACCAGCGCCAGCAGCACCATCGAGCGCACAACCATGGCCCGCCGGCCTGCAGGTCCAGTCGCTGCCTGGGTCTTGCGGCTCCCGAGCGGCTGCGCCGATGCCGGCACCGCCATGCTGCCGGCCGCTGGCTGAATGAAGTAGCGCCGGTGGCTGCGCATCTGCAGCCACAGAAACGCCGCGTACAGGCAGGCCGTGAGGGCCGCCATGCCCAGCGCCTGAGGTATGGAAAACGCCCCCGCCCCGCCCAGGTGGTTGGGCAGCACCAGCGCCGTGCCGGTGAGCAGCACGATCATGCCCAGGTAGGCCGTCGCCCCCTGGGCGTTGTACTCCTGGTCGCCGTGGCGGGCCGACCCGGCCACCAGGCAGATGCCGATCACCAGGTTCATGATGATCATCATCACCGCGAAGATGGAGTCGCGGCCGATGGCCGACGAATCGCCCGGCCCGAGCAGCACCGACGCGATCAGGATCACCTCGATGGAAACGATGGACAGCGTGAGCACCAGCGTGCCATAGGGCTCCCCGAGCTGCTGCGCAAGGTGGTCCGCCTCATGCACCACCCCGAAGGATGCCGCGAGGATGGTGGCGAACAGCAGCCCGAACGCGCCGGCCGCGACACCCGGGCCCAGCGGGGCCGCCAGCCAGGTGCTGCCAAAGGCGATGAAGAGCCCGGCCACCAGCCACGCGCCAGCCAGCAGGGCCCAGGTGGTGGGCGCCACCAGGCGCGGCTGGCCAAGGTGAGCGGGATGCGCTGCGGCGCTGCGGGGGGTGGTGCGGAGGTTCGGCTTGGGCATGTCGTCCCTGGGTAGGAAAACAAGGGCCGTCCCCTGGTGAAAGTCCACGGCCGAAGTCGTCCACGGCCTGGCTGGCGCAAGGCGCGCAAGCCAGGCAATGGTAGCACCGTGCCGCAGCCCGGACGCCCTGCACGCACGATGAACCTGCGGCAGCCACGATAATGGGGAGAGGCGCGGTCTGTGCAGGCGCCCGCTCCCGCCGGCGTCCCGCTACCACCGGGGGCCCGCGAATCACCCGCACACCGGAGACCCCATGCGCCCTGGCTGGAACCCCGTTCGCAGAAACCGGAACATCGGCACCCCGGCCCAGGGCCATGGGGAGGACAACCGGCTGACGATTCCCGAATCCCGGCACGACCGGAGTTTCTTCCACGAGTGCCTGGGCGCCTGCATCTCCTTCACGCAGCGCGTCAACGGCCACCATGTGAGGTTCTTCGTGGAACCCACCCGTACCGGTTGGCTCCATCCATGTTCCGTCGAGGATGCCCTGCTGGTTCTTTCGCACTGCCCCGCCAAGGACCTCGCGCATCTCGACTCCATCGTGATGCGCCAGCCCACGCGCAAGCAACGCATCCTGCAGCCTGCGTGGGGGCGCGCGGTGTTCCAGTTCGAGCGGCCACCCCGTGCCAGCAGCGCCATCGTGCTCGAAGCGCAACCCCTTGCACCCACCGTCTGGCGCAATGCGCTGACGCCCGGAGACCAGCGCGAGCTCGACCGGCTGCAGGCCGATGGCCACCAGATCCGCAGGACCCGGCGCAGCATCGAGATACTGCCCACGCCTGCGTCACTTCGCCACACGGTGCTGTACCGCACGCTGCTGCACGAACTGGGCCACCATGTGGACCGCCAGCGCTTGTACGCGGATGAATGGTACAGCCGCCCATCCCTGGAGAAGGAAGACTATGCGCACCGCTATGCGGCAGAAAGGTTCGCCGCGATGCGTCAGGCGGGCGCAGCTCCGTTCGCCCCCGAACCGGACCCCGCCATGCGCCAGGCCCATGGCCTGAACGACCCGTGGTTCGCAGCCCCTTGATACCACGGCCCCTTTTTTCAACGGAGAACGCATGCCCCTGCCCCCCGACATACTGACCGAGATCGACGCATTCGTGCGCGGCGGGTTCGAAGACCGCGAGCGCACCATCGAGATCCTGACCGAGGAGATGTACGAGCCTGGCGAGCTCGATGCCGCCGAAGTCGAGCGCGCCGTCGACGATGCCGTGCGGGCGCACGACCAGGCGAAGAAGGGCTGGCCGGCCACGACCGACTGCGATCGGCTGGATGCCGCCTTCGACGCGCTGGCCCGCCAGGGCCTGGTCGCGCTGCAGAACGCGGGCTACACGCAAAGCGATGGCTACGGGGATGTGACCGAGGCGTACCACAACGCGCCCGACCGGGCCGATATCGTGGGCTACTGTTTCTACCATGGCCAGGACCTGGCACGCGCGGTGCATGGCGGCGGCCTGTTCCTCGCTTTCGGCCCCATGGATGCCGACACCGAGGAGACCGAGGGCCCGCGCATCGGCGCCCTCATCGCCAGCGAACTGCAGCGCGCCGGGCTTGAGGTACGCTGGAATGGCAGCTTCAAACAGCGCATCTGCATTCCGGGCATCGACTGGAAGCGCCGCTGACCCCTGCATACCGACAGACCATGCTCTGGCTCGACCACCTGTCGATCATCGCGCCCTCGCTCGACGAGGGCGTGGGCCACGTGCGCGAATGCCTGGGCATCGACATGCCCTTTGGCCGCAAGCACCCCGACATGGGCACCCACAACCACCTGCTGCGGCTGGGCGACGATGTGTACCTGGAGGTCATCGCCATCGATCCCGCTGCCCTGCCCCCGGCGCATGCCCGCTGGTTCGGGCTGGACGACAGGGATGCCGTGCAGACCGCCTGGGATGCCGGCCTGCGCCTGCGCGGCTGGGTTGCGCGCACGCAGCACATGGATGCGGTGCTGGCGCAGCACGGGCACCTGCTGGGCCGCAAGACACAGCTCTCCGCCGGTGCCGCACCGCCCTACTTATTTGCGATCCCTGCGGGCGGCGCGCTGCCGCTCGCAGGCGTGGCGCCTTCGGTCATTGACCGGGGTCAGCGCCCACCGCCGATAGCGTCGATGCCGGACCTGGGGGCGCGGCTCGCCCGCTTCACCATCGAGCACCCCGAGCCTGACATGGTGCTGGCCCTGTATGCCAGACTGGGTATCGAGAATGCACCCCATGTGGAAAAAGGCGACCGCTTGCGCTACCGCGCCGAGATACGCACGCCCACAGGCATCAAGGCGCTGTACTGACCCCTGCCCTGGGTGCTGCTCACGCCGCCTTGCGGTGGCGGTGCGCTACGATGCCACGCCGGGGCGGGCAGGTTGCCCACCCCGCAAGGCCCTTCCATCACCTCCCCTGGTCCCTGCGCCGGGTACAACGGAGCTGCTCTTCTGACACGACGCCTGGATTCCTACAGCCTGCGGCTTTTTATCGCCGTGGCCCGCACCGGCTCCATTGCACGGGCGGCCGAGCAGGAGCACATCGCGCCGTCCGCGCTGAGCCGCCGGCTGGCCGACCTGGAGCATGCCTTCGGGACGGCGCTGGTGGTGCGCTCGCCGCGCGGCGTGGCGCTGACCGATGCCGGGCACATTGTTTTCGAGCGGGGTGTCCGTCTCGACGACGAACTGCAGGGGCTGCTGCGCGAGGTGCAGTTGCACAGCGATGAAGTGCGGGGCACGGTGCGCCTGTACGCCAACATGTCGGCCGTGGTCGGCTTCTTGCCCGAGCGGCTCAAGCGCCTGAAGGCGAAGTACCCGGGCCTGGACATTTCGCTGCACGAAGCGGACACGCGGGACGTCATCCGCGCGTGCCTGGACGACAGGGCTGATGTCGGCATGGGCGTTGCCGGCACGGCGGCCCCAGGGCTGGATTCATGGCATTTTGCGAATGACCCCTTGCAGGTGGTGGTTCCCACGGGACACGAGTTGGGTGACCTGAAGTCGGTCGAGTTTGCCAAGGTGCTGGAGTTTCCGCTGATCGGAGTGCACCAGGGCGGCGCCCTGGACCAGACCCTGCATGAGCGCGCGCAGGCGGTGCAGATGCGGTTTGCGCCCGAGGTGTCGGTCAGCAGCTTCGACGCCGTGGGCCGTATGGTCGAGGCAGGCATGGGGATTGCCGTGATCCCGCAGAGCGCTGCTTCGGCCTATGCGGGCAATGCGCACTTCACCCGGTTGCCGCTGGCGGATTTGTGGGCAGACCGGGAGCTGCGGCTTTATGCCCTGCGGCGCACACCCCAGCTGCGCGCGGTCCAGGCGCTCATCGAAGGCCTGCGCGGGTAATCCCGGACGTCGAGTTCCGCGCTGTCCCCCGTGCCGTCTTGGCACTACCCAGAGGGCGCGTGGATTCCGATGATCGGGCATGTCCATCCAGTCGCTCCCCGCCCTGCGCTTTGCCCCACGCATCCTGTACCTGAGCCAATCACCTGAGGTGTTGACCAGGGCCTTGGCAGGCCAACGTGTCGCGCTGCCCGAAGCCCTGCCGCTGCGCGATGACATCTCCACCGACGAAATCACACCGATCGCGATCCTCACCCACTTCGATGAGCAACTGGGGCGCTACCCCTACACCGGCTTCAAGGCCGGTGGCCAGGCGCCCATCGGGGTGGACGCCCTGCGCACCAGCGGCATACAGGTGGTGGTGGCGGGCAAGCGCTACGGCAAAGGCTCCTCGCGCGAGCACAGCCCGGCGGCCGAAAAGCTCGCCGGCGTGCGCCTGGTCATCGCCGAGAGCTTCGAGCGCATCTACCGGCAGAATGCCGACAACATCGGCCTCATCACCTCCACCGACTTCGGGCTGATTGCGCGGATCGAGGCCGGCGAGGAAATCACCTGGCGCGAACTGCTGGCCGGCCGCGATGCCCTGGATGCCGCCGTGCTCGCGGGCGGCGGCCTGCTGCGCTTTGGCCAGGCGCACCTGGGCCAGATGTCCGAGCCGCTGCCGCCGAGGCAGCCCCAGGCTGGGGGGCGTACCCTGTTCGAGAAGATCGTCGCGCGGCACGCACTGGCCACCGGGGTCACGCCGGCCAACCCGGGCCGGGGCGATGGCGCCTTCGTGCGTGCAGACTGGCGCTTCATCCACGAGTACTACACCGGCATGGCGGCCCACATGCTGCATGCCACCTTCGGCAGGCCATTGGTGCTCAAGGACCCCGGTTCGGTCATCGTGTTCGAGGACCACACCTCCTATGTGCAGGAGAGCCCTGCGCACGTGCGCGGCGGCCTGGTCCCCAACGTCCATCGCATGGTGCAGGCACAGCGCGAGTTTGCGCAGGCTTACGCACTGCGCACCCACCGCACCCTGACCGAGCAGGAAGCCCGCGACGACGACGGCGGCAACGTGGCCGGCATTTCGCACGCGATGATGGCCGAGCACTATGCCCTGCCCGGGCAACTGGTGGTCGGCACCGACTCGCACACCCCGCACAGCGGTGCGCTGGGCTGCGTGGCCTTCGGGGTCGGCACCACCGACATGGCCAATGCCTTCGCCACCGGCGCGGTGCGGCTGACGCTGCCCGAGACCCTGCGCATCGTTCTGGACGGCGCACTGCCCCCGGGCGTGACGGCCAAGGACGTGGTGCTGCACCTGCTGGCGCAGCCCGGCATCCGCGGCGGCGCTGGCGTGGGCAAGGTGTTCGAGTTCACCGGGCCGGCCATCGCAGGCCTGGGCACCGATGAGCGCGCAACCCTCACCAACATGGCGGCGGAGCTGGGTGGATTCACCGGCATCGTGGCGCCCGACGAGGAGACGGTGCGCTTTCTGCGCGAGCGCCGGGGCGTGGATTTTGTGGTCGAAGACTGGATGTGCAGCGACCCCGACGCCACCTATGCCGACACCATCCGCATCGATTGCGCGAGTGTGCCGGCGATGGTCGCCTCCCCGGGCGACCCTGGCAACGGCCTGCCCCTGTCCGCCCTGGCCCACCAAGTACGCATCGATATCGCCTACGGCGGCTCGTGCACCGCAGGAAAGCGCGAAGACTTCGACCACTACCACAAGGTGCTGCGCTGGGCCGCAGACCGCAACCTCAGGGTGGCACCCGGTGTCGAGCTGTTCCTGCAGTTCGGAACCACCGCCGTGCGAGACCACTGCATCGCGGCAGGCTACCTCGACGCCTTCGAGCGGGTCGGCGCGCGCATCCTGCAGCCCTCGTGCGGCGCCTGCGGCAACTGCGGGCCTGGAGGATCGAGCCGGGCGGACCAGGTCACGGTGAGCGCCATCAACCGCAACTTTCCGGGCCGTGGCGGCCCGGGCAACGTGTGGCTCGCCAGCCCGCCGACCGTGGCCGCCAGCGCGATTGCCGGAGAGCTGATGTCATTCGACGAACTGCAACAACGATTTCCCACTTGAAAAGAAAATGAAGGAGACACCACCATGAAATCCCCACCCACCAGGCGCAGCGCCTTATCGCGGCTCGGCCTTTGCCTGGCGCTGGCCTCGGCATCACCGTGGACCATGGCCCAGCCGGCCATAGGCGACAAGCCGATCCGCATGGTCGTGCCGCTGGCCGCCGGCTCTACGGTCGACGCGGTTGCGCGCGCGCTCGGGCCCAGCTTCGGGCGCAGCACCGGGCATCCGGTGGTCGTTGAAAACATCGTGGGCGCCGGCGGTATCCCGGGTACCTCGCAAATCGTCAAGGCGCCCAAGGACGGGCTGACGCTGGGCATGATCTCGTCCAACCACGTCATCAACCCCGGCATCTACAAGACCATCCCGTACGACAGCCTCAAGGACATCACATCCATCGCCGTCCTCGTCACGGTGCCCCTGGTGCTGGCGGTCAATGCCAGGCTGCCGGTGAAGAACGTCCAGGAGCTGCTGGCCTATGCCAAGGCCCACCCCGGCACATTGAACTACGGCTCTGCCGGCAACGGCAGCACCCTGCACCTGGCCGGCGAGCTGATGATCGCCGAGACCGGCATCGACATGAAGCACGTGCCTTACCGCGGCACGGCCCCGCTCATCACCGACCTGGTGGGCGGCCAGGTGCAGCTGGGCTTCGTCTCGGTCTCGCAGGTCGCGCCCCAGATCAAGGCAGGCACGCTGCGCGCATTGGCCGTGTCCACACCCCTGCGGTCATCGGCCCTGCCGGAGGTGCCCACCATGGCGGAAGCGGGTGTGCCGAAGTACAGCTTTGACGCCTGGATCGCCCTGGTTGGGCCCGCCGGGCTGGGCAAGGCGGTGGTGGACAGCTACGCCAGCGCCATCAAGGCCGCAATTGCATCGCCCGAAGCACAGGCCGCCATCCTGGGCCAGGGCCTGATGGTCATGGACAAGGGCCCGGGCGAAGCGCCTGCCTTCTTCCAGTCGGAGCTGGCCAAGCACCAGAAGCTGGTCAAACAATCCGGAGCCACGCTGGACTGATGCCCATGGCGACCATCCACACGGCCGACCTGTGCGATGAACTGGGCCCGGCTGCGCGGGTATGCCTGGCGCCATGGCGCAGCCATGGCGGCCGCCACGCAGTGTCAGGCCACGTGCAGACCCTGCGCACCTTCGAGGACGCCGCCCTGATCCGCCACACCTTGGGCACACCGGGCAAGGCTCGCGTGCTGGTCATCGACGCGGGCGGCTCGCTCAAGGCCGCCGTGCTCGGTGATCGCATGGCGCGCATCGGGATGGACAACGGGTGGGCGGGCGTGCTCGTCTACGGAGCCATCCGTGACGTCGCCATCCTGCAGGGCCTCGACTTCGGCGTGTTTGCCCTCGGCAGCGTTCCAGCGCGTGGAGGGAAGGCTGGGACCGGCGAAGTCGGGGTCGACCTGACCATCGGGAGCGCCTCGATCCGGCCGGGTGATTTCATCGCCATGGACCACGATGGGGTGGTGGTGACAGCGGGGATATCCACCACCAGGCACCCAGCGGGTTGAAGGCACTGCGCTGACCGATGCCTGGGGTGGCCTGCCATCTGCAGGCACGCCTAAAGCACGAGACCGGCCATCCATTGGTACAGCGGAATTCCCACCAGCAGATTGAAGGGGAACGTGACGCCCAGCGACAGCCCGATGTAGACGGCTGGGCGGGCCTCCGGGACCGCATGCCTAAGCACGGCGGGCACGGCGATGTAGGAAGCGCTGGCCGCCAGCACTGCGAGCAGGGTGGCGTCCTCGACACCCACCCCTGCCATCCGTGCAAATGCCAGCGCCAGAGCCGCATGCACCACCGGGCCCAGCACCGCGTAGGCAAACAGAGAGGGCGCCAGCGAGCGCAAGCCCGCCATCTGGCGCGCAGTCAGCAGGCCCATGTCCAGCAGAAAAAAGGCCAGCAAGCCTTTGAACAGGTCGCCGGTGAAAGGCTGCATCGCCTTCGCCCCCGCGGGGCCCGATACCAGGCCCACGAGCAGGGCGCCCACCAGCAGCACCGTGCCGCCGTCCGTGAGGGCTTCGCGCAGCACGCCCGCCATGCGCGGCGGTGCATTGCCGATGGCCATTGCCGCAGCGCCTGAGCCCCCAGCCGCCATGCCCTGGGTGCGGGCCCACTGCGCACCCACCAATGCCAGCACGATGGCCGGCGACTCCATCAAGGCCATGGCGGCAGCCATGTACCCACCGCCGGGGTTTCCCTGGGACTCCAGGATGTGCGCGGCGGTCACAAAGGTCACCGCGCTCACGCTGCCGTAGGTTGCCGCCACGCTGATGGCGTCCAGTGGAGGCAGTGCGCGCTTGAGAAACTGCCAGTCCAGCAAAGGGATGAGGATGGCCAGCAGCACAGCGCACCCAAGGGCCGCCACGACAGCCGATGTCACACCGGTCTGGCCCAGCGCGAAGCCGCCCTTCAGGCCCAGGGCCATCAACAGGTACAGCGATAGAAATCGGGACAGGGGTGGCGGCACTTCCAGGTTGGAGCGCAGCAGCCCGGCGGCAACGCCGAGCACGAAAAACAGGATGGCGGGGTCCAGAAGAATGTTCATGGCTGCGAATGGTAGGGACAAGCTCCAATCGAGGAAAATCAATAGTATCGATACAGACCATAGACAAAACCCTATGCATGCCACCTTTCGACAACTGCGCCTTCTGATGGCCTTGGCCGACACCGGGTCCATCACCGGCGCGGCCCGCGCATGCCATGTGACCCAGCCCACCGTGTCCATGCAGATCAAGGAGCTGGCCGATGCCGTGGGCATGCCATTGCATGAGCAGATTGGCCGCGCCCTGTACCTGACACCTGCCGGCGAGGCTGTCGCGGAAAGCGCGCGCGCCATGGTGGCGGAGTGGGAGGCGCTGGAGCAGCGCATCGCAGGCCTCAAAGGTCTGCGGCAGGGGCGTTTGCGGGTTGCGCTGGCCAGCACGGCCAAGTACTTCATTCCGCGCATGCTGGGCCCCTTTTGCGCCAGGCACCCTGAGGTGGACATCGAGCTGCAGGTCCTGAACCGCGATGGCGTGGTGCAGCGCATGCGCGCCAACCAGGACGATCTCTACATCCTGTCCCTGCCTCCAGACGACCTTCCGCATGAGCGGCTGGCATTGCTGGACAACCCGCTGGTCCCGATCGCCGCGCTGGGCCATCCCTTGGCAGGCGCCTCCCGCGTGCGTGCCGCGCGGCTGCAGCAAGAGCCCTTCATCCTGCGCGAGCGGGGGTCAGGCACGCGACTGGCGGGCGATGCGCATTTCGCGCGCCTGGGGCTGCACCCTCGCGTGCGGCTGGAGCTCGGCAGCAACGAAGCCGTCAAGCAAGCGGTGGCGGCAGGCATGGGGCTGGGCCTGGTGTCCCGGCACGCCCTGGCCGGCCAGCCTTCGGCGGAAGGGCTTGCCGTGCTGAAGGCGAACCGCTTCCCGGTGCCCTCTTCCTGGTCGGTGCTCTGGCTCCAAGGCAAACGCCTGTCGCCGGTGGCCAGCGCATTTCTGGAACACCTGCAGGAGCTGGCAACCCAGTGGGAGGTGCATTCCTGAAGGGCCCTGCCCCGTGCGAGGCGATACCCGGCATCACTCGGCACAGGCTGAGGGCGGTTGGTGGCACGCACATCGCCAACTACCTGGTGGGCGGCCAGGGGGACAGTGCCATGCTGGTGCTCTCCACCGCCATGCCTTTTCTCATGGACGGCAAGATCCGGGCGCTGTGGATCTCGGACACCGTGCGCGTTCCGCAGTTGCCGCACATCAAGCGCATCGGCATGGCCATGCCCCTTTGGCAGAGACTCTTCATGAAGGCCGGTCCGCCTGCCGCCAGGGTGACTGCGGTCGACAAGGCTTTGCAGGAGTCGCTGGCGAAGCCCGAGCTGCGCCAGAAGCTGCAGGACGCGGGCATCTCCGTGGCACCGATGCACGGCCCCGAGTTCAAGGCCTTCATCAAGCCTCATGCTGCGCTGTACCGCGACATCGTGACCAGCTCGAAGATCACGATGGAGTGACGACCGCGGAGCGGCGCGGCTGGGGACCGCTTTGCAGCGGTTGCGGTCATCCCCCCTTCGTCGTCGAGCGCGTAATATAGGCCAAAAGCTGCCGCCCAATCAAAGACGCCGCTTGAGGAAAAGCGGTCATTTCTGTAGAGCATCTGGTAGGTGCAACAACCCGACTAGTCGCGTTGGCCAGGTGCCAGATTCGCACGGATCCACGACGACACGTCGGTCACCGGAATGGCGTTGAGTTGATTGAATGTGCCGGTCTTGTCCCATGCCACACCGCGTCCTTGGGAAAATGCCGCGCGGTATTTCCGCATCATGTTCTGCGGGTCGCGCGCCAGTTCGTCCAGCAGATATTGCTCGGTCCATTCCGACTTGCTGAAGGGACGGCCCAGGGCTGCTTGCAGCTTGTCCGCTACCTCGCTGTATGTCACGGTGTCGCCAGCCAGAAAAACGATGTCGTTGCGGATGCGCGGTTGGGCGAACACGACAGCGGCCGTCAGCGCTCCGATATCTTCCGGCGTCGTCAGCGTCACCGCGGTGTCGCGGCTACCCAGGGCGTGTACTGCACTGTTTTTCAGATCCACGACGCCGAATTCCGACTCGAACAAGTAGCTCATGAACATGCCGGTGGAGATGATCACCCACTCCGTTTGGTGCTGACTGCGCAGCAACTCACGCACGTCCAGTTGTGCGTCGAAAATGTCCTGCGGGCTGCCGCGACCAATCACGTCGAAATCCACCCCGAACTGCCAAGGGAAGTACCTTGGAATGCGTGCTTGCAATGCGGCTCGCGCAAGCTTCATCGGCGTATTGATCCCGGCGGCATAACCCGCGCAGCCGATCACCGTGTCATAGCGTGCGAACACTACGGCAAGCTCGTCAATGGAGCTTTTCACCAGATCGCCCACGACGATCTCGATACCGAGGTTGCGAATCTCTGCAACATCTCGCTGCTTGCCTGGTTCGGTGGATTCGACGGCGCTGGCGCGCAGCAGCACACTGATCTTCGCCCCAGTGACGTCCTTCGCGCGGCGTGCCAAGTTGCTCAGCACTGGAAGACCAAGTTCGCCAGCACCGAGAACGAGAATATTTTGCGACGTAGCGTTAGGATCTGATAGGTTCATCTGTTAGCCCATTTGAGAGAAAGTTGGGCCAGTCTAGCCACGCATCGTCGGCAGTGTAAGAAGGCACACGCGTGATACCGGGAGCAAAACCACAGTGAATCGAGACGAAATTCTTCAGTACGCGCAGACCGTGTGTGACGGCTTGCGGGACGATGACGACGGGGTGCGGCGGGAGGTGCTCGCGCATGCCGGGAGCCGTTGGTCGCTCGGTATCGTCCACACCCTTGGCGTGTATGGCAGGCTCCGCCACGCTGAGATTGGCAGACGTATGCACGGGGTGACCCAGCGCATGTTGACGCTGACCTTGCGGCAGTTGGAGCGCGATGGGCTGGTGCTCCGTCACGACTTCGAAGAGGTGCCTCCCAAGGTCGAGTATGAACTTTCAGAAACCGGCATGGAGTTGCTGGTTCGGATGGTTCCGCTTTGGACATGGATCGTCGAAAATGCGGACCGCTTCCGGGAAGCTCGGCAGAACTTCGACAGCCAACACCGCGAAGCCAACTCTTAGTCACCAAACCGCAACCACCTGGAAGGTGCATTCGACGGCGCTAGCGGATGTCGCGTCCGTCAACCAAACGGGTGCGGCATGCACAATACGGTCGGTGTTGAAAAGCGAAGCCGCTATCCACGCATTTCCACTGAACGTCGGCATCCAGCCTAAAACGGCCTTTGACTTTCATTTGCCTCATGGTAGTGCCACTTGCCAGAGCGGGAGGCGCAGAATGAATCAGCGAAGCCGCCCAGGGGATCACCAACCAGTTCCCTGCGCCCCAAGCCCGCGCACTGCACAATCCCTGCATGCCACCGCAGCCTTCCTCTCCCCCAACCCACCCACCATCACGTACACAACCCCTCTGGCTGATGCTGCTGGTCCTGCTATCGGGCTTCGCGCTCAGCCAGGCCTACCGCACCACCGCCTCCATCGTGGCCCAGGGGCTGCAGGCGGACTTTGGCCTGGGGGCCTCGTCGCTGGGTGCGTTTGCCGGGCTGTTCGGCCTGTCGTTCGGCGTGGCGCAGTTGCTCATGGGGATTGCACTGGACCGCTACGGCCTGCGCCGCACGGTGCTCGCGGCTGCGCCGTTGGGGATCGTTGGCGCCGCCTTGTCGGCGCTGGCACCCAGCTATGGCTGGCTGATGGCCGGGCAGGTGCTGATCGGGGTCGGCTACTCACCGGCGTTCGTGGCCTGCACCCTGTTCATTGCACGGTATTTCTCGGTCGAGCGGTTTGCCTTTTACTCGGGCGTGAGCATGGGTGTCGGCAGCCTGGGCCTGATATTCACCGGCACCCCGCTGGCCTGGGTGGTGCAGCACTGGGGATGGCGCACAGGGTTCGGTCTGCTGGCCCTACTCAGCGCGCTGTCGTGGATGCTGATTTTTGCGCTGGTGCGCGAGCCCGTGGTCCCTGACGCACCGCCCACCCCCCAGGAAAGCTGGGGGCAGTCGCTGGCGCGCTTTGCCGAGCTGCTCACCGTGCCCCACACCTGGGGCATCGTGGTGCTGGGCATGTCGTGCTACGCCGCGTTCCTGACGCTGCGCGGCCTGTGGCTGGGGCCCTTGCTGACCGAACGTTTTGGCTTCTCGCTGCTGGACAGCGGCAATGTGGCGCTGGTGCTTTCGTTGATTGCGGTCTTCACCCCGGCCGCGTTTGGGCGCCTGGACCCGGGCATACTCCGGCGCCGCGCCTGGATTGGCAACGCCTCGCTGCTGATGGCCAGCCTGTTTGCGGTGCTTGCCTTCGTGCACCACGGCGCCGCCACCGTGGCGCTCATTTTTCTCATGGGGCTGTTGTCCGGCTATGGCGTGCTGCAGTACAGCGACGCACGCGCCTCCTATCCGCCCGAGATGACCGGGCGCGCGCTGTCGCTGTACACCATGTCCATGTTCCTGGGCGTGGCCCTGATGCAATCGCTGACCGGCGTGGTGGCCGGCTGGGCCGGGGCGCGGGGCACCGAGCCCTACCAGATGGTGTTCCTGGCCATCGCTGCCTGGTTGGCGCTGGCCTCGCTGGCGTTCCGGCTGCTGCCGATGTCTCCTCTGATCCAGCGCCCATGAACCCCTCCAAGATGGCGTCGGTTCAGCCCCGCATCACACCCGCCAGTTTTTTCACCAGCGGCTCCATGGCCTCCACCGGCACCTGCGCATAGCCCAGCAGAAAGCCGCGCCAGGGCTGGGCGCGCAGGCCCACCGCATGCAGGCTGAGCGCCGGTGCCATGATGCCGTGCTGCGCCAGCAGCCGCGCGCTCAGCGCCACGTCGTCGGCCGCGCCGTCGTGCAGGCGCAGCGCCAGGTGCATGCCGGCCGAGCCGCCGTGCACGGTGGCCATGTCGCCCAGTTGCTCACCGAGCGCGGCCACCAGCGCATCACGGCGCTGGCGGTACAGGCGGCGCATGCGCCGCAGGTGCAGGCTGAACTGGCCGCTGGTGATGAACTCGGCCAGCGCCAGTTGCTCGGCCGTGCGCCCGCGCGGTGCGGCCCGGTCCAGCATCTCGGACAGGGCCGGCGCCAGCGCCGTGGGCACCACCATGAAGCCCATGCGCAGCGCGGGGAACAGCGTCTTGCTGAAGGTGCCCAGGTAGACCACGGGCGCATCCACCGCCAGGCCCTGCATGCAGGCCAGCGGCGGGCCGTCGTGGCGGAACTCGCTGTCGTAGTCGTCCTCGACGACGAGGGCCCCGGCCTTGCGCGCCCCGTCGATCAGCGCCAGCCGCCGCGCCAGGCTGAGCACACTGCCCACCGGGTACTGGTGCGAGGGCGTGGTGTAGATCAGCCGGGGCCGCTGGCGCAGCCAGTCGCCCGCCGTGGGGGCCATGCCCTCGGCATCCACCACGATGCCGATGGTCTTGAGCTGCGCTGCGCGAAACGCCGCCACCGCGCCCTGGTAGCCGGGGTTTTCCACCCACACCTTGTCGCCCGCATCGGCCAACGCGCGGGCGCACAGGTCCAGGCTGCTTTGCGTGCCATCGGTGATGAACACCTGCCCAGCCTCCACCAGGGCACCGCGCGCCACGCGCAGGTGGCCGGCAATGGCCTCGCGCAGCGCGGGCTCGCCCGCCGGGTCGGCGTAGTTGAGCTGCGCGGGCCGGATCGAGGCCCAGGCCCGGTCGAGCATGCGCCGCCAGCGCAGGAGCGGAAAATCCCGGAGCGAGGGCACGCCAGGGGCAAACGCTACCGAAGCCTCCGAGCCCGGCAGCAGCGGCATGTTCTGCGCGCGCCGCGACAGGCTGGCACGCTGCACGCCGGGCACAGTGCGCAGGGCCGCTGGGGGTGCCAGCAGCCCTGCCAGCGGCGCCACCACGCTGCCGCGCCGGCTGGCGAGCAAAAAGCCCTCGGTGGCCAACTGCTCATAGGCATAGAGCACGCTGTTGCGCGCCAGCCCCAGATCGGCCGCCAGCGTGCGGCTGGCGGGCAGGCGCGTGCCGCTGGGCAGCAGGCCGCTGCGTATGCCGTGGCGCAGGCACTCGTGCAACTGGCGCTGCTGCGACCAGGCAGCATGCGGCGGCCTGGCCTGGAAGTCGGAGAACAGGAGCTGGTAGTCCATGGAGTGGCAGATTTCTGTGGCCCTAAAAAATAGCACGGGCTTGGGTCTTATTCTGGCACCACAGCAAGGCTACAGTGCGCTCCTTTCTTCACTCCCCCTTTCGGAAAAATCACCCGTGAACGACAACGCCCCTGCCGCCCTGCCCCCCACCGACCGCACCCGCGTGCGCCGCGTGGCCGAGAACGCCGCCTACGACCGCGCCACGCTGCACGCCATCATCGACGCCGCCTACCTGTGCCACGTGGCGTTTGCCGACGACAAGGGCACGCACTGCATCCCCACGGCCTGCTGGCGCGAGGGCGAGCACCTGTACATCCATGGCTCCAACGGCGGGCGCCTGATCAAGTGGCTGGGCAAGGGAATTCAGGCCTGCGTGACCATCACCCACCTCGACGGCCTGGTGCTGGCGCGCTCGGCCTTCAACCATTCGATGAACTACCGCTCGGCCATGGTGTATGGCCGCTTCGAGGCCGTGGCCGACAAGCATGCATCGCTGGCGGCCCTGATGGACCACCTGGCCGTGGGCCGCCAGGCCGAGGTGCGCGCCGGCAACGACAAGGAGTTTGCGGCCACCACCGTGATGCGCATCGCGCTCGACGAGGCCGCGTGCAAGGTGCGCAGCGGGCCGCCGGTGGACGATGCCGAGGACATGCAGCACCCGGTGTGGACGGGTGTGCTGCCGCTGGTGCAGGTGCGCGGCACGCCCGTGGCAGACCGACTGAACACGGCTGCTACGCCAGGCTATGTGGCAGCCTGGGCTGCGGAAACTTAGGCCTTGTAGATCAGCGCAGCCGCCCGCGCCTCCATCGCCAGCCCCTGCCCCACGGGCCCCAGGCGCTCGGCCGTCTTGGCCTTCACGTTGACCTGATCGGGCTCCACCCCAAGGGCTTTGGCAATGCACTCGCACATGCCGGGGATGTGGGCCGCCAGGCGTGGGGCCTGGGCCACCACGGTGCTGTCCACGTTGCCGATGGTGTAGCCCGCAGCCCGCACGCGGCGCGCGGCTTCGGCCAGCAGCACGGCCGAGTCGGCACCGCGGAACTGGGCATCGGTGTCCGGGAAATGCCGGCCGATATCGCCCAGGCCCGCCGCGCCGAGGATGGCGTCGGTGATGGCGTGCAGCAGCACGTCGGCATCGGAATGCCCGAGCAGTCCCATGGTGTGGGGAATCGTGACACCGCCGATCACCAAGGCACGGCCCGGCACCAGTGCGTGCGTGTCCCAACCTTCCCCAATTCTGAAATTCATGCGTTCCTTTCCACGCGCCCACACGGGACGCGAAGTCATACATCCGCTTGCGCGGTCTTAGAGCGGATAGCAAAACTCAGCGAAGCGGTTCTGGCTAGGCGCTGCGTCGCAGGCAGTACGGGTAGTACGACAAGACGCAGCAACGACGCCAGAAGAGTTTTGTTAGCCGCTCTTAAAAAATCGTCTTGCGTCCGGTCTCGGTGGCGCCTTGCCCACGATCGCCGCCAAAGCGGGCCAGCGTGGTGCCGTAGCCGCGCTGGGCCAGCACGGCCTCGGCGAGGGCGAAGTCGTCGGGGTAGGTCACCTTGAAGTTCTGCGCGCCGCCGGGCACCAGGCGCGGGTGCAGGCCCATGGCCTCCATGGCGCTGGCCTCGTCGGTCACGTTGGTGCCCACCCTGGCCAGCGCGTCCAGCAGCGGGCCGATGCGGAACATCTGCGGCGTCTGCGCCAGCCATTTGTTGCTGCGGTCCACGGTGGACGCCACGCGCACGCCGCCCGGGCCGTCGATGGAGGTCTTGAGCGTGTCGGCCAGCTGGTGGGCCAGCAGGCCGCCCACGCTGTCCTGCGCGCACACATCGATGAGGCGGTCGATCTGCTCGGCGGTGACCAGGCAGCGCGCCGCATCGTGCACCAGCACCCAGTCATCGCGCTGGGCTCCGCGCTCCTGCAAGGCCCTGATCCCGCCCTGCACCGTGGCCGCGCGTGTGGGGCCGCCGCATTCCACCACGAAGTACGAAGGGTGGTCGTGCGCGTCCAGGTAGCGGTCGCCCGGCGCCACGGCCACCAGCGTGCCCGCCAGGCGCCCCACCCCCGCGAATGCGGCCAGGGTGTGCATGACCATGGGGTGGCCCGCCACCAGGTGGTACTGCTTGGGCAACTGTGGCGGCGCGGGTGCCAGGGGCTCGCCTGCAGCCCCGGCCAGCGCGCCGAACGCCGAGATGGTGGAGCCCGCCGGTGCGGCCGGGGGCGCCGCCACCGCGCGCGAGCCCGTGCCCGCGCACGGCACCAGCGCCCAGAAACGCCCCTGCACAGACGTGGGTGCGTGCGAAGCGGTGAGCGAGGGTTGCAGCAGCGGGTCGATGGTCATGAGAGGGCCATTTTAGGAGGCTTGGCGCCTCCCGCCCGCCAATGTGTCAAGGTCTCTCGTGCAGGAACCAGGTGCCATGCCCCACAAGCCCAAGCGCATGGTGGCGCAAGGAGATGCCGGGCAGGGCCAGGGTGCAGGGCGCCGCCAGGTCATGCTCGCGCGCCAGCGCCAGGGCGCTGTCGAAGTCCTGCGGTGGCTGGCGCACCCTGAATTCGAGCATGGTGCCGTAGTGCGCCCACAGCTCGGCACCGTAGCGCTCGCGCCAGCGGCGCAGCAGTGCGATGAAGCCATCGGCACGGCCACGCTCCATGCCATACCAGTGCAGGTAGGCCAGCGCTTCTTCGCTGTGGGGTGTGGGCAGCAGCACCAGCCAGGCGTTGTCGGGATCGAAGCGCTCCTGGCGGCCGCGCTCGGGGTCAGCAGCACCCTGGGCCTCTTCGAGGGCAGCCAGCCAGCGCTCAAAGCGCAGCCGGTCACCGGCGCATGCGGCCCAGGAGGTGTCGAAGCCGGCGCAGGCCTCCTCGGCCACACCGGCCGCAGCGAGTTCACCGCGCCAGACGTCCAGTTGGTCCTCTTCATCCAGGGGGTAGAAGCTTTCTGCCAGCTCGGCCAGCACCTCGTCAGCGCCGATGCCGCGCGCAGTGGCGATGAAGGACCGGGGCGAAATATCGTCGCGCGCTGCACCTTGCTCATAGGGGAAGCGCATGAACAGGTCATCGGCCAGCGCCTCGGGTTCTGGTGCCTCGGTACTGCCCGACCACAGCGTTGTCACTACGGGCCAGCGGCCACTGCCCTGCTCCACCAGCGCCCGCGCCGCCTGCCACAGGGCCTCGCGTTCAGGCACCTGCACCTGGGCCGCCCAGGCGACTTCGCCACTGGCCGCGCCCGCATGGCCGGGCACCGGCAGTGCCAGCCAGTCCAGCGCCGCCAAGGGCGTGCCCTGCAGCCGGGCGAGCCAGGCTTCGCGCGGCTCCGTGGGAGTAGCTGGCGGCACCGCCGCTGGCTGCTCAGGCGCAGGCGCAGATGCCGCCCGCTTGGCCAGAGCCGCCCGCCATGTGGACACGGCCTGTGCATCCACGCCCACCGCCTGCTCCAGGTGCCCCGCGCGCAGCAGGTTCGCGGCGACAGGCACCACGGCCAGGTCGAGCAACCCTGTGGCAGCGGCCGGCGCATCGTGGGCCAGCCAGGCGGCGGCGACCTCGGTGGCATCGCCGTCGCGGCCCTGCCCCGCCAGCAGCAGCCAGCTGGCCTGCCAGATGCTGTGTACCAGGTAGCCGCCGGCAAAGCCCGTGGCGCGCAGGTAGCCGGCCATGGCACGCGCAATCGCCAGGGTGTCCGTGGCCTCGGCCGTAGGCGCGACGTCGATATGGCCGGCCGACTGCAGCTGCGCCAGCATGGCGGCCACCTCGTCTTCGGGCAGGCCCAGCGCGGTCAAGTCATCGGCCGTGGGCACATCGGCGAGCAAGGCGTTCGACGCGCCGAAATGCTGCGCAATGCGGACCTTGAGCACCAGCTCCGCATCCATGCAGAAGGCACCAAAGGCCAGGTGCGGCCGCGGGTCGCCGGCCGCGCCCTGGCGCTGCACCAGGGTGGCGAGGAAGTCGGCCGACCAATCCTGGCCCGCAGGTGCCAGCTGCAGGCGGCCCGGCAGGGCCAGGGACTGCAGCAGCTGCCCGGACTGCTGCCCGGCCCAGTCGGCCAGTGGGTCGCAATCCATCGCCTCCTGCTCCCCCACGGCAGGGCAGCCCTGCCCGGCCAGCAGCGCCACGGCGGGCAACAGCCGCTTCAACTGCGCGACCAGCGCACCGTGCGCCGGCAGGCGCCATGCCCCCTCTCGCTGCAGTAGCAGGCCCAGTGCGGCCAGGGCCTCGCTCGCGTGGCCGGCCACGGCGGCCAGCCGGGCGTTGGCGAGCAGTTCGTCCAGGGCGCTGTCAAGCCGCTGGTCGTTCAAATGTCGGGGGGTCAGCGGGATCAAGGCGATTTCTCCTTTTGGCGCGCGAGTGTAGGGACACAGGGCTGCGGGCGTGGGCATGGACCGACGAATGGACGGAAATGGACGACGGTCAGCGCGGGCCACGCGGCGCCTGGGCACTTGTCACAGCCTGTACGCCCCAGCAAAGATGCGTTCCACCACCTAAAATGGTCTGTTGCCCCCCATCCAGCCCGTGCGCGTCTCGCGCCCCTGGGGATGCGGTGGCCCAGACGACCCCTACCGTCCGCATGGAACTGCCCAAACTCTCCCCCGGTAAACGTTTCACCCTGCCCCGCCCCGTGGGCAGCGCCGATTCCCTGCTGCTGGCCCGCCTGGCCGAACGTGACAAGGCCGCAGGCCGCACCACCGCCATCGTCACGGCCGACGCCACCGATGCGCAGCGCCTCATCGAAGAGATGGCGTTCTTCGCGCCCACGCTGCGCTGCGCGCTGTTCCCGGACTGGGAGACGCTGCCCTACGACACCTTTTCGCCGCACCAGGATTTGATCAGCGAGCGGCTGGCCACGCTGTGGCGCATCAGCCAGGGTGAGGCCGACGTGGTGCTGGTCCCAGCCACCACGGCACTGTACCGGCTGGCGCCGCCGTCCTTCCTGGCGGGGTATACCTTCCACTTCCAGGTCAAGCAAAAGCTCGACGAGGCCAAGTTCAAGGCCCAGCTCACGCTGGCCGGCTACAGCCACGTATCCCAGGTGGTGAGCCCGGGTGAATACGCGGTGCGCGGCGGGCTGATCGACCTGTTCCCCATGGGCTCGCTGGTGCCTTACCGGGTGGACCTGTTCGACAACGAGATCGACAGCATCCGCACCTTCGATCCCGACAGCCAGCGCAGCCTGTACCCCGTGCCCGAGGTGCGCCTGCTGCCCGGCCGCGAGTTCCCGATGGACGACGATGCGCGCGCCAAGTTCCGCAGCCGCTGGCGCGAGATGATCGAGGGCGACCCGACCAAGAGCCGCATCTACAAGGACATGGGCAACGGCGTGGCCACCGCCGGCATCGAGTACTACCTGCCGCTGTTCTTCGACGACACGGCCACCGTGTTCGACTACCTGGGCAGCGAGGCGACCGTGGTGCTGCATGGCGACCTGGAGCCGGCCTTCCAGCGCTTCTGGCAAGACACGAAAGACCGCTTTCGCCTGGTGCAGGGCGACCCGGAGCGCCCGGCGCTGCCGCCCGAATCGCTGTTCCTCTCGGTAGACCAGTTCTACACCCGCGCCAACCTGCATGCGCAGCTGTCCATCCGCCCCGGGGTGGAGGACATTGCCGACAACCCGCACTTCCAGAAGCTCGGCGACCTGTCGGTGGTGCGCGGGGCCGAGGACCCGCTGGCCCGCCTGCACGCCCACATCCGCAACACGCAGCACCGCGTGCTGCTGCTGGCCGAGAGCGCGGGCCGGCGCGAGAGCCTGCTCGACTTTTTGCGCGCCAGCGGGGTCAGCCCGCCGGCCTTTGACTCGCTGGCCGAGTTCCAGGGCACGCCCGACGAAAAGGTGGGCATTGCCACCGCTGGCCTCACCGTGGGCTTCAGCTGGATCGAGGACGGCATCGACTTCGTGACCGAGACGGAGCTGTTTGCCGCCGGCCCCACCACGCGCCGGCGCAAGAAGCAGGAGCAGGTGAGCGATGTCGAGGCGCTGATCAAGGACCTGGCCGAACTCAACGTGGGCGACCCTGTGGTGCACAGCGCCCACGGCATCGGCCGCTACCGCGGCCTGGTCAACATGGACGTGGGCAACAAGAACGCCGACGGCACGCCCGCCATGCAGGAGTTCTTGCACCTGGAGTACGCCGACAAGGCCGTGCTCTACGTGCCCGTGAGCCAGCTGCAGCTGATCAGCCGCTACACCGGCGTGAGCGCCGACGAGGCGCCGCTGCACAAGCTGGGCAGCGGCCAGTGGGAAAAGGCCAAGCGCAAGGCCGCCGAGCAGGTGCGCGACAGCGCGGCCGAGCTGCTCAACATCTACGCCCGCCGTGCTGCGCGCGAGGGCCATGCCTTCCGCTACAGCCCGCAGGATTACGAGACCTTTGCCAACGACTTCGGCTTTGAAGAAACCGCCGACCAGAACGCCGCCATCCACGCGGTGATCCAGGACATGATCAGCCCGCGCCCCATGGACCGCCTGGTCTGCGGCGACGTGGGCTTCGGCAAGACCGAGGTGGCCCTGCGCGCCGCCTTCGTGGCCGTCACGGGCGGCAAGCAGGTGGCCTTTCTCGCGCCCACCACGCTGCTGGCCGAGCAGCACTACCAGACGCTGATGGACCGCTTCGGCAAGTGGCCGGTGAAGGTGGCCGAGGTCTCGCGCTTTCGCTCGGGCAAGGAGATCACCGCCGCCATCAAGGGCATTGGCGACGGCACGGTGGACATCGTGGTCGGCACGCACAAGCTGCTCAGCGAATCGACCAAGTTCCACAACCTGGGCCTGCTCATCATCGACGAGGAGCACCGCTTTGGCGTGCGCCACAAGGAGCAGATGAAGGCCCTGCGCGCCGAGGTGGACGTGCTCACCCTCACGGCCACGCCCATCCCGCGCACGCTGGGCATGGCGCTCGAAGGCCTGCGCGACCTGTCGGTCATCGCCACAGCACCGCAGCGGCGCCTGGCGATCAAGACCTTTGTGCGCAACGAGGGCACGGGCGTGATACGCGAGGCGGTGCTGCGCGAATTGAAGCGCGGCGGGCAGGTGTACTTTCTGCACAACGAGGTGGAGACCATCGAGAACCGCCGCCAGAAGCTCGAAGAAATCTTGCCCGAGGCCCGCATCGCCGTGGCCCACGGCCAGATGCCCGAGCGCGAGCTCGAGCGCGTGATGCGCGACTTCGTGGCCCAGCGCTACAACATCCTCTTGTGCTCGACCATCATCGAGACCGGCATCGACGTGCCCACGGCCAACACCATCATCATGAGCCGCGCCGACAAGTTCGGCCTGGCGCAGCTGCACCAGCTGCGCGGCCGCGTGGGCCGCAGCCACCACCAAGCGTATGCCTACCTCATGGTGCCCGACACCGAGGGCCTGACCAAGAACGCCGCCCAGCGCCTGGATGCCATTCAGCAGATGGAAGAGCTGGGCAGCGGCTTCTACCTGGCCATGCACGACCTGGAGATCCGCGGCGCCGGCGAGGTGCTGGGCGAGAACCAGAGCGGCAACATGCTGGAGGTGGGCTTTCAGCTGTACAACGAGATGCTCAACGAGGCCGTCAAGGCGCTCAAGGCCGGCAAGGAGCCGGACCTGCTCAGCCCCCTGTCGGTCACGACCGACATCAACCTGCACGCCCCCGCCCTGCTGCCCGACGACTACTGCGGCGACGTGCACCTGCGCCTGTCGTTCTATAAGAAGCTGGCCACCGCCAAGAACCCCGACCAGATCGACGGCCTGCTCGAAGAGATCGTGGACCGCTTCGGCAAGCTGCCGCCGCAGGCCCAGACCCTCATCGATGTGCACCGCCTGCGCGTGCTGAGCCAGCCCTACGGCGTGGTGAAGGTCGATGCCGCCCCGGGCGTCATCCACATCACCTTCAAGCCCCAGCCGCCCATCGACCCGATGCGCATCATCGAGCTGATCCAGAAGAACAAGCACATCAAGCTGGCGGGCAACGAGAAGCTGCGCATCGAGCGCGAGCTCAAGGACCCCAAGGACCGCGCGCAGATGGTGCGGGACATACTGCGATCGCTGGGGCAGCCGCAACCTGTCGCTGCCTGAGAGCGACGAACACAGCTCTTCTGGCGTTGTTGCTGCGTCTTGTCGTACTGACCGTACTGCCTGCGACGCAGCGCCTAGCCAGAACCGCTTCGCTGAGCTGTGTGCGCCGCTCCTGTCGGAAGGCCCGGATACGCATGGGGCTGCGCTCGACATCTTCCCTGGCATCTGGCATGGTGCGTGCATGCACTTTCAGTGACATGACCACCGCCCCCGCACTGCAACCCACCCTGTCGCCCAAGCTCCCCCAGCTGGCGGCCCAGGGCTTTGCGCTGCGCCACAGCCGCCAGGCGCACTACGAGTTCGACTGGCATGTGCACGATTGCGCCATGCTGCTATGGCCGCGCAAGGGGGCGCTGCAAAGCGCTTGGCAGAGTGAAGGCGCCCCTGGCCATGCCGGTTTCGCGCAGATGCGCCTGGCACGCAGCCAGGCCATCCTGCTGCCCGTGGCCACCGCCCACCGCACCCAGTCCGCCACGCAGCAGCAGGAGCATGGCGAGCTGTACCTGGCGCCCGAGATCGCGCGCGCCTGCGGCACCGGGCGGGGCGCCATCCGGCTCGACGCGGCGGCCCTGTCCATGCTCGACGCCCTGCTGGCCCCGGCGCTGGACCCGCGCGCGGCCGAGCCCCTGGTGCTGGCCGTGGTGCGCCAGATCGCCCGGGCGCGCCCGCTCGACGTGGCCCGGCCGCGCTCACCCGCACGGCAGATGCTGGCGCGCTTTGCCCAGGCGCTGGACTGGAACGAGCCCCTGCAGGGCATCGACGCCATCGCCTGCGAGCTGGGCACCTCCACCCGCCAGCTGCAGCGCGCCTGCCAAGACGAATTCGGCCAGAGCCCCGTGGCCCTGCGCAGGCAGATGCTGGCCGCCCACGCGCGCCGGCTGCTGGCCACCGGCCTGCCGCTGGCGCAGGTGAGCGTGCAACTGGGGTTTGCGACCAGCGGGCACTTGACGCGGCTGCTGAAGTCGGTGGCACACTGACCCTGCTGCAGCACCTGTCGCAATTGGGATCACGGCCTGTCGCATTCTGGTTTTCCGGATCGGGGCGCGGTTCCTAGCATGGGATCTCCTTCGTAATGGAGTTCCCTATGCCCGCCTTGCCCCCCGTTTCCCATCCCCGCAGACACGCCCTGCTGGCCCTGGCCCTTGCCGGCATCTGCGCACCCTTGCTCGCGCAGACGACTGCATGGCCCACCAAGCCCATCACCCTGGTCGTGCCCTTCCCGGCCGGCGGCGGCACCGACCTGGTGGTGCGCGCGCTGCAGCCCCGGCTGCAAAAGGAGCTGGGCCAGCCCCTCGTCATCGACAACCGCGCAGGCGCCGGCGGCACCCTGGGTTCGGCCCTGGTGGCCCGCTCCACGCCAGACGGCTACACCGCGGGCGTGGCCACCACCAGCACCCATGCGGTCAGCGTGAGCGTGTACCCCAAGCTGCCGTTCGACCCGGCCAAGGACTTCGCGTATGCCGGCTTCATCGGCACATCGCCCTACGTGCTGGCCACCACAGGCGCTCTGGGCAAGCCCGACACCAAGGCCTTGCTGGCCGCGCTCAAGGCCAAACCCGAGGGCTTCAGCTTCGCATCGGTGGGCGCAGGCACGGTCTCGCACCTGCTGGGCGAGCAGTTCAAGGGCGTGGCCAAGGTGCCGCTGGTGCACATCCCCTACCGCGGCGCCGCGCCGGCCTACACCGACCTGATCTCGGGCCAGGTGCAGCTGATGTTCGACAACCCGGCCGGGCTGGTGCCCTACATCCGCGCGGGCCGCATCCACGCCGTGGCCACCACGGCGCCCAATGCGCTGCTGGCTGGCGTGCCCACCTTCCAGCAGCAGGGCATGGCCGGGTTCGACCAGTCGCTGTGGTACGGCATCGTCTTCCCCGCGCAGACACCCAAGGCGGTGGTGGAACGCTTCAACCAGGCACTCAACAGCGTGTTGTCCGACCGCGCCGTGGCCGCCGAGCTGGCCGCGCTGGGCGTGAACGCCGCCCCCGGCACGCCCGATGCACTGCAGGCCGCGGTGGTGCGCGACACGGCCTACTGGGGCCGCATCGCCAAGGCAGTAGGAGCCCGCGTTGATTGAGCAAGACCGCCCCTTTCCCGCCTCGCTGCCGGCACCCGGCCAGGTCGTTCTGATCCGCGTCTTCGTCAACGGCCCGGCCGGCGGCAACCCCGTGCCGCTGGTGGCCGATGCGCGCGGCATGGATGCCGAGCAGATGCAGGACATCGCGCGCACCCACGGGCACGAGTCGGCCTTCGTACTGCCGGCGGACGTACCCGGTGCCGATTGGCGCCTGCGCTTTTTCGTGCCGCACCACGAGATGGAGATGTGCGGCCACGCCACCGTGGGCAGCCTGTGGGCGCTGCGCCGCTGGGGCGTGTGGACCACGCCCACGGCCCGCGTGCAGACGATGAGCGGCCTGGTGGACGTGGAGTGGGACGCGGCACGCCAGCGCGTGTGGATCTCGCAGCCCGCCGTGCGCGAACAGGCGCTGGAGAGCAGCGCCGCAGCGCTCGTGGCACGCACCCTGCGCCTGCCTGCCTGCACCGCGCCCATGACCAACGCGGCCACCAGCCGCGTAAAGACCCTGGTGCCCCTGCCCGATGCGGCCACGCTCGATGGTCTCACGCCGGACTTCGCGGCTATGGAATCCACCTGCGACGCCATCGCCTCCACTGGCCTGTACCCCTATGCGCTGGCCACCAACGGGCAGGCGGCAGAACCCACCGTGTTCGCCCGCCAGTTCCCGCGCAAATCCGGCTACCCGGAAGATGCAGCCACCGGCATTGCGGCGGCAGCGCTCTGGGGGCACCTGGCAGCAGCCGGCACCATCGCGGTGGGCAGCGCGGCTTCGCCCGTGGTGTGCACCGTGCGCCAGGGCGACGCCATGGGCAGCCCCTCGGCCATCGCGGTGCGGCCGCGGTTTGATTCGCAGGGTGCAGTCGCCGGCTGCTGGCTCAGCGGCGAGGTGATGGAGGGCGCGGCATGAACGACGACACCATGCACACCACGCCCGAAGAACGCCTGGCCGCCGCCGGCCTGGTGCTGCCACCCGCCCCCCAGCCGCGCGGCAGCTACGCGCCCTGCCATGTGCACGAGGTGGCGGGCCAGTGCTGGGTGGCGGTGAGCGGCCAGACCAGCCGCATCGCCGGCCAGGCCCTGGCCGGCATTTGCGAATCGGATGCCGACCTGCAGCCCGCGCGCCATGCAGCCACCGTGGCGATGCTCAACGCCCTGGCCGCATTGCGCACCGCCTGCGGCGGCGAGCTGGCCCGCGTGCAGCACGTGGTGCGCCTGCGCGGCTTCGTGCGCTCGGCACCCGGCTTTGGCGCACACCCTCGGGTGCTCGACGCCGCATCGGACGTGCTGGCCATGGCCTTCCCGCAGCATGCGCTGCCTGCGCGCAGCGCACTGGGCGCGGCCAGCCTGCCCGACGGGGTGTGGGTGGAGTTGGAGATCGATGCACTGTTTACACCACCGCCACAAGGCTGAAAGGGCCTTCCCGTCCAATGCACTGTCGATCTGCTGCAGCACAGGCGTCAAGCCGGCTGCTCAGCAAGGGGGGTGCCTTCGATCAACGCTCCCAGGCACGCTCGATGGTGGCCTCGAACTCCTGGATCGGGGCGGGTCGACCATACAGGTAGCCCTGGTAACAGGTGCAGCCGTAGCGCGCCAGCAGGTTGCGCTGCTCCAGTGTTTCCACGCCTTCGGCGATCACCTGCAGGCCTAGCCCCTGGCCCAGCGCAACGACGGCACGCACGATGGAGGCATCGTTGGCATTCGTGGCGAGCTCGCACACGAAAGACTGGTCGATCTTGAGCTGGTCCAGCGGCATGCGCTTGAGGTAGCCCAGCGACGAAAATCCGGTGCCAAAGTCGTCCAGAGAGAAGCTGATGCCCAGGGCTTTGAGCGCCTGCATCTTGTCCACCATTTCGTCCACATCCTTGGCCAGCACGCTCTCGGTCAGCTCCAGCTTCAGGCGCTGCGGATTGGCCCCGGTGGCATTCAGCACGCTGCGCACTCCCTGCAGGTAACCGGGGTCGCTGAACTCGCGGGCGCTCACATTCACGGCCAGCACGAGGTGGCTGCGCACAGGGTGCGCAGCCCATTCGCACAACGTGCGGCAGGCCGTCTCCAGCACCCATCGGCCCAAGGGCAGGATGAGGCCCGTCTCCTCAGCCAGTGGTATGAAGCGGGCCGGTGAAACCATGCCATGCACCGGATGCTTCCAACGCACCAGCAGCTCGGCGCCCTGCAGATTCGAGGACAGGTGAACCTGCGGCTGGTAGAAGGCAACGAGCTGGCCCGGGATTGCATTCTTGAGATCCTGCTCAAACTGCACCCGCTCGTGCAGGGCATCGCGCATGCTCTGGTCAAACATCGCCACCTGGCCCTTGCCGCGTTTCTTGGCCTCCAGCATGGCCAGCTCGGCACCCTGCAGCACCTCATTCGCGGTGGTGGCATCGTCGCCAACCACGGCCACTCCGATGGAGGAGTGCCCCGTGCAGGCACCGTCCTCCAGCGCGAATGGCGTGGCCAACAGCTCCAGCACGGTGGCCGCCATGGCGGCGGCGCGCTCCTGTGCTAGACCCGGACTGCGGCCCAGGTCCTGCAGAAGTACCAGGAACTCGTCCCCTCCGATGCGCGCCAGAACGGCGCCCTCATCCTCCAGCTGCCGCAGGCGGGCTGCCACGGCAACAAGCAACTGGTCACCCGCCTCGTGCCCACGGGTGTTGTTGAGTACGGTGAAATTGTCAAGGTTGGCCAGCAGCAACGCGCCGAAGGAACGGCGTGGGCGTGCCTGCTCAATGGCTTGCTGCAATCTTGCCAGCAGCTCGCTGCGGTTGAACAGGCCCGTGAGCCGGTCATGATGGGCCAGTTGGTCCATGGCCGCGCCCAGCACCAGCGTCTCGTCCACAGCCCTCTTGCGCGGCTGCTCAGGGCTTTGGGCCGCATCGCGCGCGTGGCTTCTGGCCGCGTCGGCCAGTTCCACGATGGGCCGCACCACGCGCCCCGCCACCAGCCAGGACAGCAGCGCAAAAAGCGCGGCCAGCACAGTGGTGGCTGCCAGCATGAGCTTTCGCATATGGTAGATGGGCGCATGGGCACTGTCGATGCTTTCGCGCACCACCACCGTCCAGCCCAGCCCATCGGCAGGTACGGCAGCGACCACCTTCTGCGTCGCCACCAGGTAGGCTGCGTCGGACTGCACCGCTTGCAGGGAAGCGCCTGGCAGCTTTGTGTGGCGATTGAAGCTCAGGAGCCATTCCCCCTTGCGGTTGGCGATCAGCACTTCGACCGTGTTCTTCTTGCGGCGCTTGGCGACGGTGTCCGAGACAACTTGGCGCACCCAGTCCCAGTGCAGGTGACCGGCAAGCACGCCCTGGGCGATGCCCCGCTTGTCCAGCAGCGGTGCCGCCACATCGAGAAAGCGCAGCGGCTCGCCGTCCGGCCGCGGCGCGAGGTACCGAGCCAAGAGCACGGCATCGTGCGGATCGCCAACGAAGCCGCCGCGCAACCCGGCCGCAAACCAGGGCCGCAATGACACATCCACGCCTTGCAGCTGCCCACCGGATGCAGCAATCACCTGCCCCCGCGCATCGGCCAATCCGATCCAGGCGTAGGTCGACTCCCGGCCCTGAAGCTCGTCCATGGACTTGCGGATCGACTGCAGATCGATGGCGTTGCGGCCGGCGATCATGTCCGCCATCAGCTCCACCTCGCGCTGGCGGTTGTTGATGTCCTCGTTGAGCTCGTGGGCGATCTCGTCGGCCACGGCATTCAAGGTATCGCGCGCCGAGCCGCGCAGGCCTTCTTCCAGATGCCACTCCATGAACATCGTCAGAGCCAGACCCAGCACGATGCCCGAGCCGCCCATGACGGCAGAGAAGCGCGCCCGGACACTGCGAAACGGTGAAACCCGGTTCAGCAACCTGTTGATCATGCAGCCCCCTCCTGAGCCCCATTCTGCGGCGCAATGGCTGGATTGGTAAGCGATTTGTTACATGGCGAGAAATTTACGCGGCAAGGCTTGACGCAGGTCAAGCAACCGAGCGGTAGCCGCCCGCACACTCTCTGGGTCGATCACGCAAAGGCCCCTGAACGGAGCCAGCGCCACGTCAGGGCCACGTCAGAGCCTTTCACTACCATGCGCGGTCTTTTTTGCCTGCGCGCCGCCCCCCCACAGTGCAGGGGCAGGCATTGCGCAAATTGCACTTGCCGCCACCGCCAACGAAATCCAGAATAAGCAGTGCATGAATCCCAGCATCCTGATTGTTGATGACAACCCCGCCATGATCCAGGTCATGGCAGGCATGCTCAAGGGAGCAGCCCAACTGCGGTTTGCCATGCGGGGCCGCGAAGCGCTCGATCAGATGGCAGGCAGCGCGCCGGACTTGGTGCTGCTGGATGCCGAGATGCCCGGCATGAGCGGCTACGAGGTGTGCGCCGCGATGAAGGCGGACGCACGGCTCGCCGATGTCCCCGTGATTTTTTCGTCACCGGCCACGGCGAGACGCAAGCCGAGGTCAGGGGCCTGGAGGCCGGGGCGGTCGATTTCATCACCAAGCCCGTGAACGCGGCATTGCTGCTCGCGCGCGTGCGCACCCAGTTGCGCATCAAGACCCTGACGGACGAACTGCGCAACCTGGCCACGACCGACGGATTGACCGGGGTCAGCAACCGCCGCCATTTCGATGACCTGCTGCAGCGCGAATGGCAGCGTTGCGCGCGCACGGCTGCGCCCCTGTCCCTGCTGATGGTCGACGTCGACCATTTCAAGCGCTACAACGACCACTATGGCCACCCCGCCGGCGACAGCTGCCTGAAGGCCCTGGCGCTGGCCCTGGTGTCCGTGGCCCAGCGCCCCGCAGACCGCGTGGGGCGCCTGGGCGGCGAAGAGTTCGCCATCCTGCTGCCGAACACCGATGCGGCAGGCGCCCAGGAGGTGGCCGAGCGCACGCTGCAGGCCGTGCGCGTGCTGGGCCTGCCGCACTCCGGATCGCTGCACGCAGACCATGTGACGGTGAGCGTTGGGGTGGCCACGCACGCGGCGCAGGCTCAGCCAGTGCCCATCGCTGACGGGGATCTGTGGGGGCTGGTCAGCCGCGCCGACAAGGCCCTTTACGCGGCCAAGAACGCTGGGCGGGACTGCTGGCGCGCCTTGGGCCCCCAGGGCTGACCGCATGGCATCGGGCCCGCAGCGCACCGGCCAGAACGCCACCAGCGTGGCGCAACAGTCGGTGCTGCTGGCACTCCTGGTGGTGTGCCTGACCCTGGTCGCAGCCGTGGTGGCCTATGACCGCCAGTTGCGGCAAAACCAGGCGACCACGGAGCAGCGCTTCGACCGGCTCAAGAGCCGGGTGCTGGAGGAGATCGCCGTGCGCTTGCGCCAGTACGAATACGGCTTGCGCGGCACCCGGGGGGCGGTGGCAGCGGCGGGAGACGATCTGGACCACAACGCCTTCGCCCGCTACAGCCTGACCCGTGACTTCGCGCTGGAGTTCCCGGGTGCCCGGGGCTTTGGCTACATCCACAGGGTTGCGGCGCACGAGGAAGCGGCCTTCGTGCGCAAGGTGCTCGCGGAAGACTGGATCGACTTCAGGGTGCGCCAGTTCGAGCCGCATGGCGGCGAACGCTACATCATCCAGTACATCGAGCCCCTGGACCGCAACAACCGGGTCGTGGGCCTGGACATCGCATCGGAGCCTTCGCGCCGGGCCACGGCATTGACGGCCATGCGCACCGGGCAGGCCACCCTGAGCGGACCGATCACCTTGATCCAGGATGCAGGCACCCCCTCCAGCGGCCTGCTGCTGATGCTGCCGGTCTACCGCTTTGGCGGTGCCACCGATACCCCCGCCAACCGGGAACAGGCGCTGCGCGGCTGGGTGTATGCCCCGCTGCAGATGGACGAGGTGCTGCGCGGCCTGGATGTGGAGTCGGGGCACTTCGTGCTGCGCATCCGCGACCGGCAGGCACCGCAGGACCACTGGCTCTACGGCAGCCCTTCCGACACGCTGGCAGGGCCGGCACCTGGCGGGCGCACCACCCTGCCCCTGTTTGGCCGCGAGTGGGAAGTGGACCTGCAGCCCACCCCTGCCTTCATCGCATCGCTCGGCCTTGCGCCGGCTTGGCGCGAGGCGATCATGGCGGTGCTGCTGGGCCTGGCGGCGGCGGCGCTGGCCATCGCCGTGCTGCACCTGGTGCACCGCTCACGCAGCCAGCTGCTTGGAGCAGGCCCGGCGGGCGGCGATCGTGCAGGGCTCGGACGACGCCATCATCGTGCAGACCCTGCAAGGGGTCATCACCGACTGGAACGACGGGGCCAGGCGCCTGTTCGGGTACGAGGCCGACGCGGTGCTGGGCCACACCGCGCAGGAGCTGCTGGTGCCGGCGGGGCGCGAGGGAGAGGACGAGTCCATGCTGGCCATGGTGGCCAAGGGCCAGCGGGTCAAGGCGTACGAGACATCGCGGCGCCACCGCGACGGCACGCTGATCGATGTCTCGGTTTCTGCCAGCCCCATCGAGGACAGCCATGGCCGCATCGTCGGCCTGGCCAAGACCCTGCGCGACGTGCGCGAAGTGCGGGCCGCCGCGCTGCGGGTCATTGAACTGAACACCACGCTGGAAGACCAGGTACGCCAGCGCACCAGCGACCTGGAGTCCGCACGGCACGCCCTGCAGACCGTGCTGGATGCCATGCCCTCGCAGATCGGCTACTGGGGCACGGACCAGCGCAACCGGGTGGCCAATCGGGCCTACGGCGATTGGTTCCACATGGACCCCGCCTTAGTGCCGGGCATGCACCTGCGCGACCTGATCGGCGACGGCATGTACGAAGTGTCCGCCCCCCATGTGCAGGCAGCGCTGCGGGGCGAGGCACGCATGTTCGAGCAGACCGGCCATGGCAGGGGGGACACGCCGCAGCGCCACTCCCTGGTGCACTACCTGCCGGATATTGCCGATGGGCAGGTCAAGGGCTTCTACGCCTTCGTGCACGACGTGACGGAGCTCAACGAAAGCCGCCTGCAACTGGCGGCAGCCCAGCGGGACAACGCAGCGCTGCTGGAAACGCTGAACAAGCACACCATCGTCTCGGTGGCCGACCGCATCGGCCGCATCATCGATGTCAACGATGCGTTTTGCCGCATCTCCGGGTTCGAACGGGACGAACTGATCGGGCAGAACCACCGCATCGTCAACTCGGGCACGCACGGCGCGCAGTTCTGGGTGGACATGTGGCGCACCATCAGCACCGGGAGCAGTTGGCGGGCCGAGGTGTGCAACCGCTCCAAAAGCGGCGCGCTGTACTGGGTGGACAGCGTCGTGGCGCCGTTCCTCGATGCCCAGGGGCGGGTGGAAAAATACGTGTCCATCCGCACCGACATCACGGACCGCAAGCGCACCGAAATGCAGCTGCAAAGCACGCTGACCCTGCTGCGCACGGTGCTGGAGGCGTCCACGCAGGTCGCCATCGTGGCCACGGACGAGGAGGGTGTGGTGACCGTGTTCAACCGCGGTGCCGAACTGCTGCTGGGCGTGCCGGCGGCGCAGGTCATCGGGCGCAGGAATGCCTCGGACTTCGTCGAGGCCGGGGACCAGGCGCTGGACGGCCGGCCAGTACCGACGCAGATGCAGGAACAGACCTCGATGGATGGCCTGCCCCCCGAGGTGCGCATGGCCCTGATCCATACCGCCAGCCAGGACCCCTTGCGCCAATGGCGCCTGGCACGTGCCGACGGGGCCCGGTTGCCCGTGTCGCTGGCGGTGACGCGCATGGCCGATGCCGCCGGCTCGTTCATCGGCTACCTGGGTATTGCCCATGACGTGAGCACGCGCCTTGAACAGGAAAAATCGCTGCGCATTGCGATGCAGCAAGCTCGAGAAGCCAGCGACGCCAAAAGCCGCTTTCTGGCCAACATGAGCCACGAGATCCGCACACCGATGAACGCGGTGATCGGGCTGTCCTACCTGCTGGCGCGCACCGCGCTCGACGGCGAACAGCAAGGCATGCTGCGGCAGCTGCAGGTGGCGGGCAAGGCCTTGCTGGCCGTCATCAACGACGTGCTCGACCTGTCCAAGATCGAGGCCGGCGAGGTGACCCTGGAAAGGCTCCCCCTGGATATCGACCAGATGGTGCGCGAGGTGTCTGCGCTGGTGGAGCTGCAGGCGCAGGCCAAGGGCATCGCCTATGTGATGGACGTCCAGGCGCCGCCAGCCTTCGCGCTGGAAGGTGACAGTACGCGGCTGCGCCAGGTGCTGATCAACCTGTTGAGCAATGCGGTGAAGTTCACCGACCGGGGGGAAGTGCGGCTCACAGTGCGCTTTCAGGAACGGGCTGGCGACAGCACGGAGGTCCGCTTCCTGGTCAGCGATACCGGCATCGGGATCTCAGAGGAATCCCGGCAGCGGCTGTTCGCGCCCTTCGTGCAGGCGGACACGTCCACCACCCGCCGCTTTGGGGGCACCGGGCTGGGCCTGTCCATCGTCAAGCAGTTGGTGGACCTGATGGACGGACACATCGAGCTGCGCAGCGAAATCGGCCAGGGCAGCCAGTTCCTGGTGGCACTGCCCCTTTATCGGTCGACAGGCAGCCAGCCAGCTACCGAACCCGACGCACCGCTTGCCGAGGGGCAGGGGCTGCGCGGGGTCTCGCTGCTGGTAGTGGACGACAACGAGCTGAACCAGGAGGTAGCGGCCCGCATCCTGACCAGCGAGGGCGCGCAGGTCAGCGTGGCCCGGCATGGCCAGGCCGCGCTCGACCTGCTGGCGCTGCAACCGCAGCGCTTTCACGCGGTGCTGATGGATGTGCACATGCCGGTGCTCGACGGCCTGGATGCCACCCGCCAGATACGCACCACCCTGGGCCTGGCGCAGCTGCCCGTCATCGGCCTGACGGCGGGGGTCTCCTCCGCAGAGCGAGAAGAGGCCCTGGTCGCGGGGATGAACGCGATCATCGGCAAGCCATTCGATCCGCCGATGCTGGTCAGGACCATTCGCCGCCACCTGCCGGGCCATGAAGGTCTGGCCGGCCCGCACACGCCACCCCCGGCTGCCGAGGCGCCCGTCGGCTGGCCGAGCGTCGAGGGCGTATCCGCCCAGCAGTCGTTCTCGCGGCTCCAGGGCTCAGCCCCCTTGCTGTGGCAGATGCTGCGCCGGATTTCGGAAACGCTGGGCGCGGTGGGCAGGCTGCTGGATACAGCGACACCGGCGCACGGCACAGAGGCACGGCCACCTGCCGCGCCGGAACTGGCCGCACTGCTGCACGACATCAAGGGCATGGCCGGCACCGTGGGGGCCGAACAGATGCACGCCCTGGCCTCGCAGGCGGAGGCCTCGGCACGCAACGGCCACACGGAAGGCATCACTCTGCTGGCGGCGCAGATGCAGGAAATCGCGGGGCAGTGGCACTCGGACCGCGATGGCTGCACGGCGCCCGGCCCTGCAGCCCCCGGCGCAAATGCCGTGCCGCTGGCACCAGGCGCCTGGGAGCAAATCATGCAGCTCCAGCACCTATTGGACACCCACGACCTCGATGCGCTCGATTGCGCCCACAGGCTCGAACTCGCGCTCAGCGCGCAATTGGGGGGCGACCACCTGGCCGCCCTGCAACGCCACATGGCGAACCTCGATTTCGCCAGCGCCAGGGCCGTACTTGATCGCCTGGTACCGGCATCCGCAACACCAGCGCAGGCAGGCTGATCTGGCGGCCCCCCGATCGACGGGACGGCGCCGAGCGGCCTGCAAGCCCGAGTGGCGGGGCGCCGCGCCCCAGCCAGACAAGGTGCGCTGGTACAGGACTTGCATGAAGATGCGCATCGCACACGCCCATTTCATTCGCCCTATTTTCTGAGGAACCCAGCACCATGCAACGCCGAAGCCTGATGTCCACCCTCGCCTGCGCCCTGCTCGCGCCAGCCGCCGCCACCACCGCCTTCGCCCAAGGCGCCGTCTACCCCGACCGCCCCATCAAGGTCATCGTGGCCCTGCCCGCCGGCGGCAGCGCCGACATGATTGCCCGCGTGGTCACGCAGAAGATGGCGGCCGAGCTCGGCCAGCCCTTCGTGGTCGACAACAAGGCCGGTGCGTCGGGGCAGATCGGCACGCCGCTGGTATCGCGCGCCGCGCCCGATGGCTACACGCTGATGGTCTCGCCCGCCTCGTTCCTCACCACCAACAAGAGCATCTTCAAGACCCTGCCCTACGACCCCGAGGCCGACTTCGTGCCCATCACCAAGTTCGTGAACCAGCCCATGGTGCTGGTGGTCAAGGACAAGCAGAAGTTTCCTACCGTGGCCGCCGTGCTGGCCGCCGCCAAGGCCGCGCCGGGCAAGCTGACCTACGCCTCCTCAGGCGATGGCAGCCCGCAGCACCTGGCGGGGCTGATGTTCACCACCCGCACCAAGACCGACCTGCTGCACGTGCCCTACAAGGGCGGGGCCCCGGCCATTAACGACGCCCTGGCCGGCACGGTGGACATGCTGTTTGCCGTGCTGCCCGAGGCCCTGCCGCACATCCAGTCCGGCAAGCTGCATGCCCTCGGCCTGATGGCTGCGCAGCGCACGGCCACCCTGCCGCAGACCCCCACCATGGCGGAAGCTGGCGCGCCCGAGATGAACCTCTCGGCCTGGGTCGGCCTGCTCGCCCCCGCCAAGACGCCCCAGCCCATCATCGACCGGCTGCAGCGCGCCGCGCACGCCGCGCTGGCCGATGCCGACATCAAGGCCAAGCTGGCCGCCAGCGGGATGGAAGTGGCACCCGGCACCAGCCAGCAGCTCAAGGACGCGATCACGCAAGAGATCAAGGTCCATGCAGAGTTGGTGAAGGCTGCGGGGCTGGTGCCGCAGTAGCGCCATCCCCGCCCAGGGCTGGCATTGCTGCTTCCTGAGGGTGGCCCCTGCCGGTATCCCGAATCAGGGTTTCACGCTGGCTTCAGCTCCCGCTCCACGGCGAAGCACAAGCACCACCACGGCGATCGAAGCCACATAGGTGCCACCCAGAAAGACGAGCGCGCCAAGGCTCTGGGGGCCCTTCCCCAGACCCTGGGCAATGCTCGAAAAATCCCACAGGGCGTGCAAAGCCATCGCCACCCACAGGCTGCCGGTGAGCCGGCGCACGAGGTACAGCCCCGTGCCCGCGCAAAAGGCCAGAACGACCTGCACCAGGGCCGCCGCGCCCAGGCCGAAGAAGGCGTTGGTGGCGTGCAGCAGGCCAAACAGCGCGCTCGACCAGAACCACACCCACGCCTCGGACCGCAGCGAGTGGCGCAGGCCCACCAGCAGAATGCCGCGGTGGACCATTTCTTCGCAGAAGCCCACCAGCAGCATGGCGGCGGCCAGCACCAGCACGTGTTCCATGCCGATTGCCGCCCAGGCCGTGCTGTACAGGTTCATGCCGATGAACCCGAGCATGGGCACCAGCACTGCGGCCAGGAATACCGGCTGGCGCAGCGGTGGTTCGCGGGTCGCCTGAGGCCACCACCCTGCCAGCCCATTGAAGGCGCACAGCACGATGGCCGCAATGCCCAGTGGCACGATGACGCCCCGCAGCAGGTTCGCCTGCGAACCCAGCGCTGCATAGTCGATGCCCAGGTAAGTCCATGCAGCGAAAACCCAGCCCATATAGGCAAAGTACACGCCCAGACCGATCCACCAACGGGGTTGAATGCGCATGCGCTCTCCTGCAGCCAGGCGGTCAAAAAATCGCAACCAACACTGCAGCGACGAGCACCCAGGCGCATGCCCACACCAACAGCCCAAGACCCATTCCCAGCGCGGCCAGGCGTCCAACGCCCAACTTGGCCCTGAACCACGCGGCCTGAATGCCTACCATCCATACGAATGCCATCGCGCACGCAACCCCTCCCGCCATGCCAAAGCCCCGCCCAGGCATTTGCGTCGCGATGAGGCCCAGCGAAACGACCAGCGCGAACGGCGATGTCAGGTAACACTGTGCGAAGAAGGGCGGCCGCAACGTCGTGCGGGATGCTGCCTGCCTTCGCCTTCGCAACAGCAGCACCGCGGCCGTCAGCGGGACAAGGCTGAAAAGCAGGCTGCGAAAAAGAAGCAGGTTCTGCGGCGAGTCCAGGAGTTCCTTGGCCAGAGGCGGAGCGTCCGACGCCTGTGCAACGTGCAAAGCCATCGCCACCCCGTTGGTAAGCAGCAGTGTGATCAACAGCAGCAAGGGCGGGCTCACCGCGTCATCGTAGGCCAGGGGCTTGTCCGAGGCCTCTTCCTGCTCGGCGTACTCCATGGCCTGCAGGGGCTTGAAGACAATCCGCAGCAGCGTTCGGGGGTAGAAGAACAGCAGCGCGATCGCCTCGAAGACAAACTCCTCCAGGCTGCGCATCAACTTCATCAGATCCATAAACTCCTCCGAAAGCGCGCCACGCGCGCGCCGTGGATCAACACATGGGGGCATCCGACTGGACAGTTTGTCCAGCGATCCAGCGCGAACCCTGCCTATGATCCGCAGCACACCAGCCATGTTGCATGATCAAAAAAACAAGGGAGAACGACTTGGGATATTTTGACGGCTTTGATGCGAGCCACTGGAAAACCACCGACAAGGCATGGATGGCAGAACGCACTCTCCAATGGCTGGAGATAGAGCCGCTGCTGTACCTGCTGGACAAGAACAAGAAGGCCAGGGCCATCATCAAGAGGTACTTTCTCAAGGGCACGCTGCCTGAATGGGAGAAGCTGCACGACTGGAACCGGAGTTCCACGACACGGCATCTGGACCTGATGCTCTTTCTGTACCTGCACCCCAGCAAGGACGATGCGGTGCTGCGCCCCTTGCGCGACATGTTCATGGACAACCCCCATGCGTTGCCAGCCGACCGGTTGATGGGTTTCACCGAACTGTGCTTGCGCATAGGCCTCGTTCTGCCCGCTACGGGCGGCACCCACATGTTCCAGCAATCCGAACTGGAAAGGGAGATACCGCAATCGATGGTGCACCTTGCCCAGGCGCGGGAACCTTACGCGGACTGCAAGGTGATCGTTGCGCACACGGACGACAGCAACGAGCGCCTGTTCAATCTGATGTGGCCCGAGGACGTCACCCAGCGCCACGTGCGCTTGCCCGTGACACGCAACACCTATTCCTTCAAAGCGCCCCGCTACCCGGTGGATTTTGAGGAGTTTCCTCTGCTGCCCCTACCTCTCGATCTGGACCAATTGTGGACCATGAGCAAATGGCTGGCGTCGCCAAAAGCCCTGGCGCCCGGCGCCCGCGACATGCTGTTCCAGTACGAGCGGCCGCTGGAGGTCTGGTACCACTTCTGCGCACGGGAGGAAGTTTCTAGCAAAGCGGCATGGCGGGAACTGCTGCTGATCGCGGTGTACCGCATCTTTCATTTCGACCAGCAAGCAGAAGGCGAAGACAGCCCCCGCACGCGCTTCGTGGCGCGAATCAAGGCGATGCTCGAACAACGCGAATTCTCGCCATCGTTCCAGGCACTGCTGGCAGTCGTCAGGAACGGCGAAGCAGTGGTCGAAGACCCTTGGTCGAACGATGCGAAAGTGGTCTCTCCCGAACTCTATACCGGCATCCGCTACAGCAGCTGAGAAGCCAAGGGCTACGGACCAAAGGCGACAAGGCAGTGCTGTAGCACGGCAAGGCGGACCAACGAAGTTAGACGGTTGAAGGCAAATCCGTAGGAGGGCTTCAATGCCCCCCGAACCGCCCCACCTGCCGCAGCCCGCCGGCCAGGCTCCAGAGGGTGATGCACCAGCCGTCGCAGCCCTCGCTGACCACCAGCCCTGGCAGGTCGGTGGCTTGGTCGATATCGGCAAAGCTGACGGGTTTGCCGGGTACCTCGCCAAGATACGAAACGCCGCTGCCGTTCTTGGTGAACACATGGTGCCTGCGCGCATGGTAGAACGCGGCGCGATCCTCCACCACCCGCCCGGGAACGACGATGGCCAGGGTTGGGCTGCCAGGCTGGCTCACCACCGATGCCGTGGCGAGCTTCAATTGCCGCTGCACCGCGCCAAACCGCTTGGTATCTGAGCGCAGCAGCGCCGCAATGGCCTCCACTTCCGGTGCAGAGATACGGCGCGTAGCCCACCTGGTGGCGCGCAAAGGCGCCATGGAAAAAAGCCCGAACTGCCGCGTATCCGACTTGGGCGATTCGCCCTGCACCGAGGCTTCTGCCGAATCCCATTGCTCCTGCCCCGAAGCGTTCTTGGGCACCTCCATCTTGCACTGGTACTTCACGCCGGTCTGGGTGGAAAAGACACCACCGCCCGCATTGCAGTGGCGCGCCAGCGCCCGGACATAGGCGGGATCGTCGAACTGCACCACCACCGATCCATCATCGGGCGACAGCCATGCGAAGAAAAGACCGGGGCGCGCGCTGTGGCTTTCCTTGGCCTCACCGGCAACCGATGGCGCGACGGCGGCCAGGCCAAGAATGAGCGCCGTGATTCCCCGCTGAAGCAGCCGCATGGTGTTTTCCCCCGCAAATGGATCTCGCAAAGCCAGCAGGATAAGCGCAACGCTGCGGCCACGGCCAGAACAAGCTGACGCAGCCGGTGCGTCTCACCCCTCCTTCGGCGAGAATCAGCACCCAAGTCTGCCCGCCCCTCTGCCCCCCTGTCTGCCTCCCCGTGCGCCATCCATCCAAATGAAGGGTTTCATCCTCACGCGCAACTGGCGGGACACACCTGCGGGCACCGAAATCGAATACTGGCTGGCGACGGACACCGGGCCGCTGAAGGTGCTGCTGACCGGCCAAACCTCGGTGGCCTTTGTCGAGGCGCGGCACAAGGGCACAGTGGACGCCCAGCTCATGGCCCTGCCGGATGTCGAGCTGCGGGCGCTCGACCTCAAGAGCTTTCAGCACGAGCCCGTGATCGGGGTCTATGCCAAGCACTTTCGCCAGCTGGGGCGCCTGGCAAGGTCGCTGCAGCAGCTGGGCATCTCCCTTCTCGAAGCCGATGTGCGCCCGCACGAGCGCTACCTGATGGAGCGCTTCATCACCGCCGGCGTGCTGGTGGAGGGCGGGCGCACCGAGAACGGCGCCCGCGTGGACTGCAGGCTGGCGCCTGCGCCCGACTACCGGCCGGCGCTGAAGGTCGTGTCGCTGGACATCGAGACCAGCCAGCACCAGGCGCTGTACTCCATTGCGCTCGACGGCATGGCCGAGCGCGTGGTGTACATGCTGGGCGAGCCGCCCAATGAGCATCCTTCCGAGTCTGCGGAGCCCGCAGCCTTTGCGCTTGTCTACTGCCCCACCCGCAAGGCCATGATCGACCACCTCAACGACTGGGTGGCCCGCAACGACCCGGACGTGCTCATCGGCTGGAACGTGATCCAGTTCGACCTGCGCGTGCTGCAAAAGACCGCCGATGAATGCGCCACGCCGCTGCTGATGGGCCGCGAGCGCCGGCCCATCGCCTGGCGCACGCACCCGGGCAAGCAGGGCTACCTCTTCGCGCCCATGCCCGGCCGCGTGGTCATCGACGGCATCGAGGCGCTGCGCGCCGCGGTGTGGAGCTTTTCTTCGTTCAGCCTCGAGAACGTCTCGCAGCAACTGCTTGGCGAAGGCAAGGAGATCGGCGACGAGTACGACAAGATGGCCGAGATCGAGCGGCGCTACCAGCACGACAAGCCCGCGCTGGCCACCTACAACATCCGCGATTGCGAGTTGGTGCTGCGCATCTTCGAGAAAACGCGGCTGCTGCAGTTTGCGATGGAGCGCGCCCACACCACCGGCCTGCAGATGGACCACTTCGGCGGCTCCATCGCCGCGTTCAGCCACCACTACCTGCCGCGCATGCACCGCCTGGGCTATGTGGCGCCCAATGTGGGCGAGATAGAGGGCCAATCGTCGCCCGGCGGCTACGTGATGGACTCGAAGCCCGGCTTCTACGACTCTGTGGTGGTGCTCGACTACAAGAGCCTGTACCCCTCGATCATCCGCACCTTCCTGGTCGACCCGGTGGGGTACGTGGAAGGCATGCACGCCAGCGATGCGGCACCGCTCATCCAGGGCCCGCTGGGCACGCGCTTCTCGCGCGACAGGCACTGCCTGCCCGAGATCGTCACCACCCTCTGGCGCGCGCGCGACGAGGCCAAGCGCGCGAAAAACGAGCCCCTGTCCCAGGCGCTCAAGCTGGTGATGAACTCCTTTGCCGGGGTGCTGGGGGCGTCGGAATGCCGCTTCTTCAACCCGCAGGTGATTTCAGCGATCACCCTGCGCGGCCATGAGATGGTCAAGCTCACCCGCGAGTTCGTCGAGAAGCGCGGGTACCAGGCGATCTACGGCGATACCGACTCGATCTTCATCTGGCTCGGGCGCACCCACACCAACGCCGAGGCGCACGCCGTGGCAGCGGAGCTGGTCAAGGACATCAACGCCTGGTGGACAAGCAGGCTGCGCGACGAACAGAACCTCGACAACCACCTCGAAATCGAATTCGACACGCACTACAAGAAGTTCTTCATGCCCACCATCCGCGGGTCGGACGTGGGCAGCAAGAAGCGCTACGCCGGCCTGAGCGTGGACACCCAGGGCAAGGAGGAGATGGTCTACCGCGGCCTGGAGATGGCCCGCAGCGACTGGACGCCCCTGGCCCGGCAGTTCCAGGAAGGGCTGCTCTCGCGCGTGTTCCAGGGCGCGCCCTACCGCGAGTTCGTGGCCGACTACGCGCAGGCCACGCTGGCCGGCGACAAGGACGACCTGCTCGTCTACCGCAAGCGCCTGCGCCACCGCCTGGATGCTTACGTGGCCAACGTGCCCCCGCAGGTGCGCGCGGCGCGCATGGCCGACGAGTACAACACCCGCATGAATCGCCCCCAGCAGTACCAGAGCGGCGGCTGGATCCGCTACGTCATGACCCGCAACGGGCCGGAACCGCTGGAAGCGCGCCATTCGCCCATCGACTACGGGCACTACCTCACCAAGCAACTGCAGCCGATTGCAGACGCCATTTTGCAGCCGCTGGGCGAGAGCTTTGCCACCTTGACATCGGCACAGCAGGACCTTTTCTAGACGTGTTCAACCGCCAGCCGCTGGCGCCAGTTGCGAACGCCTCCCCCAGTTGCGCATTTCGGTCACTGCAGGACAGTCTGTGCGAATTCGATTCTTCGGCGTGAACTGGACACGCAGATCGGCCCTCGTGGACATTCCCAGGTCGCGGACGACGAGCATCTGTTTGGTCAGCTTCGCTGAGTCGCCTTCTTGGGTAATACAGGGCATGGGCGCGAACAAGTGGCGCAGTCGAAGGTCGGCGCGGTGGCTCACTCCGGTCTCGGCGGCAGCAAGCCTGACCGTCGGCATCAGTCTGGTCCAGCCCAAGGCGCGACCAATCAGCCTTCGCGGAAGGCGGTTGCCTCAACCCGGTGTCTGCCCCGACTTGGTAGACGCCGCGGGCTTCACCAGCCGCGCGATCTCACCACCGCACGCGCTGAAATTGCTGGCGTATTCCTCGGGGTTGTCGAACATCACCTGGGCTTGCATCAGGCGGTCGAGTTCCTGTTTCGCGTAGACCAGGATGCCCGCGCTGTGGCCGCCCGAGGCCCAGGGATAGTCCAGCTCGCGGAACTGCCGCGCGATGTCGCGGTGAATGCGCACATGCGTCTGCTCGTGTTTCATCACATGCGCATAGGCACAGCTGCCCGGCGGGATCTCGCTGGCCACGCGCAGCACCGGTTTGATGTAATCCAGCCGCACGACGACGCCCTGGCAACCGGTCTGCGGCATCACCGCCAGCTTGGTCTCGACAACGACGTGGCCGAGTTGCGTACCGCTGCGGCTGGCGCCCGCGCCGATCTTCGTCAGTTCGGCTGCCGATTTGGCGTTGTCCACTTCCGGGTCGGCGAACCAAGCCGCACTGAAACGCACCGCCTTGTCGCAGGGAGGCAGGTTGGCGGACTGCGCCTGGAAGCAGGCGCTGACCAGCAGCAGAGCGAGGAGGCTTTTCATCGTAACCTTCTGGTTATCGGCAAGACGCGCTCGTCCTGAAGCGGTGGCCGCAAGGCGGCTAGCCTAACAACGGCGGACGATCATGCCCGGCGCCGGCTGGTCGCCGGTTGGCGTTTTTTCAGCCTTCGATCGCATTGCCTGAAATCGTATCGACCTGATTTGGCATCGACGCAATGACTCGCATCCCGCCCAGCTTTTGGTTCAGAGGACTAATCGCAGAGTGCTCGGCATAGTTGTGACCAGATACCCTGAAGCTCGCGGATAGATGAGCCGCGCTGTCGCCCAAACGCGATACGCGACGCTGTAAACCGTATGGCAAATGGAGCGAAGCCTAAGGCGCTTGACTCGTCATGCGAACTCAGGGCCTGCTGCCGCCAGTGAATGCAAACATTCGGCGAGTGCTTTCTCAAACCGCCAGCGGCAGCTCTTGCCCGATAGTACGCCTCAGATGGCACGGTTTGGATGTCAGCAATCGCTGCAAAGCGGTCACTCCGGTCAGCTGCGCAAAGGCCGCTTTGGGCCGAGGCTGTGTGGAAACACCCGACGAGCATACGGGCCGGCCCCATCCCGCAGCA
>NZ_LMIH01000030.1:0-1045 GCF_001428645.1 Acidovorax sp. Root217
CTTCCGTCGAAGCAATGGCACCGGCATCCGCAACGTCTGCAAGCGCTTCATCGCCATGTGCCGACAGTTGAACCTCTTCTCACAGGCCATCGTGGCCATCGACGGCAGCAAGTTCAAGGCCGTCAACAGCCGTGATCGCAACTTCACGACCGGCAAGATCGAGGCCCGCCAGCAGCAGATCGAGCAGAGCATCCAGCGTTACCTGGACGCGCTGGAGACCGCAGACCGCACGCAGCCGGCAGAGGTCGAAGCCAAGACAGAACGACTGCAGGAGAAGCTAAAAAAGCTGCGCGACCAGATGCGCCAACTCGATGGGCTCAAGGAGCAGTTGAAGAGCCTGCCCGATGGCCAGGTCTCACTCACCGACCCCGATGCACGTTCGATGGCCACCCAGGCCAAGGGATCGGGCCTGGTGGGCTACAACGTGCAGACCGCTGTCGATGCCAAGCACCACCTGATCGTCGCGCACGAGGTCACGAACGTGGGCAATGACCGGGCACAGCTGCACAACATGGCCTGTGCCGCAGACCAGGCCATGGGAGGCGAGAACCTGCAGGCCTTCGCCGACCGAGGCTACTTCAGTGGACCACAGCTCAAGGCCTGCGAAGACTCGGGCATCACGACCTTCGTGCCCAAGCCGATGACATCGAACGCGAAGGCCCAGGGGCGCTTCGACAAAGGCGACTTCATCTACATCGCCAAGGATGACGAGTACCAGTGCCCTGCAGGCGAGCGTGCGATCCATCGGTTCAGAACGGTCGAGAAAGGCTTGAGCCTGAGCATCTATTGGTCAAGTGCCTGCCCGCACTGCCCGCTGCGCGAGCAATGCACCACCAGCAAATACCGACGTGTCCGGCGATGGGAGCACGAAGAAGTGCTGGAGCGCGTTCAGCAACGGCTGGACAGCAACCCCGAGGCGATGACATTGCGCAGGTCCACCGTGGAGCATGTCTTCGGAACGCTCAAGCACTGGATGGGCTCAACGCACTTCCTGATGAAGACCCTCAAGCACGTGGGCACCGAGATGAGCCTGCATGTGCTGGCC
>NZ_LMIH01000031.1:0-1138 GCF_001428645.1 Acidovorax sp. Root217
GGCGGATTCAAAAGCGAAGCGCAACACCCTGGATTTCAATGAACAAGGGTGGAGTGCTGCGGGTTGTTGATCAGCAACTCGCGGTACACAGCCAGCGGTGATCGTACCCCCAGCCCCTTTCTGGGGCGGTTATTGATCTCATCGGCTATCGCATCGAGTTGCTCCTGGCTGTAGATGCTCAGGTCCGTTCCCTTGGGCAGATACTGGCGCACCAGGCCATTCATGTTCTCGTTGGAGCCCCTTTGCCAGGGGCTGTGCGGGTCGCAGAAGTACACCGCTATGCCGGTTTGCTCGCTGAGTTTCTTGTGCATGCTCATCTCCCGACCCTGGTCGTACGTCATGCTCAGGCGCATCGGCTGGGCAATGCCCAGCAGCTTGTCCGTGAAGCCCTGCAAGACGTTGGCAGCACTGGCCGGCTTGAACTCAGGGAGCTTGACCAGCATGACCAATCGGCTGGTGCGCTCCACCAACGTCCCTACTGCACTGGCATTGCCTTCGCCCTTGATCAAGTCGCCTTCCCAGTGCCCGGGGAACTGGCGGTCTTCGATCTCTGGCGGGCGTACGTGAATACTCAGCATGTCCGGGATCTGGCCCCTGCGGTCCTTGCCCTTGCTGCGCGGCACGCGCTTGTTGTGGGCGTGGCGCAAGGTGGCGATCAGTTCTTTGCGCAGCTCGCCCACGGGCATGGCATAGATGCAGTTGTAGATGGTCTCGTGTGACACTCGGTGCTCATGGCCTTTGGGATGCAAGCGTGCCAGTGTCAGGGCAATCTGCTCGGGCGACCAGTGAAGCCGCAGCAAATGGCCCACCAGGGCCCACAGGATGGAGTCAGCGTGCAGCTTGACTGCGGGCCTACCAGCGCGCCTGCGCTGTAGGCAAAGGCTCTGCGCCTTGACGCTGCCATAGTCCGATGGATGGCCCGATGGATGGCCGTTGCGCACCAGCTCCCGGCTGATGGTGGCCGGTGAGCGCAGAAGTTGCCTTGCGATGGCCCGCACGCTGAAGTTCTGCTGCTTCAGGCTGGCAATGGTGACTCGGTCTTCGGGCTGCAGTTGGCTGTAGTGGCTGGAGCGGGAGGGGTTGTGCATCTGCGGACCTTACAGGGTGGCAGGTGTTGCACTTCAGTTTTGAATCCGCC
>NZ_LMIH01000032.1:0-1159 GCF_001428645.1 Acidovorax sp. Root217
ATTAGGCGATGATCTTGGCCACGACGCCGGCGCCGACGGTACGACCGCCTTCACGGATGGCGAAGCGCAGGCCTTCTTCCATGGCGATGGGGTTGATCAGCTTCACAGTGATCGACACGTTGTCGCCTGGCATGACCATTTCCTTGTCCGCTGGCAGCTCGATGGCGCCGGTGACGTCGGTCGTGCGGAAGTAGAACTGGGGACGGTAGTTGTTGAAGAACGGGGTGTGGCGGCCGCCTTCGTCCTTGCTCAGCACATACACTTCAGCCGTGAAGTGGGTGTGTGGCTTGATCGAGCCGGGCTTGCACAGCACTTGGCCGCGTTCCACGTCTTCACGCTTGGTGCCGCGCAGCAGCAGGCCAACGTTGTCGCCAGCCTGGCCTTGGTCCAGCAGCTTGCGGAACATTTCCACGCCGGTGCAGGTGGTCTTGACGGTGTCCTTGATGCCGACGATTTCGATTTCTTCGCCGACCTTGACGATACCGCGCTCGATACGGCCGGTCACGACGGTGCCGCGGCCAGAGATCGAGAACACGTCTTCCACAGGCATCAGGAAGGCGCCGTCCACAGCGCGCTCTGGCGTGGGGATGTAGTTGTCCAGTGCGTCGGCCAGCTTCATGATGGCTTCTTCACCCAGGGCACCCTTGTCGCCTTCCAGGGCGAGCTTGGCGGAACCGCGGATGATCGGGGTGTCGTCGCCTGGGAAGTTGTATTTGTCCAGGAGTTCGCGCACTTCCATTTCGACGAGTTCGAGCAGCTCTTCGTCGTCAACCATGTCGCACTTGTTCAGGAACACGATGATGTAAGGAACACCCACCTGGCGGGCCAGCAGGATGTGCTCACGGGTCTGGGGCATGGGGCCGTCTGCGGCCGAGCACACCAGAATGGCGCCGTCCATCTGGGCTGCGCCGGTGATCATGTTCTTCACATAGTCGGCGTGACCTGGGCAGTCCACGTGGGCGTAGTGGCGGTTGGCCGTTTCGTATTCCACGTGTGCGGTGTTGATCGTGATGCCGCGGGCCTTTTCTTCAGGTGCTGCGTCGATCTGGTCGTATGCCTTGGCTTCGCCGCCGAACTTGGAAGACAGCACCGTGGCGATGGCCGCCGTCAGGGTCGTCTTGCCATGGTCCACGTGGCCGATCGTGCCCACGTTGACGTG
>NZ_LMIH01000033.1:0-1259 GCF_001428645.1 Acidovorax sp. Root217
CGTGCGCCTGAAAGAAAAAGGCCTGGTGACCGAAGTCATCGCCGTCTCCTGCGGCGTGGCCCAATGCCAGGAAACCCTGCGCACCGCCATGGCCATCGGCGCCGACCGCGCCATCCTGGTGGAAACCGACGTCGAACTGCAACCCCTGGCCGTGGCCAAGATCCTCAAAGCCCTGGTCGACAAAGAGCAGCCAGGCCTCGTGATCCTGGGCAAGCAGGCCATCGACGACGATGCCAACCAGACCGGCCAGATGCTGGCGGCCCTGGCCGACCTGCCCCAGGCCACCTTCGCCAGCAAGGTGGAGTTGTCTGCCGACAAGGTCAGCGTGACCCGCGAAGTCGACGGCGGCCTGGAAACCCTGGCCCTGACCCTGCCCGCAGTCATCACCACCGACCTGCGCCTGAACGAGCCCCGCTACGTCACCTTGCCCAACATCATGAAGGCCAAGAAGAAGCAGCTGGATATCGTCAAGCCCGAAGACCTGGGTGTGGATGTCACCCCCCGCCTCAAGACCCTCAAGGTGACCGAGCCCGCCAAGCGCGGCGCCGGCGTCAAGGTGGCCGACGTGGCCGCCCTGGTCGACAAGCTCAAGAACGAAGCCAAAGTCATCTGAACAATAAGGAGAACACCAAATGACCGTACTCGTTATTGCAGAACACGACAACGCCGCCATCAAGGGCGCAACGCTCAACACCGTGACCGCCGCCATTGCCTGCGGTGGCGACGTGCACGTGCTGATCGCCGGCCACAATGCCGGTGCTGCTGCAGCCGCTGCCGGACAAATCGCCGGTGTGGCAAAGGTCATCCATGCCGATGCCCCAGGTCTCGAACACGGCCTGGCCGAGAACGTGGCCGCGCAAGTCCTGGCCATTGCTGCCAACTACAGCCACATCCTGTTCCCCGCGACCGCCAGCGGCAAGAACGTGGCGCCCCGCGTGGCCGCCAAGCTCGATGTGGCCCAGATCAGCGACATCACCAAGGTGATCTCCCCCGACACCTTCGAGCGCCCCATCTACGCCGGCAACGCGATTGCCACCGTGCAGAGCAGCGATGCCACCAAGGTCATCACCGTGCGCACCACGGGCTTTGACCCGGCAGCAGCATCCGGTGGCAGTGCCGCCACCGAAACCTCCGCCGCCACGGCGGATACGGGCAAGAGCACCTTCGTGGGCAGCGAGATCGCCAAGAGCGACCGCCCCGAGCTGACCGCCGCCAAGATCATCGTCTCCGGTGGCCGGGCTTTGGGCAGCAAGGAAAAG
>NZ_LMIH01000034.1:0-339 GCF_001428645.1 Acidovorax sp. Root217
GGGGGCAACCTGCGATGCTCGGGCCTGGGGTGGTGCCGCAGAACTCGCTGCGTTCTTCGAACTCCGCTCAAACAGCTGCGGCAATTCAGATGACGAAGCGTGTGTGTCCTTCGGCACACACGCCCACCCCAGCTCCTGCGCTTCCCGGCGCAGCCAGAAGGGGTGGGGAGCGGGTACCACACGGCTGCTGCTGCGCAGTTGCGCCTGGGGTCGGGGACGCGCGAGGTGCGCGCTGCCGACGGACGGCGCAGCCGCCCTGGCGAGCCGAGCGCAGCGAAGGACCACAGGCCGAGCGAAGCAATGGCCCGTATGGAGCCCGCTCCCACCCCCTTCTGACCG